>CAYSPW010000025.1:0-3055 GCA_964433095.1 uncultured Gammaproteobacteria bacterium | reverse complement strand
AAAACTGCTGTGCAGTTTAATTCAAAAGTGTAAACAACGCTAGGATATCTTACATGTCAATTAAAAAAATATTATGGAGGAACAAAATTTTGACGCCGTAAAAGTGGCGGTACTGGATCACATACAAAACGTTTTCACTGAGATGGAAGAAGAACTGGTTATTTCCCACCAGGAGAAATTCGCCATGCTTGAGGACGCGTTTGAAAACGCGGTGGATGCCGGCGAATTGAAAGTTGCGTTTGAACATTGGTATCACGACCATGCTGATGACATAGATTTCGGTTATGGTTTGGATGAATTGTGGGATCAAGCTTTGGGAAATATTGAGGATTGACTATCTAAACGCTCTAAAAAGGGAATGCCGCCAAGAGGCCGTATTCTTTTTTTTTGCCCGTATAAACGGATCGGTGTCGGATTAAATTGTCAGGAATAAAATTTGATGATAATATACTAATTGTTTAAATATTTCTTTTTATTTTGTATTATGCGATTACAACAACTGGCGGCCGATCTGGTAGCCCCCTCAAAAGGTATTTTAGCGGCCGATGAAAGCACCGGCACCATTGGCAAAAGATTTGAAGCGGTGGGAATAGAATCCACCGAGGAAAACCGTCGCCGCTATCGGCAAATGCTTTTTACCGCGCCGGACATTGAAAAATATTTAAGCGGCATAATTTTGTATGATGAAACCATCAGGCAAGAAACCGACCAAAACTTGGCTTTTCCGAGTTTATTGCGGCAAAAAGGTATTGTGCCCGGCATCAAAGTGGATCAGGGCACCGAACAGATGCCGGATTCTGCCCGGGAGTTGGTGACTAATGGTTTGGATGGTTTGGCCGAGAGGTTGGTCGTATACAAAGAAATGGGAGCGCGATTCGCCAAATGGCGGGCGGTGATAAAAATTGGAGAGGATATGCCTACCCGGGAATGCGCGCGAGAAAACATGGACAGGCTGGCGCGATACGCCAAAATCTGCCAGGAAAGCGGTTTTGTGCCCATTGTGGAGCCGGAAGTGCTGCGTGACGGGGATCATGATATTGAAAAATGTCGCCAAGTCACCGCCGAGGCGCAAAGGATGTTGTTTGATTTGCTCAAGCAAAACAAAGTGGATCTTTCCGCTCTTTTACTCAAGCCCAACATGGTTACTCCGGGAAATGGTAGCACGCAAAAAGTAAATGCGGAAAAAGTAGCTCGGGAGACTGTCACATGTTTGAGCTCTGTCGTGCCGCCGGAGGTTCCGGGGATAGTTTTTTTGTCCGGCGGACAAAGCGAGGATCAAGCCTGTGAAAATTTAAATGCCATGAACCGGGATTATGCCGATTTACCTTGGGAATTAAGCTTTTCATTCGGTAGAGCTTTGCAGAACTCGGCCATAAAAATCTGGGCTCGGCATCCGTCTGAACCGGAAAAAGCGCAGGAGGTATTTTTAAGACGCGCCGAATTGGCGAGTGCCGCTCGTCGCGGTATTTACGTATAGCGAAAAAATGTTTATCATTGATTTTGACCACACCCTGTATGATACCAATCTTCTCTCTGAAGAATTGTGGCGCGTTTTGCGAAACCAAGGAGTGGCAAAGCCGGATTTTGAGCGCACGTACAAGCTGGCCATATATGGGGCTAAAAGCGAATATATTGATTATACTTTTGAAAAACATTTGTCCATTTTGACCGAATCGGGCTATAAGCTTGACCGTGCGGAGGTACTTGAAGCGTTGTATTCTTTGCTTACGGTCAATCGTCTTTTTGCCGACTCCGTGTCTTTTTTGAAATATGTATCCGGATTTGGTAATACCATACTGCTCACCGCGGGTAATGCCGATTTTCAGAAAAAAAAGATTGTGGCCGCCAAAATTAAGGATTACTTTGATAAAATTATCTTCGTGCATCGAAAGAAAGAAAACACGGTGCAAAAGCTAAGACAAGAAGCGAAAATAATTTACTTTATAAATGATTGCTTGGAAGAAAATATGGCCGTTAAAAAAAGCGTACCCGATGCGGTGGTGATCACTAAGGTCAATCCTTGCCGCAATAATACCAGGCAACTGGAAAAAAGCGGACTGCCCTTTTTTAATAATTTGGAAGAAATAACAAAATATGTCAGAGGACAAATTAAATAATTTTGGCGTGGTGATACTGGCGGCCGGCAAAGGTACCAGGTTGAATTGCACGGATATGCCCAAGGTAATGCTTCCCATCGGGGGGAAACCTATCGTCAGCTACATCGTGGATACATTGGAAAATATGGGATTCAAACCGGAGCAAATTTGCATGGTAGTCGGATTTAAAGAAGAAAAAATTATGGAGTATTTCGGTGATCGCGTTAGTTACGCGCATCAGAAAAAAAAGCTCGGCACCGCCCATGCCGCCTATACCGGAATCCTGCAATTGCCGAATTACGCGTCAGATGTTTTGGTGGTTCAAGGAGACGACAGCGCCTTTTACAGTGAAAAAAACTTGATGGATTTCATCAACAAGCATCTTAGCGCCGGTGTTAAATTGTCATTGCTCAGCGTTAAGGTTCAGGATCCTTCCATGCTCGGCCGAATCGTGCGACATTCCAATGGGGATATAGAAGTGGTGGAAAAAGAGTATTTGACCGAGGAGCAAAAAAAGATCAATGAAATCAGTACCGGCACTTTTTGTTTTGACAGAAATTGGTATGAAGACATTTTTCCCAGAATGCCGCAGCTGCGCAAGCTGGGCGAGTGGGGATTGCCCGCTTCTCTCGCCATGGCGAGAGAAGAGAATGTTCCTTATCAAGTAATTGAGCTGCAAGATAGCCGACAATGGTTTGGCGTCAACACGTCCAGACAGCTGAAAGAGGCGGATCGGAGAAAGAAAAATGAAGACGGATAATATGATATTATTAGTTTGAAAGCAAGGATTTAAAAAACATAACTATGAAATCAGAAGAATTCCTACACAAAAAATACAATAAATTACACGCGACGTCGGAAGTGGAACACGAACAAGAAAGAAAAAGGACAAAAGCGAGAAAAGAAAAAAAAGCCGGCAAACCGGTTACGGAAAAACCAACCCAAATACCGACAGAAAA
>CAYSPW010000024.1:0-6673 GCA_964433095.1 uncultured Gammaproteobacteria bacterium | reverse complement strand
AACTGCTGTGCAGTTTAATTCAAAAGTGTAAACAACGCTAGGATATCTTACATATTATTTGTATTATACCAGTTTTCAATGTTTTTTTCTTTTCAACTCGCCGTAAAGCAGCCATTCCTGAGCTTTAAATATTTTCACCGGCCGGATAGTGCCGACAAGCACGGACGACCCCGGAAATCGAACCAACTTCATTTCCGAACTGTGTCCGCTGCAATAGCCGTCGCGATAACTTTCCACTAAGACCGAAAGTGTGGCGCCGACATATTTCTGATTTTTTTTGTAAACCGTTTTCTCCATCAAATCTTGCAGCCGGCGAAAACGTAATTTTTTTTCTTTCCCGGAAACATCATCATCAAACGCCGCGGCCGCCACCGTATTTGAACGGACCGAGTATCTGGCAATATAGGCGATATCAAAATCGCATCTTTTATACAACTCCACGGTATCCGCGAAATCCGCCGCCGTTTCCGAGCAAAAGCCGACAATTATATCGGTGCCGATCGCCATATCCGGTTTTTTCTCCCTGATCGCGTCAATAATTTTAATAAAATAGTTACGGTCGTGTCGACGGTTCATTTTCTTTAAAATCCGGCTGCTGCCCGACTGTATCGGCAAATGCAGATAATTTACCTGCTTGGGCAAGCATAAGGCATCCAACACCTCTTCATCCACATACAACGGATGAGGTGCTGTCCAGTGAACCCGCTCTATACCTTGAATTTGATTTATCTCCCAAAGCAATCCGGCAAAATTATTTTTTTTGTACGGATTATTGTTGGAAAAAATTTCAGGGTCCGGCGCTTTGTAGTGGTTGATAATTTGACCGAGCAAAGTAATTTCTAAACAGCCGCTCGCGGCCAAATCATTGATTTCCGCCATAATTTGAGCCAGCGGCCGATTACCCTCATAGCCACGGGCAAAAGGCACCACGCAATAGGTGCAAAAATGATTGCAGCCGGTCTGAATGGTCACAAAAGCTTGAAAACGACTGGCATACCTCGGCTTTATACTTAAATAATCCAAAGGTTGATCAAGCCGGCGAAAAGTTTGATTCAGTTCAGACAGCATGCGTGGCAACTCGTTCATTCGTCTGGTTTCAAATATCAAATCGGCGTGCTTCAGCTTTTTTTTAATAACCCCGCCCCGGTCACGTCCGATCATGCAGCCGGTGACTGCCACGATTAAATTGGGGTTATTTTTTTTTAGCTTGGCGTAATTGCGGCACAATCCGTATATTCTATCTTCGGCCGACTGGCGTACCGAGCAGCTGTTGAGGATTATTACGTCGGCGCCATGTTCGTTTTCCGCTCGTTCCAATCCCATATCCCGTAATATCGCTTCCATTCTTTCCGAATCGTTTTATTCATCTGGCAGCCGAAAGTACCGATCAAATATCTTGCCGCGTTCATAATTCATTCCAAATTAGCATAAATTAACTTTAATATATATTACTTAGATTCAACTTTCTAACGCAACAGCATTAGAATTAATTAGTTAAATTCTGGAATCTAACTGATAAAAAAAATATTTTTTGTGAAAAATAACAAAGACTTGCAAATTTTGATACTAAAAAAGCGGTGTTTAAAAATCAATATTCACCACCGCTTGCCGAATTGGGAACGAAATTTGTTTAACTTTGTCATCCTCGTATATTTGCGTTATCAATTAATTAATCCTCCGATATCCAATTTCCTTACACTATCTTCATACGCTGGCGCAAAGCAAATGACGCGTTCCAGCCTCGTCCATCCTCTGTCAGATTTAACATTTCTTTGAGCAATCCCTCTCTATCCAAGTGGCTGGAGAACTCCACAATGAGCGCGTCCAGCATTTCAATAAGTTCTTGCTGATTGAACTTTGCCAGGTGTTTTTTGGAAAAACTCACGAGCAGTTTGTTTCCGTTTACAACCAGCTTCGTCCCCGGCGGAACCAAGATGGATTCACCGAAGAAATCCTGGTAAAACCAAATATCTTCGTCTTCCACCTCTTTTCCCGGCGGTCTGAAACCAGGCTGTTCCAACTCTGACTTGGGAACACCTGGAGTGATCCCCGTCATCGCCTTTTTGCCGATATAATTATAAAACTGTCTTCTGTGTTTCTCTTTCTGCTCCGGTGTGAGTTCTTTGAACATTTTTCGCTTCCTTGTATTTTCAAGCCCGACTGCTTTACTTTTAAAAAGCCATCCGGCTTTTGGTTGAATAAAGAACGCTAGTCCTCCATTGATAAAATAACGGATAAATCGGCTTTTGTCAAATATTTTGATTGACAAAAAGCTAAAATTGTGCTAAAATATATACAATTAAGCCAATATTTACATATTATGGAAAAAAAACCCAGTATTGAACAAATGCTTTCTCAAATCCAAAAAGACGCGGCAGGGGAAAAATCCTTCAAAACGCCCTCTTCCGCAAAATCCACCACTGAAACCACCCGACACAGACAGGCTCAAACTTCGGAAAGAAAAAGTCAAACAAAGGAAAAAACAGGAACTCCCGAACAAGAAATGCCCACCGGACAATTCAACCCGGCGTTGGAAGCCGAACTTAAAAAAAAGGCAACTGAAACGCAAACAGCTCCCGATCAGCGCCATGCTGAATTGATGCAAGCCGCGATCAGCGCGGCCACGGATATACCGGAAAAATATATAAACAAAACCAGACAAGAAATTATTGACATGATGGGTGAAAAAAAATGGCAACAATTGTTGGAAAGCGACGAAGGAGCATTCGCTGATACCGCCCGAGTGATGGAACAAGAATATGTTGAAAGAAAACAGGCCGAAACCGCCACCGGAGAAATTTACGACATCTCGCGCGAGATTGAAGAAGCTTTTACCGATACCAAAGACGAGCCTTTCGTTTCTTATGCCGAACGAAGCCCAAGTTGGCAAAAAGCCATAGCCGAAAAAAAACAAGAAGATTTGGAAAAAAATCTATGGAACAGATTGGATCGTCTGGTGGAAGAAAGTGAAGAAAACAATCGACGTCAACAAGAATTCGTTAAAACCATGGAAGAGATGAAAGCGATCGGAGCTGAAGTATCTGAACAGGAATTCAACCGGCTGCAAGAATTGCTTGAACAAAACAGGCAAGCTGCCACGGCCCAAGAAATAATCAATGAACGACTAACCGACCTTGTTTCCAACCTGGAAGAAGTGGAAGATGAAGGTATTGATAGCGATAGAAACGGCAATTCCGGAACTAAAGCAGCCTAAAACGCCAATCCACGCCCGCCTTAATGGTGGGTATTTTATTACAATTAAACCCAAGGGGGTGGGATCAATATAAAAAGGGCAAAATGACTAAGGCATATCACTTTGCCCGGGTGGTAAAATTTCATGTTGATCCTATTAATTATCAAGGATTTCATCTCCGACCCGATCGTCACGCACGATCCCCTTTTTGAGCCAGAGATCGGCGCTCAGATCTCCCTGATCCGAATCAAACTTCAACTCGCCCTTGCCTACTTGCGTTACCAGGCGCTTGTTCAAATCATACTCCAGTTCGGCCAGAGCACGACATACCGAATCAAAATCAAATCCTTTGTGAAATATCATCACCAGATTACCTCCGTCCTGCATATGCCATGTGCACAACCGTAGCGCACGATACTTTATTCCGGCTATCTTAATTTCACCGGTGCGGATATGACCGAATTTTTTTCTCATGGCCTCCTCCATGTGGTTAAAAAAAGTTCAATTTTACCAATATAATATATTATACCATATATTAATGCTTGTCAAGTTGACCGTGGTTCTTAAAAATGATATATTTAAACATATCCAGAATATAATGGATAGCAGTAATTTTTAACAAAATATTATGCCGGAAACACAAACTCCCACGCCGGAGCAAATGGATTTACCAAAAAAAGAACAAGAAAGCAAGGCTGCTGCTTTCAAAGATGCTCAACGAGAGCTTGATACGGACGTGACAAAAGACACGCGACAGGCCGAAGAACGAGTTCAAGTCGATAAAAAAGAAATCGGCGAAACCAGAAAAAAAGTGATGGAAGCGGTCAAAAAACAAAAAGAGGAAAGATTCGTGGCCCAAGCCGAGGAAGGTGGCCCGATTGAAGTCAAAACGCCGATAGAAGGTACTAAAAGAAGAAGAGAAAAAGGCCAAGAGCAGGCCCGTGCCAAAAGACAGACCGGCAAAGAAAAAGGGGGCGAAAGCATGCTCAAAGATATGGAAAGCGGCCTGACCAAATCCGGCCAAGCGGCCGAAGAAACCGAAACTTTATTTGAACAAGCAAGCGTCAGGTGGCGGGAACTGGCCGAAAAAAGGCGACAAATAGCAGGGATTAACGCCGGCGGTCTGTTCAACAGGAAAGCTAAATTTGTAGGCAAAATGCCGAAAGAATTCAACTCCCTGGAACCCATGGCCGGTTTGGAAATACAAAATTACGATAAAATAATGAATAAACTGCAGGAAAAAGGCATGGACGAACAAGTTAAAATGCTTGAACAATACGACCGAGCACTGTCTGAATTCAGAAACATGACCAGCGACCTGGTAGGCAAGCACGCGGCCGCGCCAGTGTCCGCTACCGAAGTAGCCCGCGCCGACATTGAAAAAAGTATCGGACAGACGGGCAAGGGCAGTATGACCTAAACACTAAAATATTATTTGAAATGAAAAACCGGGAATTGAATCCCGGTTTTTTTTGTTTTGTAAAAAGAAATAATCTACTTTTTTGCCGCTATTTCTTCAAGCATTTGATTGATAAACTTTTCTTTTTTAATATTCAACTGATTCTCTTGGCCGCGAACGCGCACGCTTAATTTTTTTCCACTCAGCTCACTATCACCAACCACCACTATGTAGGGCATTTTTTTCTTACTTGCCTGGCGCACTTTATACCCCACGGTCTCATCCGCGCTATCCACCTCAACCCTGATTCCCGCTTGCCTGAATTCAGTAGCCATTTGTTTGGCTCCTTGCACATGCTTGACCGAAACCGGAACCAAAGCCACCTGCACCGGAGACAACCACAATGGGAAAGCCCCGGCATAGCGCTCCAACAAAAAACCAAAAGTTCTTTCTATGGCTCCGATTGAGGAGCGGTGAATTACGATCGGCCTTTTTTCTTCTCCATCCGCGTCAATGTATCTCAAATCAAATCGCTCCGGCATGCAAAAATCATACTGCACGGTAAAGGCCGTATCTTCTTTTCCGAGCACGTTTCTCATTTGTATATCTATCTTCGGACCGTAAAAAGCGGCCTCGTCCTCGGCCACCGCGTGAGGCGCGTCCATTTCATTCAGGCTTTGCTTTAAAATCGCTTCGGCCTGGTCCCAGCCGGCGTTGTTCTTGTAGTATTTCTCTTCATTTTTACGGTCTCCTAAAGACAGGCAATAGGAATAATCTTTGCCTTTTTTCAGACCCAATGTTTGCGCCACGAATTCTATTAATTCCATCACTTGTTCAATCTCCTGCTTAGCCTGGTCGGTGGTGCAGATAATATGCGCGTCGGCCAAACAGAAGCTCCTTACTCTAAGCAGGCCGGTCAGTTCTCCGGACTTCTCATAACGAAAAAGACGAGCCAGTTCCGCGATTCTCATCGGTAATTCGCGGTAAGAACGCGGCCTATCCAAGTAAAGCATAAAATGATGCGGGCAGGTCATTGGCCTCAATATCAATTCCTCATCATCTATCTGCATGGGTGGATACATGGTATCTTTGTAATACGGATAATGTCCTGACTTGCGATATAAGTCAACTTTGGCCAATTCGGGAGTGACTACGTGATCATAACCTCTTTTGATTTCTTCTTCAATGATAAAATTTTCCAGCTCTCTTCTGATAGTGGCCCCATACTTGGTCCACATGGGCAAGCCTTTACCCACCAAATCGGAAAAGGTAAACAAATCCAATTCTTTTCCCAGCTTCCTGTGATCGCGCCTTTTTGCCTCTTCCAACAAGCACAAATAATCATTAAGCTCATCTTTGCTCTCAAACGCTATTCCATAAATACGAGTTAACATCTTGTTTTTTTCATCTCCCCGCCAGTATGCTCCGGCCACTTTGGTCAGTTTAAAAGCTTTTTCGTTTATCTGTGAAGTATCGGCCACGTGCGGCCCGTCGCATAAATTATCAAACCAGCCCGATTTGTAAAAGGTAACCGTATCATTTCCCTGTTCTTTCAATTCTTGTATCAGCTCCCTCTTGTACGGGTCATTCTTGTAAAAAACCAGCGCCTCATCTAACGGTACTTGATGCGGCTTGAACTCTATCTTCTCTTTGATCAATTCTTTCATCCTTTTTTCAATCCAATCCAAATCCTCCTCGGAAATAGTTTGCGGTAGGTCATAATCTTGGTAAAAACCGTTTTCCACGGTCGGACCGACACCTAATCCGGCTTGTGGATACTTTTCCATCACCGCCATGGTCATCAAATGCGACAATGAGTGGCGAACTTTTTCCAATTTATCATTTTCCATATTTTTAATGTTATTATCTGTATTTAAAAAACCCCGACTTCACCGCTGGGATGAATTAACGCCGGGGTCCTTACTGATGGTAAAGACGGTTCCACCCGAACTTTTCACTCTTTGGCTGCCTGGCTTAGCCGGAAAAAATACCGGATCCGAACCGGATAAATGGTTGGTGGCCATTCCAATCGCCTGGCATAATTAATATATTGAAAAAAAAAATTTTTGTCAAATCAATTC
>CAYSPW010000023.1:0-6942 GCA_964433095.1 uncultured Gammaproteobacteria bacterium | reverse complement strand
AAAACTGCTGTGCAGTTTAATTCAAAAGTGTAAACAACGCTAGGATATCTTACAATTTATCTTAAATTAATTAAAATTATTTATTTATGACCGAAGATATAGACAGCACAAACGCAGATAATCATACCGGAAAAGTGATTGGAACTGCCGAACAGCATGTTATGGATACTCATGAAGCCGTGTCCGAAACCGGTTCGGCTTCGGATCAAGGATTGTTCGCTTCCTTGGGTTTGAACGCGCAGCTATTTGGATTTCAATTGCTAAATTTTGTTATCGTGGCGGTAGTTGTTTGGTTTTTAATTTTGAAACCTTTGACCAAAACAATGGAACAGAGGAAAAAGATTATTAATGACAGTCTGGAAAATGCCAAAGAAGTGGAAACCAAACTACAAATGAGCGAGCAGAAATATCAAGAAAAAATAGATGAGGCCAAAACCGATGCTAATAAAATAATAAAGGATGCCGGAGAAGAGGCGGGCAGACTGAAGGAAGAAATGAAAAACAAGGCCAAAAGTGAAATAGAGATGTTGATCACACAGGCCAAACGCAATATACAGATTGAAAAGGAAGAAATGGTGGATGAGCTGAAAAAAGAGACCGGAGAGTTGGTGGTGCGGGCGGTGGAGAAAATTATCAAGGAAAAACTGGATAGTGAAAAAGATAAAAAAATTATTGAAGATTCTTTGAAAAAAATACACAGCTAATATGGCAAAGAAAACAAACCGACAATACGCGATCGCGCTCTATGAGGCAACAAAAGACTTAAATGATAAGCTTTTGGATCAAATTTTAGCTGCTTTTGCCAAGCTGTTGACCGGGGACCATAAATTAAAGCAAGCGAATAACATTATCAATGAATTTGTCAACTATAGTAAGCAGCGACAAGGCATTGAACAGATTGAAATTACCTCGGCGCGAAAGCTGGAACCTGATTTGGTGGAAGAAATAAAGAAAAAATTTGGGGACAAGGTGGAAGAAACCATGGTAGTTAATCCGCAAATAATTGGCGGCATCAAAGTAAAGGTGGGTGATAAGATTTTGGATTCAAGCTTAAAAAAACAATTAATCAGATTAAAACAACAGTTAAGTTAATAATAAAATATGTCTACCAACACAATAATAAATGAATTAAAAAAACATATACAATCTTTTGAAAAACAATTGGAGGTGGAAGAGGTCGGTACGGTGATTGAGGTGGGGGATGGAATCGCGCGCATGAACGGATTGTCCAGCTGTCAGGCGCAGGAAATGTTGGAATTCCCTGGTGGAGTTTACGGGGTGGCACTTAATCTGGAACAGGAAACCGTTGGCGCGATCATGCTCGGAGAATACAAATACATAAAACAAGGAGATACGGTCAAGAGAACGGGTAGAATTTTATCCGTGCCGGTAGGCGAAGCATTGGTGGGAAGAGTGGTAAATACTTTGGGAGAGCCGATTGACGGCAAAGGGGAATTAAAAACTGATAAATTTTATCCCATGGAAAAAATCGCTCCGGGAGTAATGGCCAGAGAACCGGTAAGCGAGCCGTTACAGACCGGAATCAAAGCGATTGACGCCATGATACCGATTGGACGCGGTCAGCGCGAGCTGATCATCGGCGACCGTCAAACCGGTAAAACCGCCATTGCCATCGATACCATCATTAATCAAAAAGGTCAAAACATGAAATGCATCTACGTGGCCGTAGGTCAAAAAGAATCCAAAATAGCCAGAATCGTGGCCAAGCTGGAAGAAACCGGAGCGATGGAGTATACCACGGTGGTGATTGCCGGCGCTTCGGATCCGGCCAGTGTGAATTATCTCGCGCCTTACGCTGGCGTGACCATGGCCGAGTATTTTGCCGACCATGGCGAAGATGTCTTAATCATCTATGACGATTTGAGCAAACAAGCCTGGGCTTATCGTGAAATTTCATTGTTGCTTAGAAGGCCGCCCGGAAGGGAAGCGTATCCCGGAGACGTGTTTTATCTCCATTCCAGATTGTTGGAAAGAGCCTGTAATTTGAACAAAGAAAACGGTGGTGGTTCAATTACCGCTTTACCTATTATTGAGACACAAGCTTCAGACGTATCGGCATATATTCCAACCAATGTTATTTCCATTACCGATGGACAAATATTTTTAGAAACCGATCTTTTTTACCGCGGCATTAGGCCAGCTTTGAATGTGGGTATTTCCGTTTCGCGCGTAGGAGGATCGGCTCAATTGAAACCGATGAAAAAGGTGGCCGGCAAGCTTAAGCTGGCCATGGCGCAATTCAGAGAATTGGAAGCTTTCGCTCAATTCGCTTCTGACTTGGATCCGGAAACCAAAAAGCAGATTGAACTCGGACAAAAAATTACAGAATTGATGAAGCAGCCGCAATTTACGCCCATGCCGGTGGAAGAGCAGGTGGCTGTGATATACGCGGTTAATAATGGATTTTTTGATGAAGTTGAAACCGATAAAGTTTCAGAATATGAAAAGAAGCTGGTTGATTTTATGATGGCAAGCAAAAAATCATTGCTTGACAAAATCGCGGACAATAATTGGGATGAAGAAGTGGAAAAAGAGTTGAACCAGGCCTGCGAGGAATTTAAAAAAAGCAGATAATTTATGCCGGCAAACACAAAGACAATTCAGCGGCGTATTAAATCGGTTACCAATACCAGAAAAATTACCAAAGCCATGGAAATGGTGGCGGCGGCCAAAATGAGGCGAGCTGTGGAAGCGGCCCTAAACACTAGAGAATACGCAACCCTAGCTTGGGATTTGTTGGTTAATTTGTCCAAAAACAGCAAACAAACAATGCCCTTGCTGCAAACCAGAGCGGTGAAGAAATTGTTGGTGATCCTGATTACGTCCAATCGCGGGTTGTGCGGTAGTTTTAATTCAAATATTATTAAAAAGATTTCCGCTGAATTGCGGGATCCGATAAATATCAGCCGCCATCGCATCGGAGGGACTGTGATTGAGCCGTCGAAAAATATGGAGATTGAAATTTTGGGGGCGGGAAGAAAGGGGGCGGTTTTCGCCAAAAAAAACAACTTTGATTTGATTGCGTCATTTACTGATATTTCAGATACGCCCCGACTGGAAGACGTGCTCTCCATTTGCGAGATCGCCATAGAAGATTTCATGGCTGAAAAATACGACAAAGTGGTGGTAGCGTATACCGACTATGTCTCAGCGATTTCGCAGGCTCCGAAATTGAGGCAAGTATTGCCGGTATCAGAAGTAGATTTGGAAAAAATGATCCAGGAGACGGGTAAAGACGGAAGTTATGAACCGAATAAAATCATTGATATCAGCGACTATGTTTTTGAGCCGAACAAAGATCATGTATTGAATATCATTTTGCCGCGCTTGGTGGAAAGTCAAATTTATCAAGCCATGTTGGAGTCCAGCGCCAGCGAGCATTCGGCGCGCATGATGGCTATGAGAAACGCCAGCGACGCGGCCGGAGAAATGATAGATGATTTGACTTTGACTTTTAATAAAGCCAGACAGGCCAGCATCACTCAAGAGATCGCAGAGATCGCCAGTGGCGCGGCCGCGTTGGAATAATAATAAAAAATAATATTAAAATAACTATGAATAAAGGAAAAATATCACAGATAATCGGGGTGGTTGTGGACGTTCAGTTCAGTGATACTTTGCCCGAGTTATACAGCGCACTTAAAACCAAACTGCCTGACGGTACGGAGTTGGTGTTGGAGGTGCAGCAGCATATCGGTGCCAATTTGGTGAGAACAGTGGCTATGAGTACCACCGACGGACTGGAGCGAGGGGCAAAGGTAGAGGATACCGGCGCGCCGATTATGGTTCCGGTGGGGGACACTACTTTGGGTAGAATGTTTGATGTTACCGGCAATACCATTGACGGAAAAGGAGAAGCAAATACTGATAAAAAATATCCGATTCATCGTCCGGCTCCGGAATTCACCGACCAGTCTACCGATTATGAAATTTTGGAAACCGGCATTAAAGTGGTTGACTTAATCTGTCCGTTTTTAAAGGGTGGTAAGATCGGCTTGTTCGGCGGCGCCGGTGTGGGAAAAACGGTTTTAATTCAAGAGTTAATTAGAAATATCGCGCAAGAGCATGGCGGCTATTCAATGTTTGCCGGAGTGGGCGAGAGAACCAGAGAGGGAAACGACTTGTACAAGGAAATGTCCGAATCCGGAGTGTTATCCAAAACAGCCTTGGTATTCGGGCAAATGAATGAACCGCCGGGAGCGCGCGCTCGCGTAGCTTTGACCGCGCTTTCCATGGCCGAATATTTTCGCGATGAAGAAGGACGCAATTTGCTTTTGTTTGTTGACAATATATTCCGATTTACTCAGGCCGGCTCCGAGGTTTCCGCGTTATTGGGAAGAATGCCTTCGGCTGTGGGATATCAACCGACTTTGGCCACCGAGATGGGGTTGCTACAGGAAAGAATTACTTCCACCAATAAAGGTTCAATTACATCGGTGCAAGCGGTATACGTGCCGGCCGATGATTTGACCGATCCGGCTCCGGCCACCACATTCGCTCATTTGGATTCAACAGTGGTATTGAGCCGATCATTGTCCGAGCTGGGTATTTATCCAGCAGTTGATCCATTGGATTCCAACTCCACTATTCTTGATCCCAATATCGTGGGAGAAGAACACTACCGAACCGCGCGAGAAGTGCAACAGGTGCTGCAAAGATACAAAGACCTGCAGGACATCATCGCCATTCTGGGAATGGAGGAGCTATCAGATGATGACCGTTTGACTGTTTCGCGTGCCAGAAAAATACAAAAATACTTATCCCAACCCTTCTTTGTGGCTGAAGCATTTACCGGGTCAGAAGGAAAGTATGTCAAGCTGGAAGACACGGTGCGCGGTTTTCGGGAAATACTGGACGGCAAGCATGATGATAAATCCGAGCAAATGTTTTACATGAAAGGTTCCATTGATGAAGTAAAATAATATTGTTTTTTTATGATGATTAATTTTAAAATTGTCACTCCCGAAAAAATTGTTTACCAAGACGAGGTGCAACAAGTTTCCATTCCTACTATGAGCGGTGAGATCACCGTCTTGCCCAATCATATTCCGTTGGTATCAATTCTGCGTGCCGGCGAAATGCGCGTTAAAGATAAAGAAGGAGAGCATATCATGGCGGTGGCCGGTGGATTTTTGGAAATGAGAGGTAATAATGAACTTATTATACTGGCAGATAACGTGGAAAGGGCGGAGGAGATTGATATTGAAAGAGCAAAACAGGCCAGAGAGCGAGCAATTAAGCAGATGGAGGAAGCTAAAAACCAACAAGATGTTGATTTTGCCAAATTGCGGGCAGTGTTGGACAGGGAAATGAATAGAATTAGGGTGGGAAGGAAATACAAAAAAATTTAAATTTTTTATCCCCAAGAAAGCATTGAAAAAAAGTGCTAAATAGAGGTATAATATTTGCCATCCGAAAAGGGTGGTTTTAATAAATTTTTATTAAATATTTTATAAATAAAACATATATGCAAAAAGCGAAATCTTTTTTGCTACTAACAGTGGAATTGGCGATTGTTTCCGCTATTCTCTATTATTTGCGTGAAGCTTTGTTTCATGCACATCATCACGAAGTAAATACGACCATGCCGATTTTGATAGATATTGCGTTTTTAGCCATTTTTGCTTCTTTTGGCGGTCGTTTGGCAAAATTGATTGGCATCGCACCCATGGCCGGCAAGATTATTATGGGTATAATTGCCGGTCCGGCAATTATAGGTGTGTTGCAGCCGGATGCTTCGGGCGTGGAGATAGCCAGGCTCGCCGGCGTGTTGTTTATTTTGTTTGAGGCGGGTTTGCATTTTGATATGGATCTACTCAAGAAAAATATCGGTATCGCCACTCTGGTCGCTTTTGGAGGTGTGTTGGTTCCCTTGTTATCGGTGGCTTTGCTCGGACATTATGCGTTTAATTTAGCGTGGATGCCGGCCATATTTTTAGGCGGCGTGTTTACGGCCACTTCGGTTGGATTGTCAGTGGAAGCGCTAAAACGAGCCGGAAAATTGGAAACCGCTATGGGTAATAAAATTATTGGCGCGGCCGTTATTGATGATATTTTGGGCGTACTGGTTTTGACCGTGCTTGCCAAAATATCAGAGGGACATCTTGAAGCCTTGAATTTGGTTTGGATTGGGGTCGCGGTAGTGGCCTTTTTCGGTGGCGCTTACGCCTTGTGGAGCTGGGGAGTGGCCGATAAGATCGCCAGATATTTGGATAGACATTATGTACCTGCCAGCACCGGACCTTATACCAGATTTTTTTTTGGTGCGCTGATGATCGCCGGGGCTTTGGCCGCGGTGGTGGGATTGGAACCGGTATTGGGAGCTTTTGGTATCGGCGTGGTATTGTCCAAAGTGGATAATGAAATCAAGCATAGTGCGTGGGAAAAAATTGAAGGCTATATGCATATCTTTGTCGGCGGTTTTTTGGTAAGTATCGGTACCATGTTGCCGCGTGAAGCGCTGCTCTCCGGCAAGGCCTGGTTGCTCGCGATAGTGCTGACCATCGTTGGTTTTTACGGCAAATACGTGGTCAAATATTTATTCAAGGATAAAAAAGAAGGAAAATTGGTTGCTCTTGCTATGTCTATCCGCGGTGAAGTGGGATTGGTTTTCGTTGCCGTGGCTATTAACTATCGGGTACTGGACGACATCACCGCCGCGGCTGCGCTGCTGGCCGTGATATTGGTAACCGTATTGGGCGCCATATTGTTTGAAAAAAATGTAATGAAGGACAACGGGCGCAAGCTGCCCGAACCGCAGGAGGCGATATAGCTTTAATTTTTTTATCCTTTGTTATACAATATAAACCGCCTGAGAGCCCGGGCGGTTTTAATATCACCATTTAATTAATCAGTTTAATACTTAACTGTAAGAATGTCAAGCGTTGTTTACAATTCAGTTGGATAAAAGTAATCAATGAG
>CAYSPW010000022.1:0-7928 GCA_964433095.1 uncultured Gammaproteobacteria bacterium | reverse complement strand
GGAATTCATCCCTAGTACGAGAGGACCGGGATGGACGAACCTCTGGTGTGCCGGCTGTCCTGCCAAGGGCACCGCCGGGTAGCTAAGTTCGGCGCGGATAAGCGCTGAAGGCATCTAAGCGCGAAGCCGTTCCTAAGATTAACGTTCGTTATGAGACTCGTTCGAGACGAGGACGTTTGATAGGCACTAGGTGAAAGTCCGGCAACGGATTGAGCCGAGGTGTACTAATATGTCCAGCGTACTACGAAAACACAAAGCTGTGCTTGAAGCTTACATGTTTCAAAAAATATCAAAAAAAGAAGGTCAAATCTTGGTGGCCGTTGCGGCGGGGGTACACCCGTTCCCATCCCGAACACGGCAGTTAAGTCCGCCAGCGCCGATGATAGCCGCAAGGCAAAAGTAGGTCGCCGCCAAGATTTGGCCTTTTTTTATACACCAAAGAGGAGGGAATCATGAAGGTGGCCATAGGTTCAGACCATGCCGGGTATATGCAGATGCTTCATGTCGGTAAATTGCTCCGCGATTGGGAAATCGTTTTTATAAATCTCGGTCCTTCTCGGTTTGATCCTGACGACGATTATCCGGATTTTGCCCATGCCGTGGCCGAAGCGATCGCTTCCGGCGAAGCCGATATGGGGGTGCTTGTTTGCGGCAGCGGCAAAGGCATGGCCATAACCGCCAATAAGACTTTGGGGGTCCGGGCGGTGACGATTGCTAATGAAGAAGAGGCAAGGTTAACCAGAGCCCACAACAATGCCAATTGCGCTTGTTTTGGCGCGAATTTCACACCTGATCGTTTCATGGGGAAATTGCTTAAAATTTTTCTGACTACCGAATTTGAAGGCGGGCGCCACGTTCGCAGGGTGACCAAGATAGAGTAAACGGTTGCCAAAAAAAGCCGCCGACGGTTTAAGAGGGTAAACTAACCCTCTTTTTTTATGCTAAAAACAGCAAAATATTAAACAAAAGGCTACTCTTGACATTTTTGGCATTTTGTGTTAATTTTTACAGTTCCTTTTTAAAAAAATATCTATCATTATAAAGGAGGTTGAAAATGGTAAAACTGCAAGTGGTTGAAGAGATTGCTGAAAAAGTGTCTGGTTCCAACCCGGAACAGCTGGAGCGGGAATTGCTTTCGCTCCGAGAGCGGCTTGAAGCGCCATCCGAAGAAGATTTGCGTGTTCAGGCCGAAATCCTGATCGCGGATCAAGATAAATTCGATCTTCTCTCACCCGGGGATTTGCTTTCGGACAAGACGTTGCGGCTTGTGGTGGAGGGTAAATATAGGGAAGAGACTGAAGAGAAAATACAGGAGCTCAGTTCCCGGCTTGAGCTACTCAAGCGGGAACAGGCCGAGCTTAAGAAGCGGCAGCTTGAGGCGCTGCGGCGGAAGTTCAGGCAAATGGAAACCGCCGATCAACCGGCTCCGGCGAGCGAAGAGGCGGTGGAACGTGGGATTGAAGTGTTAAAATTCAAGTTTAAACGCGGGTTAGGCAATGTAGACTTTAAGCTTTTCCAGTTGGACGAATCCGAGCACGTGCCCATGAGCGAAGCCGAAGAAAGGCTGCGCCGACGGCATTCCAACCTGCCCGAGATCGTCTGGCAGGGAGCGGGCTTTGCCGGCGCCTTTCGCGGACTGATGTGCAAGTACATCAAGCCGCTCCGCGAGAAGCGCGAGGGATTGAAAAAGAAAAAACAAACCGCTCAAAACAAAATATATTGGGCGGTATTATCGGACCGGATCAATTTGATTCAGAGTTTGATCAACGCGATTAACAAAATTCTGGTGCAGCTGTACCGGAAGAATATCAAAGAGGTTTACGCGTCGCCTTACCACCTGCATGAGATAAGCAAGGCGGTGCAGGAGGATCCGCGGTTGCGGATTCTCAGTCAAATGCCCAAGAAGCCCAAATGCGCGGCGTCGCAGAGCGCTAAAAAAGCGGGGGAAGTGCGCACGTATGCCCTGCGGGAGGAAGCGTACAGTCGCCTGGTGCGGTACGCTCGATTGCAGGAACGCAAGCCATTGGCCAAAGAACTGGCCGTTGAGGTGGCGGCCGTGATGCAGAAGGAGAAGGCGCGCGACTGGGATGAGGCCTTCTGGAAACTGGCTAGAGATTATCAAGAGGGGCTGCCCGACCCCTTGAAGACCATCGGAGAAAAAGCGCGCATTTTTCTCCAAGCGGGCCGCATTCCGGAGGAGCGGCTGCTTGAACATTTAACTTCGTAATCTTTTTTCGCGCTGTTTGATATTTTTCAGACAGCGCTTTATTTTACGCGATATACGGTTCATTGATGGAAAATACTCCGTTTTTTTTAAGCCCTTCTCCGGCATCGGTATAAACATAGCCGCCTCTGGTATTTTTATTGATCAATACTTCATGACTGGGCGAGACATTTTTCGATAGATTTTGATCCACGTACACTTTGATACCCATTTTCGCACCCTTGTTTTTCGCGAGCTGCAGCATCACCTCTTTTATTTTGAAATGAGTATTATTGCTGTATACATACTCCATGAAAAGTTTAGGTTCACCTTGGTGGTTGGGCATCAGTCTGAGCACGCTCCTCGCGATCAGTTTGCCGCGGTCGTCATACATCTGAATTATTTTCACATTGGGATCGGTCAAGTATGAAAGCAAACCCAGATTGGTGTTAAGGTTGCTGTCATAATGTTGACAGGAATCAACCGGGTATTTGCCGATCAGCAAATAAGTTTGAAAATCAATTTTGTCATTCATGTGCAATTGCGACTTGGCAATGGTTTTGCCGGCAAAAATTTGCTTCGACACTTGTCTGATGTTCTTCTCAATTCTGCTAACATCATAGGCAAATTCAGGGTAATTTTCTTTGAAAACCTCGGTGAGTAAATCAAAGACTTTTTTCAAAGAAATTCTTTTTTGCCCTTTAATAATCAGACTGTCTTGTTCCAGTTCTCGAACGGAAATATTTTTCAATTTTTCCAAATAGAGCATGGCATTAATGTGGTCCAATTTCTGTCGGTTGTTTTTGCGATAATTAACGATATTTTTTTTCAAATCTTTTAATTCTTTATTTTCCTTTTCGGAGAGATATTGTTTTTTCTTGATCCCTTTTTGCTTGGATACTTGCTTTTCCCGAGCTATTTTTTGTTTCAGTTCTTTTATGCGGGCACTCCAGAATTTGATGGGCGCGAAATTTTTTTCCAGTTGAGAGAGGTATTCTTTTTCCGTGCCCTCCAACTCCGATTTTTCTATATGTTGATTGGCCACCGCCTGCTCCAGTACATCCTTGATGGCCGATTGAATATCGTTGATTTCATACCGCAAAACTTCCTCCACCGACAATTCTTCAGTGTCATTCCAAATATTGAACTGCTTCAAGCTTAATTTTTCCGGCATTAGTTGTCGCTGTTGCAATTCTTCCAGGCATTTTCTTTTTTCCCGATCATCATCCGGTTCCGCGGATCGATTAAATTGGCGCCAGCTCAAGTATTTTCCTTCCAAAACCGATATTATCATTTCCGCGAAAGCTTTTTTAGAGGCGGTTTGTTTGTGAATTGTCTTGCGGTAATAAACGATCAGCGCTTTAATTTCTTCCATGTTTAAATTTTCGATGGTAAGCATTCGGTGGTCTTCAATGTCCAGTTGTTTTTTTATAAATCGATCCACCGTTTCTGTCAAATCGCGGTCTACGGCTTTATATCCCTCTTTTTCCAGATTAAAAACAATTGTATGATCCAGACCGTAAAAAGATAAAAACTCCAGCATCCGTATCATATTATTTCGTTGTTCGTGCGGCAACGCAATTATTGCTTGTTTGTTTTCCATGGCCGGTCTGCTCTGCCGCAAAAGAGCCAGCAAAGTGATGATTTCATCAAATTCTTCATTGGTTTTATTCACTTCGGTATTTGTGGTCTTGCCGTTGCTTTTAATTTCACGCCGGGCTATTTTTTCCAATCTTTTTTGAAACAGAGGAAAAAAAGCGTAATTTTTCACCTTTTCCATCAATAGCAAATAATAGTCATCGGGCAGCTCAACGTTGTCTTCCAGTCCGTGGAAAGGATTGATGGCGGCCGCCTTTTCTTTCATGTGATTGCCTAATTTTATTTTATCTACCAATCGTCCGCGTATTTTTTTGGTGAATACCAGCTCGCGCAAATTTTGATCGGCCAAAGCGTCAAGTTCCTTCGGTTTAATTCGATTGTTCAACGTCTGCGAAGTGAGAATGTCTGGATTTTTGCGCGCGTATTGTTCAAGCTCGGCTTCCACAAACGCAAAAATTTTCGGATCTTGCAACCGGTAAACTTTGGATTCAAAAACAAAAAATTTTTCTTGGCCGCATTTTCGCACGATTTTATCGATCATTTTTTTACCGGCCGCAACCATTATTTCATTGTCGAGATCTGAAAGGTATTTTTTCGGTTTTTGCTTGTATTGTTTTTCCAACTGTTCTTCCAATTGCGCTATCAATTTTCGATTTTCAACCAGAGCATACTTTTCCCTTATTATCGTATCCTTAAGCCTCCGGATACTTTCCCGCCAAGCTCGCAGGTTTTCAGCGTCCATTTTTTCCAAAGCGGCAAAGCTATACGAAAACAAACCGAGCGCGGATGGATTTTTGTCAATCGTGGCTTCAATCAATTTATCGAACTGTTCGGATGATTTAACCAATTTAAGCATATTGCCCGGCTCGGAAAAATATTCTTTAATCAGAAAATGGTCATCCAAATGTTCTATATTATGGATTATTTTATTGATAAAATTATCGTGTCCCATGATTTCCCTTATTTTAAATAGATTTGAACCGTAATGGTTGGGCGAAAATATTTTTACGAATTGTTCATCATCGTTTAAAAGAGATTTAATATTTTCTTCATGCCTTTTTATCAAGCCCGGTTGTATCAACAGCAGCAAATAATCTTCATCCATTTTGTTGTCAATGATATTTTCAATAATTTGATCAATTTCTTGATCGGTGAAAATTTCCCCGCAGACGGACTGATCAAACTTGAGTAGCAGCAGTTTGGGATTCTTTAAGAAAATTTCTCTAACTTTTCGTTTTAACAACCCAAGCATGGATCGGCGCTCTTTCGGGTCTTTTGTCAACCGTCCGACATCTGACAATATTTCTTGATAATTGTCCACCAGATAAAATGAATATGAATCCGAGTTTTCCAGCAATTGCCTGATATCGGTTATGCCGTTATCCCGCGCGTATTTCAAATTGCGAAACCATAGTTCGGGAATGAACTTGGTTATGTTTTCAATTAATTTATCTTGGTTCTTTTTGCTTAGTCTTTGCAGAAAATTTTCAATGTTGCTGATCAGCCAATAGGCCGGATACCAGGTGGTTCCGTATCGCTGCAGTTGAGAACTGATTTGATCCACGGCCAATTCTTCCATTCTGTGCAAGTACTTAGCGTCTCCCTGACTGGAAGCAAAAGCCAACAATTCTTCAATCGCGGCTAAGTTTCTCGTATCAAACAACAATTCTCCGCCCAGTTCCATTTCCGCGTCGATAATATCGTTCACTTCCTTTTTGCTGAAGCCTGCCCGATTCAAGCCGAGCAGCGGCTCGTAACTAAGGTTGATCAGCGATCCGATAAAAAGAGTAAAGTCCAAATCGGCCGGCAAATATTTTTTATTTTCTTTAAAATTTGTAAAAAAATGTTCAATACCGCGTTTTTTTGCCTTGTCTGTGATTTCTTGGTAACGCAACACGTCTTTTATCGGGCGATTGTGCTGCACGATGGAATAAATGCTAAGCTGCTCCGGATTTTTTTCAAGGTCGGGCCGGTATTTTTTTTTCAAACGGTGGTAAATCTTGTTTAATTTTTCAGTTTCTCGCGCGGTGAGGAATTTTTTACCACCCATATTGGAAAAATAAGGCTCAACCAGGCGGTGTTCATTTGATATGGGTTTGAATTCCAACGGATTAACGAGTGATCGCGCTTCTTCCGGGTCGATTATTCCGGCTTCAACCAGCCTCGGTATGTAAGGATAGAGCAAATGCATCCTAAAGGCACCGGTATCAAAAAGATTACTTCTGACCGTTTTCCGATAGTTATCATCAAATATTTTTTCCGAACTCAATGCGGGTAGCTCTTGCAGAATTTTTTCCACATTGTCCAATTCCCGTTCAATTTGCCGCTCGTCTCGCGACCGGGTATCGTTCAGGGAAGCGATAGAGTCACGCAAAGCTTGTCGCTGCGCGCTTTGCGTATTATACTCGCCGGCTTTATCATCCTCTTTTTTGCCGGAAAAACGCATCAATATTTCCGTCATTTCCGCCAGCCCCTTTAACAAATGAGGATATAGGTCCGGATTTTCCCTCCATTTGGCGCGTACCATCCGGGTGTACTCAATCAAGTTGGGAATTTGAAAATGCGCCGGATGGTCCAGGGCGTAGCGAATGGTATGCTCTATCATTTGTTTGGTCTGATGAAAATGAACGGTGTTTTGCTCCAATATGTTCGTTGTTTTCGTGTACACGGTTTCTTTGGTGACCAGTTTTTTCATTTGTCTCAGATCTTGAAAGGGCATTATCATTACCAGTTGTTCGGGCTCTCGTTGGGTCAAAGTTTGAACATATTGATTTTTTTGATCGTAATCAAGATGCGGAAAGCATTCATAAAAAGAGCGAATGTATTTTCCACTTTCAATATTCTTGGCCAAGAATATTCCCAGTTCTTTTTTTTCCTCTTTTCCCAAATGCCGAATGAAGCGCAGAGCATTGTTATCATCCATCAGGCCGAAACCGATGAATTGTTCAATATATTCCACGGTTTCGGACAGTGGCATAGCATTAAAGTTGGCTTCAAACCATTGCTTGACTTGTATTTTTTCTTCATGGTTCAGATCCCCCAGATCCAGCCCGCCTTTTTGTTCGGCTTTTTCCAATACCGGGAGCCGTTTATCTTGTACCGGCTTGTCAGGAATCGGAATTTTTGTTTCTCCCCTCAATTGCTTGGCTGCTTTCATATATTTTTATCTCAATGAATATGCGGTAGCAACAGCAGTAGAGCCAGTAACAGCATGCCTAGTACCAGCATGAATAATTGTATGATGGATTTGGATCCGTTTTTGTTTTTGTGCAGCTCGGGAATCAGGTCGGACCCGGCAATGTAGATAAAGGTGCCGGCCGCGAAGGGGATCAAGAAGTGGGTCAGGTTTTCGGTATATGAACCGACTACCAAGGCCAGTAAGGTTCCGAGGACGGCTGTCAGAGCAGTCAAAAGGTTCAACATGATGGCTTTTTTTTTGGTGAATCCGCCGTGCAAAAGCACGCCGAAGTCGCCAATTTCTTGCGGAATTTCATGCAATATCACGGCCAGGGTGGTAGCTAGTCCGAGCGGAATACTGACCAAATATGATGCTCCGATCACCAAGCCGTCAATAAAGTTATGCAGCCCGTCCCCCAACAGATTCATGTAGGCAAAGGAATGGATGCCTTTTTTTTCTTCATCGCAAATATGTTCCGGGTTGTGGCAATGACGCCATTTGATGAATTTTTCCATGATGAAAGAGAGAACTATGCCGGCCAGCACAAAAGAAGAGACAGCCGGGGTGAATCCGTGTTCGGAGGCGATTTCCGGCAATAGATGAAAAAAAGCGCCGCCGAACAAGCCTCCGGTTGAAAAACTAACCAGATAAAGAAGGATTTTTTTTAATTTATCGGTTTTGATGTAAAAAAGAACAATACCCAAAACGGCAATCAGCGATACCAGCACAACGCTGCCGATCGCGTATATCCAAGTGATAAGCATA
Organism: uncultured Gammaproteobacteria bacterium; assembly: GCA_964433095.1. Taxonomy (GTDB): domain Bacteria; phylum Patescibacteriota; class Patescibacteriia; order Magasanikbacterales; family UBA922; genus WJJZ01. The sequence goes on along the minus strand of CAYSPW010000022.1, from coordinate 183 downwards.
AATTAAACATAAATAATACCAGTATATATTAGCTTAATTTTTAATCCGAGTAAAGCGAAAATATTTTTTTACTGTCCACAATTGGCTATTGTCAAATATTTTAATTATGATATATTCTTCCTATTGTCAATTGTAAGAATGTCAAGCGTTGTTTACAATTCAGTTGGATAAAAGTAATCAATG
>CAYSPW010000021.1:0-8117 GCA_964433095.1 uncultured Gammaproteobacteria bacterium | reverse complement strand
AACCGGCAAAGAGAAAAACCACCAAGCGCAAACCGGCAAAGAGAAAAACCACCAAGCGCAAACCGGCAAAGAGAAAAACCACCAAGCGCAAACCGGCAAAGAGAAAAACCACCAAGCGCAAACCGGCAAAGAGAAAAACCACCAAAAAGAAATGATAAAAAAACTCCCCAATTTAAGGGGAGTTTTGCTTAGACTTTTTTTAAATCTCTAATGCCGATTGTCCGGATCTCTTATTTTCATCGGTGGAAAAAATTTTTACTTGTCCGAATACTCCGTCATAGCCGGGTACAATCTTTAAGTCTTTGCTTCTCACATTACCTATCGCTTGCGCGATTCTTTTGCCGGCCGCCGCCTCTATTCTTTCCAAGTCCGCGCGCGAAAGTATTTCAAATTCGGATCCGACTCGGCTCAGCAAATTATCATAGGCGGTTTTTACTTTTTTTGTGTTAACGCCGCAACCAAAACTTTCGGCCAAAATTTCCGCCAACGGCACCAAGCTTTTGTACGGGATAAACTTTTTCTGTCCGGCCGCCCGCCGTGCCTGCTCCTCAGTCCGGTCGGCCAATTCTTCCACTCTGTTCATTACTCCGATGGTTAATTTTTTTTTGCACTTCGGACAAATACCCTTGTACTTTTTGGTTAAATCAGGGGGGCACGCGAATTGGCAGGCACGATGTCCGTCATAATGGTACTTACCTTCTTCCGGATAAAACTCAATGGTGTATAAAAAATCTTCAGGACTGCCTTTCTTGATTATCTCCATTATCTTGGCGTAGCTTAATTCTCCTTCAATCTTTATTACGTTGGCTTCGCGCCCCAGCTTGGCCAATGAATGAGCGTCGGAGTTGGATACCAAAGTTATATCATCAAGCGCGGATAAGCGCCAATTCATCAGCGGGTCACTGGACAAACCGGTTTCTATGGCAAAAATATGTGGCCGCAAATCCGCGAAAGCGCTTTCCAAATTATTATATCCGCCTTTAGATCCAAATAGACCGAACCAAGGAGTCCAGACGTGTGCCGGAATCATCACCATGTTCTCGTCCACCTCGAGCGCCAACTCCAACAAGTCGCGGGCGGTTATGCCTAATATTGGTCTTCCGTCCGAGGCAAGATTAAAATTCAAGGATAACAGCTTGGAGTTGAAGCGGTATGCCGTCTCAATGCTCGGCGCGTACAAACATAAATGCAGTCGCCGGGTTTGACCGCGGTGTTTTTTTATGGCCGCCAATTCGGTACCGATTAAAAAACGAGTTCCGCTTTCCGAATTACTTACTTTGTACAAACCTTCTTCGGCCTCTACCAAATTATTTTCAATGCGCGCGAACCAGGCCGGATGAGTAAAATCGGCTGTGGACACCACATCTATTCCGCGCAGCTGACAGGCTTTGGCTATATTAAAAAGATCCAAATCTTTGGAACAAGATCGGGAATACTTGGAGTGTATATGTAAATCCAGAACGTATTCTCTCATAATCTTTATTCACCGATGTATTCAATTTGTTCTTGCGGCAGGCGGCGCAAACCTTGGTTGCTCGCCTCTTCTTCGCAGACTTGAGCCAACAGTCCGGGCAGACGCGCGATCAAAAAGACACCGCCAATCGTTTGCCAAGCGAATTCCATGTCAGACAAAACGATCGCTATTGCCCCGTCAATATTCATAGGCAGCGGCTTGGATGAAAGCAAATTCAACAACTCCGACACTTGCTGGGACAGCCGGCAATATTTGCCGTGTATATCATTCTGTCGCGCGGCCGCGAGCAACAATTGTGACCGAGCGTCAATATCCAATACGGGATGACCATAGCCGGGAATTTTTTTTCCTTTTTCTTTCATTTTTTTAACCAAGCTTTCCAGCTGCTCATTTTCAATGTTTTCTTGAAAAAATTTGGCCGCGTCTCGCGTGGCCATGCCATGACGTCCTCCCATTGCCAAAATTCCGGCGGCCACCGCGCCTTGCGTGTTATTACCGGCCGAGGCCGATATTCTGGCCGCAAGGGCCGAAGCTGTGCCCGGACCATGGTCAATTGCCGACACCAAAACGGCGTCCATCATTTTACGTTCATTTTCCCGCGGTAATCGGCCTTTAAACAATAAAAATATCACTTCCGTGAATGAATTATTTGCCATCAATTCTGCCAGCTTGTGTCCGCGGATAATTTCATCGCCGTTTCTAATATCGCTAATGGCTGTTTGTATCTTCATATGCCTTTGTTTAAAAATTTTAAATAAAAAATAGTTAACAGTTCAATAGTTTTTGTGTTCCACTCCGATCGCGCTTAATTTTTGTTTTAATTTTTCAATATTATGCTTCTTGTACAAGATAAAATTTATTCCTTTGATCAGGCAAATCTTTTTCACCTTTTTTTGATTGTCAATATGAACGATTTCTCCGGGAGCACATCCGGCTTCTGCGATTAATATATCGTAAAAGGCTTGATCGCGCTTAATCAATCCGTGTTCAAACGAATATACTTCCCGGTCAAATAATTTTCTGAAATTATATTTTTTTTCCAAATAATTAATTCTATCCTTGACATTCCCCGAAAACGCCATTATTTTATACCCGTTATTTTTTATTTTTTTCGCCAGGACAAAAAAATTTTGATCCAATTCATATCCATCCCACCACATTTTTTTTATCAAACCAACATCATAATGCCGAGGTAAATTATCTTCCACGTTATTCCAAAATTTCTCTTCTGATATTTTACCCCGCCGCCAGTCGGCCGCGGCCTTTGAATGACGGCCGCGAATCAATTGAAAAATTTTAGTATCGTCATAGTTGTGTTTTTGATTCAGTTGTGTAAGCACCTTTCTACCCTCGGTAAAAAGCACGCCGCCCAAATCAACGCTAACCACTTTTATCATAATAAAATTTTTTCTTTTACCAAATAAACCAATTGTTCATAATTATCGGCAACCATTACTCCAACCCTCTTCAAAGCTTTTTCTTTTTCCGCCGCCCCCTTGCCTTTTTCCACTATCGCTCCGGCATGTCCAATATTCATGCCCTCGGGCAGCAGATTGGCGAATTTACCGCCAATATAGATAGCGATCGGCTTGTTAAATCTTTTTTGTTCGATCAATTCGCTGATTTCAAATTCATAGCCACCTCCATATTCAGCGAATACCACTACCGCCTTGGTCTGTTCGTCTTGCTCAAACATAATGAGCAAATCGGCATAACTGGTACCAATAAGCAAATCTCCTCCCACATGTACGGCCGTGCTTTGCCCCAATCCGTGCTTTCTAACCTGCCAAGACAGTTCATTGGTCATACCGCCGGAACGAGAGATAACGCCGACGGGTCCGGGCCGAAAAACCTTATTCACCAATGGACCGCCCACCACTCCTACCCGACCGATACCCGGTGTTATATACCCCAAAGAGCCGGGTCCGATGATTCTGACGTCCTTTTCCCCGGCCATGGCCAGACAATAGGCACTGTCCTGGATCGGCACCCTCTCGGCCATGATATTGATGATCTTAATATCAGAATCAACTTGCAAGGCTTCTGTTACCGCCTGTTTTACCGCCAACGGAGGAACATAAATAGCGGCGGTACCAATATCCGGAATACGTTCGATAGCTTCTTTCACGCTGTCAAACACAGGTACACCCGCCACCTGTTCACCTCCCTTGCCCGGACGCACGCCTGCCACCACTTTGGTGTGGTAGCCAATCATGGCCCCGGTAGCCTTCCGTCCTTCTTTTCCGGTTATACCCTGCACCAATACTTTTGTTTTTTTTTCAATCAGTATACCCATAATTTATCCTTTATTTTTTTACCATTTTCGCGAGAATGGCGGCTGTTTCGCTCATTGATTTGTCTTTGTCGAATATTTGCAAATTCAATCGGTTTCTTTTCACGCATCGCCGCATCAATTCAACACCTTTTTCATAGTTCGGACCGGATCTTCTGATAACAATCGGATATTTCGGCTTAAGCTCGTCAAACGCTTGTGCTATACCGGAGAAAGTAACCTCAATATCGGTAAAATTAGCCACGCCGCCGGCAATCCACAAGCCTCTCAGCCCCGGCTTGGACAAAACAATCTTGGTTAGTTTGTACACCTTCTCCTGCGATGGATTTCCCGAATACTCGGTATAATTGGCCGGCTTTAATCCGACCCGCGTCAGCGCGTCCATATTGGAAATACCGGCTCCTCCTCCGGAAAATAAGACCGCGACATCTCCGTCCATGTCTATATATTTACCGGCCGTTCCTTGATAATATTTTTCCCCCCGGTCAATCAATGCGGCCATTTTCTCCCTCTCGGTCGGCTCACGGCCGAGCATGGCGCGCGGTGAAAATTTTCTGTGCCGGTGACGGTAAAAAGCGTCTTGATCTAGCGCCAAATTCGCGTCCACCGCCACCCATTGTTCCGATTTTATCCGCGCCAGCGGATTAATTTCCAGTAGCCGACAATCTTCTTCCAAAAAACACCGCCATAACCGCTGGCAGCAAGGAATAGACAAACCGAATTTCTCTATCTTATCTTCTATTGACCGGTCACGAACATCTAAGGGTATTTTCTTGATTTTATTTTCCAACACCTCTTCTATATCCACTCCGCCCTGATCGCTATAAATCAAAACCGGACTTTTCAGATCGGTATCATATGTCAAAGACAAGTAATATTCCTTGTCAATTTCCAATTTCTCTTCCAACAATATCGCGTATACGAATTGATTATTCAACCGCGAATGTAATAATTTTTCGCAAGCAGATCTTGCTTCCGATTCTGAAGTACAAAAAACGATACCACCATTTCTTGATCTTTTACCGGACAGTACCTGTGCTTTGACCACAACCTGTATTCGGTCAAGTTCGGCATAAGCGGCATGGAAATCATCCAGGCGACGCATCAATACACTCTTCGGTATCGCGACGCCATAGTCAGATATAATCTTTTTGCCTTCAAACTCGTACAAATTCATGTATTTTTTAACTTAAAAAATTATTCTAAACTTCACCTCCAAACTTTGAATCCCATTATTTTTTTGCATTCGGCGCGCCTGTTATCTGGATTCTGTTTCCTCCGAAAAATTTTTAGCAAAACACGGTTTTTTTCAAATCTTCTTTTACCGCCATAATTTTTTTAAATCCGGTTCTCGCTTTCATCCAGATATTCCCTAATTATCTTTCCCAGTTTGGGGGCCGAAAGCCCGCTTCCTTCCGATTCTTCTTTCTCATAATCCCTCATTATCATGCGGCAATCCTTGATGCTTTTCCAGTCCTGTTCAAATTGCTTCCAGCTTCTTTGCGTGTATCTTTCTTGTTCGCTATTGCTCAGCCGATGCGTGTTCAGTATGACGGAATTCAATTTTCTCGGCAAATAATAATGCAATTCTTTGACAAAATCGCTCAATTTTTCCGGACCGGTCTCTCCTTCTATTTCATAAGCGTTGCCGGATATGTAAATCAATTTTGCCGACGAGCGGGCGATCGCCTCGCTCACTCCGCGCTGCAATAATGTGGAAACGATGGAACAGTAAAAACTGCCCGGACCGATGAAAATATATTCAGCTTGCTCTATTGCCTTGCGGGCATCGGGATATATCTCACCCACCGGCTCCAGCCGAGCTTTTTTTATCTTCAAGCCACGGTCATAGCAAGGCCTGTCAATGGCCTCCTCCCCTTTCACTATATCTCCATTTGAGAGCTCCACCACCAAATCCGTTTGATCCAATGTAACCGGATAGACTTTGCCGACGGCCTGCACCGCCTGGTGCAGCGCGTTCAAGGCGTTGATGAAATTTCCATCGTAATGTTCGGATAAAACCAAAAATAGGTTTCCCAAATTATGTCCGTTCAATTTTCCCGCCGACTCAAATCGCGACTTGTAAAATATTTCCTTTAAAATTCCGTATTCAAATTTGGACATGGCCAAAGTGGCCCGCATAATATCTCCGGGCGGTAAAGTATCAAATTGCTGCCGCAGAATCCCGGACGAACCACCCGAGTCACTCATGGAAATAATCGCTTTTAAAATAAGGCGGTCCGAATACTTTTTCAGAGCGTTTATGGTCAACGCTGAACCGTTTCCTCCGCCGATAATGACAGCTTTTTTTCGCATATTATTCCACTGTTACTGATTTGGCTAAATTTCTCGGCCGGTCAACGTCCCGGCTCAGCTTGACCGCCACGTGATAAGCGAACAGCTGCAGCGGTATGGTGTTTAAAAGAGGTTCTAGCAGCTCCATGGTGGGCGGAACATACACTACGTCGTCGGCGATTTCATTCGCTTTTTTATCTCCATGATTGGCAATTAGGATAACCGGAGAGCGCCTGGCTCTTACTTCTTCAATACTGTTTCTCATTTTTTCATACAATTGATTTTTTGTCATGATTGCCAGTACCGGAAAATCCGGTGACAGTAAAGCGTTGACGCCGTGCTTCATTTCTCCTGCCGGGTAGGCTTCGGAATGAATATATGAAATCTCTTTCAGCTTGTGCGAACCTTCAAGAGCCACCGGAAAATTTACGCCCCGACCCAAAAACAAAAAATTTTGGTAATGTTTGTACTTGTCCGCCAGTTTGTCAATTTCGCTGTTCAGCTTAAAAATTTCGTTCATTTTCCCGGGTATTTCTTCCATGGCCGCCAGTAATCTCTGGCCGGTAGCCAGACTGACCCGCTTTAGCCTGCCGAACTGAATAGCGTACAAAAGCATGATGGTGGCCATGTTGGTATATGCTTTGGTGGAGGCGACAGCCAATTCCGGACCGGCATGAATATATGTGCCGCCGGCCGTTTCTCTCGCTATGGTGGAACCGATCACGTTTACCATTCCTCTGACAAACGCGCCTTTTCTCTTAGCCTCGCGCAGCGCGGCCAAGGTATCGGCCGTTTCTCCGGACTGTGAAATGGCAAAAACCAGCGTATTTTTATCCACGATCGGATCGCGGTATCTGAATTCACTGGCCGCGTCCACTTCGGTCGGAATTCCGGCCAATCTCTCAAAGGCGTACTTGCCCGCCATGGCCGCGTATGAAGCCGTGCCGCAGGCTATCAGCACAATTCTTTCAATCCGGTGCATTTGCTCCCGATCCATATTCAGACCGCTCAAATGCGCGGTGCCTTCCGCTATATCGTAACGCCCTCTAATCGCGTCCTCAAACACTGTTGGTTGATCAAAAATTTCCTTGAGCATAAAATGCGGATGGCACTGCTTTTGCGCTTGTTCGTCATCCCATTCAATTTCCTCCACCCGTTTAAAAATGCACTCGTCTTTCATGTTATAAGTTTCAAATCCACCTCTTGATATCTGCGCCAGTTCGCCGTCATCCAAAAATACCACCTTCTTTGTATGAGCGAGCATCGGAGTGGCGTCGCTAGCCACGTAATATTCCCCCTCTCCCACTCCGACCACGATCGGCGAGCCCAGTCTGGCCGTAATCAGGCAATCCGGATAATCCGCGTGCATCACCACCAAGCCGTAAGTGCCGCGCACCAGGGATAAAGCCAGTTCCACCGCTTTTCGCAGACGGTCGCAGCCTTTTCGGCCTTTAAGTTTATTGTATTCACTTTCAATCAGGTGGACCAAAACTTCCGAATCGGTTTCCGAATAAAATTTGTGTTCTTTTCTTAAATTCTCCTTGATCTCCCTGTAATTCTCAATAATCCCATTATGCGCCAAAACCAACTTGCCGTCGCATGACATATGCGGATGAGCGTTGGCCTCCGTAACTCCTCCGTGCGTGGCCCAGCGCGTATGCGCGATGCCGGCATGTCCGTTCAACTCAAAACTTTTCAGCTTCTCGGCCAAATTTTCAATTTTTCCCACCGCCCGCTCTCGGCAAAGTTCGCTGTTCAAAACAGCCACCCCGGCCGAATCATAACCGCGGTACTCCAGTCGACGCAATCCCTGTATCAAAACCGGCGCCGCTTTCTTCACTCCGATGTATCCTACTATTCCGCACATAAATAGTTAGTTATTTTTTTTAAATAAACCATGCATTACCAACAAAAAAACTTTCTCATACTGATGGATTAAAAATAAAAACTTAAATTGGGATACTTGCGTTCCAATTCCCTTGATTCGTCTAAACTGATTTTGTCTAAATAAAGATCACCACCGATTGATTCGGGCAGTTCCAAGCCTTGGGCCGA
>CAYSPW010000020.1:0-10277 GCA_964433095.1 uncultured Gammaproteobacteria bacterium | reverse complement strand
CATTGATTACTTTTATCCAACTGAATTGTAAACAACGCTTGACATTCTTACAATTAAGCAACGTAATCGGGATATAATATATGAAAAGTAAATTAAATATTTTATGATCGTGTCAGTGATATTACTTCTCTTCGGCATCGCCGTGCTTATCATCGGCGCTGAAGCTCTTGTTAGAGGTTCGGGTTCCATCGCTCGCCGTTTAGGCGTGTCCACCATAGTGATCGGCTTGACAGTAGTGGCCTTCGGTACTTCGGCTCCGGAGCTGGTGGTCAATCTGTTCTCCGCGCTCAAAGGCACTACCGATCTGGCTATCGCCAATGTGGTGGGCAGCAATCTGGCAAACATTCTACTCATTTTGGGCGTGGGCGCTACCATAACCACTTTGAAGGTGCAAAAAGGCACTACTTACAAAGAAGTCCCTTTCGCTTTGCTCGCCATCATGCTCGTCGGTATCATGGGCAATGACACCTTGTTTGATCGGGTCGGCTTTAACCTATTGGGCCGCATTGACGGCATCGTTTTTTTGGCATTTTTCGGCATCTTCATCTATTACACATACGGCATCGGCAAAGTGTCGGGCGAACAAAAAAGGATGGACGTATATTCTTGGACAACTTCAATGATACTTTTTTTAGCGGGCATTATCGGATTGGTACTGGGCGGACAAATCATAGTGTCAAACGCCATTAAATTGGCCGCTTTTGCCGGCATCAGCCAAACTTTAATCGGCCTGACCATTGTGGCGGTGGGCACTTCGCTGCCCGAACTGGCCACCACGGTTGTAGCGATTAAGAAAAATCAAACCGATCTGGCCATCGGCAACGCCATCGGCTCAAACATATTCAACGTGTTTTGGGTTCTGGGCCTAACCGCCACCATTCAACCATTGCCTTTTGATACCAATGCCAACATGGATGTCATATTCACCACTTTAGCCACTTTCCTACTATTTATGTTCATATTCATCGGCAAGAGACATAGATTAAGCCGCAAACACGGAATCGCTTTTCTGGTTCTCTACTTCGGCTATATGATCTTTGCCGTGTTAAGATAAAAAATATGTCTTTAGAAACCCAAGGTCCTCGGCCGGAAGACGGGCAGGAAAAAACCGGAGAAATAAATGTTTCCGGATTACAAGCCGAACTAAAAAAATTAAAACAAAAAGAAAATGAAATTCTTTCCAAACACACTCAATACGAGCCGATACCGCAAGGCCTGCAAATGAAAATGGCTGAGAATAAACGCGAGCGCCTGAAAAAAATTAGAAAAGAAATTGAAAGTATAGAAGGTACTATACCAACGACCGCCAAACCAACCATGCCCGAAGCCAAACCATATATTACCGAACCGGCCAAAAAAAAAGCGGCCGAAATTAAGGATCCGACCAAGCCCCGCGTTACCAAGCAAGCCAGAGCCAAAGCTTCCGGCTTTGGCAAAAGAGTTAAACGCATGGAATTTGACATCAATCAATTGCAAAAAGAATTTAAGAAAAGAGAACAGGAGCAAAGACAACGCGAAGCACGGAAACAAAGAGTACTTCCGCCCGAAGCCGGAGCCACTCAGGCGATAGATTTGTCCGAAATTCAAGCACAACCGCCGAAAAAAGAAAAAAAAGGTTTTTTTTCCAAGCTGTTTGGCGGAAAAAAGTAAAATCAAGAGCTGTCTTTATTCAATGCGCGATAAACCCGGTTCATGCCGGGTTTTTCATTTTTGCTTGTCAATAGGCGCAAGAGGCAATATAATAGAGGAAAGAAAAGTAAAAAATGATTTTTATGGCTAAAAAATCAAATACGATCAAGCTGGGGCGGCAAAAAACCGTGTTTTCCGGTCAAATATTTAGCATCAAACAGCGTACGGTTATGTTTGCGGACGGAAAAAAAGGAATTTATGAATTTTGCGAACGTCCGGATTCGGTCAGCGTGCTGGCTTTGAATAAAAAAAATGAACTGCTGCTCATTAATGAGTACCGCTTCGGCTACCAACGCAACGTTTGGTTTCTTCCGGGTGGCCGGGTGGATGAAGACGGTGATACGCCGCGGCGCGCGGCCACGCGCGAACTACGACAAGAAGGCGGCTATCGCGCCAAAAAAATGAAACTTTTCCGCCGAGGAAACCCAAGCAATACCTTGCTATGGAAGATACACATCTTTATGGCTAAAAATCTGTTGTCCGATCCGCTGCCGCTTGATCGGGGCGAGCATATTGAAGCAACCAAATTCGTACCCCTAGCGCGGGCGGCGCAAATGGCCATAGACGGCACCATAGAAAATGAATTCATTTCATATAATATTTTGCGTTTTGAATACCTGTTCCGACAAGGTAAGATAAAATGGTAAAAAAATATGCAAAACATTTTATACAATCTGCAGCGGGAACTGCAAAGCAATGCCGAAAAAAAATACCGTCAAGGGTCGCTGCGTTTTTTTAAAGAACCTGTCCGCCTTTTCGGCGTGCGCACCCCAAAGGTCAGAAAACTGGCCCATATGTATTTCAAAAAAATCCAACAACGGCCCAAAAAAGAAATACTTAAATCCTGCGAGAAATTGCTGCAAACCGAAATCAATGAAAACACCACCGTGGCCTTTGCTTGGGCATTAAAACTGCGTTCGCGATACAAGCCGTCGGATTTTAAAACTTTTGACCGCTGGCTAAAAAAATACGTTAGCAACTGGGGCATGTGCGACGATTTTTGCACTCATGCTTTCGGCGAATTGATATATCTGTATCCACGGTTGGAAAGCAAAGTAAAAAAATACACCGACAGCCGCGACAGATGGTTGCGCCGAGCATCCGCGGTGATATATATTTATCTGATCAGAAAAAAAAATTGCCTAAAAGACATATTTGCAATATGCGATCGGTTGCTTACGGACGAAGACGACATGGTACAAAAAGGCTATGGCTGGCTTTTAAAAGAAGCTTCAAATATTTATCCGCACGAGGTGTTTAAATACGTGATGAGCAAAAAAAACAACATGCCGCGTACCGCCCTGCGCTATGCCATAGAAAAAATGCCCGTGAGCCGGAAGCAAAAAGCGATGCGATAGATAAAATCAATATGACCATGCGAGTACAAAAATATTTGTCCAACCTGGGTTATTGCTCGCGCCGACAGGCGGAAGAATTGATTAAGGCCGGTAAGGTGGAAATAAACGAAAAAATAGTTGAGTTAGGAGATAAAATAAATCCGGATAAAAACGAACTCACGGTGCGGGGAAGAAAAATAACCGCCGCTCCCAAATTATACATCGCCTTGAACAAGCCACCCGGCTATGTCAGCTCCACTAACGGCCGCCAGGGAAAATCGGTATTGGAACTGGTCAAGGACGCCGCCATTGCCGGTAAAATTTATCCGGTCGGCCGTCTGGACAAAGACAGCAGCGGACTGATGATTCTAACCAACGACGGCGAACTGGCCAACATACTTACTCACCCGCGCTACGGGCACGAAAAACATTATCTGGTCACGCTGGATCGTCCGCTCCGACAAAAAGATAAAAAAATATTGCAAAGCGGTATGGATATCGGAGAAAAAGTCAAAGGCATTAGAGTAAAAAAGACCGACAATGAAAAAATGATTGAATTGACTTTGACCGAAGGTAAAAACAGACAAATAAAAAAAATGCTCGGACGGCTTGGCTACGGCGTGCGGAATTTGAAACGGATTAAAATAGCGAACCTTGAACTGGGAGATCTGTCCCAAGGCAGGTGGAAAAAAATGCAGCTAAAAGATATAATAACAAATACAAAAGCTTATGAATGAATCATTAGCCAGATCAAAACCGGCGGTAGAACCGCCTCCGATACCGGCCGACGCGCGCGAACGCTCCAAAATCAAGACTCCTCCCACCATCAGGGAGCCTCTGCCTGCCGGCCTAAAAAAAACCGAACCAATAACCACCAAAGAAAAAAAAACCGTTTCTCGACCGGCCAAAACTTTGGTGGAAATTCCGCCCATATCGGTCGACGCGCGTAAAACCACTCCGGAAGTGGAAGAAAGCCTCAAACAGGCCAAAGAGGAAAGTAAGCAAGCGCTCAAAGAGGAAGCGGATATACATCAAATACCCTCCGCGCAAGATATCGTCAAACAAAAACTGAAAGGGGGAGAATTAAATCAAGCCTTGGAAAAAATCGCCCAAGATTCGGACGCGGCTGTTGACTTTTTGCGAAATGTCGCCGGCTTTGAGCCGGAAGCGGCGCAAAAGGTGCTGGCCAGGCGCGACACGCGGTCGCAAATCAATTACTTAAAAAGGGTGCTGGAGCATAATTTGCCGGCCATCCGCTCGCGCATAGAAAGAGAAGAAGCGGGAAGAATGGATCCGAGAGAAGGTACCGCCCCCACCGAATTTGAAAAGAGAATAGCCGACCGACTGGGTATTACCGCCGCTTGGAAGGAAAAAGGGCAAGTGGTGGATAAAATGAGCAAAGAAGAAATCGGCCAAGCATTTGATGAAATTTTATCCGATCCGGATAAAGCCGTGCAATTCGTGGCTGAAAATACCGACCAAAGCGAGGAAGAAATAAAAAAAGAGCTAAAAAAAACAAACCACATCAAACAGATGGTAGAGAGATTGATCAAGCGCGCGAATCCGGAAAGCGGTTACAGTCCCGCCCTGCGAGATATGGTGAGCGGTATCATAGAGAAAGCGGTTGGCGAACTGGAGCGGACCATGGAGCGTGAAGCTTCACGACAGGAAGAAAAAGTGGCCGAAAGAAAGTCTTACAGTGGAAAAGAAATTGATGTCGGTCCGATCTACGAAGCCCTTGTCTATGTTTCTAGAAATTACGGCATGACTCCGAAAGAAATGCGCAAAATAATGGATTTCGGCAAACTGGTTGAAGAATTGCGCGATCTGAACGAAGAAGAAAGATACCAAAGACTGGATGATATTTTCGGCAAGGAAAAAAACAAAAAAGCGGCTTAAATTTTTAATTAATTTCTAATTAACCTTAATTTCAATATGGAAGAAAAAACCTTCAAACCGCCGGGAAGCCCGGAATTTTCCGCTCCCACCGCTCATACCATGCCGCCGGAAAAAGCGGCCGAAACAGTGGTGGAAGAATACGAACATCCCATGCCCGGCTTGAAACAGGCAGAACAAGAAGAAAAGCGAAAAAAACAAGGATTGGTGAAAAAATTGAGAGATAGATTGAGCATTGGCGGCAAAAAACAAAAACCGCCCGAAGAAAAGACCATTGAGATGGCCAATATAGATACCGGAGAGGTGCACCGCGCCAAACTGATGCAAGATGATAATTCCGCAAACCATGTTTCCGGTTAAAAATATTTGAAAAAGTATTCAGTTTAATTGTACTAAAAATATCCAATTTGATATAATTGGGAATATTAAAAATATTTGAATAGATATGAGCAACACAGACAAAATCAGCTTTGATAAAATGCGCTCCGGCTTCTTTATCGCTTTGATAATAATATTATCCGTGGCCATGGTTTACCTGTTCCTGCCCTTTTTCTACCCTATTTTCTGGGCGGCGGTAATCGCGGTCATGTTTTATCCGCTTTATAAATTCGTCAATAAGCATATCAAGATGGCCGGTTTTTCCTCCTTGATCACCATATTACTGGTAATCGTCATTCTTTTCTTGCCGCTTGCCACCGTGTCTTTGCTTATGGTTAATGAATCAATCCACCTTTACCGCACGGTTTCTCAGGCCAACTTCGTTGAGAATGTAGAAAACATTTCCAATTTTCTGCGAAAGACTCGGTTCGCGCCTTACGCTGAAACCATTCGCACCGAATGGACAGGCTATGCCGCGGACGCGGCCAAAGCGATCAGTCTGTACCTGTTCAATAATCTGAAAGAATTGACGCAAAACTCGCTTCGATTCATATTCATGCTCTTCATTATGTTCTACACCTTATACTATTTCTTCAAAGACGGTCCGCGCATGCTCAAAAGAGTAATGCGCATGTCTCCCTTGGGCGATGAGTACGAAAATAAGCTGTATGAACGATTTACTTCCACCTCCAGAGCGACCATTAAAGGCACTATCATTGTTGGAGGAATTCAGGGTACTTTTGGTGGTATTTTGTTCTGGATCACCGGCATTGAAGGCGCGTTAATCTGGGGGGTGGTGATGATCGCGCTCTCCATAATTCCAGCTATCGGATCATTTTTGGTCTGGCTGCCGGCCGGCATTATTATGCTGGCGGTCGGTAATGTTTGGCAGGGAATATTGATTTTACTCTTCGGAGCGATCGTAATCAGTTCAATTGATAATCTGATCAGACCCTATTTGGTAGGCAATGACATTCAAATGCATCCGCTGGTGGTGTTGTTTTCAACTCTGGGCGGACTGATATTGTTCGGCATTTCCGGATTCGTGATCGGACCGGTGATAGCGGCGTTGTTTATCTCCATCATGACCATTTACGAATTTTACTATAAAAAGGAATTGGCGAGCAATTAAGAAAAAAAGAAAAGGACCGCTCCAAAAAAGAGCGGTTTTTTTAATTTTAAACTATCTTCTGTTTATGCTTTTTTCAGTTGACATTAAATATACTAGGATTGATTATTAAATAATAATATATGAAAAAGCATATTGTAATAACTCTGCTTATCTTAAACGCGGTGGTCGCCGTGCTCATCGGCGTATTAATCAAAATGGAACCTGCTTATGGAAATCCACCTTCAATTGTAATCAACGAAATCTGTCCCTCCGGATGCGCCCCGAGCGGCCGACAGTGGATAGAAATTTACAATGCCGGCAGCGAACCGCTAGACTTGGAACAATGGAAATTTTATGAAAATGAAACCAATCACGCCCTATCCATAAGCCCTTCCAGCTCTATCAAGGATTGGATTGTTCATCCCGGTCAATACGCGGTTATCGCGCAAAACGATGATGCTTTTTTTCAAGACCATCCCCATGTTTCCTCCACGGTTTTTGACAGCTCTTGGTCCATTTTGAACAAAAGAGGCGAGCAAATCGGATTAAGAACAGATGCCCGGACCGAAGATTTTGTGGAATTATTCATCTACCCGCGTACAAGCAGCACTTCTATTGAAAGACTGGACCCGGCCACACCGGCCGATAAACCGGACAATTGGCTGCATAATCCTTACGGATCCACCCCCGGACAGGAAAACTACTGGCACACGCAAGCGGCAGCCACCAATACCGCCCCCACCGCTGTTATTACCGCCACGAGCAGCGTCCACGTCGGGCAAGAAGTGGAATTTGACAGCTCGGCTTCATTTGACCCGGACGGAACGATTGAACAGTACCAATGGTATGTTAATGAGACTTTGATAAGTGATCAACCAATCTTGTCTCACCTGTTTACCAGTAGCTCCCAGCAAGTAGTTACACTTAAAATCCGGGATAATAATCAGGCCGAGGGCACGGATAGCTTGATAATAACAATAACAGATGATGAGCTCGCCCTAGCAACCGGCACCGAATCGGCCGTGATTGATTATGGCGGATTGAAAATAAATGAAGTGGTGAGCGATCCGGTTTCCGGAGGCAATGAATGGGTAGAAATCCACAATAATACCACTTCTTCCATTAAACTGGACGGTTTGCTTTTAAACGACGGCGTCGGCACTATCGCCAATCTGGAGGGAACCATTGAAGCAAAACAATTTTTCTTGATTGTACTTTCAAGCAGTAAATTAAATAATTCAGGGGATATCATAACTTTGACCAAAGGCGCCGGACAAACAATTGATACCCTGGCTTACGGCGACTGGCAGAGCCAAGACCAATTACCCAACGCACCCGCGGCGAACGATCCTTTTTCCCTGGCCCGTATTGAAGACGGACACGATACTGACAATCATTCTCAAGACTTTGCCCTGACTACCCTGCCCACTCCGGCCGCGCCCAATCATATCGCCTCTCCCATCAGTGATCAAAAAAAACAAACCGATCCGAGCGACTCCGACCGGGACCAAGACAGCGAAACAGGTGAACAAAAAACTGAAAAAAGTGATTTGCCGCTTTTTCATCCGGGCGCGATCGTGATCAATGAAATCGTGTCCGATCCGATTAAAGGACATTCCGAATTCGTGGAATTATATAACCGGAGTGAAGATACCATTCAACTGGAGGGATGGTATTTACAAGAAGGTGGCGGCTCCAAGACGGCTCTAAACGGTGTTATTCATTCCAAATCATTTTACGCCATAGACGACCCAAAAGGAAATCTGAACAACGACGGCGACAACATATCCATCTATTCTCCGAACGAAAAATTGATCGATTCGCTGACTTACGGAAAATTTGACGACGGAGATTTATCAGACAACGCCCCCCTTGCGTCCGATCCCTACAGCCTGTGTAGAATCAAAGACGGCCAAGATACGGATAATGATCGGACCGATTTCGCCATCAGCGCTAGCGTCACCAAAAACGCGATCAACCTTGTAACGCATCCGGGTGTCAATCATGATGATCAAGCGCCAGATAAATCCAATTCTGAAACGTCACTCGAGCAAACAAAAAAACAAGAACAAAATTTGTCAAATTATTTAATTCAGGATTTTTTAGACATTAAAATCAATGAATTTCTGCCTAATCCGGAAGGAACGGACGACAATGAATTCATTGAACTGTACAACAGCGGACAAAAGAAAAAAGATTTGTCCGGATTATTTCTCGACGATCAGGAAGGCGGTTCCAAACCTTTCACCTTTCCGGAGAACTTGTCGCTTGAACCGAATCAATATCTGGTATTGTTCAAGCAAGAAACCGGATTAAGCCTGAACAACTCCGCTGACAGTGTCCGTCTGATGCTACCTGACGGAAAAATAATACAGCAAGTGCGATACGAAACAAGTAAAAACGGACTGTCCTTTTCCAAAATCGGTTCCGATCAATGGGACTGGACGCCTCCATCACCCGGACATGAAAACCAAAAACCGCTGCGAGATAATGAGTCGAAAAAAGAACAAGCCGCTGACAACAAAAAGAATAAAATTCAAATCAGCGTTGACATACCCAATATCCGTCAATTAAAAAACGGCACTCCGGTTAAAACAACCGGCATCGCTTCCGCGCTCCCCAATGTTCTAGGGTCGCAATATTTTTACATCTTGGCGCCCGACGGAAGCAGCGGCGTGCAAGTATACAGCTACAAAAAAGATTTTCCCGAACTTAAACTGGGAGATTTGATCCGAGTGAGCGGTGAAATCTCACAATCGGGCGGAGAAACCAGAATCAAGACCAAACAAAAAAAAGATATAACAGTACTTGAACATAAAGGCTTACCTCAAGCGACGGCCATAGATATTGAAGACATAGGGGAACGGCATGAAGGCCGCCTGGTGCAAATAAGCGGAGAAATAACAGAGGTGAAAGGCTCCTACATGTACGCGGATGACGGATCCGAGGAGATCAAAATATATTTCAAAAAAAATACCGGCATAGACAAAAATCTTTTTGAACCCGGATATTTGATAAAATTAAGCGGTATCGTGCAGCAGACCAAAAAAGGATATCAAATACTGCCGCGTTCTTCGGCCGATATTGTTAAAACCGGAGCGGTGGAAGAATTGGTGGAGAAAAAAGAAGAAATCTCCCCAACCGAATCCAAACGAATGGCTGAAAAATATTTGACTGCCACCGCCGGCGGCCTCACTTCCATCTTGATCGGATTGGGCGCCAGGTCAAAGGCAGACGTGCTTAAAAAAGCATTTGGCAAAATATATCTTTTCTTAACAAATTTCCGGAGAAAATAATCAACAAAGACAATGAGCGTTATTAAATCAAGCCGGCTCCATAAGTTAAGCTTGACACAGGTAAGAAGTCGGATTCAAAAAAATGCCGGCTGAAGTGTGTTTGGACGGGGGCAAAATGCTGCGGATCAAAAAAATGAATGATTTCTTAAAGACCACCATGTTGTGATAATGTGGCGCATAATAGAAAAACAAGAAAGCTGATTCCGGTCCGCAAGATACCGACAATTCATTCGGTGGCTCGCGGACTTTTTTATTTAAGACTTTTATTCCTTTTTTTTTTTGGTATAATATAAATATTAATACAAATTCGCCTGTCAAAATGAAGCTGCGCTTTACAAACGGACTGGCGCGCCGGTGAGCTTAATCTTGACATTTGCCCGGACAAATGATATAATTTTCTCGCCTTTTACCGATTGAAAAAGGGCCCGTAGCTCAGTTGGCTAGAGCGCCTGCTTTGCACGCAGGAGGTAAGGAGTTCGACTCTCCTCGGGTCCACCGACCCAACAAACAAGCCGGGGTAGCTCAGTGGTAGAGCAGAGGACTGAAAATCCTCGTGTCGTGAGTTCAATT
>CAYSPW010000019.1:0-14609 GCA_964433095.1 uncultured Gammaproteobacteria bacterium | reverse complement strand
GCAAAGTAACAGGCACTGAAAAAAGGCAGAAAGTTTTTGAAAAGTTAAAAAATATTACTCATCAAAAAAGTTTTTATCTGGCTTTGTGCGGCATAATTTTGCTTGCTTTCGCGGTTAATCTGGTTGAGTTAATCTGCTCGGCCGGCTTGCCCGCGATTTACACCCAGGTTTTGGCTTTGAGTAATCTCGCCAAGTGGCAGTATTATCTCTATATTTTGCTCTATGTTTTTGTATTCATGCTTGATGATTTGTTTGTGTTTTTCATTGCCATGACCACTTTGCAAATGACTGGCATTACTACTAAATATAGTCGTTGGTCACATTTAATTGGTGGAATATTGATGTTAATTATTGGTTTACTGCTAATATTCAAGCCGGGCTGGCTGATGTTTGGCTAAATATTTTAATTACTTTTTTCTAAATCTTTAAAATTTTCAATTTCTTTTTAATGATATCAATCTTTGCTTCTAATTTTTCAATCACCCGCCATAGGAGGAAACAAAGAGTATAAACCGACGATAAATCGTTATTCTTGTGGCAAATAATAAAAGTCGTTAATATTAAAAATAATCAATCAAACATATGGACATTACAATTTTTTAGCCAGATTCTTGGGAGGTTTTATCTAATCATTGGTTTGCTATCACCGGACAATCGGGCAAAATCATAGCGATGATCAAAACAAATCTTTTGTCTTCTCAACGGGATATATTTCCCTACTTCTTGTCTTGGTCACCGTGGTTTTTCATAATGTCTGGATTTGGGATTGGAAAGTGGCCATTACCATTCTCGGCTTGTCAACGCTAATCAAAGGTATTCTCAAAATCGGCTTTCCCTAATTCATCCATAAGCAAGCCCGATACTTCAAAGCCCATCGGATAATTGAAACCATTATGTTGCCGGCTTTGGATGGTTTGTTGTTTTGGATGAGTTTTTAAGCTAAACTGTAAGTACTATTTGCCACGCAATTCCGGAAGCGGAGCGGATTGATTGTTATTCATAGTAACCTCTGATTTGGCAAAGTGTTAACGCTTAGGGGTAACTATACAGTAATTTAGCTAATAAATGATAAATTTGTATATTATTCAACATGAGTATTTACAAAAATATTTTCTACACGGTAATTCATTGCCCGACCGGACAGAAGCTTTTATACTGGCAAAAATACGCGAATTAAAGTAGAATAGATAGTAATATGAGCAAAAAAACAAAAATTCTTTTGGTTTCTCTTTCAGCCGGCGCCGGACACATCAGAGCGGCTCAAGCCATTCAAAAAACCGGCGCGCTGCAATACCCGCGTCTCAGCATTGAACACATAGACATGGCCGACTATATCAGCTTGTCCATGAAAAAGACGGCCATAGACTCATACGCATTAATCGTCAAGCGCATGCCCGAGTTGTGGGGTTTTTTGTATGAGAAAATAGACAGCGGGAAAACTTCACAAAGATTCAACAGGCTAACAAAACAGCTTAAGCAAGCCAATTCCTTGCGTTTGTACAACTACGTGCGCGAATACCGGCCCGACGCCATCATCTGCACGCATTTTTTGCCGGCCGACGTGCTCTTGAACGCTCCAAAAAGATTCAAGCCGAACGTACCGATCAACACCGTGATTACCGACTTTGACTTGCACAATTTATGGATCGTGCCGGACACTGCCCGCTATTTTGTGGCCACGGAAAAGATGAAATGGAAAATGGCCAACAAAGGAGTGCGTGAATCTCAAATTACCATCAGCGGTATCCCGATAGATCCGGTTTTTTTTCAGGACAAGAATATTAAACGGCTTAAGAAAAAACATAATATCCCCGAAAACAAAAAAGTGGCCTTGGTGTTGTCCGGAGGAGTCGGCCTGACCAGAACCGACCGGGTAATACGAGCGCTCGGAAACGTGAATCGTCCGCTGCACGTGGTAGCCATCGCGGGCAAGAATAAAAAGCTGTATACCAAATTAACAAAACTGTCATTGCCTGAGAATCTGACACTGACAGCCATCGGATGGACCGACGAGATTGATGAATATATGAGGTTGGCCGATATTGTCATTACCAAAACAGGAGGCGTGACCACGGCCGAATGCATCGCGTTGAACAAATATATAATCGCTACCGAACCGATCCCGGGACAAGAAGAAAGAAACGCCGAATATATTATGCAGAACGACTACGGGGTGGTGGCGCACACTCCAAATGATCTCACCTACCATGTAACCAGTTTCCTGGATGAACCGAAAAAATACAATAAAAAGACCCCGAATGGGGCCCTGACAGTATTGAAAAAGGTATTGGCAATGGTCTAAAAAGGTACCATATCACCCATTCCACCACGGAGCGGGTCGCGATTGTAATAATCAGAATAATCCGGCTCCGTCCACCATTGCACCCCGTCTTGCGGAGCGCGCGGCATCATGATTCTGGCCACGGCCAGAGTAATGGCATAGGCCGACAAAACCACCGCCACTCCAATCGCCGCGGTCAACAATGTTTTTTTACCTTTATTTACTTTCTCCTCGTTGCCTCCGGAAGCCATGATAAGATATCCGCCGTAGATGGCATAGCCTAAAAACAATATTCCGATTACTCCAAGCGCTCCGCGTATGATCAGAGCGACCACCTCGCGTATATCGCGCTCGGTCTCTATTCCCGCTCCTTGGCTCCCGGCGAAAGCGCCGGTTTGCCTTTCATATTCTTCAGACAACTGTGCTCCGGCCGGCAGTGCCGTGCCGAAAAAAAATCCGGCGCAAAAAAATATTAGAGTCGTGAAAAAAAGAAAATGCTTCATAAAATTTTTATCCTCCATATACGGCTCGTTCTATTCCGCTTGATATATAATTAACTATGGCATAAGAAAGAAGTATCACCATCAGGCCGATCACCGCTCTTTTAATGGTGTCTTGCGCTTTTTTTACTTTTTCTTCCTCCCCTCTCGCCGTTATCAGCCAATATCCGCCCATAAAGACCAAAATCATGAATATAACGCCGAGCAGGCCTAAAAAAACCTTAATTAAAGTGGCCGCCACCAATCTGGGATCACGTCCGACACCAAGCTCGGCCGACTGCGCTCCGGCTTCAATTTGTCCCATAATCTGTTCGCGCGCGTCGGTCAGCGCGTTTGCCGGCATCAAAAACAAAAAGGAGGATAACAAGGTAAAAGAAATTAAAGAATAGGCAAAAAAATTTTTCATAAGTGATATTACTACGGCGAACCAACGGTCCCGGTGTCACCCACGGTTCTCTCCAAAACCCTCGGTACCACAAAATTCGTAATACTATATGCCGCCACTGCTATGATCAATCCGATAATGGCCGCTTGAATTATCTTTATCGCCTTGTTTACCTTTTCTTCTTCTCCTCTCGCCGTCATCCATAAATATCCGGCGTAAACCATTAAAACAGTAAAGATGATTCCCACCATTGACAAGGCCGCCCTCACCACCGTTCCCATAGTCTCGGCAAAAGTGGTCTCGGTGGTGCCGGCCGAATAGCCGGCTTCGGTGGCCGCTTGTTCGGCCAGGTCCGTACCAAGGTCCAATTGCGCCCCGGCCGCGGTTGGTATCAATACCAGCCCCAGTATTAAAATTGTCAAAACAAATTTTTTCATACTTGTCAGTTATTCAAAACGACCGGTAACAAAAGCGGTAATGGCGTAAGCGCTTACCACGATTACCAACCCGATCACGGCCGCGGTCAGTATTCCCTTGGCCTTGTTTACCTTTTCTTCTTCCCCTCTCGCCGTCATCCAGATATATCCCGCGTAAACCATAAGCAATAAAAACAGCAGTCCAACCAAAGTAAGAGCTCCGTTTATCAGCCTGCCGACAACCGTGCCCAATTCCCCCTGTTCTTCCACTCCCACCTGTTGGCCTATATTGCCCAAATTGGAAGCCGCGTCTCTCAGTCCTTGAGTAAAAACCGCGCACGGAAGCAGAATGACAAGACAAATGAGCGGCACCATTACATTTTTCTTAATATTCATAAAACTTAGATTAAAGCTCCGGTAACAAAATTTGCGATCGCGTAAGCCCCCACCACCACTATTATCCCTATAATGGCCGCTATAAGGGTATTTTTGGCCTGATTCACTTGTTCTTCATTTCCCCGGGCGGTCATCCATAAAAAGCCGGCATAAACCATCAGCACCAGAAAGGCAATCCCCACCAAAGTCAACGCGCCTTGCACTATGGCCGCCACGATGCTTGTTACATCTCTACCCTCATATCCTGCCGGCGCGGCCGCTTGCCCCAGAAAATCGGCCGCGTCTCCGAAGTCTGTTGCGGCTAAAACCGCTTTGGGTAATGTCAAAAAGGACAAAACTGACACTAATACATATTTTCCAAATTTCATAAAAATACTCCTATTGAAATCAGACAAATTCTATTACGCACAGACGCCACCGGCACATAAATCGCTAAGGCAATGTTCATTTAAATAGCAGTCATTATCCGATTCTTTTTTAGTAAAACACTGATTATCCGAGCAATATTCTTGGGCCGCGCAGTCGACGCTGGTCTGGCAGGTTTGAGTCTGCGTGGTCCCGGCATCACCGAACTGAGTTTGTCCTTCCACCGCCTGAAACACGAAATTTGTGATAGCATAGGCCGAGAGAACAATGATCATGCCGATCACCGCCGCGATAATGGTTTCTTTGGCTTTGTTGGCCTGATCTTCCTTTCCTCGCGCCGTCATCCACAAAAAACCGCCGTAAAGCATAAGAATGAAAAAAAGCACCCCGATCATGGATAAAGCGGTACCGATTACATTTCCGGCTAAAGTGGCCAAATCTCCCTGTTTTTGCAATCCGGCCGCTCCCGCGGTTTCGTCAAGCCCGTATTGCGCCAAAGCAGGCTCCATCATTAAAAACAGGCACAACACCGCCACGGCCGGCAAAAAGTATTTAAAATATTTTGTTCTCATAGCGCTAAATTAAAGAACTCTGTATTCATAGCCGGTAGTGGCCTGATAGAGCTCTCTGACCACGAAATTGGAAATGGCATAAGCACTCAATATGATAGCCAGCCCGATCACGGCCGCGATGATCATTTTTTTCGCCGTTCCCACCTTCTCCTCATTGCCGGCTGCCGTCATCCAGGTAAAGCCGGCATAAATCAAAATCACCACCATGATTATACCCAGTAGTCCGAGGGCGACATTAATTATCCTGGCCACGGTAAAACGAATGTCTTCACTGCCCAGTCCGGTATATTGGCCGTACCCCAAACCGAGCAAATCCTCTTCCTGCGGATAATCAGGTCCGTGCGCGGCCGCCGGCAGCATGGCGGAGAAAGAGAAGGCGAACAAAATCATTGTAAAAACCATCGCCGTTGCTTTTTTTCTTATTGTCATAATTTTTAAGCTAAACTTTGAATTCGGAACCAAGTAAAATTATTTGGTTCCAAGCTTAAAATTTAGCCCTGTTGACAAGGACACGCAGCACATGTGCGTATCGGCACCCTTATGCGTGCCCCTGCCGACAATGGCTTTATACTTGGTATCCTTCGCTGCCGCGCACGCCGGTCTGCTGACCGAGTTGTACCAATACAAATCTTGCAATCGCCCAGGCGCTTAATATGATGGCCAAGCCGATAATACCGGCAAAAATAATCTTTTTTGCGTTAGCCACTTTCTCATCGTTACCACCGGCCGTCATCCATTGGAAGCCGCCAATCAAGATGATCACTACCGCGATGATACCCAACAGGCTCAAAGCCACATTGATAATGTTTGAAATTGTGGTTTGCAAATTTTCCGTTCCGAGAGAGGTGGTTTCTTCTATCGGCTGAATGCAGAAAGGATCCTCGCTCGGATCACAGGTAAAACTTTCACCCATCGCGACACTCGGCACCAGCAATGCTCCCAGTACGAATACAAACATTATGGTTAATACCGCTTTATATTTCACTAACCAATACATGTTCTCACCCCCTTTCTTGTTTGAGATAATTTCATATCTTTTCTCGTTTTTTCTTAGCTTGTTAATGTGTTTATTATTAAATTCAGTATAGCATAAGTGGAGAAAACTATAAAGATACCGATGGCGGCCCAGAACATCGCTTTGCTCCCCTTGTCCACTTTCTCCTCGCTGCCGCCGGATGTCAGCCACAAGAAACCGCCGTAAACAAACACCACCAAAGCGAGCGACCCCATCACTCCCAAAGCGCGGGAGACAAACTCGCCCAACATTGTCGCTATATTCACGTCTCCGGTCGGATTTTCCTCGCTGCCGCCGATTGGGTTGATTAAAGGAACGGCCGAGGGTTCTG
Source organism: uncultured Gammaproteobacteria bacterium (assembly GCA_964433095.1). GTDB lineage: Bacteria > Patescibacteriota > Patescibacteriia > Magasanikbacterales > UBA922 > WJJZ01. Next base: position 8,347 of record CAYSPW010000019.1, on the reverse strand, counting down.
TCGCGCGGCCCGCGTCTTGAGACCCGAAACCAGAGTCTCCCGGAACCACTATTCCGCACTTAACATTGGTGAGATAAGCGCCGCCGCTGCTTAAATCAACAGACCACCATCCGGCTAAATCTATATCCGCGCAATTATTAAAATCAAGCTTAGTGGATAAAATATCATCCGAAGTTATAACATCAACACCGTCAATTCCGATCTCGGGTCCGCAACCTGTATTCGGCTTTCTTTCCAACAGTATCTCCAGCAATTCATCATAGGTTACCTCTTCATCAACCTCAAAAAGTAAGTTGTCACTTATACTACAATTTTGTCCGGAATCAACATTTTTACCCTGAGCCACAAAATAACAAGAACAAGTATCTTGAGCTGTGGCCTCGCTTGAACAAAAAGACAACAAAAATAAGCTGAAAATTATGAAAATACCGGTTTTTGCGCGTCTGTTAATATTCATATGTTTTTTCACAATATCCCCCTAAACTCCTGCCCCACGCCAAGAGTATCAAGAATAAAACCAATTAAGGCATAAGCGGAAAAAGCGATCACCAATCCGACAACCGCGGCCATGAACACCGCCTTGCCTTTATTCACCCTCTCCGGATTACCGAAAGACAAGATGATCATAAATCCGCCGTAAACGAACATCACAAAGGCAATCGCCCCGATAATGGAAAATACATACTCACCGATCTTGATCGCCTGCAGCAATAGGCAATTGACATCATTGTAATATTCGGACTGCGAGTGCACGTCCCAGCAATCCACTATTAATCCTTCTTGAGCCATAGCCGGATCGGACCAAAAAAACAACCCTGACACCACCACTGTCAGCATTAGTATTTGGATCAATCTGTTCATAATTATTTTGATATTATTTTCTCTTTAATAAGTTTGCTGAATGACTTGCGCGGCACGCGATACAATATCCGCGTCTCTTCTAAAAGCGTCTCTACCATCTTCTTCACCCGGAGTCTGTAAAAAGGAAGTGATCATATTGGAAAAAGCATTTTCGGCCGTGTCAACATCATTACCGCGATACCAATTTTTGGCCACCAATACTTGGGAAGCAAACGGAAATATTTCTTCGTCAGCCAGCTGTTCGTCTATTTGCGCGCGCAATGGAGTGGGTAATTTATTGGCATTGACGTATCTTTCTATCTTGTCCGGCGTAGTGATAAAGCGGATAAAATCCCAGGCAATGTTCCGATTATCTGATTTCGCCACTACCGACTGCATCCAATAGTTGGCGATGTTTACCGGAGCTTGTGAATTCAACTGCGGCACCGGAATAACTTCAAAATCAAGCTGCGGCGCCCTGGCTTCAATGGTGGCGCGATCATGGGCGAAACCGAAGTAAAACACCAATTCACCGCGTGCAAAAGCGTCCAAAGAATTCACTTTGTCCTCGTTCCACGAATAATCCTCGGTCGTGGGCTCGGCAAAACCGGTATAAAAGCGCAAAGCCTGTAGTACCGGATGTTCGTATTCCAACTCGCGTAAGCCGTTGGCAAATGTCACCCTGTTTCCCTCGGCTATGGTCAGATTTTCTCCGGCCATGGATTGCATAATCAACATTGACATGATATCGAACATATTATTTACATTGTCGGCCGTGCCCAAAGCCGCTCCGGATTGAACGATATTGCCCGCCGCGTCAAAGGTGGTTGATTTTTGCACCGCTTGCTCAAATTCGTTCCAGGTGCTGGGGGGAAGAGGAACGCCTGCTTTGTCCAGAAGCTCGGGATTGTAATAAATGGCCAAAGTATCCAGCGAAAGCGGCAGTCCATAAACCTGTCCGTCGCGCACCACGTCATCGTATACCGTACTCACAAAATTGGAACGCACCGCGGCCGGCGAAGGCATGGTGAAATTCAAATTCTCCACCACCGTTTCCTGTACGTATTCGCCTTTCACATAGGTATTGGCCACCTGAATGCTCGGCGGCATTGGAGCCAGCCTGTTTCTGTATTTATCGAGCCATCTGATATGGGTGGAAACGATGTCAGGAGCCACGTCATCGGCCAAAGCGTTGACAAACAGGCGGTCAAACTCCTCGTAACGGACTTGCCGGATATTGATCGTCACATACGGACGCTGAGCCGTATATTCGGCCGCCAGTCGTCTCAGCTGATCGACATCATCGTAAACCGTCCAATAATTCAAAGTTACCGGTCGTACCGCCGCTTGTTGTTCGGCGGTCGGACCTTTGGTGCAACCCTGGCCCGACACCAGCAATAAAGCGAACATTATCGGACCCACAAGTAATATTTTTTTAATTTTTTTCATAAACAAAAAAACAAATATTTTATCTGAAAGCCTCAAACACAAAATCCACCAAAGCGTAGCTGCTTAATATAACCACCACGCCCAAAGCGGCCCATAATATGATGTTAATGGCCCGTTCCACTCGCTGGGCGTTGCCGCGCGCGGTCATCCATACCACTCCGCCGTAGATAAATATGATGAAAGCGATTGAACCCAAAACCTGCATTACCGTCTTGATAACCCGGCCGATCAGAAATGGCAAATCTCCTTGCACTTGTCTCAAACCGACAGTGGAGGGGTAGGATAATTCTTGTTCAATCGGTTCGGTTGGTGGTTTGGGCGACTTCTGAGTAAAATCAATTGTTACATTTTTACAATTTGTTAAAATTACCGGATAATACCTCCCCTCCGGCTCCTCCGTATCTCTTGATAAACTTCTGACCACCTCATCCACAAAATCTTCATCTAATTTGACTATATCGGCTACTACCAAATTTTGATTGCACTGAGATTTGTTGATATAAAACTCTTCTTCGCCGGCCGCATAGCTTTCCAAATCACTCAAAGACTCTATTCGGAATGAATTACTTGATTCGGCCAAAAAATTAGCAAAAACCGAATTGTACAACGGTATCCCGTCCGGATTCAATACCTGCCAGATAAAAGGATATTCGCCTTTTGAAAATAACATTTCCACATCCGCTCTCGTGCCCCAAACTTCCGGATTGTCCGGATCAAAGGCATCTTTTACACTTAAAGAAATATTTCCATTCTGATCGTACAAAAAATAGTTGGATGGCAAATCAGCCTCGGTCGGAAATTGAGTAGTGGCTTGTCTTCGTTGAAATATTTCGTAAGTCGGCCGTTGTTCAACCGGCAAAGAACCGTTCAAGTTGGGAGTACCGTAAACCCAAACATCACATTGACACACATTGGCATTTGTATCCACTTGTGTAACTTCACATCTTCCATAACCCAAATTGGGCAACATCTGGCATACTTCGTTGCTGCTCTCGCAACCCACTTCTCCTTCAACGCAAGCGCATTCGTCTTCGCTCAGACAAATTCTGGAAGCGCATTCTTGTCTATTTTCACAACTCTCTCCACCCAACTTCTGCGCCAAAGCATCAGCCGGAAGCAAAAACAAAAAACATGCCGTAAAAAAACTCGCCAATAACATCTTTTTACAAATTTGTTTCATAAATCTTACTTTTATCGCAAATCCTCGGCAGTCAAAATTCCCTCTTTTTTCGCAAAATGAATACTTGCTTTTAGCAGGGCCACTTTATTACCGGTGTCAAAATACTGTCCTTTGTAATGATAGCCGTAAAAAGGTTTTTTTCTAGCCAATTCATTGGCCGCGTCCGCCAACCAAATTTCACCGTCTTTGCCCCTGCCTTGACGCTCCAGGATGGGCCAGATATCTTTGGTCAAAATATATTTCATGCCGGCCGCGTACAACCCTTGCTTTGACACCTTATTCAACGGCGGTTTTTCCACCAGCTCCTTGACGCGATAAACGCGGTCAACGCGCGTGGGATCGGCCATAATATTGCCGTACTTGGTCAAAGCTTGCTTGTCTTCGGATTTGGCGATGCCCATAACCGACGCTCTTTTTTTGTTGTAAACACGCAACAACTGTCTGATCACCGGCACTTTGGAGTCAATGACCGAATCGCCGTCGGAAAAAGCAAAAGTATCGTCCCCGATAAATTCTTTGGCGCAAAGCAAGGCATGGCCGTTTCCCAAAGGAGCCGATTGGCGGGTATAGAAAAAACGCACTTGTTTGCATAAATCAACCAAAGACTTGACGCGATCGTACTTGCCTTTCTTTTTCAGGTAATCTTCAAAACCCAAATTACGGTCAAAATGATCTTCAATCGCTCTTTTTTGCGAACTGGTGACGAAAATGATTTCCTTGATACCGCTCGCGGCCATTTCTTCCACCGCGAACTGCACCACCGGCTTATCCAATACCGGCAGCATTTCCTTGGGCATGGCCACGGTGGCCGGCAAAAACCTGGTACCCAGCCCTGCCACTATTATTACTCCTTTTTTGACTTTTTTTACTTTGGCCATAAGTTATTTTTTTATCAAATTTCTAGAACCTTATTATATCAAATCAACGCCATTTCGGCCATAGAAACCACCTTTTAATCAGATTTCCTCCCAGTTAATGATTTCATAAGTGGTTTGGGTGGGAAATCCGGGCGGATAAAAAAACTCCAGGTCCGAATCAAAGGTATGGGTGGTGTTGACGAAGCCGGAAACCACGTGCCCCCAGCCGTTAACATGGTTCCAGCTGCCGGATTCAAAAGAAATTTGCGATCCGATAAAAGTCAGGGAATTTTTCAGCAGGTCGTCGTAAAAAGGTGTACCGATCTGACTGAATTGCGATAACAGCACCGCTTCTATCGTCATGTCGCTCGGTGATTCATACGGCACCAGGATCTCGCCTTGCGCCATCACTCCGAACACATCGTCATCTTCCGAATCCGCGTCGGTCAAATCGCCCGGTATATATACGCGGTAATATGGCTCTTCCAAAGGAAAATCGGCCACGGCCAAAGTGACGCGTCCTTCAACCACTCCTTCCACCCAAACGTCATCGCTGATGAAAATAACCCCGTTTTCCGGCATATCCACGGTTGAGTCATACTGCTCGGCTCCGATATCATAACAATAGCGAGTACCTTCCCAGTACCAGCCGCTCCAGCCGCGGTTCCTCCATTTTCCCTCTCCGTTATAGCAATCCCTGCCGGTCACTTTGTACAAATCAAAAGTGGAGGTGTTAAATACGATATGCCAGCCCTCTTCTCCGGAAGAAGTCAAATTGATCCCTTCGGGCGCGAGAGACATCTCCCGCACTTTTTTTAAATCCCCGGTAACCGAATAAAAATCAATTTCCGGCACCGGATACTGCCAAAAAGACTTCGGTCCGCCGCCGCCCCAAATCCCGTCGTGAGTTTGTTTTTCGTACATATATCTATCTTTGGCGCTGCGCACCCACGAATCGGTGGTGCCGTCAAATCTGATGCCGCCGTTGGAATGAATTACTCCGTGGATGACGGTGGAAAAATTGTAATTGACCGAGTCGTTGTTTAAAAAGACATGATTGCTCAAAGAAGGTAAGGTTAGTTGAACCCTGATGGTCCGGCGAGCGTCCGGATCCAAAGTGATCCAGCCGGTTGACCTAACCTCCACCACGGCCGATCCCAAAGACGGCGGATCCACTTCCAAAGAAAAATATCCGATGAGATTGCCGTCTTTGTCAGTATATTGATGCACGTACGGACCTGGTTCTCCGGTGCCGTCCTGAAAATCCTCCGGCGCGTGCGTCAGATGCCAGCGGTAGTACTCAATACCGGCCTCGGCCACGTGCAAAGCCATGTCGCGCGAGTAATAGCGATTGGACGCCTTGTTTTCAAAGATGGCGTAACTGACCGCGCCCATAATTATAACCGAAAAGGCGATGGAACCGAAAATTAACGAGTAAATCAAAAGTCCGCCGGTTTCATCTTTGAATAGCTTTTTCAGAATACTCAAATTATGCCTTTTTTTTATCCGCATAAAAAATTTTATTGCGTTTCTTTAAGATATCTGATCTGAGCCGAGGTCTTCACTTGCAGCGGCCGGTCCGAAATTGAGGGATCCCTTTTAAAATCCAGCCGCGCTTCCACCAAATTGACCGCGCTCGTGGTAACGGGTTGGGGCAAGGGATCACCCTCCCCGGCATAGTCCAATCCGTAATACTGAAACAAGGGCGTACCCAGCTTAGCGTTAATTATATCCTTCGCCATTACCTCAATCACTTCATTTTCAATCGGATATTGCTCCGGTTCTCCCACCGGATCAATCACCCCTTTTTTCAGTTGTTCATCTTCTATCCATATCCGCAGCCGTTCGGTGTCCCCATCCTCATCCGTATCGGTATAGATTATAAGTTCATTTTCACCGGCCGAATTGATGGCGAAAGAGCCGATATTGGACTGTTCGGCCCGGCGGATGTAATCGGTAATTTGGCCGATGATTCTCCTGGCGTCCGCCTGAGTGCTCAGATGCTCGAAAATGGCCCTGTTTGACCGCAGCGCATCCACCAGAATATATGAGGCAAAAACCAAAAAAATCACGAAAACGCCGACCGCCATTACCACTTCGGCCAGAGAATAACCTTGTTCCCGCCACAACTTATTCATACTAACCGGATTTAATCATATTCATAATCACCACTATGCTCTCATCTTTGTCCACGTACACGCTCTCCGATGCCACATCATAATCCGCGTGCGTGGCCGTAATGGTGTATTCTTTGTTTTTGATATCGGGAAAATACACCTGTCCGGGAGGAACGCATCCTTCGGAATAATTAATGTTTAGCTCTGACAAAATCGGTGTGTGATCGGTATCATCGGTGCTCAGATATACCTTGTACCTCATATAGCGATCGCCGTCATGAACATCACTTATATCATACTCAAACTTGTTGTAATAGGTGGAAGAAGTGCCGTCCGGCCCCAAATATTTCCAAGTGGAGGTGCCGGACGCGTCGCCGGTGGCGATTTGAAAACGAAGCGAAGTCGTACCTGATTCGGTCGGCTGATTATATGGCCGCCAGCTCAGATCGACAAAATCCACACTCACGCCCAGATCATAGATGGAAGATTCCAGCACGCCGCCTGCCGCGTAAACGCCGCCGTAATTTTCCAATTTGATGTCGCCGGCCGGATTATTGACTTCAATATTTCCATCATCGGCATAATAACGGGTTTGATCTACCATGTTTAACTGACCCGATCCGCCCGACCAATCGGTTTGATTGATAAATCCGACTCCCGTCATTCCGCTTTCATATTCTCCGATGGCGGTAATTTCCACGGTGGCGCCGGAAATGGGTTCACCGGTGGTATTATCAAGCAAAACCACCACGAACGACCGGATAGACGCCGGTCCGACCACCAAATCAACATCCATATTGCTGCCCGGATACAAGCGTAAAGGCGGAGCCGGAATGGTGCCGACCAAATCATGACTGCCGACCGCGAAATCATAATAGTCCCACTTTAAATCTTCAAGCAAGTACGCGCCGGCGCCGGTGGTGAAGAGGTCGTTTACCAAAAGCACGTCCGGCACGGTTCCGATCAGTTCGGTGCCGTAAACATTAACATCAACTCCGGAGACCGCTTGGCACAGAGTATTGATGGTGTTCACGCTTATGGAAGCGGCTTGATCAATCTCAAAACTTCTCTTGGTCATCTCCTGCGCTTCCACCGAAGCGGGCGGCTTGACCGGATCAGGCACTTCGGCGCTCGGCACCGTGGTGCCGTCGGTAATGTATCCATCCTTGGTTACGGTAACATGGTAAGCGCTCATGCCTTCTCCCAAATCAAGCAGAGCCACAAAACCGTCATTGTTGGTGGTTTCATATAAATCAATTGTCGGATCGGTTGAAGTTGCCAGCACGCGCACGGTTGCACCCCGCACCGGATTTCCTTCGGCGTCATATACTTCAACAAACAAGCCGCCATGATCCGGATCGCCTTCCAAATACTGAGAGGATATATACGTGCCCATGGTTAGCGAATTGTTTTGCCCGCAGTGATCGCAAATTATCTCCACCTGCACGTATTTGTAGTCAACCGGTGAAATGTCATTGGGATCGCCGCCCAAAGTACCGTCGAATTCATGATCAATGGCGCGCACGGTTCTGGTAATGGTGAAATCTATGCCGTCTATGGTGGTGGTGACCACTCTTTGCAAAGTGCCGCTCGGCGAGCCGTTCACTATGCCGACATTGTAGTACGACAGATTCCTGACCAGCTCCATTTGTTCGTTCAAAATTCCGGTCTCAATTACGCGTAATCTGGACAAATAAATCACTTTAAAAATATATCGTACGCCCGAATAAATACCGACCGCGAAAATTAAAAAAACTGCCGTCCCCACCAGGACCTCTATCAATCCAAAGCCTTTTTTGTTTTTTCCTGACATCATTGTGTTTCCGTCTAGGGAAAAAGACTGATGATATTATATGTAAGATATCCTAGCGTTGTTTACACTTTTGAATTAAACTGCACAGCAG
>CAYSPW010000018.1:0-15498 GCA_964433095.1 uncultured Gammaproteobacteria bacterium | reverse complement strand
GGGCCGACATCAGGGTGGGGCAGAATTTAATCATTCCCGACGGCACCATGCCGCAGCCGGTGCGGACATATACTCAACCGGAGCGTAAATACACCACTTTCAGCCAAGTAACAGCGCCGCCTCCGTCAGTGGCCGCTCCGGCCGGTGCCGGCTATTTGTGGCCGACTTCGGCCAAAACCATCACCCAGTATTTCGGCTGGCGCCATTACGGATTGGATATTGCCGGGTCGATAGGCACTCCGCTTTACGCCACCAAGGGCGGCACAGTGATTGAGATCGGCTCTCCTTACGAGTGGAATCTGGGCTACGGCGGATTCGTTAAGATAGATCATGGCGCCGGCATAGTATCCATGTACGCGCATGCTTCGGCCGTTTATGTTAACGTCGGTCAGAGCGTGGTGCGGGGGCAGACTGTTGCCGCCATGGGTTCTACCGGTCGTTCCACCGGATCTCATATCCATTTTGAAATCCGAGTAAACGGCAGACATCAAAATCCGCTCCAATATATCCGCTAAAAAAAGCAATTTTTCTTTTCCGCTTATTGACCGCAAAGCGCTGCTGTTTTACAATTACATCAAGTAAAAGCCTTTTATGAAAGAAGATTTTGCCGAAAACAAAAAAGTTGGCCGGTCTTTGTTGTGGAATTTGGAACAGAAAATGATCAAAAAAATAGTTCCGCGCGTGCCGTTATTTCTATCCGCCAACACCTTGACCTTGACCAGCATCCTGTGGAGTTTGCTGATAATTTTTTTTAGTCTGCTAGCCAAAAACAACATTAATTGGCTTTGGTTGGTATCGTTCATGATAGTATTTCAATACATTACCGATTCACTGGACGGAGCGGTTGGTCGCTATCGACGGGAAGGATTCGTCAAGTGGGGCTATTACATGGACCATTTTCTGGACTATATCTTTTTATGTTCCATTTTGATCGGTTATTCTTTTATTGTTGAGGATCGGTTTAAATACTTGCTGTTTTTTATTCTGGCCTTGTTCGGCGCCTTTATGGTAAACAGTTATCTGGCTTTTACCGCTACCAATAAATTCCGCATCAGTTATTTGAAAATGGGCCCAACCGAGTCCAGAATAATATTCATTGTCATCAATACTTTTTTAATCATTTTCGGCAAAACCTTTATGGCCGGCGCCTTGCCATATATTTTATTGTTTTCCTTGTTCGGCTTGGTGGTTGTGGTATACAAGACGCAAAAACATATTATGGACATTGACCGGGCCAGAATCAGGCTTGAACGGCAAAAAACCATGAAAAAATAGCCGCTCTGCAAAAAAAGATCTAAAAAAAGCCTTCATTTGAAGGTTTTTATGGTCCATCGTTTTGTTCTTTCGCTATTTTTTATCCTTCGCGCGCTTAAAGGAATCAACCACGAATAACACCGCTCCGGATAAAATCATTATATCCGCGACATTGATGACGCCGCTGTAAAGACGGATGTAGTCAAGAGTGGCCTGAAAGAAAATACGATCAATCAGATTGGAAAAAGCACCAAAGATGATCAGCAGCAAAGAAAGGAAAAACAACGGACTTTTGTTTTTTTCAGTCGCTGTTATATATATCAGCAGCAGCAGCACGGCCGGAGTCAGGGTTAAAATCAGAATGCTGGGCAGGGGAATGGAGAAAGCAATGCCGTTGTTGGTATAAAATTCCCAACCCAAACGGTTCGGCAGCAGGTAGAAGCTGAAGTCGGGATGGCTGCGGGCCAAATATTTAAAGATTTGGTCAATTAGAAAAAAAAGCCCGCTTGAAAACAATATGGTCAATCCCCGGACTTTTTTTAACATAGTTTATCTAAAATTAAGCTTCCTGTGTCAGAGTTTTTTTGCAGCTCACGCAGGAGCTGGAAGTGGGTCGTGCCTCCAGTCTTTTTTGGTCAATGGGCGAATCACAATATTTGCAGATTCCGTATGTTTTTTTCTCAATACTCGCTAGCGCCTTATTCACGTCGCGTAGTTCTTTTTCCAGATTCACCTCCAGCGGCTTATTGGCAGTATACTGAGCCACTTCTTGGGCGTTTTCGTCTTCCTTGTCGCCGTACTCCGGAAAAGTGGCTTCATAGTCGCCGGACACATGTGGATTTCTTTTGGTGAACTTGGCCAGTTCGTTTTCCAACCGTTCTTTTTCCGCAAGCAAATATTTTTTCATCTTACCGACAAAGTTTTTGTCCTGTTTGGCATTCATATGTTTAAATTAATTATCCGTAGTATATTGCATTAATTGTGATTAGGCAAGTATTAGCGCGTATTTGGGAGAATTAAAAAAAGGCGATCGAACGCCCTAGTGATTTTTTGGCGCGTCGCCTTTTTGGTTATCTTTGAACGCGCCTTTCCCAGGTTTTCTCAATTCCGCATCGGCTGCGGAACTCAGAAAGCCCGGAATCGGCAAGCCGTCCAAAGACGGTTGTTAAGCCCTTCTCACCATTCTATGGTGTTTAATTCCTGGTATTATAGCGAAAAGCATACAATACATAGAGTTGGAATATCACCTGTTTGGTTTTAGGTCTGCCTTTTTTAAATTTTGTTTTTGTTTTTCAATCTTTAATTGTATAGAATAATCTATACAATCCAGGGTGGACCTAAAACGGGAAAGAATAGTAAAGAAGAGATGTATGCTCCCCACAACGAATTGTGGAGAACAGACTACTAAAGAACTATAATCAAATTATACCTTAATTTAGGCAATTTGTCAATGTTAGCTGGGTATAAATAGAAAAAAAGGCTTAATACGGCTAAATATTTGGGTCATAATTTTTGTATAAACTAGTCTATACATTTGGATTTTAAAATAATGTGAGTAATTTATAATCGAGTTATCCCCAGTTTATTTTGGTTATACACACAGTTATCCACAGATGTATAGAATAGTATATACATTTAGCAAAAGTAAAAGTGAATATGTTTGTGAATTATCGGTATATACAGTCTGGATATGGTGTTTAAAATTTTTTATCCACATTTTGACCTGTTTATCCCCAGACTAGTCCACATTTGTATAGAGTTTTATATACATTTCATACTGTTTTTGTTTAGTCTATTTAGATTTTCCTTAATCCGGGCTCGCTCCGGCCGGAATGGCTTCCTGCCCGGATTGAGCGGTCGGTCAATTGACTGCCGATTGATCCGGGTTTTTTATTAAAAAAAATCGCAATTCGCGTTGCGAGCATCCGCCGTTGTTGAAATTTATTTCGGATTGACAAGTTTGTCTGTGCCGGGAGCGGGACTCGAACCCGCACGGGAGATTATCCCACGAGATTTTAAGTCTCGGGCGTCTACCGATTCCGCCATCCCGGCTTTTAATTGAGCACACTATACCATAATTTAGCAAAGAAATCAAGCTTAAAAAAGCAGGTCAAAAATTACCAATCTTTTAATAAATTTTTATTATACCTTTGTCTTATTCACAATTTATTAACTTGTTATCAAGATTCAACGCTATTCAAACATTGACAAAAGGTTTGTAATCCGCTTGGTTTGATATACTTGGAATAAGACAAACAAAAAACAAAACAAAATAAAATATTTTAATAAAGAAAGGGGGTGAGAATATGAAAGTAGAAGAGGTGATGACCCGCGAAGTGATCGCGGTTCTTAACACAATGACATTTTTTCAAGCAGCAAAACTTTTTTTAAAACACGGCATCAGCGGTGCTCCGGTAGTTAACAAAGAGGAGGAGCTGGTCGGAGTATTGTCTGAAAAGGATCTTTTCCGCGCTTTATATCCCAGCCATAAAGATTTCTATACCAATCCAAGAACATATATTATCGGGGACGGTTTGGAGCATGCGGCAAAAGAAGCCGCGAACAAGGTGGTGGCCGATATAACATCAAAAAGACTGATTACAACCACGCCGCGAACCAATGTATTAAAAATAGGCGGTTCCATGGTGGCGACCGGAATACATCGCGTGCCGGTGGTGGAAGGCAAGAAGTTGGTAGGCATGGTTTCGCGCGGCGATATTTACCGCGCTATTATGCGCGGCACATACAATCTGGGAGTGGCGGAAGAAAAGATGCCGGTTTGAGATTGAATAATGCCCGTTTTTTTCGGGCATTATTGTTTTTTCCAAACAACTTCATCAATTTCTTTTTTTTTATTCACAAATCTACCCAATACGAATAGATAGTCACTCAGGCGGTTAATATAAGAGCGTGTGTTTTGCGGTATTTCGTATTGGTCAGTGAGAGATACCAACCTTCTTTCCGCCCTACGGCATAGAGAGCGGGCGAAAAAGCATAAAGCGGCGGCTTCATCTCCGGATGGCAGAATGAAATTGGAAAGAGGAGGTAGCCGTGATTGCAGGCGATCAATTGAATACTCCAATTGATTGGTGGCATCCGGGTGTAAATTCAACCCCTTAACATCTTGGCTCTGCAGGGCGGCGATTTGGGCTCCGATGACAAAAATATTTTCTTGGATCGTTCCCAGTTGCTCAATCAGAGCCGCAAAATTAACTTCTAAGCTCATTTTGGAGCGGATTAGCCCGACTGAAGCGTTGAGTTCATCAAGCTCGCCAATGGTTTTGATTTCCAAGCAGGATTTCTTTATTCTTTTTCCTCCAAGCATGGAAGTATTCCCATTATCTCCGGTTTTTGTATATATTTTCATAAGATTTTTCAGCGGTGATTAATTTATGCCCGCGGCCGGACAAAATAAAGTCAGTTCGGCCAGTGCGATCAGCGCGAGCGAGATCAGCGCCGTTTTCTTAAGCGTGTAGAAATCGGCAACTATAATGGTTGAAGCGCCGAGCATGGTGTAAACGAAAAAGGAAGCGGGTAGTGGGTAGTCGGAGGCGTCGATGGGCAGATAATACGCGAGCTGCACGCCGGCAGCCGATGTCGCGGTCGCGGACAATAACAAGCCTTGTCCGCACCAGCGCGAAATACTGCGGGCGAAAGCGATTGTATTTTGCCCATTGGAGCGCACGGCGGCCATAAAGCGAGCGTGAATTATTGTTCATATTTTAAAAAGCGCCAAGCTGGTATTTTAACAATAGCCAATAATATTGACAATAAAAACCGATGCCTTGTGCTTTAAAAAAAATCATCGGTTTTTTGGTAGTTGAACCGCTAGGAACAGCCGAGTGAATCGCCGCAATTCAAGCACTTGTAGCAAGAACCGTTGCGTACGGTGATGTGGCCGCAGGTGGGGCAGGCGGGCGCGTCGCCCATCATCTCGGACAAAGATTCGTCCATGGCGTCTTTCCGTTTTTTTTCAAAAGTGGGCAAGGTGGCCTGATTGTCATCAATCCGTTCAATTGTTCGCGCGTCTTGGGTTTTGCTTTCATTTTTGTTCCTGTCCAGATTCAATGCTTCTTGCTTTTCTTTGTTTTCCGCCATTCTGGCCATCAGTTCAAATTTGTTGCGCCTGATACCTTTGGGGGGCACGTGCACAAAATCGGTGCGCCCCAGATATTCCATGCCCAGTACTCTGAAAATGAAGTCAATCACCGAAGTGCAGCTTCTGATGTTGGGGTGATCGGTAATGCCGGCCGGTTCAAAGCGAGTGAAAGTGAATTTGTTGACCAATTTTTCCAGCGGTACTCCATACTGCAAGGCTAGTGATACTGAAATGGAAAATAGATTAAGCATACTCTGGAAGGCGGCACCTTCTTTGTACATGTCAATAAAGACTTCGGCCAGTTTGCCATCCGGATATTCGCCGGTTCTGAACCATACTTTTTGATTGCCGATGTTGGCCGAGATGGTGATACCGCTTCTTTTGGTGGGCAGTTTTCTTTTCTCTCCGTGCAAATAGATGCGATGCTCTTTGACCGTACCGTCATTGCTGTAGCTTTCCATGGCTTTGGTACCCGGCACGTGCTGGTTGAGCAGCTGCGTGGCTTGTTCAATGGCTTTGGCCACGGTTGAGGTTTCAGGCATATCGGTGATGGCCGGTATATTGGCCGCTATGGATGGCTCTATTTGCGCTTTTTTTTGTTTTTCTTCGTCTTGCCGTTCTCGCGCACGGCCTTGTTCATCGCCATCTTGCTTGTCATCATTTTGTTTTTTGCCTTTGCTCACCAGGGGCTGGCTCAGCTTGCAGCCGTCGCGATATAAGGCTACCGCCTTGAGACACAGCTTCCATGATTCGGTATAAGCTTGCTTGACGTCATCCACAGTGGCCTCGCTGGGCATGTTGATGGTTTTGGAAATAGCTCCGGACAGGAAGGCTTGAGCGGCGGACATCATGCGCAGATGGCCGCGCCAATGAATGTAGCGCTCGCCTTTTTTCCCGCATTTGTTGGCGCAGTCAAATACCGGATAATGTACCTCTTTAAGGTGTGGTGTGCCTTCAATGGTCATGGTGCCGCATACATATTCATTAGCTTCTTCAATCTGTTCTTCGCTGAAATCCATGGCCTTGAGCATATTGAAGTTTGGGTCATTGTATTCTTCAGGTTTAAAGCCGGCTCTTTTCATGCATTCTTCGCCCAGAGTCCAAACATTGCATGCGAATCGAATCTCAAAAGCACTTTTCAGGGCTTTGTTAAGGCTTTCAATATCTTGATCAATGAATCCCTTTTGCTTTAATGTTTTTTGGTTGATATGCGGCGCTTTTTTTATATTGCCGCTGCCTTTGGTGTATGTCAGAATATCATTTATTTGTCCGTCGGTATAGCCCAAATTTTTCAAAGCGGCCGGCACGGCTTCGTTTACTATTTTAAAATATCCACCGCCGGCCAGTTTTTTGAATTTAACCAAAGCAAAATCCGGTTCCACGCCGGTAGTGGCGCAGTCCATCAGCAGCCCGATCGTTCCGGTGGGAGCAAGCAGAGTGGTTTGCGCGTTGCGAAAGCCGTATTTTTCGCCCATTTCCAGAGCCTTGTTCCAATTTTCCCTAGCCGCGGCCAGCAGATAAGCGGGCGCGAATTCCGGGTCAATGCCGGTCGGCTTGACGGTGAGTTTTTCATATTCCTCCTCGGATTTGTTGAAAGCGGCGCGGCGATGATTCCTGATAACTCGAAGCATGTCTTCCTTGTTCAGCTCGTACTTGGGAAAAGGGCCCAAGAATTTGGCCATCTCGGCGCTAGTTTTGTATGATTCGCTCGTCATGATGGCGGTAATAGCACCGGTAAATGCGTAGGCGTCCTTGGAATCATACGGAACGCCGGCGGTCATGAGTACGGACCCGATGTTGGCGTAGCCCAAGCCCAAAGTGCGAAAATCATAACTACCTTGGGCGATTTCCCGGCTGGGGAACTGGGCCATGAGAATACTTATCTCCAGTACCACGGTCAGCACTCGCGACGCGTGCTTGAAGCTGTCCACGTCAAAATTCTGTTCTTCCGGATCGAAAAACTTGCCCAGATTGAGCGAAGACAGGTTGCAGGCGGTATTGTCAATAAACATGTATTCGCTGCATGGATTGGATCCTCTGATTGGACCGGAATTGGGGCAGGTGTGCCACTCGTTGATATTGTCTTGGTATTGCAACCCCGGATCGGCGCAGGCCCAGGCCGCGAAGCAGATTTGATCCCACAGTTCGCGCGCTTTTACATTCCTGCAAACCGTTCCATCCGTGCGCCATGTCAGACTCCAAGTGCCGTCCCGCTCCACCGCCTCCATGAATTTGTTGGGGACACGGACCGTATTGTTGGAATTTTGTCCGGATACGGTCTGGTAGGCTTCACCCTCATAGTCGGACGGATAGCCGGCAGTAATCAAGGCGGCCACCTTTTTTTCTTCTTCCACTTTCCAGTTGACAAAGACTTCAATATCCGGATGATCCAGGTCAAGGATTACCATTTTGGCGGCTCGCCTGGTGGTGCCTCCGGATTTAATCGCTCCGGCCGCTCGGTCGCCGATACGCAGCCAGCTCATCAGGCCGCTTGAAATGCCGCCGCCGGACAATGGCTCACCTCTTCCTCTCAAGGAAGAGAAGTTGGTGCCCGTGCCGGAACCGTACTTGAACAGGCGCGCTTCTCTTGTCCATAAATCCATAATACCGCCTTCATTGACCAGGTCGTCTTCCACTGACTGAATAAAGCAGGCGTGAGGCTGTGGATGGGTGTAAGCATCTTTTGATTTGGTCATGGCGCCGGTATCAGGATCCACGTAATAATGCCCCTGCGCCCCCGAATTTATGTCATACGCCCAATTCAAACCGGTATTGAACCACTGCGGAGAGTTGGGGGCGCACATTTGCTTCAAATGCATCACCACCAATTCGTCGTAAAAAATTCGCGCGTCTTTTTCCGAGGCAAAGTAGCCGTATTTTTCGCCCCAGTAGCGCCAAGTTCCGACCATGCGGTGGATGGTTTGCTTGACCGAGGTCTCGGATCCAAGCATGGGCGACCCGTCCTCGTTAAGCTTGAAGCTGCCATCCGGGTTATACTGAGGCACTCCTGTTTTTCTAAAATATTTTTGCGCCACGATGTCTGTGGCGACTTGGGACCAGTCTTTGGGAATTTCAATGTCTTTCATTTCAAAAATAACTGTGCCGTCCGGTTCACGAATGGCCGAGCTTCTTTTTTCATATTCCACCATATCAAACGGATTTTTGCCTTCTTGGCTGAAAACGCGCTTGAATTTCAAGCCGTTTTCATTGTAGATGAATTTGGTGTCGTCTTTTTGTCCGAGATGAATGGTTTGGATGAACTTGGAGTCGGCTGGTCCCATATGTGTGAGTATTATTTAAAAATATTTTGAAAAAACAATGGAGATTTTCAATTTGTATTTTAGGGGGGTGTTTTTATCCTTGGCTATATATAGTATTTGAAAGACAATCAGACCACAATATATTGTATTTTTTCGGCGAACTTTTTCATTATATCATATTTATCAACAGTGACCAAACACGGATCGGCACTTATTTTTTTGTTTCAGTTGAGCAATAAAAAAAAGTGGTGAGAGCGCCGTTGCCTTGTTTATCCACAAGCACCCGTCAAGGTTTTTGATTTTCTTGTTTTTTAATTTGCACGGTTGAAATATATTGAGCAAAAGCGTAAAATAAATGTACTATGAAAGATGAAATATATTCATTGGATGAAGATTTGGAACCCAGGCTGGTTGATGCCGAACAGGCCGAGGAAGAAGAAAAAATGGAGGTCAATCTGCGACCTAAAACTTTGGATGATTTTGTGGGCCAGACGCATATCAAGGAGCCTCTGCTTATCTCCATGCAAGCGGCCCGGCAGCGGTCCGAGCCAATCGAGCATGTTTTGCTTTACGGAAATCCGGGTTTGGGCAAAACCACTCTCGCCAATATTATCGCCGGCGAGATGCGGGTCAATATTAAGATTACCGCCGGACCGGCTTTGGAGCGGGTGGGCGATCTTGCCGCAATTTTGAGCAACCTCAACCGGGGCGACGTATTGTTCATTGACGAGATTCATCGTATGAATAAAACCATAGAAGAAGTGCTCTATTCGGCGATGGAGGATTTTGTGCTTGATATTATTGTTGGTAAAGGACCGACTGCTCGCACCCTGCGCATGCCGCTGGAACGATTCACCTTGATCGGCGCCACCACCAAGCTCAGCCTGCTTTCCAGTCCGCTGCGAGATCGTTTCGGGCATGTGTACCATCTTAATTTTTACCGGGAACCGGACATTGAAAAAATAGTGCAGAGAAACGCCGGTATTTTGGGAGTGCGAATAGATGATCCGGCCGCGGCTTTGATCGCTCGCCGTTCGCGGCGCACGCCGCGCGTGTCTAATAGACTGCTCAAGCGCATACGCGATTATGCCGAAGTGCGCCATGATGGTATAATAGACGGGCAAGTAACTGACGATGCCTTGCGCATGCTCCAGGTGGACGACAAAGGCTTGGATCAGGTGGACCGGAAAATACTACTTGCTATTGTTGAGAAATTCAACGGCGGTCCGGTCGGACTGGGTACTCTGTCCGCGGCCGTGGCCGAAGAAACCGATACCATAGAATCAATTTACGAGCCGTACCTGTTGCAGATTGGCATGATAGAAAGAACGCCGCGCGGACGCATGGTCACCAAATTGGCTTGCGAGCATCTGGGGTGCGAGTGGGACGGTCAAGAAGAGCTTTTTGTCGGTGCGAATTAGTGAAATATTTAAAAAACCAGCGTAGAGTTATGATTTCCATTCCATTATACGTATTTTTGTTCATCTATTTGATTTTTTTGGCCGTATTCGCCGCTTTTTCCATGATCAACGTTTATCATATTGTGATGAGCGCTTCCTTTACTTTGGCCAGTTTCACGATCACCTTTTTCGTCGGCCTGTTGACCGTGCTTACTTTTTACTTCACCTGGTACTTGCTCGCCGATGTTAATTGGCAGCAAACCTTGGTGGCGTATAATCCGGGATGGTTGGGATAAAAATGTTTTTTTATGAATATCTCGTATTTAATAAAACAAAAAAAATACGAAAAGGTAATGTATTTGTTGCGCCGGCATCCGATCACTTTTATACCGATAATAGCTCTGTTTTTACTACTGATGCTGGTACCGGTGGCTTTGTATTTTTTGACCGTTTCTCTTTATCCGGACATGGTACAAGGCTTAATCTTCTATCCGTTGTCAGTACTGATCGCCAGTGTGTATTACTTGAGCATTTATTTGTTTTTTTACGCCATGTTCATTGACTATTATCTGGATTTGTGGATCGTGACCAATGATCGGATCGTGGACATAGAGCAAAACGGCTTGTTCTCGCGCACCATTTCTGAGCTGGATTTATTCCGCATTCAGGACGTGACCACCGAAGTGCACGGTATTTTTTCCACGTTGTTCCGCTACGGCGATGTTCATGTCAAGACAGCCTCGGCCAATATCAACATCATATTCAGGAATATTCCGGATCCGAACAAGGTAAGGGAAGCGCTGATCAATTTGGCTGATGAGGATAGAAAATTTCACTATAATCAAGAATGAACTAATTGATAATTTATGGAAATCATCCGCTGGTTTTTTCAACTTTCTTTGCTGACACAGATCGTTGTGGTATATCTGGCTTTAATAAATCTGCTTGCTTTTTTTTACTTTGGCCTGGATAAGCTGAAGGCACAGCTCAGCCACCGTCGAGTAAGCGAAAAACTCTTGTGGATTTTGACGCTTATCGGCGGAAGCATCGGCGCGCTTGCCGGCATGAATTTTTTCCGCCATAAAACCAAAAAGACTTCGTTTCAGGCGGTGGTGGCGGTTATTTTGGCCGGACAAATTCTTTTGATATCTTTTTTCTTTTTTTATTAAACCTTATGATTTTAAAGTTAATGAAAATATATGAATAAAAAAAGTGAAACATTTAAAAAACCGATTGAGAATCCATCTTTGATCGTGAAAATTGTTTTTGTCGCGCTGGTCCTGGCCTTGGCCATCAGCCTGGTCGGAATCACTTTGCAGACGATCAGATATGAAAATCTTAAAAAGCGATACAATAATGAAAGGTTGGTTTCCTACGCGCTGCTGCGGCAAGCTAAGGAAATGGAGAACTACACAGTAGACCGGAGCCGGTTGACTGAAGCGACCGCCGGTGAGCAAAGCATCACCATTCTCGTTCCGCCGGATATTAATGAGTACCAAAAGCAAATGGCCGAATACACGCAAACGGGCGCGAACAATCCGCTTGAAAAAATTGATTTCGTGGAAAGAAAAGCATCAATACCGTATACCTTTGATGTCGCAAAAGCCATCGCCGCCCTGGCCGCGGCGCAAATTCCGCTCTCCGGCGGTCCGGAACTGGCGCGGCTGGAGTATTTTAAATTGGTGGATGGCACTGCTTATGTTTTGTTCAATATACATACGGACAGCTGGGCCGGAGTCTCGGTGGCTCGCGGCCAAGTGGAGCCGGTTGTGGAGCGGTCGCTGCTGCGGCTTGATTCCATAGACGAGGTGGTATTTGAAAACGCTCCGGAAGACCGTTCTTGAATAATATTCCATTTAAACAGAAAGCTGCCAAGTGGCAGCTTTAAAAAATTCGTTTTTTACTTGATTCACTATTCATTGACCCGTCCGCCGTATTCGCCGGTTTCGGTATTAACCAGTATTTCTTCACCTTGTTTGATGAATATCGGCGCTTGTGTCTTTAGGTTGTTGTCCAAAGTGATTTCTTTGGTTACATTGCCGCTCGCGGTATCGCCTTTTACCGCCGGCGGAGCCTGTTCCACTTTGTACTTTATCTTAATCGGCAATTCAATCGCCACCACCTTGCCTTCGTGCAGCACGGCGATCACGTTCAAGCCCTCTTTCAAATATTTGGCGTCGTCTCCCAAAATTTCCGCTTCCACTTCCACGGTTTCATAACTGTCCTTGTTCATAAACGAGTACATGCCGGCTTTTTCATACAGATACTGCATGTTCTGGCGTCTTACTTGAACCGTGTCCACGCTTTCTCCGCTTTTGTAGGTGATTTCCACGGTTTTGCCGCTGCTGATGCTTTTCATTTTGGTTTTGGTAAAAGCCGAACCTTTTCCCGGATTGACAAAGTTAAAATTGGTCACCACCCATAGATCGCCTTGATGGCGGATGACAGTTCCTTTTTTGATGTCGGTGGTAGTTCCCATATTAGTTATTTAAATATTTTTGACATTGGTAAGATTAGCACATCATCAATATTTTGGCAATCGCAATATATTTGCGTCAAGCGATCAATACCGAGAGCAATGCCGGCTGAATTCGGAATGCCGCTCTCCAGAGCGGCGATAAAATCCCGGTCAATCGGCCAGGTATCCAGGCTGTTTTCGCTTCTGTATTCCAGCTCGGCCGCGAGCCGCTTTTCCTGCTCTCGCGGATCGGCCAGCTCACTGAAAGCGTTGGCCAACTCCAGCCCGTCAATATAGACTTCAAATCTTTCCGCGTATCCGGGGTTGTCGGCACTGAGGCGGGAGAGAGCAGCCATGGGGGCCGGGTAGTGGTGAATTATTCGCGCCCCTTTCAACTCGGGCTCAATATCATTCAAGAAAATACGGTAGAATAATTGTTCATAGCTTTCATTGGCTTGCGCATTGTGTCCGAGGCGGCGGCATAGAGCTAGCATTGATGGTTGATCCAAATATTGATCTAAATCTATCTGCAGCTGTCGCCGCCAAAGCCGCTTCATGGATATTACCTCCCAGTTGCCGAACAATTTTTTTTTTAATTTCGTCCCTCGCGCAATATACTGTGTTAATTCTTTTACGTCATCAATCAGATCAAACATGTCGGCATTGACCCGGTACCATTCAATCATGGTAAATTCCGGATTGTGCGATATGCCGAAACTTTCGCGGTCGCGAAAACATTTACAGATGGAATATGTATTTCCAAAACCGGCGGCGAGTATTTTTTTCATGGTGTACTCCGGGCTGGTATGTAAGTACCCGTTGTACGACTTGTTCCTTTCGTCATGAACTGTCAGGGAAATTGGAGCCAAGTTCGGTTCCTGGCCCGGTTTTTGCACTATCAGTGGCGTCTCCACTTCCAGAAAATTTTTTTTCGCAAAAAAATCTCTGATCAATGCAATTATCCTCGCTCTTTTGACTATATTTTCTTTGTTTTTGGCGATATGTTGTACATGGTTCATGGAAGATGATAAAATATTTATATATTTAAGCTAGTTTAGCATTAAATCTTGAATATATTCAATATGCTTTATCCTTACCTGTTGTTTACCGGTCAGATGGTGTTGGCGGCCGTACTTGGGGGTGTTATCGGCTGGCAGCGCGAGCACATGGGCAAAAGCGCCGGTTTTAGAACTTTTGCCTTGGTGGCGGTCGGTTCGGCTTTATTCACCATTATGTCAATTAGTGCTTTCGCGGCGGATCCGGCCCGGGTGGCGGCTCAGATTTTGACCGGAATCGGTTTTATCGGCGCCGGTATAATTTTTCATAAAAAAAATACCGTGGAAGGCATGACCACGGCCGCTTCTTTTTGGGCCGTGGCCGCCATCGGCATGAGTATCGGCGTGGGATGGTACATGGAATCCATAATCGCAACCATTTTGGTTCTTTTGGTGCTTTCGCTGATGATTAAGAAAAAATAGTTGTCCAAATAAAAGACCGAAAAAAATTTTAAAGACTAACAATCTTGACAAAAATAGCTGTGTTGTATATAATTTGGGGTGATTTTCCATACGCGGATGTCGTATAATGGTTATTATCTCGGCCTTCCAAGCCGATGATGCCGGTTCGATTCCGGTCGTCCGCTCCAGCATTCAGACTTGCAAAATATATTTTTTTTTGATATATTGTAGAGCAGTCAAACACAGCGGGGTAGAGCAGTCAGGCAGCTCGTCGGGCTCATAACCCGAAGGTCACCGGTTCAAATCCGGTCCCCGCAACAAAGTTAAAGACGCGGTAGTAGTTCAGTTGGTTAGAACGCTTCCTTGCCAAGGAAGAGGTCGCCGGTTCGAATCCGGTCTACCGCTCAAAACAACACCGCCGAGTAAAAAAAAGCGGTGTTTTTGTTTGGGCTTAGATATTTTTTTATGTTATCAACATTGACATTAAATATTTTATCTAATATACTGTGCATACGGCCAAGAAGAAAAATATTTTTGGCCCGATGGGTAAAAAGATAATAAATATCGCCCATACTGTATGGCAAAAAAACACCTTCGCGGGTGTTTTTTGCTTTGTTATATTTCTTTCATTTAAATATTTATCGCGGGCAGACTGACAACGCCGTTGGTTGATAGCAGATTTACTTTTTTACTCTCCAGTATCCGGCGCCAAGCATACGGCTCAAGATTAAAATTAAAGTTTTCTCCGCCCGCTTCTTTGACAAACAATACGCCGGCTCCAATATCCCATAAATTAACTTTGGGAGTGGCGTAAATGTCCGCGCGGCCGCTGCCGATCCAACCCAGTTCAATGGCGGCCGATCCGAGCTTGCGCATGTCCCTGGCTTTTACGTAAAGCTTGTCATAAATTTTAAAAGCGTTTTTTCTGGAACTGCCGCCGTCGCAGCTTAATACGTAGGCGTGGTCCAAATCCGCGGTGTCGGATACGGCCGCTTTTTTCTTTTTTTTTATCGTTAAATCAACTACGAATGCCCCTTTGCCGGTGATGGCGGTGAATCTTTCCTTGATGGCCGGAGCCTCTATTACCCCCAGAACCGGCTGTCCGTTGACCCACAGGGCGATGGACACACTGAAAAAAGGATTGCCGTTGACATAATTGGCCGTACCGTCAATCGGATCCACCATCCAGATGATTTTTTCGTCTTTTTTGTGGAACCCGGACTCTTCGGAAAGAATGGAATGGTGGGGAAAATTCTTTTTTATCTTGTTCACTATTATCTTATCAGCCATCAGATCGTACTTACTCTTGATCGCTTTTGATTTTCCGCGGATGGAAAAGGATTTTCTTTTGAAGTGCTTGATCAATTTTCGGGAAGTATAGTCGGCGGTTTGGACGGCGAAGTCATATTCATTGTTCATAAAAATAATTTTAATTATTTGTCATAGTTAGTATATATAACAGGGGATAATTGTTCAATAAAAAATACCCTTTTTTGTCAAACGGTATTGGTCGGAGTGAAAGGACTTGAACCTTCGGCCTCCTGCTCCCAAAGCAGGCGCTCTAGCCAAC
>CAYSPW010000017.1:0-18329 GCA_964433095.1 uncultured Gammaproteobacteria bacterium | reverse complement strand
ACGCCGACCTCTACCATGGACGTGTGGTTGCGAGGGGGGGCGTATGTGAGCAGTAGTGTTGATGTTTCAGGTAGAAGCTATACACAAACCCATAGCAGCGGCAATCTTCAAATTGTGGGTTCATTGGTTGATCATACAAATTTAGACGGTGCCAATTGCGTCTATGTAAGAGGCAAATATGCCTATGTTACCGCCGGTACAGCTGACGCTTTGCATATTGTAGACATCACCGATCCGAATAAACTTGAAATAATCGGATCAGTGAACGGGGGGACGGAACTGAATAATGTAACCTGGGTGCAAACAAGTGGCAATTATGCTTATTTGGGTGCACGAGACGGCAACAGATTAACAGTTGTTGATGTAAGCAACCCATTTGATCCCACGGTGGTGGGTTCGGTTGGCGGGGCCGAATTAGACGGAGCTAGAAAAGGCTTTGTTTCCGGAAATTATGTCTACATCACGGGATTTGATGCCGACACCCTGGTAATTATTGACGTGTCCGACCCGACCAATCCGACCGTTACCGGATATGTGGACAGCTCTACTTACTTAAATTCCGCTGCCGCGGTTCATGTCGTGGGCAATTATGCTTATGTGGCCGCCGGTAGTCTTAGTGCGTCTCAAAACAGAGTAACGGTTGTAGATGTGTCTGATCCATATAATCCATACATTCTGGGCAATGTGCTTGATAATACCGACTTGGATGGTCTGCGAGATATTTATGTGTCGGGCAGATACGCATACGTGGCCGCTTTTGACGGCGACAGACTGACAGTGGTGGATATTTCCAATCCCACTTCCCCATCTGTGGTGGGAACATTATCAGGACTTAATCAAGCATACGGTTTATTCGTGTCAGGCAATTACGCTTATGTCGCTCTTAGAGCAGGTGATGGACTTGCGGTGGTGGATATCAGCTCGTCCACCAATCCGATTTTGGTTGACACGGTCACTTCGGACACTCTGCTTGAATACTCACAACATGTATTTGTTGCGGGAAAACATGCTTATTTAACAGCCTTTAATGATGACGCTTTGACCATCATTGAATTAACCGGAATGGAGGCGCCGACGGCCGATATCGGAGCAATTTTTGCAAACTCAATGAATGTAAGCGAAAGTATTGACATTGGAAATAATGTATACGTGAGAAACGGACTAAACGTCGGTCCGGGCGGAGCCATGTTTCAGGGAGATTTGGCCATTTCATCCCCCACCACCACCATTGCCACGGCCACCAACACCATTAATTTTTCTCACTCGGCTTTGTTCAAATCCAAAGTGGCGGCGACCGACTCCGAAGTATTCACCTTTGACACGGGCAATACCATTACGGACGGTAAACTGCTGAGTGTGAAAAACAACGGCACTTTGGTGTTTAGCGTGGAAGAGGGCGGCGGCGTGTATCTGGGAAATACGGTGCCCGAGGATACCACTTACCATTTGTATAATAACGCCGGAACTTTGTATTGGAACGGTTCGGCAATTAAAAGCGGATCGGAAAACTGGACCTTCGCCTCCAACTACAATACAACCATGCTCACTCCGACAAGTAGTATGGACGTATGGCTGCAAGGAGCCGGATACGTGAGCAGTACCATGACCGTGGGCGATCATCTGAGCGTTTACGGCAATGCTGATTTGGGCGCTAATTTTGATTATCAGATCGGCGGTACCGCGGTACTGTCTGTGACGGGTACGGAAAATTTATTTGTCGGACTAAATGCCGGCAGTGGCAATACAACCGGTCAAGAAAATACCGCGGTGGGCGAAAACGCGCTTTTCAGCAATACCTCAGGCGCCTACAATGTGGCTCTTGGCGATAACTCCGGCTATTATTTGAACGGAGGAGCTTCCAATAGCATCATCGGATCATTAGCCGCTTTTGGAGCGTCGGCTTACCAGGCGAGTGGAAATGTAATAATAGGGGATTTGGCGGCAGCTTACTTAGATGACAACAGTAACAATAACGTTATCATCGGCCGTGAAGCCGGATATTACATAGATGACAATTCCAGCGGTAATGTATTAATAGGTTATCGGTCTGGTCGCAACGAAACCGGCTCCAACAAGCTGTATATTGAAAATTCCGCCAGCGACGCCCCTTTAATTTACGGTGATTTCTTATCAGATTATCTTAAGTTCAATGGCGACCTGTATTTTGCCTCAACCACGGCGAATAGACCGACGACAACAGTTGAATTTGATCAGTCGGTTTTGTTCAATTCAACAGATACCTCTCGTAGTGACTATTTTACCTTTAGAACAGAAACCGATGGAAATATTTTATCGGCCCTAAGCAAGGAGGCATATGTCATGACTCTGGACGCGTACGGAAACATGTCTTTGGGTTCGGGTGAGCCGGACGATGCCAATCTGGATATAGCTTCTTCTCATAGCATACTTAGCTTGCGCAGTAATAGTACGGATATTAACAGCGGAGATCGTATCGGTAGCTTGGTATTCAGAGGCGATGACTCGTCCACAGCCTTGGTGGCCGGCGGCATTCAAATGAAGGCTCGGGATACCTGGGATTCTACAAACCATGCCAGCATGATGTTGTTCGTTGTCAGTGATGACGATTCAGAGGAGACAAGGATGGTGATAGATGAAAACGGCCGTGTGGGTATTGGTAATACCAGTCCGAGCGTGCCTTTGGATGTGGAGGGGGACAATGGTTTCAAAAATATGCGCTTGAGAGAAGGAAAGACGGATGACAATTATTGGGACATGGATGTTAACTCTGACGGAGATTTGGACTTCAGTTACAATGGAGCGGCGCATTTTGTCACCATAAACAGCAACGGTGCAGTTGGTATCGGTCAAGATGATCCTGATGGTCCGGGCGGTTTACTGGAAATGTATAATAATGGGAAAAGTACTATCGCGTATATGACCAACGTCGGATTGTCAGATAAGAGCAATATGTTCATATTTCAAAAATTTGATTATACCGGAGGTGTATATTCCGCCATAAACAGTGGTGACGATATAGGTTCGCTGGAATGGTGGGGTTATGATGGTAGTGGATCTTACCAAGGTGCCACCATATATGCGGAGGCGGAGTCAGATTGGAGCGGCACCAATCATAGCACCGACCTAATATTTTCAACCAGATATGGCAGTCAATCGTTGACCGAACAAATGAGAATCAAGCATAGTGGACGTGTAAGTATCGGAGCCAATGATACACCCGACTCAAGATTGCATGTATATGATGGGGATAGCGGAGGTACCGCCAACTCAACCGCGGAATTGACATTGGAAGATGATTATAATACGGCTTTACAATTCTTATCACCTTCAAATAGATATAATAATATATACTTCGGTGATGAGCATTATAACAGTGTCGGAAGGATTGCGTATTCCCATTACTATAATCAAATGTATTTTTATTCGAGCAGCACAAAAAGTTTAGAATTAGATAATGGCAATGTTAAGGCACTTAACGATATGACTATAGATGGAGATACTACGATGAATGGCAGTGTTTATACACCTGACGATATGAGTATAGGTGGACATATTACGGTGAATGGACAAGGTTATATGAATAAAGGTCAAGCCATAGGGCAAAATATAAGCGGTAAATTAATTGATGATGCTTCCAATGGCTCTGATTCGGACACGTTATATATCGGCAACAGATCAATTGATACGTCGGCCTCGGATATGCGTAAAAAAAATGTGGTTAACACTTCCACTTCACTGGGACTGGCCGAAGTACTGGCTTTGAACGTATTTGACTATACGTGGAAAGCGGATTTTGATAGTGATCCCACCACCGTACATACGGGAATGTCGGCTCAAGCAGTATATGAACAACTGCCGCAGTTTGTGTATAAACCGGAAGATGAAACGAATGAGTTATGGAAAATTCATTACCAAAGGATGGTACCGCTCGTGGTCAAAGCGATTCAAGATCAGCAGAAGATAATTGATCCTTTGACGAGCGGAATGTATGTGGATCAAAGCTTTTCTTCATCTTCGCATCCCATAATCATTGACAGCGCGGGCAATGTCGCTATCAGCAGCAATACCAGCACTCAAAACAATTATAATTTTCTGGTGGACGGCACCATGGGTGTAACCGGAAAATCCACATTGTCTGACACGGTGGTGGAAGGCAAGTTTGAAGCATCGGCCGCGGCCGAGTTTAGTGGTGAAGTGGAAATCAGCGGCGATTTGGCCGTCACCGGAGCGGCTGATTTGAGCGGAGCTTCGCGGGTACTGCTCGGTACCGAGCTGATGTTCGCCCGCGGCGACAATCACATATATTTTTCAGACAATACCGACAATTATTTGAGATGGAGCGATACCAGTTCAACTTTCGCTTTTTCCAACGACCTGGATATTTCCGGAGATTTATTGTCGGACAATTTCAGCGTGGCCAATAGCGCCAGCATCAATTCCGATCTGAGCGTCGGAGGCAGCACTTCATTGTCAGATACCAGCGTAAGCAAACTGACAACCGACTCCGGCATCGTGATCAGCAGTTCCACTCCGGAAACCACCGCCGACCTGCTGTATAATTTGGCCGGCAATCTTTACTGGAACGGACAGCCGGTAATGACCGGATCAAGAGATTGGGATCTGGATACGCATCAGGGCGAGATCGTGCTGACGCCGAGTTCCAGCTTGTCGCTCTGGGTGGAAAAGAAAATGTTCGTGGGCTCCACTTTGCGTGTGGACGCCACTTCAACCATGCGTTCAGTAGTGCCGAATTCCGATTTGGTGTATGATATCGGACGGCCCGATCTGAGGTTTAATTTCGGCTGGTTCGGTGCTCTCAATATTAACAGCACCGGCACTCAAGCCTGGAAAATAGCGCAAAACGATGACGGCTCGTTGTCCTTTGTGTCACCCGGTTCCACCGCTTCCACCACACCGGCCATAACCATTTCAGCCGAGGGGCATGTGGGAATAAACACCTCTACCAGCCAGTATGAGCTGCATGTGGGCGGAGAAGCGGCCGCGCTCGGCTTTATCAATGTTTCCACCAAAGACGCAAAGAAAAATATTAAATTCCTGGAAAGCAACGATTACGAGAGCATGCTTGAGAAACTTCAAAAAACCGATATAGCCACTTATCAATACATTGAAGAATGCCGAGAAGAAGACAGTGAATGCGCTGACAGGCTGGGCTTGATTGCCGAGCAAGCGCCGGCTGAAGTGTTGGCGAGCGATGGCAAGGGGGTTGATTTGTACAAAATGGCCAGCTTCATCATGGGTGGCATGAAAGCGCAGCAACGGCAGATTTTGGATCTGCAATCCGCTAGCGTGGGCAACGATATTCAGGGCTCTCCGGAAGGCAATTTGGACGTTCTTGATCTGCAAGTGGTGGAAAGAGACGTTTCTTTTGCCGGAGAAATCAAGATCAAGGGTGGGGCGGTATTTAACAAAGACACGGCCGGCGGCGCGAGAATTTTGGCCGGCAACGAACGAGTGGACGTGGTATTTGAACAGGAATACAAATATTCGCCCGTTATCACCATTACGCTTTTAACCGATATTGAATTGAAAAAATATATTGCCACCAATATTTCCACCAAAGGATTCAGCATAGTGATAAGTCCGACCTCAACCGTCACCACCACAGAGTTTAATTGGATGGCCATGGCCGTGGAAGAACCCAAGCTGTTCGTTTCCGACGGCACTATCGTGGACTATTCCATCAAAGTTTCTTCCGGTTCCTTCTGGGCCGACTATGCCGACTACTACGAACGCGTAGGTTGTACCGATCATGAAGCGGAAAATTATCAGTCTTCGGCCGAAGAAGATGACGGCAGCTGCGTTTATCCGGAAGCGGAAGAAGTAGCTACGGCGAGCACTACGCCAATAGTAAATGAGCGGACCGTTGACGATGGCGGTGACAATGAAACCGTGACCGATACCGGCACGCAAAACACCGATGATATTATTGACGACGATAGCGCGAATAGTGTTACCGAGAGCGGAACGGATAGTACGGATACAACTATTGATCATGCGACCACCGACGCAGACAGTCAGTCCACGACAGAATCAACGCGGGAAACTCAATCCGCCGACGGAGAACAGACCGCGACCGAAATATCAACTGCTGAAACGCGAGAACAGACAAGCGCGGATGAAAACACTTCACAGTCGGTTGAGAGCGAACCTGCGACTGCGCCGGAATCGGACACTCAAGACGACAATACACAAACTTCAATTTCAGAACAAAGTGAAATCCAATAAAAAAAGCCCCGGTCGCCAGTAATGGCCGG
Source organism: uncultured Gammaproteobacteria bacterium (assembly GCA_964433095.1). Classification (GTDB taxonomy): domain Bacteria; phylum Patescibacteriota; class Patescibacteriia; order Magasanikbacterales; family UBA922; genus WJJZ01. Next base: position 12,075 of record CAYSPW010000017.1, on the reverse strand, counting down.
CGGGGCTTGAAAGAGCATTAGTAGTCACAACAGCGGAAGCCTGTCTCCGGTCCCGCTTGTTCGCCGGACCGCTGCCAGACATATACTTGATCCGGAGCCGAAGAATAGGTACCGCCCACACAGAAGCCCGCGCCGGTCCACTCGCAGACGTTTCCACCCAGGTCATATATCCCGAAAGTACTCACGTCCTCGGGATAAGAGCCAACAGCCGCCGTTTGTCCGCGACAACTGTTAAAGTTGGTGGTTTCACAGGTTGGTACTTCCCACCCCCATGGAAAAGGTCGCTGATCAACGCCGCGAGCGGCGATTTGAAAGGATGAAGGTCCGCATACGTACTTCCCGCGCCAATGGCAAAAGTCAAACGCGTCTTGTTCGGTGACGCAATTGACCGGATGATTTTGACGTCCGGGTATCATCCAGTTGCATCCGTCGTCCATGCCGGGTGGAGCGCAGTCATTGTCACTAACGCATTGGTCGTAATGGGCGACCGTGACTTCATATCGATCAATACGGAAATCTTGCGTGGTTGACTGATGTATGTGATCAGTATTCCCGCATTCGTAAAAATCATGGTCACAACCAAACCAATATGTGCCGGCCGGTATCGGGACCATGCCTTCGGAAACGCAATAGCCGATTACGCAGGAAAAACCGTATTGGCAAACGGTGTGGCAGTCTCCGCACATCTCATCATTGTTAAGCAGATCAAAATCCTCATCTACCTGCCCGTCGCAATCATCATCCCGGCCGTTACATTCTTCGTTTTGCGGGCGGCCGGGTTCGGCATCGCATTCAAATGCCAGTCCGTCTTCACTGCAGATATAAGTGCCTACGGTGCGGCAGCGTCCCACGCCGGCTTCGCAGCCGTAGCCCAAAGCCGGATAGTCTTCATCCGCCAAGCCGTCGCAGTCGTTGTCCAGGCCGTCGCAGACCTCGTCGCTCGGCCTGACGATCGGGTCACCGTCTCCATCCAAACACTCTGTCCACTGTCCGGACAGGCAAGTCTGGTTGCCCGCGGTGCAGACACCGGTATCGGTGCCACAGTCGCGCTGCTCTTGTTCAATTTGGCAGCAGCCGGACAAGTTTTCATCAATGTTGCCGTCGCAGTCGTTGTCCAAGCCGTCGCAGACCTCGTCGCTCGGCGTTCCGGCAACGGCGTCGCAAGTAGTGGTGCCGCGATCGCTGCACACGGTTTCACCGTGCGCCATGCATTCGCCCAGGCCGGCGGTACAGTCTTGGCCAAGGATGAATACCTCGTCAATCAGTCCGTTGCAGTTGTTGTCAATGCCGTCGCAGATCTCTATGGACGGCTCCGGTACCTCGGCGTCGCAGACAGAGCCTGAGCCATCATCCAGGCACACAAAAGTTCCTTCAGCGCGGCAGTCGTTTTCTTCCTTCCAGCAAGCCTCGCCGACATGAAATCCATTGTCAATGTTGCCGTCGCAGTCGTTGTCAATGCCGTCGCAGCGTTCCGGTTGCGGAGTTCCGGGAGCGGCGTCGCAAACCGAACCGCCGGATTGATCGCACGCGTAAACACCATGCCTTTGGCAGACGCCCAGGCCGGAGACGCATTCCTCGCCCAAATTGAATCCTTCATCTATCTGGTCATCGCAGTCGTTGTCAATACCGTCGCAGATCTCTTCGGCGCGCAAGCGGCCGCCGCGGCATTCTTCATGCCAGTGTCCGGCCACGCAGTATTGCGTGCCGGGTATGCAGTAATTTTCTTCACTGCCGCACGGACGCGTATCGCCGGGTTCGCACGGACATCCTTCATCTACCACTTGGTCGCAGTTATTATCAATGCCGTCGCAGGCTTCCGGCGCGTCGGGGTAGATTTGGTCATTTTGTTCATCACAATCATAGTCTTGATCGCTTCGGTCGCAATCCGGACCATGACCGCGATATCCGTCGCCGTCCAGATCATGGCAATTTTCGGTTTGTTCGGTTTCCGTGTCCACCGATTCTTGCTCATCATACCTATCGGATATTTCCGTGTAAGGATCGCTTTGCGTTTCGTCCCAAATATCCGTGGCCGTGGTCATCGGGTCGGTATCGGGAAAAATGATGCTATCCCTTTCCGCGTACGCGTCGGTGCCGTCGGTTTCTACCAATTCGTTTTCCGACGGTGTGGAAACGCCGTCTTCGCAAGCGGCGGACATAACCAGCGCCTGCAACAAGATCAGTAAAGCGAGTTTTTTCATGGTATTGCTCCTTGTCGTGATTTGTGAATGTGCTACTTTTGTGCTTACTTTAGTAAAAATATTTGAACTTGTCAAGAGGTGAAGCATGCTTTGTGTCCGCCGCTTCTCAAAGCTTGAAAAAAATGATATACTGAGTAAGAAAAGTTGATATTTTTTATCTATGGTGAAAATAATAGAAGGAAAGCCAAAGGTGGTAAAAAAGGCAATTGGCGTTTTTTCTTTTACTAAAAAAATTAATCCATTGTTTTTTTCGGTGACCATTTTAGTAATGACGGCTATTTTAATAGTTGTTTTTTTCTTGACCGGCGGTAGGGGAGAGCCTGCCGGGGCAGGGCTTGAATACGGCGACCGAAATATGGAAAGTCAGGCGCGAGAACTGCTTGGAAGAGTGGAAAAGCACATCAGATTGCCGAGAGGAGAAGAGCCGATCGTGGCCACGGTTACGGACGCGCGACGGCTGATTGAAGAACAGCCTTTTTACAAAGACGTGAAAAACGGTCATAAAGTGTTAATTTATTCAAGCAAGGCCATTATTTACGATCCGGTGAACGACGTGCTGATTAACGTCGGGCCGATTATGGTCAACGACGCTCAAGATATTTTGTCCGGACAGGTACGGTAATATATACTTATGAATCAATTTGACACGGAAAACAAAAAAAAATTAGGTAAAAAATGGATCGCGATATCGGTAATGGTTTTACTGCTGGCGGTTTTGGGACTGGCGGTCGTATGGTTTTCCACTATAAACAAAAATAATTTGAAATATGAGGGTTATCAGGCCGTATTTTTAAATAACGGCCAGGTGTATTTTGGGCATGTTACTTCCTTCGGCCGCGACTTGGTCAAGTTGGAAGACATATATTATCTGCAAGTCAACCAAGGACTGCAGAGCCAGCGTGAGGATAGTGGTTTGAATCAGCCAGACATGTCTTTGGTCAAACTGGGCAATGAGCTGCATGGACCGGAAGATAAAATGGAAATAATTCGGGAGAATATTTTGTTTATAGAAAATCTGGCCGAGGATTCCAGGGTACTGAAAGCGATTAAGGATTATACCGAAAATTGATTGATTTAAAAATCGCCTTTCAAGGGCGATTTTTTTCCGCTTGTTTTACGTTTTGGTGAAGCGGTGTATTTCTCTGGCCAAATACTGGCCCGGCCGGTGGTAGATAATACAATCTTGGTCATTGAAAAATGGTTTTCTTAAAAAACCCGTTTTTTTTATCTCAGAGCTGACACGCGGCTTTATCCGTGAGTTGTTTACAAAGAATTTGGGAATCAGAAATACCACCGCGGCGCCGGGCTTGAGCACGCGCGAAAAATTTTGAAAAGCCCGTATATACAACTTTTGCAAATTTTGAACCTCTGTCCGCAGAAAAGCTTGCGATTCATTTCCGTGCAGAGGCGGGCCCAAATACGGTTCGGTAATAATTCCATCAAAAGATCGGGTTTTGAATTTTTTTGATAAATTTTCCACTTTCTCGTTATATAACCGCAAATTTATATTTTTCAATCCATATTGATTCATAATCCATTCCAAGTTTTCTCGGCTACTCTCTATCGCCTTTGTTGATCGGTCGGCTCCGTACAAATTTTTAAATCCCATTACCGCCGCTTCGGCCAAAATGGTCCCCGACCCGCAGAAAGGATCAAGTATTTTTTTGTCAAAATCGATTTCAGCCAGATTCAGCAATACGCGGGCCAGCTTGGGCGGAAGCATGCCGCTTTTTTGGTCGCTTTTCGGCCGGCCGTAGTCTCTTTTGGCAAACTGTTCAAAATCTTGGATAGCCTCGGTGTAGAATAACTTTTGCCCGGCAATGTTGAGGTCGGTTCCGAATTCAATCAGATTATTTATAAAATGGTGGCGGTATTTTTAGGCTCCACGTATCTGACCGATTTGGATTCCTCTTTTAACATCTTTTTTATTCTCAAAGCGTTTTTTTTGTGATTTTTTCCTGATAAGGAAAAAACAATTTTTCCCCGCGGCTTGACTTGAAGCAGATAGCGAGCCGCCGCCCGCAATAAATTTTCATCTTCGGTTTCAATATGAGCGCCGATTTTAACCGTGCCGCCGAGACGATTAATCAATTTTTCGGCATCAAGTTTTTCTTTGGTTTGCAAAATTAAATAATCCCCGCCTCTTTCTTCCCGTACACCGCTAATATTCAAATTAGAAAAAACCGCGTTCAGTTCAGCGGTTGAGATGTCTTTTTGGTGTCCGAGTTTGAAATAATACAACATGGTTCAATGGCTAATTTTGTTCCGAATTGTGATCCTCCAAAGGAGTGGAAGTGGCGGAGGAAGTGGCGCTTGCGGTCGGAGTCGGTACGTTGAAAGGGTCACGCTCTATTTCCGGCACCCCGATACCATACTTGTCTTTCCATTTTTTTTCAACCCGGTTGAAAGTTTCAAAGTCAATTGAGACAATACCTATGTCCGAGTTCTTGGTTACCAGCGCTTGCGTCCGATCCATGCTTTGAAATACTCTTTGGTAAATGAAAAAAACTAAAAAGCCAAAGGCGGTCAAAACCATGCCGAAGATAATAATGTTAATTATGCGCAAAATCAAAAAATGCTTGTATTCGTGACCGACGGTATAATTATTATTTTTCCACATATATTTTTCCGTCAAAATTAACCCCGACCTCGGCGTCGTATTTTTCCGATCCGCGCTGCCATTGCGTGGAATCTATGATGATGTGGTAGGGGAGCAGCTCCAGATCTTTGAAATATTCCACCATGTTGGCGAAGCTGCCGTGATTTCTGAATTTAAAAGTATAGTAAGGTAATCCGATATCCGAATCTTCGGCCGACAGATCGCCGGATAGTTTCAGCATCTGCCTAATGTTGTTTTTTTCAGCCACGGTTTCAAGATCTTGTATTACCTGTAATTCTTGACCTTTGCTCATGGTCATGTTTTCATATTTTTTCGCCATTTCAACCACTTGATCGTATTGTTCCAAAGACCTTTTCAAATAAATTGATTTGATGTATCGGATTTCCAGCTGTCTTTGGTTTTCCGCTATATTGAGCTGCAGCTCGTTTATTTTTTTGGCGTTGGGTATCAAGGCCAAAAAAATAATGCACACGGAAACGGCGCTCAATAACAGTAGGTTTATTACCAATTTTTTATGCGGAAAAATTTGCTTCATACTATATGTCGAGCGTGGTTGATATTAAAAAAGGTATCTTTTCTTTAGCGGTCAAACTGGAGGCCGGAATGTCGGCCGGGCCAAGCATCGGATGCTCATTGATCGCTTGTTGGATTTCCAACAGAGTTTCGCGCGTATCGGCAAAGCCGCTTAAATTTACTTTTTTTTCTCTGGCATCCAAGGTCAAACTCTGCAGAGCCACCTCTTCGGGCAAAACCGAGGAAAATTGAGCCAGTATCGGGGTCCACATTATGTGGCGTCGTTGGATTTTTTCCGCCCGTGATATTTTTTTGTTTAGCCGGCTCATTTGTTCGTCCACCGCGTCGTATTTGGAGGTTGAGGCCAGCGTGACCTGTTTGAGCGCGTTGTAGTGGTCTTGCAATACCCGGGCGCCGCCCACAAGAGCGATGGAGGTGGTGGCGGCGATAATAATGGCCAGCTCCAAAATTCCTTTGATAAAATGTAAAAATATCACTTGTTCAAGTATTTTCTTTTTTTTACGCGGCAATAGATTAAGGCGTGTGGGAAGCATAAACTAAATGATGTCTTTTCTAAAATACGAATTATCGGCCGCGCGTAGCGCCAGACCGATGGCGGTGGCAAAACCCAGTGATTCCACCTTGCCCGGTAAAGCGCCTTTTTTCGCGGACAAGTTTTTCCAAACCTTGCCCGGCCGTGCTTCTATTTGCATCTTTTCACTCAGTACCTGGTCCAATTTTTTGGTGGCGCTCGCCGAACCGCACATGGTGACATGGTTTATCTTGTTGGTTTTGGGAAAATGGCTGTAATAGAAATTAATCGCCTTTTCCAGCTGCGCGGCCAAATCGTCAGTTGTTTTGGCCACCACTTCCCAGGCCTGTTTTTGTTTTTTGGTTTTGGCTTCTTCATAATTCAAGCCGATGTCAAGTTTGATTTCTTCCGCTTCGTCGTGACCGATATTCAATTTTTTGGCGATAGCGCTCGTAACCATTTCTCCCGAATAATTCAAAGAAGTGCTGAACTGCATTATGTCATTGTCATAGACAATCAAGCTGGAACGGGCGGCGCCGATATCAAGCAGCGCCCTGGCTTCATCAATATATTTTTTGTTGGCCGTCACCATGGCGCGGGCGATTGAAAGCGCTTCTATTTCCAGCGCCACCACGTACAACCCCAAATTTCCAAACATGGCCATATAGTCGTCCACAATTTTTTTCGGAGCCGCTCCGGCCAAAATTTTACTCACCCCTTCTTCTTGGTTTATGGTGGGCACGAATTGCCAATCCAAATAAAGGTTTTCATCTTCCGAAGCGTCAAAAGGCAAATGCTTTTTGATGGCGTCGCGCACGTCAATATCAAAAATATCCTCTTGGTTTTTGTTTATCTTGACCAGCTTAATGAAGCTTTGCGGTTCGGGCAGTGAAGCTACCAGCCATGAACTTTTTACCGGTTTTTGTTTTCCGCCTTCTCCTTTGAGCAGCCGCTTGATATGTTTTTTTCACCTCTTCGGGCTGTTTTAGTTCGCCGTTTTCTATCAAACCTTGGGGCAGTCTGATTGATCTGGCCATGGAAAAATCATAACAAGCTCCTCGGTTTAACATGGATCTGTTTGAAAGCTGAACGAATTTTACGGATAAGTCGCCAAAATCTATGCCGAAAGCGCCGGGAAAGGGATTTGAGAACATAATGCTAATTTTTTTTGCCGCGGTCTGAGCCGATTGTCACAATTATATCAGATATCTTAAAAATTTTGAACCAGCGAATACATGGGCATGATCACGGCCACGGCCAGTCCGGCCACGGCCAGTCCGATGGTGATGATGATTACCGGCTCAATTATGGTGGTAAAGTTTTTCAAAGTCTTGTCCACCTCTGTATTGTAAAAGTCGGCCAGCTCCACCAGCAGGCGGTCCACTTCTCCGCTGCGCTCGCCCACCATGATCATTTCGGTTATCATCGGTGGGAACAACTTGTCGTATTTGGCCAAAGTCTCGGACAGCTCGGCTCCGGTTTTCACTCTTTTGGCGGTTTTCAGTATCGCCTGTTTGTAAAGCACGTTGCCGCAGGTGTGGGCGGTGATTTCCAGGGCGTCAATGATGGGAATGGTACTTTTTAGCAGGGAAGACAGTGTTAGAGAAAAGCGGGCCAGATTAATCTTTTTTATCACTTGGCCGAAGATGTGCAGGCGCAGATTGAAATTATGCACCATATGCTTGAAGCGGGCTGATTTTTTCAAAAGAAATACGAATGTAATGATAAAAAGGGCGACTGAGGTTAAAATGATAATCAGGTTGAGCGGTCGGCTGATGAAGTTCGTTACTTTGATCAGTATTTGAGTGGCGAGCGGCAGCTCGGCGTCAATGCCTTCAAACAATTCAATCAGTTTCGGCAGTACCATGGTGGCCATCACCATGCCGATGCCGACCATGGTTGTTATTATCACCGACGGATAAATCATGGCCCCGCGGATGCTGGAAGTCAATTCATGTGTTTTTTTCATTTGAATGGTTACTTGCTCCAGTGCTTCCTCCAGCTTGCCCGATACTTCGCCGGAAGCGATCATCTTAACATAGATCCGCGGAAAAACTTTGGGAAACTTGGCCAGAGTTTCACTCAGTTGATTGCCCGATTCCAATTCGCTTTTTATGTCTTGAATGATCAACCGGAATTTTTTGTTGGCGATTTCTTTACTTAAGATATCCAGAGATTCAATTATGGACAGACCGGCACGCACCATGGTTCTCAGATGATCCACGAAAAAAGTTTTTTCAACAAAAGAAATTCCGGTGAAATTTTTGGCCAGAAAAATATTGGCTTTGTGCAAAAAAGAAATTTTATCTTTTTCCATAACGATTATTCTCTGGTAACGCGCAGCACTTCTTCAATGGTGGTGACGCCTTGCTTGGCTTTAATGATGCCGTCTTGCAGCAGGGTGACCATGCCTTTTTCGTGAGCGTAATTTTTTAATTCTTCGGCCGATGCTCTTTTGTTGATCATGTCAATGATTTCTTTGTCTATCTCCAGAATTTCATAAATTCCTATTCTGCCTTTGTATCCGGAATTATCGCAGCGCCGGCAGCCTTCGCCGCGGTAAAAAACCATTTTATTGAGGCTTTTTTCACTTGGCGCCAGCTTTATATTTTGTCCGCTGAATACATCCAGCATTTTTTCGTCGCCCAGCAGTTTATCCAGCTCGGCAATGGCCGATTTGTCCAGATAAAATTCCTTTTTACAGTGCTCGCAAATACGGCGCACCAAGCGCTGAGCCACGATGATATTGGTGGTAAAGGCCACCAAAAAAGGCAGTATGTCCATATCCAATAATCTGGGAATGGTGGTGGGAGCGTCATTGGTATGCAAAGTGGAAAGCACCAAGTGACCGGTCATGGCGGCGTGGATGGCGATTTCCGCGGTTTCTTCGTCTCTGATCTCGCCCACCATGATAATGTCGGGATCTTGGCGCAAAAAGGAACGCAGTGCGCTCGCGAAAGTAAATCCGACCCGGCTGTTGACTTGGCTTTGGTTGATGCCTTGGATGTGGTATTCAATCGGATCTTCAATGGTGATGATGTTGACTTTGGGCTTGTTTAAAATACCAAGTACAGAATACAAAGTGGTGGTTTTACCGGAGCCGGTCGGACCGGTTACCAGGATCATGCCGTGTGGTTTTGTAATCGCGTTTTCCACTATTTTTTTCTGGCTTTCCAAAAAGCCTAACTCGTCCAGGCTGAGCGGCTTTTGTCCTTCGGGCAGCAAGCGCATTACCACTTTTTCTCCGTCATACACCGGCACGATGGATACGCGGAATGAATATTTTTCTTCTTGAATCAATATTTTGAAGCGTCCGTCTTGCGGCACCATGTGTTCGTCTATCTTCAAATTGGAAAGTATCTTGACGCGGGCAACGATACCGGCTCGCACATTTTTGGGCAGGGTCATGATTGGGCGCAGGATACCATCAACGCGGTAGCGCACCAGAATTTCTTTTTCCGAAGGTTCAATGTGTATATCGCTTGCTCTTTCAAATACCGCGTGCTCCAAAATGCTGTTTACGATATTTATAATCGGCAATTCTTCGGCCGCTTTTTTCAGCTCGCCTTTGCCCGCTTCTTGCCCCTCAGTGAGGCGGGTAATATGGATATCGCTTTCAATGTCGGCGTGATAGCGGCGGATGGCGTCTTTAATGTCCGAGGGCGTGGTCAGATAGACGCGCGGAGTCAGTCCTGTTTTGCGCCTGATGAATTCTATGGTTTGAATGTCGTTCGGATCCAGCATGGCCAGGCTGATTTCATTTTTATTTTTGTCAAAGGCGATTAGGCGGTGGTTCTGCGCCAAGGGAGCCGGTACCAGATTGAGTATTTCCTTTTTAATTTCATGTCCTTTCAATTCAATAAAAGGAACGGACATCAGTTCGGCCGCCGCTTTGTATGTCAGCGGTTCGTCTATGATTCCTTCATTTATCATGTACTATTCAATATTTTTGCGCGTCTTGGCCGTTTTGCCGGCGTATTCCTTCATTTCAGTCGGCTTGACATTGAATTCATTTTTAATGACCTTCAAAAATATTTTTTGTGGCAGCATATATCTTTGAGCGGTTTAAAATTACCTTTTCATTATACCATATTTTAGCGAAGATTAGTATGACTTGTATACTGTCGGGTTTTAAAAAAGCTTCACCTTTTCCTTATACTGTCCATACTTGACACCCGCACCCTGTTTTGTTATAGTAGGCAGACAAAAATTGGATCAAGGTGCCAATTTTAAAACAAAAAATACATTAAAAAGACAAATAATTAAGATATGCGCAATTACGAATTACTTTGTGTTTTACCGGGAACCATGACCGAAGATGAAGTGGAGCCCTTGGTAAAGCAAGTGGAAGAAATTATTTCGCAAAACGGAGGAGAAAATTTAAAAGTGGAAGACATGGGCAAAAACCGCTTGGCTTATCCGATGAAGCATATCCGCTACGGATACTTCCGCTTGTTTTTGTTTGAAGCGGAAAAAGAAAAAATAACGGGAATGAGAGAAAAAATATCTTTGATACCGCAGATTTTGAGAGCAATGTTTTCAGTATATAATCCGAGCAAGCGCAAGCAAAGCAAGATCAATTATGTTACCGACCAATCCGGTTTTGTAACCATGACTAAAGATATTTTGGCCCAAAAAGCGGCGCAAGATAAGTCGTATTCACGACCGAGTGGCGGTAGCTCGGAGCAAGAAAAAGAATCAGGCGGACAACCAAGTGAAAAAGAAAAAAAACAAGAAAAAACCGAACCGACGGAAAAGAAAAAAGTTGATTTGAAAGATATTGATGAACAACTGGATAAAATACTGGATAGCGACATCGCGTCGGTTTAAAAAATTAATTAAGCCTTAATCCACTAAATATGGATCTTAATAGAGCAACCGTTCTGGGGCGTTTGACCCGCGACCCGGAAGTAAAAACCACGCCAACGGGTCGAAGCGTATGCAGCCTGTCAGTGGCCACCAATCGCGTCTGGACGGACCAATCCGGCGTCAAGCAGGAGCGGCCCGAATTTCACAACTGCGTTTTATGGGGCAAAATAGCCGACATTGCCGGACAATATTTGTCAAAAGGCAGAAGAGTGTACATGGAGGGTAGACTGCAAACCAGAGATTGGGAAGGACAAGACGGGGTGAAAAGATACCGTACCGAAATCGTCGTGGACAACATGATAATGCTGGACGGACCCCGAGGCGATGGAAACTTTGCCTCGCAATCTGAAGGTCAATCGCCAAAAAACGCATCATCCGACCCGGATGAAATTAAGGTGGAGGATATACCGTTTTAAATAACAAAAAACAGATATAACGAGAAAAAAAGATATGCAGAGTAGAAAACAAGCCAAGCCATGCTATTACTGCTTAAACGACATCAAGGACGTGGATTACAAAGACGTGCAAACTTTGCGTCGCTTTACCTCTTCATACATGAAAATAGCGCCGAGAAGAAGAAGCGGCCTGTGCGCCAAACACCAGCGCAGGGCGGCCAAAGCGATCAAGCAGGCCAGAATTGCCGGGCTCCTGGCTTACGTGCCCAAGTAAAGAAAGATTGAATAAAAAACAAACAAAATCCCTTCTGTTTTTGAAGGGCTTTTGTTTTTGCGATATAATTGAGTAAAGAAAGATTAGGTAATTTTTTCTACACTATGTCAACGGAAACAATGGAACAAAAAACTAATCCTTTGGAAAAAAAGGAAACGGTTGAGAGTAAAGAAATTGGAGCGGACGAGCAGCTGGAAGCGGCCGCCGCCATGGAGAGGGCCGATTACTTGATAAAGGAGGTCAAATCAAGCAAAAAACAGATGCAAAATATTATTCGGAATATGGCTCAGGTCACCCAAGCTATTCGGCAGCTGCGCGCCCGGCTGCAGGTTAATGATTCGGACGACGACGATGATTCGCTGATCCAAGATAGGCGCTATGTGGAAAAATTAAAAAACAAAATTGCCTACTATCAAGATGAGCTGAAAAAGATGAAAGGAGATTTGATACGAGAGCAAATTGAAGAATTAAAAAAGACACATCCGCATTCGGGATGGTCAGAAATTGAGGCGCGCGCCGAAAATTTGGTGGAAAAGATGATACAATCGGTGGTCGCGGATGAAAATTAAAAAAAATCCCCAAATAAAGGGGATTTTCAATTTTTTTATGGTATAAAATGTAAGAATGTCAAGCGTTGTTTACAATTCAGTTGGATAAAAGTAATCAATGAG
>CAYSPW010000016.1:19500-19731 GCA_964433095.1 uncultured Gammaproteobacteria bacterium | reverse complement strand
ATGAAATACGGTTGGAGGGTAAAGCTTTTTTTAAAAAACCCCTCCGGGTTCTATTATTGAACGGTGATTTAATATATTAGCCAAATAAATATTAGCGTCAACAGGATCATAAAATTTACTCACCAGACGAATTGTGATAGCTCGTCATTCCTGTTTTTTTTAGCTTCATTCAGCTATCCTTTCTTTTTTTGTTTTGTAACGTTTTGCTAAAATTCTAACCCCGGGCCACAT
>CAYSPW010000016.1:13494-19490 GCA_964433095.1 uncultured Gammaproteobacteria bacterium | reverse complement strand
TTACACATGCTATTGCTTCAAATCCTCCCCCAGTTTAATTTGATCCAATAAAATATATTGCGGACCATCTGCGCGCAGTCGACTTTCAAAAACATTAATATTTCCAGATTTCCAGGTAACTTTTTGCACGTCAATGGTCCGAAATCCTTGCACGGCTTTCTTATTTTTGTTTCTGGCCAATGTTACATGCGGCCGCCAAGGCTTTATATTGTTGATTATTCTCAACTTAATCAATTCATTTGCCGCATTATTATATAACCGATCGGCTTTCTTGCTTTCGCTTTCTACTGTGATGTGAATCATGGCCGGTTTGCTTTTGTCGGGAAAAGCATCAAGGTGACCCAGCCGAAATTTGAGCGCTTGAAATTTGCCGGCGATTAATTTTAATGCCGCCGTGACTTGCCGCAGTTGCCACTCATCAATATGACCGATAAAAAGCAGTGTCAAATGATAAATGTCCGGATCCACCCATCTGAGGTGTACTTTTTGATTTAATCGTTTGAGTTCGTTCTGAATTTTTTGTATTTCAGCGCGAGCTTTTTTTGATAAATCTAATGCTACAAATATCCTTTTTTTAGCCATATTTAAGCGGGTTATGATATAATGATAATATATTTGACAGATAATATCAACAGTGATATATTATCACTCTAGTCTAGTGAGTGATAATATTCCGCGTACAAATATGATCCCGCAAAATTTTACTCAAAAATCTCAAGAATCACTACAACGTGCTTCTCAAATAGCTTTTGAAAACGGTCAGGCTCAGATTGACCCGCCTCATCTTTTTATTGCTCTCTTGGAGCAGGTTGACGGCGTGGTTTTATCAGTATTAAAAAAATTGGAAATAAATGTTGAGCAGCTTAAATCCGAGGTTATGAATTTGGTGAATAAGTTGCCCAAGCAGGCGACCATGAATACAGCGCATAACGTCTCTCAGATATTGATGGGCCAAGCCATGGCCTACATTTTGCAAACCGGTGCCAACGAGTCCAAAAAAATGGGAGATGAATATATCAGCGTTGAACATTTGCTACTTGCTTATTTAACCAATAAAAATCCGATCAGCGATTCACTCGCCAGGCAAAATGTGCGTTATAATGACGTTCTGAAGGTGTTGGCCACAGTTAGAGGCAAACAAAAGGTGGATTCCCCTACTCCGGAAAGTAAATACCAGGCGCTTGAGAAGTACGGCGTGAATTTTACTGATATGGCCAGGCAAGAGAAGCTGGATCCGGTAATCGGTCGCGATGATGAAGTGCGGCGAGTAATGCAGGTGCTGGCCCGACGTACCAAGAATAATCCGGTCTTGATCGGAGAGCCCGGAGTGGGTAAAACCGCGATCGTGGAAGGTTTGGCGCAAAGAATAGTGAACAATGACGTACCCGAAGGACTAAAAGACAAAGAATTGATCGCTCTTGATATAGGTGCTCTTCTGGCCGGTACCAAGTTTCGCGGGGAATTTGAAGAAAGATTTAAAGCGGTATTGAAAGCGGTCACAGAGTCCAACGGAAAAATCGTCCTCTTTATTGACGAACTTCATACCATCGTCGGAGCCGGATCCAGTGAGGGAGCGGTGGATGCTTCAAATATGTTGAAGCCGGCTCTGGCTCGAGGCGAACTGCATACTATCGGTGCTACCACATTAAAAGAATACCAAAAGTACATAGAAAAAGACGCCGCCTTTGAGAGGAGATTTCAGCCGATTTTAGTGCAAGAACCGAGCTTGGAGGATTCCATCGCCATTTTGCGTGGTATTAAGGAAAAATATGAGGTTCATCATGGCGTTAGAATTACCGATCCTGCCATTGTGGCAGCGGTAGAGCTCTCTTCGCGATACATTAGCGATCGCTTTCTGCCGGATAAAGCCATAGATTTGATTGACGAGGCCACTTCGGCTTTGCGCATGGAAATAGATTCAATGCCCGATGATTTGGATAAAATGAAGCGCAAGATAATGAAAATAGAGATTGAATTGAGTGCTTTGAAAAAGGAAGAGGATGAAAACTCCAAAGAGCGAACCAGAAAATTAAAACAAGGACTGGCTGACTTGCGCGAAAAAAGCAATGAGTTGGAAGTGCATTGGAATAACGAGAAAGAGATTATTACAAAAATAAGAGGGCACAAAAAGGAAATTGACAGATTGAAGCAGGAAGCGGAAATTGAAGAGAGGAAAGGTAATTTGCAGAAAGTGGCTGAAATAAGATACGGTAAAATCCCGCTATTGGAAGACGCCATTGACAGAAATGAAAGCCGACTCGGTGACATTCAAAAAGGCAGGGCGATACTGAAAGAGGAGGTTAATGAAGAAGATATAGCTTCGGTAGTGTCGCGTTGGACCGGTATTCCTGTCAATAAAATGCTGGAAGATGAAAAATCAAAACTTATTGACATGGAAATGGTACTGGCTAATAGAGTGATCGGTCAAGATGAAGCGGTCAAGGCGGTTTCAAATGCCATTAGAAGATCGCGTGCCGGAATTTCAGAAGAAAAAAGACCGATCGGTTCCTTCATTTTTCTTGGTCCGACCGGTGTGGGAAAAACGGAATTGGCAAAAACATTGGCCGAATTCATGTTTAATGACGAAGATGCCTTGGTGCGTGTGGATATGACCGAATATATGGAGCGACATGCGGTCAGTAAAATTATCGGTTCCCCTCCCGGCTATGTCGGTTATGAAGAGGGTGGTCAAATGACTGAGATTATTAGGCGCAAGCCTTATTCGGTTGTTCTGTTTGATGAGATTGAGAAAGCGCATCCGGATATTTTCAATATTATGCTACAAATTCTGGAAGACGGCCATGTCACTGACGCTAAAGGCAGAAAGGTGAATTTTAAAAATACGGTATTGATTATGACCAGCAACATTGCCTCCGACACAATCATGAATTTGGGTAAGCATGGCGAATTCGGATTTGATGATAAAGCCGGCGGCAAAGCGCAAGAAAAAAAGACTGAGCAGGCGATACGAAAAAAAGTGATGGATTCTCTCAAAGATTATTTCAAACCCGAATTTTTAAATCGCGTTGATGAAACAATAATATTCAAACCGCTGAGGAAAAAAGAAATCCAAAAAATTGTTGAATTGCAAGTCAGCCGGTTGAAGAAAAATTTAGCGGATAAAAAAATAGAATTGGAATTGACGCCAAAATTAAAGAGGTATATGGCGCAAAAAGGTTATGATCCCAGTTACGGCGCTCGACCGCTTAAAAGAGTGATACAGACTAAACTGCTGGATGCTCTCGCTCTGGAAATTCTTGATGGTAGGATAAAAGAGGGAGAAAAAACCAGAGTTGATGTTCGCGGCGATAAAATAGTATTTGAAAAAATAACTAAGTAAAAAATTTCGCGGCGACGGGGTTTTTGTTTAAGTGTTGTTCGTAATTAATAAATTTTCATCCTTATCATGGATTTCAATCGTTAGAACCGCACAAGATCGCGTCGCCAATATTATATCCTCGTCGCCGCGCGCTTGCGTTGTTTCTGGCTGTTTTGCGTTTTTATTGATGTAATCATTTTAATCGTCTGGCCGATCAAAGCTGATGGCTTGCATCGGACAATTTTCAATCGCCTGGATGATTTGCTCTTTTGAATCGGTGGGTTTGGGCAGAATTTTTGCTTTACCCCCCTCGTCAATAATAAAAGTTTTGCCCGCGAACACGGTGCATGTCCCGCAGCCGATGCATTTATCTTTGTCTATTTTTAATTTATTTAAATCCATATTATTTTTTTTTATAATTATCTATTGCCGCTCGCAAGGCTTGATCACCCAGAACCGAGCAGTGGATTTTGCGTGGCGGCAGACCGTCCAGTCGGCGCAAGATGTCTTGCGGCCTGATTTTTTTTGCTTGAGACAAAGACATGCCGCCGTTTTCCAAAATCATTTCAGATAATACTGAAGTGGAAGCTATTGCCGAAGCACAACCAAAAGTTTGCCAACGACAGTCGATTATTTTTTTGGTTGTTGGATCTATTTTTAGCCAAATTACCATTTCATCGCCGCATGCCGGTGAACCGACCCTTCCAACCGCGTTATAGTGGAAATTTTTTAATTCATCTCCTTTAAGTATATTTCTGGGATTAAAAAAATGATGTTTGACTATTTGCGAATAGAGCCAGGCTTTACCGGCATTGTCTTTGATTTTTGCCTGATCACTGTTTTGTTCATTCATATGTGCTTGGTTTGCGGGGAAATGCCACGTAATTTTTCCACAATCTGAAACAAATTCTTAACCACATAATCAATTTGTTCACGATTGTTTTCCTTGCCCAAGGTAAAACGCAGGCTGGAGTGCGCTCTAGCAGCTTCAATACCGCAGGCGGACAGTACATGCGAAGGTTCTAGACTGCCGGACGAACACGCCGAGCCGGTGGAACAGGCAATGCCATATTCGTCCAGATAAAGAACCAGCGCTTCCCCCTCTACCCCTTGTATGGATACGTTTAAATTATTAGGCAAACGCAGACCAATATCCAACCCCGGTCCATTCAAGGTTATACCCGTAATAGTTTGTTGTAATTGTTTGAAAAAATAACCGGTCAAATTATTAAGGCGTTCATTTTCATTGTGCTTTTCCGTTTGTACTTTTTTTAGCGCGTGGGCCAGTCCGACTATAGCGGCAACATTCTGCGTTCCCGCTCTTAAACCGAATTCTTGCCCGCCTCCGAGCACAAGAGGATATATCTCTATTCCTCTTCTCTTGTACAGCACTCCTACCCCTTTAGGGCCGTAAATTTTTGATCCGTTCAATGTTACCAGGTCAGCGTGCAGCTTTTCAGTGTTCAAATCCAGAGCAGCGGCCGCCTGGCAGGCATCGGTATGAAAATAAGGATATGAGCTGTTATTTTCTTTTCGCCACTTTAGAATTTCTTTGCCGATGGCCGCTATCGGTTCAATAGTGCCGATTTCATTGTTCGCGTACATGATGGATATTAAAATTGTATCGGGCCGTAAAGCCTGCCGCATGGTTTTTACGCTGATCAGTCCGTTTTCATCAGGATCCAAATAAGTTATTTCAAATCCTTGTTTTTCCAGCCGGCGACAAGGCTCCAGCACTGCCGGGTGTTCTATTCTACTGGTGATGATATGATTTCCGGCTGTTTTATTTTGTTCGGCCGCGCCGATAATAGCCAGATTATCGGACTCGGTACCGCTGCCGGTAAAAATAATTGAATCGGAAGAAGTATTTAAAATATGGGCCACCCTCAATCGAGCTTGATTAATTGCTTGTCCGGCGTTTCTGCCGAGAGTGTGCAAAGCGGAAGGGTTACCGAATTCATCGGTTAAAAAAGGCTGCATTTTTTTATAAATTTGCGTATCAATTTTACTTGTGGCCGCGTGATCCAAATATATGTTGACGGATTTTTTTTTAGTTGGCATAGTTGTTAAATAAATTCGTGCAGGTAATGATTGGATATTGAGTTCAAGTAAAATCTGTTTATGTGCTTGAAGACTTTTCTGGCCGTGCAGGTTTTAATATTGGCGCATTTTCCATCCGGCTTCAGACAGTCTGTTACGCCACTCGGCCCGTCGGCAATCTCAATTACCTTTCTGAGAGTTATTTTATCGGGCCGTATTTTTAAAAAATATCCGTCATGAGCTCCGCGCAAAGATCCGATAACGTTGTGTGCTTTCAAACCACCGGCTATTCGTTGCAAAAAAAGAAAAGATATGTTACTCTCCTGAGAGAATTCGCGCAAACTCAAATATTCTCCTGATTTTAACGCGGCCAGCGCAATGAGGAATTGAAATGTATAATCAACTTGTCTGCTGAGATTAAACACGATTGATTTGGTAATTTATACCTGGCGGGTATGATATACTAATTTAGTCAACTTTGTCAATATGGATAAAAAAATATTTCAAACCGTTTTGGTGAATAAACGAAAGATCGCTTCCGCGACATTAGAGCTGCAATTTGAAAAACCGGCTGATTTCGGTTTTAAGCCCGGACAATTCATACGTTTTTTAATACCCAGCCGGCAAGGATCAGCCA
>CAYSPW010000016.1:0-13484 GCA_964433095.1 uncultured Gammaproteobacteria bacterium | reverse complement strand
TCGCTTCCACACCGCGGGATCTCAATTTGGTTTTTTGCGTCAAATTGTTGAAAAACGGATTGGCATCGCAATATTTTCAGAATATGCGACCGGGTGATGTATTAAATTTTAACGGTCCGTTTGGTAATTTTGTGTTCAGGCCGGGATATGATAATTATTTTTTTATCGCCACCGGAGTCGGTTTGGCGCCGATTATTTCTATCTTAAAAAACCGGCTGGAAGAGCCGGCCGCGAATACAGCCTTTCACCTGTTGCATGGCTGTCGCAATGAGGAAAATTTGTTCTATGGCGGCCTGCTGAAAGATTGGCAAGATGAATACGATAATTTTTCCTGTTCATTCACCCTCACCCGGCCCAAACAAGATTGGCCCGGCCTGCGCGGAAGAGTTACGGAGCATCTGCCAGAGAAAAGCGAAAATTCACTTTTTTATTTATGCGGCGGCATGGACATGATCAATCAAGCGCGCGATATGTTGTTGAATGCCAGATTGGATGCAAAAAATATTTTGTTTGAGATTTTTTAGATCGGTAATGTAAGATTAATACTATTTGAATCCTCACCTTGCGAGTTTAACGGCACCGGCGGTGGTTCAAAGTTAATACTTATCGGTACCACTTCTCCCGTTAATGTGGGAAAATATATCATTTTATTTTTTTTTCCATAATCATAGAGTTCTTTAGTCACCAGCACGTCTTGCTCGCAATATTTCTTGATCTTTTCTATTTTACCCTGCCTAAACCATTCTTGCGCCCGCAGTCCGTCGGCGCTTTTTTCTATTTGCAGCGTGGCTTTGGCGACGTCGTTTAGTTTGTATCTTTTACCGCTTGCAAGTTTGATTTGTTTTAATAAATCCAAATGCGGAAATTGCGTCAAGTCGCCGGTATAGTATTTATTCATAATCGGAAGATCAAAATGCTCGCTGTTGTAGCCGATTAATCGATCGGCTTTTTCCAATACCGGCCATAGATCGCCCAGCTCGGACTCCTCAAATGAACGGTACGCGTCGCGTTCATATTCATAAATAGACACTACGGTTATTTTAATGGTTCCAAAGTTTTTGATGTCTCCGATGGTTTCTATATCCAGGACCACTTCTTTCATATTTTTTTTAATTAAGGTTAAATATGAATCATTTTAACACAAACAAATACACAAAACAAGCAATGCTTTTTTGAATGACTTTCATTTTTTGATTAGGAACAAATATGTTCTTTGATAAGCTCGGTAAGCTCCTTGATATGATTTTCTTTGTCTTTTTCCATTTTTTTCCAGAATTCTCGGCACTTGTCGTATCCTGCCGCGTCTTCGGTATATTGGTTTTTAATGCGCCACAGGCTTTTGTGTTCTTCAGTGATTTGAGCGAACAGATTATATAAGTTGTTGTTAAACATGTTGTCACCTCCTTTCCTCCGAATGGCCAAGGGATTGTTAAATAATTATTTAAAAGATATACTATTTTGCAGTATATCATTCACGATTAATATTAACAAACAATATCAGTATGCGGCCCGTAATAATTATTCATTATGACGAAATAGCTCTCAAAGGACGGAATCGAATTGATTTTGAAAAAAAATTGGTGGCAAATATAGAAGAAAAAATGAAACGGCTTAATCTGAAACACACCATACGGCGGCTTTACGGAAGAATAAAGATGGAATGTGATTATGAAAAACACCGACAAGAAATAGCCGAGTTACTTAAAAAAACCTTCGGTATTGCCAATTTCGGCTTTGCTTTGCGGACTTCAAATGATATTTTGCAGATGGAGCAAGCAGCGTTGCGACTGCTTGGTAAAAAAAAATTTGACAGCTTTCGCGTTTCCGCCAGCCGACAGAATAAAAATTTTAAACACGACTCTCAATACATTAATGAAAGAATCGGCAGGGCGATAGTGGAAAAGATGGATAAAAAAGTGAATTTGAATAATCCGCGGGCAGAGCTTTTTATAGAAGTATTGCATGATTCAACTTTTGTATATATAAACAAAACTGCCGGCAGCGGCGGCTTGCCGGCTAAAATCGGTCCTAAAACGATCAGTCTGTTATCCGGCGGCATTGACTCCCCTGTCGCCACTTGGTATGCGCAAAAAAGAGGTCTGGAAACCGTACTGGTTCATTTTCACTCTTATCCTTTTACCAACATCGCGGCCGTGGAAAAAATCAGAGAAATCGTCCATTGTTTGAATGATTATGAACCGCGCCTCACACTATATATGTGTCCTTTTGGCGAGCTGCAGAAACAAATAATTTATCGCGTGCCTGAAGACTACCGAATAATATTTTATCGTCGTTTTATGTATAAAATAGCGGAGAAAATAGCAAAAAAAGAGGAAGCGCTGGCCTTAGTCAGCGGCGATTCGATCGGCCAGGTGGCATCGCAAACGTTGGAAAATATTGTTTGCGCTCAGCGCGGCGTCGGTATGCCAATACTAAGGCCACTCGTTGGCTTTGATAAAAAGGATATTATTTTCCAAGCGAGAAAAATTGGAACTTATCAAAGTTCAATTTTACCTCATGACGACTGTTGTACATTGTTTATGCCCAAAAATCCGGTTACCAAGGCGAATTGGGAGGAAATTCAGGCTTCTGAAAATAACCTGGAAGTTAATACAATGATTGAACGCGTTGTAGAGCAATCGGAAAAAGAAATAATTTTTAAATGACTTTTTTAAAAGTAACCTTGAATCGCGGTTCGTAGTTATTTCCGAATTGGTCTTTCAGTTCCACGCTCTCCCCTTTCATCATGGAGGAAAACGTGATATCGGATAAAAGCTCGCTGTCGCTTTCTATATCAATTTTCAAGTCTTCCAATTTGATAAATTCACTGGCAAATTGATTTTTGATCGTATTTTCTATCTGTTTTTTCTTTTCGCGCAAGGTTTTCATTTTCTCTTTAATTTCTTGGTAATGCGGATCAGCGGCCAGTGCGTCGTTGTAAGCGTTTTTGATGTCTTTTTGTTTGTTTTTTGCCTTCTGTACGCGGTTGAACACCGATTGGATATTTTGCATAAAAAATATGATTAGAAAAATATGCCGAATTAGTATATCACAATAATGGAGATTCTTAAACAAGGCAAATTTCTTTCTTTTTGTTTACTAATTTACGCCCAGTTAGTATAATATATAACGATTAATTATTAATACCGTTGGCATGAAACAATACTCGCAAAAAACAATTGAGTATTTCTTTGATAAATACGGCGTAGCCGATCCGGACACAAAGGCCAAGATACTACCGGAGGTCACAGATATTATCTATGACTATAACATGCACATAGTCAACCTGGAGAAAGAATCAGACGAATACAGGCGCGGCCAGATAATAGTCGGCATAAAGGAGTTGGAAGCAAAAATTGATGAGATTTTTCAAGAGCATCTCTCGCTTTAAGCTTGATTGAATAAATTGCTGTCAAAACACCTTTTGATAATTTTAATAACCATTTAAAAATGTCCATAAACAATCGTCCAATCGCTTTAATCATTTTAGACGGGTTCGGTATTGCTCCCCCGGGCGGCGCCAACGCGGTCGGCTTGGCGAAAAAGCCTTTTTTTGATTCGTTGTTGAAAAATTATCCGGCCATGCTGTTGCGGGCATCCGGGTTAAACGTGGGTTTACCCCAGGAAGAGGTGGGAAATTCCGAGGTCGGCCACCTTAATATTGGTTCCGGAGTATTGAAGTACCAAAGTCTACCCAGAATTGACCAATCCATATCCACGGGGCATTTTTTTAAATTGGACCCACTGCAGCAAGCGGTGAACCGGCTCAAACAAAACGGCGGAAAATTACATATCATGGGCATGATCGGCAACGGTGGCGTGCACAGCTCGCAAGATCACCTGGAAGCTCTAATAAGCTTTGCCAAGATTTCCAAATTGAAGGATGATACTTACCTGCATCTTTTTTTGGATGGAAGAGATACGGCCCGTGATTTGGGCAAGCATTTTCTCGGTCAAGTGATGGAATACTGTAAAAAGGAAAAAACCGGCCGAATAGCATCTTTGTGCGGCCGCTATTATGCCATGGACAGAAACAAAAATTGGGATCGCACGGCCAAAACATATCAGGCAATCGTGAACGGGCAAGCGCAAAAGATCGGTCATGATCCGCTTGAGGTGGTGCGGGAGTCATACAATAATGAGGTTTATGACGAAGAAATGGAGCCGGTGGTGATGGTTGATAAAAAAAACCAGCCGATAGCCATGGTGGAAGATGGCGACGTAGTAATATTTTTCAATTTTCGGGCTGACCGGGCCAGACAATTGACCCAAGCTTTGGTTAGACCTGAATTTGACAAATTTCCGGTTAAGCCTTTGCCTAAATTATATATGATAACATTCACCGAATACATGAAAGGACTACCTGTGGATGTACTTTTTCCGGCGGAAATTATTAAAAATCCGTTAGCTAAAATTTTGAGTGACTACAATTTAAAGCAACTGCATATCGCTGAAACTGAAAAATACGCCCATGTAACATTTTTTTTAAACGGCATGCGAGAGGAAAGGTTTCCAGGCGAAGAACGGGTGCTAATCCCCTCTCCCGGTGTTTCTACTTACGATGAAAAGCCGGAAATGTCCGCTTACCAGGTGACCGACAATATTTTGCGTTGCCTGAAAACCGATAATTTTGATTTTTTCGTCGTCAATTATGCCAACCCTGATATGGTCGGCCATACCGGCAACTTGCCGGCCACGATTAAAGCGGTGGAAGCGGTGGATCAATGCTTGGCCAAATTTATCCCTAAATTGATCAAAAAAGAAGGCGTCGCTTTTATAGTGGCCGATCACGGCAACGCGGAAGAGCTGATTAATCCGATTACCGGCGAAATAGACAAAGAACACAATAACTACCCGGTGCCGTTTGTGATCGTGGGCAATAGCTATTCCGGACGACCCAATAACGAATTAGTGAACGGGAATATTTCATTGGTGCCGCCGGTCGGTATACTTTCCGATGTCGCGCCGACTATTTTAAGCGTGGCCGGTATTCCCTTACCATCGGAAATGACCGGCATGAAACTTATCTAAATTTAAAAAAGAACGTTTGGCACCGGCGGTAATTTTTTAACCGATTACTTTGCACTTTTTGGCTTTATTATATCCGGATATATTTCCACAAAAGCAAAAACCAAGCTTAGCACCAGCGGTCCGACCAAAAAACCGAGCGGTCCGAAGAAGGTCAGGCCGCCGAGAATACTGAGCAATATCAAAAAAGGATGGATCGGAACGCTCCTATTAATCAGATACGGACGAAGCAGATCATCAATCAAACCGACTGCCATAATTCCCCATATCAACAGACCTAAGGCGTACAGTAAATGACCGGTAAGTATTAAATAAATTATACCAGGCACCAAAATCAAAGCCGTACCAACGGTCGGAATAATCGCGGCCACGGCCGCAAGCGAGCCCCATATGGTGGGACTGGGAATACCAAAGATGGCAAAGCCGATGCCGGTTGACAACCCCTGCGTTAAGGCCACTATCAATGAACCACGAATAATGACATTGATGATTTCTTTTATCTTATTAAAAATTTTCTTTTCATCATTATCCGGCAGCGGGCTGACTTTGATAAAAAAATCTTTCAGTTTATCACCGTCTTTTAATAGATAATACATGCCGAGCAATACTATGAACACCCCGAGGAGAAGTGAACCGATGCTTTGAAATACGGCACTGATGTTTGTTGCCAACAGGTTGACACCGTGCTGTAAATAATTAGTCAAATCAAGAGAAAAATTAGGCATGTACTTTTGTGTTGATTCTTCTATCATCATTACGACCGAGTTGATGGTTTGTAGCCCGTGTTCGCTGGTGATAATGGAATAAAGCTGGCGGCTTTCGTTTAACAATTGAAATCCAAGAAACGAAAGCGGCACCACCAGTATCAGGAGAAATATAATTAAGGTGGAAAGTGCCGCTAAAACGCGCGCAATATCCCCTTTTTTCCATCTGATGTATTTTGACAAAAAATTCCTTATCCGGTAGTTGACCGGAGCGAAGACTACCGCGAAAGTGGCCGCCATGATTAGCATACTGAAATACGGCTTGAAAATGTAGTAGGCCAGAATCAATATGCCAGCGAATAAAACCAGATAAAAATATATCTGTATTTTCTTTTGCGTCATTTTATTTTTCATTAAAAATATAGCTCAGTTATTATACCCAATTACGGTGAAAAAGTTAAATCATTTGCGATAGCAAAAGATTGATACGCTATTTTGATCAGGCTTGTCCACGGTTGTTTCTCCTGACCAGTGGTCAATGGGAAAAACATAAGAAAGGGCTTTGCCGGACGGCTTCATGTCTTCAATCAGTTTGTCTTTCACTTTGCCGCTGATTGAAGTGGTAAAGGCAAAGGTGTAGATCACGTCCGCCTCGCTTATATCCTGCTTGAGCGCGTCGGCAAGACGGATAGACATGTTTTTTGGTCCACCCAATACTTGTTTTAATTTTGCCCACAAAAAAATCGGAATGCAAATTTCAATTCCGATAGTTTGGCATTGCGGATTGTTCTTGGCAATATACCTGCCCACGCGTCCATCACCGCAACCAAGTTCGTAAAAAATTTGGCCCGGCTTTAAATTTGCCAAGTGATTTATGCGCTGAAAATCTTTTTGACTGCTCGGCAACCAAGGGGCTATTGATAGGCTGGATATAATTATGGAGATGGTGAAAATGAGCAAAATGATGATCGCGAGCAAATAGATGAAGAAATCCATATGCGCAAGTATACCATAAAGTAAAGAAAAAAATAAGCCTTCAAAGCCTATTTTTAAAACCAAGCTCGCGTACTCGGAAAACTTTTTAAACTTTTTTTAAAAATACTATTTCATTTATGTTTTTTCTCTTAAATAATCATACTCAAGATCTAAATAAGCCTTTATAATTTTTTTACAGTAAAAAATTTTTATTAATTTCTTCCATTATACCATGTTTAAAAAATACACATAAAAAATAATTTAATAGATATAAATTTCATATTAATTTTAATCATTTTTTGTGATACCGAATTCTTCTTTTTTTTTCTTACTTAAAGAAGTAAGCCAAAAAATAAATGGTCTCCTGATTTTGTTAATCGGCCAATCATTTACATCCTTAAAAACAGCAGGCTTTTCTTTTTTGAACTGAGTAAGCAAATCCATAGTAGCCTTTAAGTTTGGTGGAGACAATTTATTATGTTCTGCTAGGAATTGTAATTTTGTGGTCATTTAAATTAAAAAAAAGCAACTTCGATCGAAAGTTGCATATGGCGATTTTATGGTCAAATTTTTCAAGGAATATGGAATATAGCAACCTTTTCTCTTATATTTATCATACCATAAATATATATTAAGTCAATCAGTATGGATATTGAAAAAAATTGACAAAAAAATTTTTTTATGCTATAATCTAACACGAGCTTAATAGCTATCTATTCTTAAAAATTTTAAGAATAACAAATATTAAAGAATGTAGAGATAAAGTCGAATTTCTACTTTTAATATTTAACTAATTAATTTTATCTTTACATCAACATGCAAGGAACTATAAAAAAACTGACTGAAAAAAACTTTGGCTTCATTGCTAAAGAAGAAGGCGATGATTTATTTTTTCACGCCAACAACTTATCAGATATTGACTTTCATCAATTAAGAGAAGGTGATGAAGTTACATTTGAGGTTGAAAAAACCGAAAAAGGTGACGCCGCAGTCAATGTTAAAAAAGTATAAAAACTTTTTTTAGATAATAAAACGACTCCGAATAATCTAGGGTCGTTTTATTTTTGCTCGCGTACAAGGACATCTTCCGAACTTTTTTTACTAAAAATTAAACGTTTTAATCTTTGAACAACCAATAGACATTTTTTTATTTCTTTTCTATTTTATGGGTATTGCCATGGCTTAATAACCCTAAATAGGACCGGAAAGCTTCTTTTTGGGATGGTTGGCTATTTTCTTAAACATCCGCTCTTTGGTTTTCTTTCGCAATTTTTTGTAATACGGGAAGTTTGTCCAGCCCAGAAAATACATGCCGGATGATAGGCGGTTGGATGAAGCTTTATAAAAAAACTCCCCCGTTCGGGAGAGAATAAAAAGACTTGCGACGGAGAACCCGATCGTTGCCGTTCCGGTTGTCGTTGTCGAGCCAGTGCCAGTTTTGAATACACTTTTCGACGTTCCAATAAACACAATAGGCTTTCTCGGGATTGTCTGGTTGACGCCCCAGAAAACATGCAATAAACCGTCCATATCACCGCCCATTGAATTCTCAATCGGGCTGTATTTATCTGAAGATTTTATCTCGCTGACATATTGCACCAAGTATTTTTATTTTAGAAATATCACAACGGCACTCTATCCAAAACATTGGCCTTGGCTAATCTCACTTGTTGCAATATCCTGATTTCAACCGCCCAAAGCCGTAGCTGTGAGCTGATTCGCTTACTTTCCAATTTTATTATATCACAAAAAAAAGAACCCCGCGCGTCGTCTACTTCTTGATAAGCATAAAACGTGCGGGGTTTGTTGTGTCGGCGACAAGTAGCCAGGTGTCCAAGGAACAAAGTTCCAAGGATATTAGGTGCGACAGGTGCCTACTTGGGACGGAGGAAACGGTGCCTGTCGCTCCAATGGATGTCTAGTAAATGCCAGTACTTGTCCCAGCGGTCGCCGACCCAGAGGACGTAGTAGACGCATTTGGAGTCGTCGGGGAGCCGCCAGTTCGGGAAGACCAACTCCACCTTCCCCCTGAAAGTGACGGGGATCTCATGTTGATGCTTCAAGATATGCTCCCCGTCCTCCTTTCCGAGATTGGCGCTCATCTCTTTCGCCCGGGCGACCATTGTGTGGCCGACCACCGATTCCTCGTCTCCCTTGAGGAAACCGAGAATATCGTAGGTGCGGTCACCAATGGTGAAGCTGGTCGGGATGGCGTCCTTGAGAATCTGGTCGCAAAATTCTTTGACCTTTCCGGTATTCTCCGAATCGATCAAAAGCGCGAACCGATCATCGCCGAGCTGTTCATGCAAATATGTCAGTTTCCTTAGATCACTCATTTCACCCTCCTTACTCTTTCTTATAAATGGCTCACTCTTCGCCGAAATTGGCAAAGAGGAAAACCTGTCTTTTGGTCTTCTTGGTGAGTATTTCAGTTCTTAAAATATACACAAAGAAAGCTAAAAGAAAGCAAGGATGAACCTTTATAAAATGAACAATTTTATTATTTCTTTATAGCAAAAAACTAATTTTATGTCAACCTCACTGCGAAAAACTATCTCAACTATATCTTATTAAAACATTCTAAATAAACACAAATTTAACCCAAATTTCTTAATAAATTTAGCTTAAATAAGCTAAAGTATTTTAAAAGTTTAAATCCGATTTATCTTCGTAAGAAATACAAAAAAACTTACCTAATTTTAGGTAAGTTTTCTATGTTTACTAGGGCTCGGCGGGCGAGATTCGAACTCGCGACCCATTGGTTACATCGTTCTCTTATTCTTTCGAATAAGGATGGACTATATCATCACCCGTGTCATAAGGCTTCTTTTAAAAGAAGAACACTGGGGTGCGAGGCGCTTCCCCTCCACGCGTGGGAGAGTACTCCTTTTTCAAGGATAGTCTCTGAACCTTCCCCATATCGTTGATTGATCAATGGGGCTTGGCTGCTGATCACCTGGCTCAATAATTTGAGATTAAGGCTTCCAGCAGTTCACCTCGTTGTCATCTTGGTGTTTCCACCAAGAGCTGCTTTTTTAGTATTACAGCCAATTGCTCTACCACTGAGCTACCGCCGAATATTTTTAATAAAAAGAACCAAAAAAAAGTATACCATGTGGATAGATAACTAGTCAAGTGCCCCATTAAAGTGGATTTGCCTAAATAACGTGATTTTTTAACGGTAAGAAATTTAAAAAAATTTCATCTGTTTTTATGTATATTTAAATCACTTGAATTATATAACTAATATGTTAAATTAAAATCGCTATGAGAATATTAATAGTGGAAGATGAGCCGGGATTGCAAAAAATCCTCAAAACCGCGCTCAAACAAGAATGTTTTGCGGTAGATGTGGCCGTCAATGGCGAGCAAGGATCCTTTTTGGGTAAAACAAACAATTACGACATTATCATACTGGATAACATGCTGCCTAAAAAAGACGGAATAACCGTATGCCAAGAAATTAGAGCGGCGGCCAAAAATACACCCATTCTTGTGTTAAGCGCCCTTTGTGAAGTACATAAAAAAATTGAGTTGCTGGAGGCCGGAGCTGACGATTACATGACCAAGCCTTTTTCGGTTAAAGAATTATTAGCTCGTATCAGGGCCTTGATGCGACGCCCCACCCCGATAGAGGGCGAAACGCTCAAGCATGATAAGCTACTATTGGATGTCAAAAAGCATCAAGTAAAAAGCGGCAATGCTAAAATACATCTGACTCGCAAAGAATTCATGTTGCTGGAGTATTTTATGAAAAATAAAGGGATGGTGCTCTCCCGCGGAATGATTATGGAGCATGTCTGGGATATCAATGCAGATCCATTTTCTAACACCATTGAATCCCATATCATGACCTTGCGCAAAAAAATTGGAGACCAAGGGAGAAACCGCATTATTAAAACAATTCCGGGAAGAGGCTATATTTTGGATTGAGTTTACTCAAATGCAATGGGAATTTCCAATGCGTCGTCATTTTCGGGCAGGCCGGAAGGGTTGGCCTTTTGTAAAATCAAGGCGCCATTGTCATAGGTTTCAGGCTTGTCAAAAGTGAGCTCAGCTTCAAACGGAACAAAGTCTTCTGTCATCCAGTCTTCCCGCGCGCGAGCGTTGCTCTGGGCAATAATTAATCCATCCCAGTTGACCAGTACTACCGGAAATTCGGCCTCAAAAAACCAGTTGCCTCTGGCTTCGCCGGTTACAGTCAGCGGACTGGATATTTTTTGATTGGGTCGAGGATTATCCAGTCTGATCAAGCCGCTCTTATCCAATTCATTGCCGATTTCATCAGTGAAGACTTGCCCGCTTTCGCTTTGGCACCGCCTCGGATAGCTTTCCATAACCGGATTACCGGCTTCAACGCAATCCTCAAAGTGTTCAATTTTAAATTGTTCTTTGAACTCGGGGCAATATTCTTCCCACATACGTTGGCATTTTTGCGTGCTCGGGCACCAGTTGTATCCGGCTGCCACCAAACAGCCATGACTGTCAGTATCCCCTCCTATATTCTCGGGCGCGTCGGTATCGCGTCCTTGGTAAACCATTATCAAAATTACCGCGACGAACGCAAAAATTAGTACGGCGATAATGATGTATGGTTTTTTGTTCATATTTTTCTATCATTAATTAGATTAATTAAATTCTGGAATCTAACTTACTAATTAATTCTAATGCTGTTGCGTTAGAAAGTTAAATCTAACTTATATAATAAATCAAAATAATTATATTTTTATTTTTCATTTGAATCGACATCATTAAATTATGATTTGTCCGTCTTGACGCTTGTATCCACCGTACTTATTCCCAAAAATTTGTATACCAAACAGAAGCCGTTAAGAGCGGTGACCAACAGTATCAGGGCTACTATTACCGCCAGCAAGTGCCATATCCCTTGCAAGTAAAGGAAAGCGAACATTGTGAATACGATTGCCAGTATGAACCTGATTGATCTGTCTCTTTGGCTTTCATTTTTTTTCATATTTTTTTGATATATATTGAATATGATTTTACCATATTATATCACAGGCTAATTGTACCGAACAATATAGCGCCGCTATACCTGCCGAACGCGGAAATGATTGTTTTTTTAGTCCGAATTTGATAAAATATCTTTCAAGTAAGTCCACCTGTTCCTTTCACAATCTAAAGGAGGAACAATGCGTGAAAAAAAAAGAAATCAAACTACGGGTAATTGTCATCAACCGGCAGATATCTGGGAAGACAGCCAAAGCCTGAACGAAGCCTTTGAAAGACTGGCACAACCACTACTTAAGGAAAAAGAGGCACTTAAGAAGGAAAACGAGCGCCTGAAGCTGCGAATTGATGGTTTGGATAAGCTTATTTTGAATTTAAAGAAACAGGTGTTTGATACCAATTTATCCTTGAGTACCTTTCATGACCTGAATAATTTATTGGTGGCTATCATCGGCAACGCCTCCATGATTTTGAGCGGTTATCAGGTATCGCCCGCGATTGATAAATATGTCAGATCTTTGCTTTTTGCCGGCGAACAATGTCGAGATTTGATTGTCAATGCCCGTGAGATTCTGCAACGTGGAAATACAAGGAAAATATCCGTGAATGTTAATGTTGTTATAATGCGTGTCAGTAGATTGCTCAACACATCGCTTGAGCTGGATTTGGATAAAGCCGATCCGATTATCGTCATAAATAAGGCTGAATTCGCCAGGATTATTTTGAATTTGATTAAGAACGCCAGTGAAGCGCTGGGCGAGAATGGTAGCATACGGGTTAGTACCGCGGTCATCAAGACGAATAAAAATGATGATGGTTATGATAATGTGTTCGCGGATGACAAACGCGGTCGGGTGCTTATCACCGTCAGTGATACCGGCTGCGGCATGGACAAGCAAACCCAACACAGAGCATTTGATATTGATTTCTCCACCAAAAATAATCACCTGAAACGCGGATTGGGGTTGCCTTTGGTGCGTGAATTGGTTGAAGGAAACGGGGGGAGGATCACGCTCAACTCTTGGCCGGGCAAAGGAACTTCTTTCTATGTGTCTTTCCCGGTGACCGTTTAAGCCCTAAACGCTTTCTGCTGCGGGGCTTTTTTTATATTGTTATTTTATGTACGTTAGTCGTTTTTTAAAACGTTAACTGTATTTTTTAGTGTATTTTTAGTGGGGTATGTATCAAATTATTCGTTTGAGTAGATTATATAATTTTTTGAGTTATTTTTGAAAAAAATATGGACAACATAGTATCCAAACAGATAGAAAGCAGTCAAATTAACGCCACCAAAACCAGAAAAAATTCAGTAAGTGATCAATAAAGCACACTACACTAAAATACGGGTGGTATTTAACAAACATGACAAGCCATGTGTGATCCTTGCACCACTTTTTGAAGACTTCCGAAAAGCACGCGAGAAGCTAAAATCAATTGAGAAATCCAAAATTAAAAAGTAAAACCTGATTTTTTTTAAGCACATACCCCATTTTTGCATTTTTTTAAAATGTCACAACGGCACTCTATCCAAAACCTTAGCCTTGGATAATCTCACTTGTTACAATATTCAGATTTCAACCGCCCAAAGCCATGGCCGTGAGCTGATGCGCTTACTTTCCAATTTTATTATATCACAAAAAATATTTATTAAATTTTAAAATATTTTTTTATTCATTACTAAAATTAAAACAATCCTCAACACATTTTAATGTGGCTTCGTCCGGCTCAGCCCGATACTCACATGGTAAAACATTATTTGTAAGAATGTCAAGCGTTGTTTACAATTCAGTTGGATAAAAGTAATCA
>CAYSPW010000015.1:0-24469 GCA_964433095.1 uncultured Gammaproteobacteria bacterium | reverse complement strand
CTCATTGATTACTTTTATCCAACTGAATTGTAAACAACGCTTGACATTCTTACACTTTAAAAATTAATTTTATCTTCATCAATATCTCCGATTACGGCGAGACGCATGACGCGCGGATTGAAAATCTTGGCCGCCGACTTGATTTGATCGTTTTCCACTTGTTCAATTTGAGCAATTTTTTGTTCCGGACTTTTTATCTCGGTTTGAAACAATGCCTCTTTGGCATACCAGCCGGCCTGCGCGGACGAGTCTTCCAAAGATAAAACCAGCGATCCTCTGATGTGCGTCTTAGCGTCTTTGAGCTCTGTTTTTCCCACTCCGAACCGCGCGATCTTGGCAATCTCCGAGTAGACCACCTCAATGGCCTGATTGATATTTCTGCTCTCCAGACCCATTCTAACGTAGACATATCCGGTATCGCGAAATTTCTCAACGCCACTTCTGACCATGTATGCCAACCCGCGCCGTTCCCTGATTTGAATAAACAAACGTGAACTCATGGATCCGCCAAGCACGGTGTTTAAAACCGTAAGCGCCGGATTGAACTTGTGTCCGTGGGCAAAAGCGGGAAAACCAAGCATCACCTGCGCTTGATCGGTCTTTTTTTTCTCCACCACTAATCGTTGTCGCTTTTTTCCTCCACCCAATTTATACGGCGCGAAACGCTTGTCTGCGACTTTTTCATTTTTTTTTCCGCCAAAATACCGCCGAATTAATTGTTCAACACGATCGTCAATATTGCCGGCCGCCACGATCGTCATATTTGCCGGCAGATAATGTTGATTTTTAAACCGCATAACGCGCTCGCGGTTAAATTTTGCCACGTTTTCCACCTTGCCCGCAATATCTCTGCCCAAAGCCGAACCATTGTACAAAAGATCTTCAAAAATATTTTCAATATTAAACAAAGGATTGTCATTGTACATTCTGATCTCTTCTATTATCACTCCTTTTTCCCTTTCCATCTTCGCCGGATCAAACCTAGAATTAAAAAGCATGTCCGACAATATATCGACCGCTTTTTCAAAATATTTTTTATCTATTTTGATATAATAGCCGGTATATTCTTTTCCGGTGAAAGCGTTGTACATCGCCCCCAGCCTGTCTATCTCTCGCGTCAGCGCCAAAGTGTTTTTTCTTTTCTTCGTACCTTTGAACATCATGTGTTCTATATAGTGAGAAACACCGTTCAAGTCTTTGCTCTCGTAGCGCGAACCGACCGGATAGACCACTAAAATGGTAATAGACTGCGAACAGTCATGTTCAACCAGATAAAGATTGGCCTTGTTTTTTAGTTTAACTTTTTTATACATAAAATATTTTTACCAACTGCCCGATGCGCCGCCACCGCCGGAAGATCCGCCACTAAATCCGCCGAATCCGGATCCGCCTGAAGAACGACCCGAACCTCCCCAAAAACCACCACGCCCGGAAACGGTCCTTTTTTTTATCTTCTTGCGAAAATTTTCAAGTAAAGGATGGCGGGACAAAAAATAATCAAGGATCAACCCCAAAGCCACGCCCGCCGGTATATATATCACCAACCACAGGCCGGCCCCTACCAAAAGAGACGTCCAAAAGCCGGCCATGCCACCAAGCAATCCGCCCGGCCAAATCGCTTTGGAGCCGCTCAGCATTACCATCAAAAAATACAAAAAAGGCAGAAAGACAAAACCGAACATCATCAGCTTGTAAGGCCAGGATACTACGGAAGTTGAAGGTGCAAAATATTCTCCCTCGGTGGCCCGCATAATGGCCTGGACTCCCTTTAAGATGCCGGCATTGAAATCTCCGGATTTGAAGGCCGGCGTGATCACACTTTGTATTATCATCTTGGATTCATAATCGGTCAACGCTCCTTCCAGTCCGTAACCGACTTCAATGCGCACCTGTCTTTCTTGCATAGCCACCAGGAGCAGCACACCGTTGTCGCTCTCTTGCTTGCCAATACCCCAATCGCTGAACAGCTGATTGGCGTAATTTTCAATATAGTCTCCATCCAAAGAAGATACGGTCACCACCGCGATTTCATTGGACTGCCGCTGTTCAAATTCCGTTAATTGCTTTTCCAATTCAGCCTTGACAGACTTGGACAAAACGCCGGCAAAATCATTGACAAATCCGCTCGGCTCTCCGGGTGAAGTATACGCCAAAACCGGCCCGCAAGTGGCGAGACAGACATAGAAAAAAATTATTGACAATATTTTCGTTTTCATACGATACCGCTTTTCGTTAAGCTTGCTATTCTTTGCCGGTGCTCACCAACTCAAACTTTTCAATTGTTATTAAAATTAAAATTTACTTCCGGAACAATGTCCGCTCCGGCGGCCGACTCAAACAATTGTTTTTCATTGTCAAATCCAAACAAAGAAACGAAAAAGCGTCCCGGAATTCCTTTTGCTTTCACGTTGTAATCCCGAACTTGTTCGTTGTACCTCATCCTTTCCACCGCAATTCTGTTTTCCGTTCCCTCCAACTGACTTTGCAATGCCAAAAAATTTTCATTGGATCTCAATTCCGGATAATTTTCCACGGTTACAAGCAGCCTGGATAACGCGCCGGACAATTCGTTTTGCGCCTGTTGAAATTGTTCAAAAGCTTGTTCGTTGGAAAGCATGTCCGGATTGAGGGAAACCTGCCCCACTTTGCCGCGCGCTTCGGTTACGCCCAAAAATACCGTTTGTTCTTGCTCGGCAATTCCTTTTACCGTTTCCACCAGGTTAGGTACCAAATCAAATCGGCGCTGGTATTGATTTTCCACCTGTGACCAGGCAGTGGCCACTGCTTCGTTTTTTTGCACGAAAGTATTGTAATAACCGACCACCCACATGAAGACCAGCGCCAGCAAGGCGACGATTATTACCAACGGAAGATACTTTTTCATATTATTTTATTAACGCATCATTTATATGCCTAATTAATACATTTGGTAATTTTTACTTAAATTTTTCAATAAAATAGTCTTTAATGACGGCAATATCCACTCTGTCTTGCTTCATGGTATCACGATCACGCACGGTCACTTTTTTATCGTCAACGGAGTCAAAATCAACGGTCACGCAATAAGGAGTACCGATCTCATCCTGGCGTCGATAACGCTTGCCGATACTGCCTGTTTCGTCATATTGAGTCATAAACTCGGTCCATAGAATGGACTGCGCGTGTCTGCCCAAATTTTGCAAAGGCTCCTTTTTGGACAAAGGCAAAATCGCAATTTTTATCGGAGCCAGATGTTTGTGCAGCTTCAGCACCACTTCCTTATCATGTTTGCCCTCCTTGTCACCGCTTCTGGTATCCACTTCTTGATAAGCATCAAGCAAAAAAGCCAAGACCGCCCGATCCGCCCCTTCAGAAGTTTCAACTATATGTGGAATAAATTTTTTTCCGCTTTCCGGATCAAAGTATGTCAAATCTTGTCCGCTGTATTGTTGGTGTCGCGATAAATCCCAGTCACCGCGGTCATGAATGCCTGCCAACTCCTTGAACCCCATGCCCGGATAATCATATTCAATATCCACAGCCAGACGCGCGTAATGCGCCAGCTCGTCCTTTTCATGATCCCTGAATCTTAATTTTGCCTTCTTGATTCCGTAAGCCATATACCAATTCAGGCGCTCTTTCTTCCAATCATTGAAATGTTCTTCCGAATGCTCCGGATTCACAAAATATTGCTGCTCCATCTGCTCAAATTCTCTGGTGCGGAAAGTAAAATGACCGGGGGTAATCTCATTTCGGAAAGCTTTGCCAATCTGGGCGATGCCAAACGGCAGCTTTTTTCTCATGGATTGCATTACATTTAAATAGTTGACATAAATCCCCTGGCAGGTTTCCGGCCGCAGATATATTTCATCGGCTTGCGATTGAACCGCGCCCATAAAAGTCTTGAACATCAAATTGAAATTGCGCACTTCGGTCAACTCGCCGCCGCACTCCGGACACTTTACTTTCTCCATTTTTTCAGCACTCGGCCTAAAATCAGGTTTTATTCCTTTGGATTCCAACAGATGATCGGCACGCCAGCGGCGCTTGCAAACTTTGCAATCCACGAGCGGGTCGGTGAAGCTGTCCAAATGTCCACTCGCTTCCCATACTTTGGGGTGCATTAAAATGGCCGAGTCCAGTCCGACAACATCGCTTCTCGTTTGTACCATTGAACGCCACCAGGCGCGCTTGATGTTATTTTTCAACTCCACACCCAAAGGACCATAGTCATAGCAAGAAGACAAGCCGCCGTAAATTTCCGAAGATTGGAAAATAAAACCGCGGCGCTTGGCCAATGATACGATGTGTTCAAGTGGATCTTTTTCCATATTTTTTAATTATATCAAATTTATTGGTATTTGTTTAATAAATAAAAAAGGCTAGCCTTAAATATTTCGGCAGCCTCGGGGTCCCAAAAGGGACGGTTCCACCCGAGTTTCCCGCAGGACACTCTCAACAAATTGTCTCATGGGCTCCAAAGGCCGCCAGCGCCTTTTTCATTGCCCACTTTTGTCCACTATTTTATTTTACCCAAGCCGAATTGTCAAATTTCTTGGGCGTATCTATTATCAATGTAACCGGTCCCTCATTTGATAAATTCATCTGCATGTGCCGGCCGAATCTGCCGGTTTCCACCTTTATGCCGCCGTCAGTAAATCTTTGCGCCAAATAACGATATAATTGCTCGGCCCGAGCCGGTCGAGCCGCACCGGAAAATCCGGGCCGGGTGCCTTTTTCGCAATCTCCGTACAATGTAAACTGAGATACCAACAAAATAGATCCGCCGACCTGAACAATATTTTTTTCCAAGAAAGAATTGCCCTTCTCGTCCTCAAACAAGCGCAGCTTCAATATTTTCTTGCTCAACCAATCAGCATCCTGTTCACTGTCTGATTCGTGTACTGCCAACAATAACGCGTAGCCGCGCTCAATTTCAGCCACCGTCTCATTATCCACCTTAACTTCCGCCCGGTTTACTCGCTGCAATACCGCTCTCATAAAGACTAAACCTTATTTATCTCCTGTTCTTTATCCTCTCCGATTTGCTTTATCCGTTCATTGTATTCTTTTACGGTCTTGTCCAATTCTTCTTGCAATTTGTATTTCTCATCTTCGCTTATTTGCTTGTCCTTGAATTTTTGCTCTATGTTATCTCTCACCTCTTCCCTTATTTTCCTAATCGCTATCTTTGATTGTTCAAGTTTTTCATGCAAAACTTTGATCAGCTCCTCTCTTCTTTCTTTGGTCAGATCGGGCAAAGGTAGTCTGATAACTTTGCCGTCATTAACCGGATTGATGCCTAATTTTGACTGGGAAATTGCTAAATCAATCGCCTTTAATATTGATTTATCCCATGGCTCCGCCACGATCGTCTTGGCATCCAGTACCGAAATGGAAGCCAAAGCCTTAAGCGGCTGCTTTACTCCATAAGCTTCAACCGGTATGTCCTCCACCAAAGCCGGCGTGGCCCGACCGGTACGCAGACCGGTCACTTCGCTTTTCAGATACTCCATTGCCTTGTCAAATTTTTCTTTGTAAGATTGAATTAAATCCATATTATTTTTATTATTTTAGTCGCCGGGCAGAATGGTAAAACCCAAATAAAGAATATCCTTTTCCGGATGATAACGCAAGTAAGTGGGCAGTTGCCCCGATGGCAGCCTCTCTGTGGTCCAAGATTGCCCGCGATCATTGCTGCTGTAAAATATGGAATCGTCTCCGATGGTGGCGGTATAATAAATTTCATCGCTATCGGCCGGATTAACAACGAAAGCGTAAATATTGGCGCTGCCGGGAGGAGTAATGAGCTCAAAAGGTGTCCAGCTTTCACCATAATCATCCGAACGCAAAATACCGTATGTGGAGATCCAATAGAGCGTACTTGACGAATTGGGATGCAGCGCAAATCTTCTGAATTCTCTGGAATCCGGATATTCTTTAAAGCCCTGTTCCAACAACTGCCAGCTGTCCCCCGTGTCAGTACTGCGATAAAGCCCGTCTTGCTTGTCAGCCACATAAAGCAGTCCCTCCTG
This sequence comes from uncultured Gammaproteobacteria bacterium, assembly GCA_964433095.1. Taxonomy (GTDB): domain Bacteria; phylum Patescibacteriota; class Patescibacteriia; order Magasanikbacterales; family UBA922; genus WJJZ01. The sequence goes on along the minus strand of CAYSPW010000015.1, from coordinate 18,455 downwards.
ATGAGGACTGGCCATAATTTCCAGCAAATCGGCTCTTTTTATTCTTGTTAGCACGCTCCAACCGCTGCCGCCGTCCACTGAGCGCAAAATCTCGCCGTTCTCTTTTATCATGTACACCTGGTAAGGAAAAAATTGATTGATGGCCAAGGAATTTATTTTGGCATCCTGGCGCTCTTCGCGGTGCACTTCTTTCCAAGTGCGGTTGCAGTTGTCAGTTTTAAAAACCTGAAAGCCGTTGGAGGCGTAAATAACACACTCATCGTCCGGATGCACCGCCACGCCGTAAATAAAGCCGGTGTCGAGCGGAGCGGGCGAATGTTGCCAGGAGCGCCCATCGTTGTAAGTGTAGAATAGTCCGCTGTTTCTTGATCCCCAATAAAAAGTGGAGGGAAATTGCGGATCATTGAACATTCTGTAAACCGAAACATCATTTAATTGTTGGACGCCTTCGGCAGTCGGCAGTAAAGATATGGATTGCCAGGTACTTCCTTTGTTGGTGGAGGCGAAAATACCGGCCTGGCCGGTACGCGCGTTTTTATCGCCTCCCAAAGAAATGCAGCCTTGGCCGGTAAAGAGCAGCAACATGGCTACTACTCCAACCAGGCGAAAAAATATTTTCATATGTTTTTAAGGTATTTTAATTAAAATTTTTTCAATCAATAATCGAGGGTGAATATTTTTTCGCAACAGCTCTTTCGCTTCGGCTATCTGGTCAAAAAAATCAATCCGCACCTGATGTTCTCCGGAGGTCTTTTTGTGCACGGCGTATTCACCCATATTCAACTGTTTGAGAAGCTTGTCACGCATAATGGTCTGCCAGATATCCATAACCCGCAGCAATCTGTTTCTGGCGCTGATATGGTCCATCTTGTCTCCAAACATATCATCAACCAGTTCCAATTTTTTGTAAAAAGGCTGGCCGAAAAGCCGCGAAAAACGCTCCACTTCTCTTTTGTAATATTGATAATTTGGGACACACCGCAGCCATCCGATCGCCCGGCCCGGCTTTCCCAGACACAATGAGGCCATTTCGGCGGCCTCGTCCTCCGGCGAGCCTTGAGATAATAAATATTTGAATATGATGTCGGTTTCAACCGGATTGAAATAGACGGTTTGGACGCGTGAATTTATGGTTTGTGGCAGCTTGGATTGATCAGCGGTGATTAAAAATATGACCGTATTCGCGGGCGGCTCTTCTAAAATTTTTAACAAGGCATTGGCTGAATTGGCATTCATTTTTTCCGCTTGATCTATGATCGCCACTTTCCGGCCACCTAAAAAAGAATGACGCGAAAGCATGCGTGACAATTCCCGAATTTGTTTGATATCAATATCTTTTTTCTTTTTGCCGCTTTTTTCATCCCTCATTTGCCTGACCAGGCAAAAATCCGCGCAAGTACGCAGCTTTTTTGATTCAACTTTCAACAGGCGGCAGGCGATATTTTCTGCCACCACTTTTTTTCCCAATTTTTCCATACCGGCAAAACAATAAGCATGGCTGATCTTTTTTTTGTCAACCAGTGATTCAAATAAAGAAACAATGTTGTGGTGCCCGATAATTTCTTTCATACGCATGCTTTAAGATTAGCATATTTTTCAATTTTCAACAATTAATTGCCAAGTTTTTTGGGCGCATTTGCGCCAAGAAAATTGCTTTACCCTGTCCAGGCCGCAAGCGATCATGGTATTTGATAACTTGCCGTCATCCAAAACTCGCAATAATTTTTCCGCCATATCACTTTCGCTTTGCGCGTTCGCTCGCAAAGCGCAATTACCGGCCACCTCACGTAAGCTGGCCGTTTTAGATATAACAAGCGGGGTACCGCACGCCATCGCTTCCAGTAGCGGCAAGCCAAACCCTTCATAGAGACTGGGGAAAACAAAAGCCGCCGCCCCACTGATAAGCGCGGGTAAATTTTCTTCTTCCACCCAGCCGGCGCGCACAATATCATCGGCGTAATGACTATCCGCGATCGCCTGACTGACCGCTTGATGTCCATAGCCGGGTTTACCCACCAGTAGAAGCTGCAAATCTTTTTTTTGCCTCACCAAATCAAAAGCTTTAATCAAGCGTTCGGTATTCTTTTTTTGTTCCAGCCTGCCGATGGTCAAAATGTAAGTCTTATCAATCCCGATTCGTTTAAAAATCGGTTTAATTTCGTCTTGATTCTCAATCCTCTTGTATTGCAAGTCATACCCGTGATAAATAACTTTAACGCGACCGCTATTTTCATCTCCAAAAAGCCGGAGAAGCTCTTCTTTAGTAAAACGACTCGGTACTATCACCCGCCACAAATTCTTAACTGCCGTCTTTCCAGCCCACAGGCTGTACCAACGCTCAAAGCGGTTGTATGTCTGAGGAAAATGAGCGGCAGCCACGTCATGTACTGTCATAATGGTTTTTTTCGGATGAATCAAAGGATAGACATGAGCCGGAACCAGTAACACATCCGGTGAATGAAACAACATCTCCCAGCTGAGACGAAACTGTGTCCATAATCTTTTCGGCGGCCAACGCAACACTTTGGTTTTCCAGTTTATGGGCAGACTCGCGAGCGGCCCACGCAGCGGTTGATCCGAATACAAAATCACCCGAATATTTTCGGGTATCACTTGCTTGAGATGCTGCACCAAATTATACGCGTACCATTCCACTCCGGTCTTTTGTCCGCGATTGGCTCGGGAAACGTCTATTCCGATTATCATAAAAGACTATTTTAAAATTACTTGGTGGCTAGCACGCTACGCTTGTATGAATCCAGATTCTCCAAAGCAACGCCAGTTCCTTTGGCCACGCAAAGCAAAGGTTCGTCGGCCACATAGCAGGCCACGCCGGTGGCTTGCGCGATCAATTCATCCAAATTTCGCAGCTGTCCCGAACCGCCAGACATGATTATTCCTTTATTCATCACGTCGGCCGACAACTCGGGCGGAGTTTTGTGCAATACTTCTTTTATTGCTTGCACCAAATCTTCCATATCGTGCTGAAACGCCTCGGTGGTATCGTCCGAACTTATCTTGACGATTCGCGGCAAACCGGTAATCATGTCCCGGCCTTTCACTTCCATCTCCAAAGGTTTATTCATAAACATAGCCGAACCAACGCTGATCTTTACCTGCTCGGCCGTTCTGTCGCCGATAGCTAAATTGTATTTTCTTCTGATATGGTCGGCGATGGAAGTGTCAAATCTATTACCGCCGATGCGCACCGAACCGACCGATACGATTCCACCGAGGGAAATAACCGCGATTTCAGCCGTGCCGCCGCCGATGTCAATTATCATATGTCCGGATGCCGAGCCAATCGGTATGTCGGCTCCGATCGCGGCCACGATCGGCTCTTTGATAATATACGCGGCTCTCGCGCCGGCAGCCATGGCCGCGTCTATCACTGCTCGTCTTTCGGTGGATGTAATACCGGCCGGCACCGCAACCATCACTTCCGGTCGGAACAACCGCACCGCGCCCAGTGCCCGGTTGATAAAATAGCGAAGCATGGCTTCAGTTGTTTTGTAATTGGCGATAACGCCGTCTTTAAGCGGCCGTTCGGCAATAATAGTATCGGGCGTGCGGCCGATCATTTCTTTGGCTTCGGTCCCGACCGCCAATACTTTTTTTTCATCTTTGGAAATGGCCACCACCGAAGGCTCGTTGACCACAATGCCGCGCTTAGGCAAATATACCAGCACGTTGGTGGTTCCAAGGTCAATGGCCACTTTTTTTATCATCATAATTTTTTACTCAAGCTCTATGAATATTTGCCGGTCCCGGCTTAAATCCCAGTCCAGTGAATATATCGCGTTATTCACCCCCCCTCTATTCTCTTCCGGATCGGCTTTCAATATATTGTTAGCAAATCCCAAATCAACTGACAAGCCGTGGGCAATAGTGCCGGACTGCTTTTGTAAGTATAGCGAATATTGCCCCTCAGCTATTTTTTGAGATAAGCGCTCGGGCAAAAGATATCGGAAAGTGAGAGAATTTTGTTGTCCGGGTTCAATTGAAATAAACGTGCCGAACCAGCTCTTGTCAAGCTCAGCGCCGCTATCTACTTCATCCGGCTCGTCGCTTCTATCCTCTTTAATAGAGACTTCAACCCAAACCAGCTCCGAACCTTGGGGCACGTATATACGCGCATATGTACGATATCTGGTTGTGCGCCAGTCAAATTCGCCTTGATGAATATATCTCATTGATGCGGTCGCCAAATAGCGGCCGGATTCATGCGGCTTGATTGAATAGCTTAATTCTCTTTTCATGGCATGATCGGTCTTGAGAGCGGCCAAATTGGCGTCCACCCACATTAAAAAATCATCTTCAACTTGTTTGACATCTCCGGACCATTCATTTTTATTTATTATCTTTTCAATATTATCATCCGTGGAATAAACCAAAATGTGTTTTTCATCGGCCAAAACTTTGAATACTTGAATATATTTTTGCCATTCGGTGAATATATTCGCTTTCAGCTTGTCAAGCAATGCCAGAGTGAGCGGCTCCATTATCTGCTTGCGCTCGCTGAAATTAATATCTTTATCATAGTATCCGTATTCCACCTCGTATTCCAAGACTTCCACCACATTGTCAGCTGTAAATTCTATTCCTTGTATGGTTACCGGTCCGGTTAAAGCCAACATTTTTTCCAATACGGTAGGTGTAATAGCCACCACCGCGTCAATTTCACCGGCACTTTCTCCGCCTTCGCCTTGATAAAAACGCAGCGCCCTTTGCGCGTTGGCCAAAAAGTCGGGCGACCAATTGCTGTCGCGAAAATACCATGTGGATAGTCCCAAATGCTCTTTAATCGGCTCGGGCGGTTCAACCTGCCAACTATCCGGGGCTTGAGCGTCAAGCGTTTCAGTACCTTCAACAACCAAAACATCCAAATGTCCTTGATCGGCTCGCAGTACGGCATAAGAACCGATGAACCCGCCTCCGGGGCGCAGTTCGGTATTGTTTTGAAACAAGAGCAGATAAGTATATGGACGACTATAGCCGAGAAAAACGGGCAAAGCATCAAACAGCTCACGACCGTCTTCACCTAAATTCTGCTCCACTATATTACGCACCACGCTGCTGCCGATAATCTGTTCCACGCTCAAGCTCTTGACCCAGAAATATCCGGCCGTACCGACGAACGCGAAAAAAACCACCGCCGCCAACATAATGAGTGGTACCAAGCTCGGTTTTTTTATATTAGCCATAAAATTAATTATTCTCTTCGTTAAGCAACATTTGCTGCCTCTTTTTTTGAGAAATGTTAAATCCAAGATATTTGCCCAGCATTAAGTGAGTAGCCGCGTCAATAGCCGGTATGGCGCTTACGAATATTAAAGAGATGGGAAGCAATATCCACTGCATTATCATTATAATATATTTATGCCTAGGATGCGACTTGGGACGCTTGGGTAAAAGCGGAATACTCAAAAGCGCGGACAATCCCAAACCCATCATGGCCATGATCATCAGATTTTGCAACAGGTGAGGAGCGTTGAAAAACAACGCGCTTTGCGCAATATTCTCCGGCGCCACCAACAAAGGCAATCGCCCAATCATGGTAATAACGAGAGCCACCAAGCACCACGACCACTTGCCCTCCCACTCAACGAAAATCCATTTTAATTTTTTCCACCAGGCAATTCTTTTACCGGCGCGCCCGAATTCCCAAATTAAATAAGGCACGTGTTCCACTCCCCAAGCCCAGCGTCTTTGCTGTTTATACAAATTTTTTAAACTCTGCAACCAGCGATCGTCTCTCACCGTGTCCATGGACACGGGCACGTACATCGGCGCCACCTTGTAATCGCCGTCGTAAGCCAAAAGACACTGATAAAAAATACGCGAATCCTCGCTCACAATACGTTTGTCGTGAAATCCGGCGTCAACAAGCGCTCTGAAGCTCATGGAATGCGATGAAAAAGTAACCAGAGCATCCTGCCGCGCAAGCGACGTCATCATCCAAAAAGTGGTTCCGAAGGCCATAATGCGCAACACCGCGGGCGACTCCCACATATTGTTGTTGTACAAGGCAATCGGCTGGTATGAAGTTCTGGTCGGCTTGTCGCCGGTGCAGTAAAGATAAGTAAGATAAGAAAAATACTGCCGATGACAGACGGTATCAATATCAAATACGGTCACTATAATATTATCATGGTTCAGTCCGCGTTTATCCACGTATTTTTTCATCTGCCGCTCGGAATAATGCAGATTTGAACCCTTGCCCGGAATTTCATCGGCCAATCCCTGTGGATGCAAGGTAAATACGATATCGGAAAAACAACCGCTATAATTTTCCTTCACTTGGAGAAAAATCTCACGGCAATGCTCCTCTTTTCTCTGCTCGCCGGCAATCACCACAATAAAGCGGTCGGGTTGATAGGCGGCACGGCAGATGCTTTCCAAAGCCGCCCGCACCACCGGCCATTCTTCATTGAACACGGTCAAAAAAACCAGATGCGTTTTATCCTGCCAGTTGGCCAGCTCATGCCTCATTTTGTCCTCCCAATCAACTTTTTTTACCCGATGAAAGCGTACCCACGCTATTATTAGATAAAAAGAAAAATTGACCACTTTCAAAACCCAGTAAATATCAAAAAGAATGATGAAATATATCATCCACAACGGTTTGATGAATGATAGTACTATGCTTAAAATTAAAGTCAGCCAAATAGAAAAGCCGGGCAACATTTCATAAAGCCGGTAGCGTTGGTAATCGGTAAGAATGGTTTTTTTCATAATTTATTTCTCAATAGGAAACGGTGAAATCCAAGTATTGCCGCCTTTTCAGGTCAGACCATTCTTGCTCAATCTGATTAACCTTGGCCGGGCGAGAGCCGATTTTACACCAATTGAGCATTTCTTTCAAGTTCCTCTCTTCGCCTTCGGCGCACAGCCGCACGGTACCGTCTTCAAGATTCTTCACCCAGCCGGTCAAATTTAACCGCAGAGCCTGTTGACGAGCACGATTGCGGTAGTTTACACCTTGCACGTCGCCGCTGATTTTAAGGCATAATTTTTTCATAAATAAAAAAACGCGGATTTTAAAAATTGTTTTTGCCGGTAATATTGGGAGGTGACGAATAGGAGGCCGAAATGTACTGACCGGGCTTTTGCCCGCGCAATTCGGGTACCAATTCAACCGCCTTGACAGATTGTTCGGCGGTCACGGCGAGCAGTGGAATATCGCGACAATAGGCGAAACCGTTAGCCACGGTAGCGGCGATTCTGGTGGAGGTAAAAGAACCTTTTTCCATTACCACCATGATCCCTTCAATACGCTCGGGTGAAATATTCTCTTGAATAAAAAAATTATCCAGCGCCCGCAAAAGCTCCCGGTTTTGGCCATGCCATTCATATTCTTTATCAAAGCCATGGTCATCAAACAATCTGAATTTAATATGCTTTTGTCGCGAACAGTCAATCAAGACAAACATAATATTAATCCAATAAATCATTCACCACCTTGACATTGTCCGCTTCAAAGAGTGAATACAAAAATTTATCCATCACATGGCGGCGATCATAAAATTCCTGCTCCGACATGGTGGTATAGCGAATGGAAAACCCAAATTCCTTTTCATACTTGACGATCATCCTGGCGATACTTCTTTCCTTAAGCTTGCCCACCAATAATACGTCGCTCGGTGCTCTGGTATCGCCGGAAAATCTGCCGGTTAAAATAAACAGTTTAATATCGCCTGCTTTCTTTTTCATTTCATTCACGAACTTTTGCTCGCCTAGCACCTGGCTTTTCAAAATCAAAGCGTTCATTTCCGGGTAAAGCATGGATTCCCGGTCAATGGCATAATACTTACGCAGGCTAGATCCGGCCTTGTCATCATTCTTTTTATCGGCCGCCTCCACCTCCTTGATCAACCCCAAAGTAAGCAGCGTGTAAAGCTCGCGCCGGACAGCATTAATTTGCAGGCCAAGCAGCCTTGTTAATTCCCTGACATAAAAACTTTTTTGCGAATCTTGAAAAAATACCCGCAAAACTTTTACCCTGGCTTTTGAACCAAAAAGCTGTTCAAGCATACTTCTACTTAATATTTACTGTCTGTCTTTGGAATATGTTAAATTAAAATTATTTAAAAAAAGGTTAAATCACTTTTAAATTTTGACCAAATATAGTATAATAATAAAACATTTGAAAGTCAAAGTCATGAGTACTCTGGCGCGTAAGCCAAGATCCTGAGAATCGCTAAACTATGTACAAAAGGCCGGAAATACATGAGTTTTTCGTTGAGGGTAACGATCTGAAAAAATCTCATGTTCTTCTTCACATCACAGAGCCTTCCAACTCGGCCGAGAAACAAAAAGGCTATTTTTTCGCACTTACGGAAATCAACAAAGGCAGTATTGAACAAATCGAGCACCTACAGCAAATGATTGATGATTTGGAGTCCGGATATTATGAAACCGAAGACGAAGAAAACAAAACTTCTTTTGAACTCACGCTAGAGTACATCAATCGGCGAGGTCATCATATATTAAAAAACAGCCAATCTATCATCCACTGTGCCGCGGGCGTACTGCGCGACAACAAACTGGCTATCGCCTATCGCGGCCGACCGACCGCCTTGCTTTACTTCCAAACTTCCAAAGGTCTAAAGATACTGGACATAATGGAAGAGTACGAGGAAACCGACGAGCAAGAACAGTTATTTTCCGCGGTATTGGAAGGAACGCTTAAGCCGAATGATTTTCTTTATATGGCCACGCCGCACGTGGATGACTATTTCGCGCACGAGAGAATTTTGAAAATCTTGTCTTCTCGCACGCCGCGCCAGAGCACCGCTCATCTGCAAAAGGTATTGAAAGATATCCGTGGAGATATTTCTTTCGGTGGCATCATCATTAAAGCTCCGGAAAAAGAAGAAGTGAAAAACATACCAAACACTCCAATAGAACGGCGGGACGGTTCCGAAGAATCGCTCAAAAAAATGGTGGCTGCCGAACAAAAAACCAATCATTTGCTTAATTCTCCCTTGCTTGGCCATGTAAAAACGAAAATGAATTCGGTTCTGCCGCCGGAAAAAAGAAGCTCGGAACAAGATGTCTCCAACCGCAAAGTCTACTACAGTAATTCAATGGAGACCAATTACCGTCCGCGCGAACTGGAAATACAAAGGCAGTCCGTTTTAAATAATATCTTGATCGGTCTGGGCCGGGCGATCGTGATACTGGCCATAAATTTATATAAAACCATCCTCTTTTGCCTCAAATTTCTGGGTAAAGCCATACTGGCCATAATCCTGCTCATAACCAACAAAGGGGGCCACCGCCGGGAAATAATAGCCGAGCTGAAAAAAGACATCGCAAGCAGAAAAAAATTTATTAAAAACCTGCCCATCGTCAGTAAAATCATACTTATTCTAACCTTGGTTTTAATTGCCGCTTTCACGATCAGTATTTCTTACGGTAAAATAAAGGAAAAACGCCAAATTGCTCTGCAGCGCTATGAAAACACCATCGACCAAGTGATAGAAAAAAAGGATCTGGCCGAAGCGAGCATGCTTTACGATGATGATGAAAAAGCTTTCCGCCTGGTCAAAGAATCGAAACAGGCTTTGCGGGATTTGCTGAACGAGCAGGATCAGGATGATGGAGAAAGAATACAGACCATAGAATCACTACGGGGCGATATAGAAAATATTTTTGAACAATTGAGAAAAATTAATCAGGTACAACCCACTTTGATCGCGAATTTATCCACGGTCGGTGCCGACGCGGAAAAGATAGAAATTATTGACAATTCGGTTGTGGCCTATTCGGAAGCGGACGACTGGTTCTACAAAGTAGACATTGATACGGGCAAGATAGAAAAAAAAGAACACAATACCATTCCACAACTCAGAGCCGCTTCCACGCCCAAAGAAAACGACAAGATCGTCTTTGTCTCGGGCAATTCCGGCATTGCCGAATACAATAAGGAAACAATGGTAATTTCGGAAAAGGAAATCAGTTTCGCGGCCGATAATGTAAAAATTCAGGATGTGTTCGTCTATAACCGCCGTCTATACACCTTGATACCGAACCAAAACCAGGTATACCGCCACGAACCCACTTTGGGCGGCTACGACCGCGGCAGTCCATGGATAAAACAAAATATAGATCTTTCCGGCGCGGTTTCCTTTGCCATAGATGGTGATTTGTACGTTTTGAAAAACGACGGCCAAGTAATCAGATTGGGCGCCGGCATAAAAGATGATTTCTCTTTGAAAAATATTGATCCGCCATTGAGTGAGCCGAATAAAATCTGGACTTACAATTCCGTAGGCAGCATTTTCATACTGGAACCGGTTCAACCAAGAATAATCAGAGTTAACAAAGAAGGAAAACTGCAAGCGCAATATACCTCGGAAAAATGGACTAATCCCACCGGCATGGCCGTCAATGTGGAAGACGAAGAAATATTGGTTTTGGATAATCAAAAACTGTACAGATTCCAATATTAAAAAACAAGCCCGAACCGGGCTTGTTTTTTTTGTTTGTTCAATATCACTTCAATTCAACTTTCCCTCCCGCTTCTTCAATCTTTTTCTTCATCTCTTCAGCTTCTTCTTTATTGACGTCTTCTTTAATCGCTTTAGGGGCGCTGTCCACCAAAGCCTTGGCGTCAGCCAATCCCAGTCCGGTAAGTTCTTTGACCACCTTGATTACCGAAATTTTACTTGAGCCGGCATCGGTCAACTCTACCGTAAACTCGGTCTTTTCTTCAACAGCGTCGCCTTCGGCTCCGCCCGATCCCGGAGCGGCCATTATCATGGCCGGAGCGGCCGCGCTCACGCCGAACTTATCCTCCAAAATCTTGACCAGCTCGGCCAAATCCAGCACTGACATTTTTTCAATTTCTTCCACCAAAGACTTAAATTTAGCCGGCACTTCCACTTCTTTTTCCGATGCTTGTTCGGTTTTTTCTTCCTGTTTACTTTCTTCACCGGCGCTCTCTTCCTGTTTGGATGGTTCTTGTTTTTTTTCCTCCTTTTTTTCTTCTTGTTTTTGTTCTTCCGCCATATTTTTTATTTTAACAATAAAATTAATTATTAAACTTTTGCCTCTTTGATCGCATTTAAAACATTTACCAACCCTCTCAGATTGCCAGCCAGTACGTTGACAAAACCGGATACCGGAGCATTGATGGAACCAACCACTTTTGCCAGTAATTCATCCTTGCTCGGCAATTGAGAAAGCTCCATTATTTTTTCCGCGGCAATCGGCTTATCTTCCAAAATACCGCCAAAAACCTTGACCACCTCATGTCCCTTGGCAAAATTGGCTACCAACTGAGCAGGAGACACTTCATCATCGCGACCCAAAAAAACGCTGATTCCGCCGCTAAAGCTTCTGGGTTCCACATCCATGTTCAATTGATCGAGTGCTCTTTTAAGCAAGGTCTTTTTGGTGACAAAACACCCCACGTTCTGTGCCCGGCATTTATTTCGCAACTCCTCCATTTCCCGCACTTTCAAGCCTTGAAAGTTGGCGAACACGGTCGACCTGGAATCTTTGATTCCTTGTATTATTTCATCAACCGCTTGTTGTTTTTGTTCTCTTGTTTTTGCCATAATATTTTTAAAAAAAACCGTGGCTAACTAACCACAGACTTACAATCGATAAAAATCGACCTTTTTTTGGGATAAAAACCCTTTTTTACCTCGGCAGCCTGTTTAATTCTTTTTTAAAAAAGAAAGCTGCTGTCTGCGGTTTTTGTATTTGTTCATAAACAGTCTAACAAATACGACATTATTTTGTCAAGCTTTGACAAGAATATTCTTGGAATTTGTCAAAAATCACTTGACTGCCAATATGTTTTTATGTATAATGATGCGGCATATGGCCCGTTCGTCTAGTGGTTAGGACTCCAGGTTTTCATCCTGGCAACAGGGGTTCGATTCCCCTACGGGCTACCAAATCAAACCGTGCTTTAAGACGGTTTTTTTTATTGAATAAACCAAATAATCTTGCTAGAATAAAGTGGCTATGAAAATCCTAGGTATAGAAACCTCATGCGACGACACTTCTGTCGCCTTGGTTGACTGCAATGATCAAGGATTTTTTGTATTGTCGGAAAAAACCGCCAGCCAAGTGGAGGTGCACAAAAAATATGGTGGTGTGGTACCGGAAGTCGCCGGACGCGAGCATGCCGAAAATATCTTTCCGGTCATTGAGCAAGTAACGCAAGGCCACGATAAACCTGATGCCATCGCGGTCACAGCCGGTCCCGGATTGATTACCGGATTGCTGGTAGGCATAGAAGCGGCTAAAATTTTAAGCTATCTATGGAGTGTTCCCTTGCTTGATATTAATCATATTGAAGGCCACATACACTCGGTATTGATTCAAAGAGACGAACAACAAAATAAAAAAATACAATTCCCGGCCGTATGCCTGACAGTTAGCGGCGGCCACACCATGATCATTTTGGTAAAAAATTTCGGACATTATGTCACCTTGGGACAATCCAAAGACGACGCGGCCGGCGAAGCTCTCGATAAGGTGGGAAAATTGATCGGCCTGGAGTATCCGGGAGGGCCGAAAATCTCTCGGCTGGCGGAAAAAGGTAACCCAGAGGCCATGGATTTTCCCCGCCCCATGATCGGTGAAAACAATTTTGATTTCAGCTTTTCCGGCCTGAAAACCGCCGCGCTATACTGGCTCAAAGATAACGCGCGTAAACAAAACGATCACTACATGCTGCCGGAAAAAACAAAAGCGGATTTTTGCGCTTCCTTTGAAGCGGCCTTGGTAGAAGTGTTGGTGTTTAAAACCATGAAAGCGGCGCAAAAGCACGAACCGCGCGGACTAATCCTGGCCGGCGGAGTAAGCGCCAACAGACTTCTGCGCCGGGTAATGCAAAAAACGGCCGACTCCATAAATTGCCCTTTGCTCATGGCCGAAAGCGGTTATAGTATGGATAACGCGGCCATGATCGCGGCAGCCGGATACACGCATGCCAAAAACAGCCGATACATTTCCTGGAAAAACATCAAGGCCGATCCCGATTGGAGATTGTAATTTTTGACCGAAAATTATTTTTTTGATATAACATGAAGAATTAAACGCTCTTTGCAATTAAACGAAGGGGTTTTCAAAAAAAGTTTTTCGTTTTTTAAAAAGGGAGGCAAAAAAACCATGGATACCAATCGCTACCTGATTATTATCGCCGGTGGCACGGCCTCGGGCAAAACAACCTTGGTGAATTCGGTCGTAAAGATGATCAATCCTGAAAAATGCACGGTCATTTCCCAGGATTGGTACTACCGCGACCATCCGAATGTGACTAAGAGTGAGTTGGACAGGCTCAACTACGATCATCCGCAAGCTTTTGAAAATGATCTGCTTGTCCACCACATCAAAATGCTGCTCGCGGGCGAGCACGTGCATACGCCAAGGTATGATTTCAAAACCCACCGGCGACAGTCCGAGACAGTGCTCACGCACCCCACCCAAGTAATCATCTTGGAAGGAATTCTGGCGCTGACCGTACCCCTCTTGGAATTGGCTTGTTTCAAAATCTTTATAGAAACGCACGACGATCTGCGTTTCATTCGTCGTGCCGACCGCGACATGCAAGAACGAGGGCGTAGTTACGAGCAAATCAGAGCTCAGTGGCTGGAAACGGTTCAGCCCATGTATCTGCAGTATTGTGTACCGTCCAAACGGTTCGCCGACATCACGGTGATCGGCGGTAAAAACCGCATGGTGCATTTAATGCTGAAAAAATTCTTTGGCGAGTTGGCCAAAAACGGCTCGCCGATATCCGCCGGTTGAAACCGGGCCTCGGTAAAATCAACCGAGGCTTTTTTATTCACAAAAGATGATTGACATCGCAATTGATTTTGTATAAACTATGGGCAAGTTCGTTTCATCTCACCCCTCGGCAGAGCGTTAAAGGAGGTTTAGTATGAACAATGACGACTTGGTAATATTCGCCGGAAGATCTCATCCCGAATTTGCCAAAGAGGTGGCCAATCGGCTTTACCTGGAAGTGGGCAAAGCTGAGATCACCCAGTTTTCCAACAATAACATCTGGGTGCAGCTTAAAGAAAATGTGAGGGAAAAGGATGTATTCATCATCCAAACCGCCAGCCCCAAAAGGTTGCATGATCACTGGCAGGAGCTACTGATCTTCATTCATGCGGCCAAACACGCTTCGGCCAGTCGGGTCACCGCGGTAATTCCCTACTTTTATTATGCGCGGTCGGACAAGAAGGACAAGCCGCGCATCTCAATCACGGCCCAACTCAATGCCGATCTGCTGCAAACGGCAGGAGCCGATCGGGTAATAACCATGGACCTGCATTCACATCAAGTCCAGGGTTTTTTTCGTTTTCCGGCCGATCAGTTGCGCAGCGTAAACACGTTGTGCAAGCGCTTAAGAGAAATGAATCTCAATTCGAAAAAGGCGGTGCTCATAGCCGCCGACGCGGGCGAAGCCAAACATATCGGCAGCTTCGCCAACCGCCTCGGCCTGCCTTTTGCCATCATAGACAAACGGCGCTACGACAACAGTGAAAAGCCCGAGGCGGTCGGCATCGTCGGCGAGGTTGAAGGCAAGATGGCCATCATCATAGATGATGAGATAGCCTCGGGTGGAACACTGATTGAGTCTGCCAAATTTCTCAAGCAGCGCGGAGCCGACCTCGTTGTAGCCGCGGTGACTCACGGGGTATTCTCCGGCAAAGCCCTTGACAAAATCCGCGATTCCGAAATCGGCATGGTGATCGTCACCGACACCATGCCATGCCCGCAAAATAAAATTCCGGACAAGGTGGCCTATGTCACCGTAACCGATCTGTTCGCGGAAGCGATTCGCTGCGTCCATACGGGCGCCTCAATATCCCACATCTTTGAGAGAGATTGGGATAAAAAGTGAGTCCGATTTCCACTCGTCCCGATTCCTAAGGACGGGTGTTTTTTTAATCTTGTACTCGTATTTTATCGGCTTGGACAAAATTTGCCAGCTTTTGTCTTACTTGCTCGTTCCAATCAATCAAACTTTTTGTGCGAATGGTATTCTCCCCCACTTTCACATACACCTTGTACTCTCCGCTTGAACTTTGCAATATTTTCTTAATGTCTTGCGCCATTCGTTTAAGTTCTTCGACCGTCAAATGCAAGGTAACGGATTTTTCTTTTGCGCCAAACTCAACCGACGGAGTGGCCGATGGTGAATTTCCACCCAAAGAAAGCTGCCTGGCCAAAGTGTGAGCGTTTTCTTTGCTTAAACCGAATACTTTTTCCACAAAAACCTTGTTGTCTCCGGCTTCTTTGGGTGTTTTGCCCACCACGCAAACTATCTCCTTTTCTTGCCAGATATCTTTGGTTTGTTCATAAGTTTTAGGAAAAACCAATAGCTCAAAATTACCGGTAGTGTCTTCCAAAGTGGCAAACATCATAATAGCTCCTTTCTTGGTAATCTTTTTATTAACTTTGCTGATTATGCCGCCGATGATCACCCATTGATCGCGGTCATGTTCTTCCAATTCCCTCAGTTCTGTCAAAGTGTCGGCCATTGCCGATTGATAGTAGTCAAAAGGATGCGCGGTAACGTAGATACCCAGCAGGTCTTTTTCCCAATTCAATTTATCATCCAAACCGGCCTGTTCAGCTTGTTTTAAAGTAACATGATTGCCGATTTCTATGGCCGTGCCGGTAAAAAGTGAATCTTGATTGGTTAATCTTTTCTCCTTTATTTGCTTTAAAAAAAATAATATATTTTCAATGTTGGCAAGCAATGCGCCACGATCATGTCCGAAACAATCCATGGCTCCGGCCTGAATCAGACTTTCCAAAGATTTTTTGTTTAGATCTTTGTCTTGAATGCGCTCCAAAAAATCTTCCAGGTTCCGGTATTTACCGTTTTCCTTCCGCTCGCGATAGATCACCTCGCAAATATTTGAACCCACGTTTTTAACGGCGTTCAAACCGAATCTGATTCTACCATCTTCGCCTTGCTTGGACACCATGGCAAAATTCTTAAAACTTTCATTAACGTCGGGTGGTAACACCATTATTCCCATACGCTCGCACTCGTGGGCAATGGCCGCCACCTTGTCCGCGTCACCAAACTCGGCTTGCAACACCGCGGTCATGAATTGCACCGGGTAATGAGCCTTCATGTATGCTGTTTGGTAGGCTACGATGCCGTAGCTGGCCGCGTGCGCCTTGTTGAAGCCGTAAGCGGCAAAAGGCTCTATCGCATGCCAAAGCTCGTCTATGGTTTGTTTTTTCAGTTTGCCCACTTTTTGGCAACCCTCATAAAACTTAACTTTCTGCTTGGTCATTTCTTCGGGTATTTTTTTTCCCATCGCCTTTCTGAATTTATCCGCCTCCATCCAGTCGTACCCTGCCAATTCAATGGCCGTCAACATTACATCGTCCTGATAAACCAGCAGCCCGTAAGAAGCATCCAGTATTTTTTCCAGTCTGGAATCCAGATAGCTGATAGTTTCCGGATTATGTTTGCGGCGGATGTATTCGGGTATGGACTCCATCGGACCCGGTCGGTACAACGCCACCATGGCCATGATGTCTTCAATTCTATTCGGCTTCAATTCCTTGACCCAGCGGGTCATACCTGAGCCCGAGAGCTGGAACACGCCCATGGTTTCGCCCCGGGCCAGCTTGACAAAAGTAAGTTTATCATCAAGGGGTAAATTGTAAATATCCACTTTTTTAGCGGCGGTTTTTTCCACTATTTCCACCGCGTTTCCCAATATTGCCAGGTTTCTTATGCCAAGAAAGTCGTTTTTTAACACCCCGGCCGCTTCCACCGATTTCATCTCGTACTGCGTCACTATTTTATCTCCGCCCGACTCGCGCTGTACCGGACAAAAGTCAGTCAGCGGTGTCGGTGAAATTACCACGCCGGCGGCATGAATGGAAGTATGTCGCGCGCAACCTTCCACTTGTCTGGCTAAATCAAGCAATCGTTTGACGTCTTCGTTGCTGTCATGAAGCTTTTTAAGATCAGGCTCTTCGTCCAAAGCTCGCTCGATGGTCATGGGAAATCCTTGTGCTCCAGGAGGAATCAATTTGGCCACTTGATCACAAAAGCTGTACGAAAAACCGAGAGTTCTGCCCACGTCGCGCACACTGGCTCTCGCCGCCATGGTTCCGAAAGTGATAATCTGCGCCACCTTGTCTTCTCCATACTTCCCGGTGACATAATCAATCATTTCTTCTCTCCTGTCGTCGGCAAAATCAGTATCAATATCGGGCGGACTGGGGCGAAAAGGATTCAAAAATCTTTCAAAAGGCAGTTTGAAGCGAATCGGATCCACGGTGGTGATGCCGATAATGTATGATACTACCGATCCGGCGGCCGAACCTCTGGTGGATTCCACTATGCCGTTGCCTTTGGCAAAACGCACGTAGTCGGCCACGCAGATAAAGTATGGCGAATATCCTTTTTCCTTTATTATACCCAGTTCATATTCTATCCTCTCCCTGATCTCCGGAGTAAGCGGATCGTAAAAATCCTTCACGTATTTGTACACCTCTTCTTTTAAATACTGATCCGCGTCTTTGTCAGACGGCAGCTCTACCGGAGCAAAATGCCATTTATCAAGCTCAATTTCCAGATTGATCTGGTCGGCAATTTTTCCGGCATTTTCCACCGCTCGCGGAATATGGCGAAAACGTGAACATATATCTTCAGCCGTATTGAGCGAACGGTCCACCTGGCGAAGATCCTCTCTATCCCCTTGATCTACTTTCCAACCCCGCGAAATACAGCGCAAAATGTCCTGCGCTTCCGCCTGTTCAGGTTCCAAATAATGAATATCCCTTGTCACTACAAGCGGTATGCCGCTTTTTTTTGACAGTTCAATCAAGCTCGTATTCACTTCCATCTGCCCGGAGATCGCGGGGTGGTCTTGCATTTCCAAATAGAAATTATCCGCTCCAAAAATATCTACATATTCTTTTGCCGCTTGTTCGGCTTGTTCGGCTTGGTTTTTTTTTAATTTTTGGGGAATTTCTCCTTTGATGCAGCCGGACAATGCGATAACGTCGGAAGAATATTGCTTTAAAACCTCTTTATCAATACGCGGCTTTTCCATGAACATCCCCAGCAGGTGTCCGATGGAAGATAGTTTCATCAAATTTTTGTATCCGTTATAGTTTTTGGAAAGCAGGATGAGATGATAAGCTTCTTTGTCCTTTTCCGGATCCTTGTCACGTAGCGAACGCGGGGCCACAAAAGCCTCAAAACCGATGATCGGTTTGATATTTTCCACCAGACAATTGCGGTAGAATTCAATCGCCCCGTACATTGATCCGGAATCGGTCAATGCCAAAGATTTGTATCCTTTTTTCTTGGCGCATTTAACCAGATCTTTGATTTTGCTCAGGCCGTCAAGCAGTGAATAGTGAGAGTGAACATGCAAATGAGTAAACTCGGACATAATCATCTTTTTTTTAAATTCTTTTTAATACTATATCATAGT
>CAYSPW010000014.1:0-25912 GCA_964433095.1 uncultured Gammaproteobacteria bacterium | reverse complement strand
CTCATTGATTACTTTTATCCAACTGAATTGTAAACAACGCTTGACATTCTTACACATGAATATATATAATTATTTAACTTTTTTATGAAGGAAACCAGTGGATATGTCTTTGTGGACAAAACCGTGGGCTGGACCAGCCATGACGTTGTTAATTATTTGCGTAAAATAACTGGAATTAAAAAAATCGGCCATGCCGGCACTTTGGATCCTTTCGCCACCGGTTTGTTGATAGTGGGGATAGGCAGGGCGGCCACTAAAAACCTTGACCAATTCAAACTTTTGCCCAAAACCTACCGGGCCGTAATCAGGCTGGGGATGGTTTCCGATACGCATGATTCTACCGGCAAATTAAACGAAAAAACGCCGGCCGACAAGCTGAATATTAAAAAAGAACAAATCAAACAAATTCTAAAAAAATTTATCGGTCATTACGAACAAACACCACCAATGTACTCAGCCAAAAAAATAAAAGGAGAAAAGCTATACAATTTGGCAAGGCAAGGTATTACCATTGAAAGAAATCCCATCATGCTGGAAATATATGATGTTAAATTAAATCGCTATTCTCCACCGCTGTTGGATATAACGGTTAGCTGTTCGGCCGGAACATATATTCGCGTCCTGGCCCATGATATCGGAAAAAAACTCGGTGTGGGCGGATTATGCGCCGAGCTCCGCCGAACAAAAATCGGACAATTCAAAGTCGGAAAAACTTTTAAGCCGAACGAAATAACAGCGGAAAATATTAACCGAGTTATCCACAGCAATATTAATTTCGCGAGCTTAAAAATAAAGATTGACAAATCGAAATAATATTGATATACTGTGATTAAAATAATTACAACAAACATGAGAAAAGATATGGAGCGAGTAAGAAACAACATGATATTGATTAGAAAAGAGACTAAATTAAGCCAAATTCAATCTTTTTCAAGATTAAATACTCTAAACAATAATCGTGCGGCGACAAACGAAATTGAAGCCTAAAAAGCTAGGTTAATTTTTTGAACGCGCTTGTTTCTTGGGTCAATATCCTTCTCTCATGCTAATAAGAGAAAATTTTTAATATGTCAGAATTTATCACCGCCATTGTCGCGGTCGGGGGCATCGGCATCGGAATAGGCCTGGGATACCTCCTACGTAAGCAGGTGGCGCAAGCCAGAGCCAACTCGGCCGAAGCTCGGGCGGAAAAAGTATTAATTGAGGCCAAAAATAAAGAAAAACAAGTTCTTCTTCAGGCCAAAGAAAAAGCGATTAAAGTAATTGACGACGCCAAAAAAGAAGAAACACAACGTAGAAAAGAAATCAAGCACATTCAAGATAGACTGGAAAAAAGAGAATCCATGTTTGATAAAAAACTGCTTGAATTTGAGGACAGGAAAACCAAGTTGCAAAAAAAAGTGGAAGAAATACAAGCAATTAAACAAAAAGTGGAAGAAGTGAAAGACAGAATAGTAGAGAAACTACAAACGGTTTCCGAATACAGCAAAGAAGAAGCGCGCTCGGAACTGTTCAAGCAAATTGAAAATCAAGTCAAAGACGACCTGTGTGTAAGAATAATGAAGCTGGAAAAAGAAAACAGCGAAGTTTACGAAGCCAAGGCCAAGGAAATCATTTTGGAAGTGATTCAGCGCTGTGCTTCAGATCATTCCAGTGAGACCACCTCCAGTTCCATCAACCTGCCCAGTGAAGAAATGAAAGGACGCATTATCGGTAAAGACGGCCGGAATATTAAGACAATAGAGAAGTTAACCGGTTGTGAGCTGATCATTGACGAGACTCCGGAAATGCTCCTCATCTCCAGTTTTTCTCCAATAAGAAGAAGAGTATGTTATTTAGCGCTGGAAAAATTGATTAAAGACGGCCGCATTCAGCCGGCCAGAATTGAAAACTTTATTGAAGAAGCGAAAAAGGAGCTGGCTTTGGATATTAAAAAAGCCGGAGAAGAATCCTTGTACAAACTGGGTTTTACCGGCATTGACCCTAAACTGATATCTATCGTGGGCAGGTTAAAATACCGCACCAGCTACGGGCAGAATGTTTTGAACCACAGCATGGAAGTGGCTTATCTTTCCGGCTTAATGGCCGAAGAACTGGGTGTTGATCCTGTCAAAACTAAAAAAGCCGGCTTTTTTCATGATATCGGCAAGGCGGTTGATCAGGAAACCCAGGGCGGACATCCGGAGATTGGATATACAATATTAAAAAAATTCGGCTTGAACGAGGAAACGCAAGACGCGGCTTTACACCATCACGATGACAAGCCGGAGATGTTGATCACGCAGATAGTCAAAGCGGCAGACGCCATATCCGGCTCCAGGGTGGGCGCCAGACGCGATACCTATGAACAGTTTGTGGCACGATTGGAAGAATTGGAGCAAACTGCCGGTGATTTCCCGGGTGTGGAAAAAGTATATGCCATTCAGGCCGGCCGCGAAGTGCGCGTATTTGTTAAACCCAATGAAATTGATGATTACCAAGCATACAATCTGGCTAAAGATATTGCGCACAGAATAGAAAATGAATTGCAATTCCCGGGGGAAATAAAAGTGAACGTAATCCGTGAAACTCGTGTTATTGAACATGCCCGTTAATCAGTAAAATCGGCTAAAATTAGGAAAATATATGGATAAACTCCCCTTTAATTTGTTAGGTGGGAGTTTTTGTAAAGTAAGTATTAAATTTGGCTCTATTGACAATAATTACACTCTATGATAGAGTAATAGTGTTAAATTTACTAAAAATATCTTGTATATAACAATCTCGACCAGAACAAATTTCGAGATAAATTAATTAAAATATATGAATAAAGCACAACTGGCCCAAGCTATCGCCGACAGAGTTGGAAGCTCAAAAAAAGAAGCCGAAAACATGCTGGAAGCATACGTCAATATAGTCATTGACACTCTAAAAGCTGATGGTGAAGTCAATATAGCCGGATTCGGCGCTTTCAGCGCCAAAACTCGCGCCGGTAGAATCGGCGTTAATCCGCAAAATCCGAGCGAAAAAATTCAAATTCCGCCGGTAACCGTGCCCAAGTTCAAAGCCGGCAAACGCCTGAAAGACGCTTTGAAAGAACCGAAGCAGCAATCTGAAACTACCGCGAGCAGCATGGAATCAGAATCGGGCCAAGAAACGAGCCCGGATTCCAATCCGATGATATAATCGCTTTAATAACAAAAAACCCGTAAAAAGGTTTTTTGTTTTTTTAAAAGAGCAAATCTTAATGCGTGTTTTGTTGTATAAAAAAAGGGAATGCCGCGGCGCGCAAACAACATTCCTTGCGCTTTCCGATGTCCAATCAGACCCCCTAAAGGTTAGACCTGGTTGCTTCTGAATAAACGGATACGCGAGGTAAATCGCCCCAATCTTTTTATGACCTGAAACAAGCTTTATCGAAAAGCCGTTTCGCAATAAAACAAAAGAAATTTTTGTCAATTAAAAAATGCTCAGCCCGGATGAAAAAAATATTATACGCGGATAACGCTTGTCCATTGAAGAAAAATTTTCGTGTCAGGGGGGAGAATTGAACTCCCGACCTCCGGGTTATGAATCCGACGCTCTTACCAACTGAGCTACCCTGACTTTATGTTATGTACCGCCAAGGGGAATCGAACCCCTGTTACCAGAGTGAGAATCTGGCGTCCTAGCCACTAGACGATGGCGGCTCGCCGCGCGATCTTTGTTTATTTCTTGACCAAGTATAAGCTAAAGCGGCTCTTTTGTCAATGTAGAGAGGATATGATCGGTACGGGTCGGATCGGCCACCACTTCTTTTACTATTTTTTCCATGCTCATTGCCCTCGATCCTTTTAGCAAAATTATATCCCCTTTATTAAGCTTTTGTTGTAAAAAAAGACCCGCTTGGACGCGATTGTCAAAACTGGCCACTCGATCAGGATTGAGGCCTACATCCACGGCAGATCTGGCCGCAGCCTTGGCCGACGGTCCCACGGTTATTAAAAAATCAATCTTAAGCTCATGAATACGAATACCAATCTCTTTATGATAACGGTCGCTTTGCGAGCCTAACTCCAACATGTCCCCGATAACCGCTATCCGGCGACAATCTCTTTCTACGAAAATATTTGAAAAAGTATGCAGAGCCGCTTTCATGGAATCGGGTGAAGCATTGTATGAATCATCTATTAAAAGCGTCCCTTTTATGCCCGGCAAAATCCTCATTCTTCCGGCCGGCATACATATTTCCTGCAAAGCTCTTGAAATCTCTACCAGGTTCAAGCCAAATACGACAGCAATGCTGATAGCTGCCAAGACCGGATATATGATATGCTCGCCGACCACATGTGGCAGATATACGGGAACCACCGAACCTTTGTGGATGACTTTAAAAAACACTCCTTGAGGCCAATTAGTTTGCCGATCAAATTTATAATGTACATCGCTTGCTCGCACGGTTGAACCTGGATGAAAACCGTAGCTGATAATGTCGGCATCGGTTTTTTTTCTCATCATATATACGTCTTTATCATCCCGGTTCAAAATCGCGTATCCGGTCTTTTCTAAATTACTTACAAGCAGTCTTTTCTCGCGAAATAATTTTTTTATCGTCTTGAAAAACTTTAAATGCACCGGCGATACGGCTGTTACCACGCCCACGTTACAACTGGAAAGCTCGCTGAAATATTTCATGTCTCCCGGACGATTGGCAGCCATTTCCAAAACCAGCACTTCCGGATAAAATTTATCTGTTTTTAAGCATAAAATAACACCTCTTAATAACACGTTAAGCCAACCCCAGAACGAATGATTGGGACTTTTTTTGCCAATAATGGCTAAAGGTACTCCAATCCGCGTGTTGTAACTGTCCAGACTACCTCTGGTCCTGAATTTTTTTTTCAATATCTGCACGCTGATATCCTTGACTGAAGTTTTACCCAGAGATCCGCTGATGCCCACAACATCCGGATTATATTTTTTAAGTATTTTTCTTGAGATAATTTTCAGCAAATATTTAACTACCGCCTTCATAGATTATTTTTTAAATTTAACGACCCGGCCTGACCTGGTAATATTTTAGCAAAAATTCGGCAATATCTTTGAAAACCGACGTGGTGGTGTAAGAAGCATATTTTCGCTGCGGCTTTTCAAATTTAACAATCATCACGAAAGCCGGATTGTCTATCGGCGCGAACCCGACGAAAGAATGATTGGTCTCGGCGGTATAGCCGCCGAGACCGGCAATTTGCGCGGTACCGGTTTTTCCGGCCACATAATATCCATCAACTTTTGCCTCGGACGCGTGGCCGTTGTCCACTACGCTGACGAGCATTCCAGCCAAAAAAGAGGCCGTTCTCTTACTTAAAATTCTTTTTATTTCTCTAGGCTGTGTTTTTTCCACCCGGCCGTCTTGATGGTGGATTTCTTCCACAATGTACGGCCTCATCAACAATCCGCCATTGGCAATAACGGCAAAAGCATTCACCATCTGCAGCGGAGTGGCGGTTATCCCCTGTCCAAAAGAAGCGGTAGCCGTGTAGCAATCAACTTTATCCTTTTTTATTTCATAAAGAGTATCAATAGTGCCGGACATTTCACTATCCAATTCTATACCCAATTTGGTGCCAAATCCGAACCGTTTCAAATATTCAATAAAATTATTTTTACCCAACCGTCTAACCACGTATACCATGCCGGTATTGACCGAATTTTCCAGAACTTGCGTCATGGTCTGCTCGCCATAAATTATTCCCTCGGCATTATTTATCGGCTTCATGCATAAGTTTTCAATCGGTCCGATATCTTCAAATCTACTCTCCGGCCGCAACACACCTTCCTCAATGGCCGCCGCCATGGTAATCGGCTTGAATATGGAACCGGGCTCGTATGGCGTAAATATGGTGTTGTTATTGAAAATTTCAATTGATTCCACTTGATTGTAAGTGTTAGGGTCAAACTCGGGCAGGCCGCACATTGCCCTGATCGCGCCGCTGACAGGATCCATTATAATAAGCGAGGCCGAGGTGGCTCCATACTCTTCCATCGCCTGTCTGACACGCTTACAAGCCATGTACTGTACGGTTCTATCAATAGTCAGTATCAAATCCACTCCGTCTTCGGCCGGCTTGAAAGAACGTCCGCCAAGCGGTATCCAATCCCCCACCGCGGTGCGAAAACCTTCAAAAAAGCCTCCGTTGCCGGACAATTCGTTATCCCAGTATCCTTCTATGCCGTAGCTGCCCGTATCCATACCCTGCCTGTTTTTGCCCAAAAAGCCGATCACGTGCGCAGCCAAGTCGTTTTCCGGATAAAAGCGCCGTGAACGCATGGTAAAGCCAATCCCGGGCAAATCCATATTCATCAATTTTTCAGCCTTTTGATTATCAATCTTGTCTTCTATCGGTTCGTAAGGATCATTATCTTTTGTCAACTTCAAATACAGGTTGAATTTATCATCGTCATTATAGTCAAACTCGGCCGCGATTTTCTCGGCCACCTCCTGCGCAACTGTCTCGTCCTCTATCTGTCTGGTATCAACATACATCGCGTAATAATCACGGTTGATCGCCAGCGGATAAAGTTCTTTGGAGCGCGAATCCTGCATGTACACTTCGCCTCTTTCGGGAAAAAGCTGCTCATACATCTCATGTGATCCGGCCGCGAGAGCGGTATAAAAATCATGCTGCAACACCATGATTAAAAAAAGATTCACGCCAATAGCCACAGCGCCGAACATAATTAAACCTAGCACAAAACGAAGCCGTATTAGCGAGGAATCTTTCTTTTGTTCAACTTTTTTTCGTTCGTAGCCAACACGAATCATAAATAATGACAAATTAAAGCTTTCTTTGCCTGCCCACTCTTTTATCCGCCACTTCTTTGCCAATCAAATCCTGCCTGAGCAATTCTTTGATAGAATTCTCCATAGTTATCATCCCGTCTTTGCCGCCGGTTTGAATGGCGCTCTGAATTTGAGCAATATTATTTTCTCGAATTAGGTTGGATATGGCGGGAGTATTGACCAGTATCTCTCGCGCCGCCACTCGCTTACCTTCGGCAGTAGGCAACAAATGCTGCGCCACTACGCCGCGCAAAACCGCTGCCAGCTGGATTAATACCTGTTTTTGTTTGGAACCTTCAAATACGTCCACGATGCGCTCCACCGCTTCTGCGGCCGTTGACGTATGCAAAGTAGAAAAGACCAGATGTCCGGTTTCAGCCGCCGTCAGCACGGTGGCGATGGTTTCCGGATCGCGCATCTCGCCCACCATGATCACATTGGGATCCTGCCTCAATACATGCTTGAGCGCGGCCGGAAATGATTTGGTGTCCGCGCCCACTTCGCGCTGCTCAATCAAGCTTTCTTTGTCTTCAAAAACGAACTCTATCGGATCTTCAATGGTCACTATGTGCGCTTTACGATTTTTGTTTATCTGCTCCAACATGCTGGCAATGGTAGTAGACTTGCCGCATCCGGTAGGCCCGACTACCAAGACTAAGCCGTCCAGCAAATTTGGAAAATCCCGCAAGGTAGGCTCAAATGAAAGTTCTTCGGGCGTGGGAATTTTATTCGGAATCAATCTGGCCGCCATTCCGACCTTGCCTGATTGCAAATGTAAATTAATTCTGAATCTGATTCCGTCAAAATCATGACTGAAATCAAGCTCCAATTCCTGTTCAAATTTTTCTTTTTGGTCCGGGCTAAGTAAAGAACCGATGATGGACTTGACCTCCTTTTCCGCCAGTGATTGTTCTCTTAACTCCTGCAACCGTCCATCCACCCGAATCATGGGTTTTTCTCCTCCCACCAAGTGAATATCGGAAGCTCCTTTTTTTATCGCAAAATCAAAATATGAATCTATCGAACCCATAGATTTAATTTAATAATTAGAAAAATTAATTAGCAGTATTTTACCACATCCATGTCGGCCCTACAACAAAAAACCGGTCCTTTTTCAGACCGGCCAAAGTTTATTTCTTTTTTGTTTTTTTCTTTTTTGCTTCCGATTTAAGATTCGGCCATTGGCTCATCACCAGTTTTTTTACCATTTTTTTGGCGCTCTCGGTCATCCCGGTCTTTACCGCGTACTTATCCACATATTCCTGTACCAATTTGGCATACTTGGTTTTGGTCATCTTATCCCAGGCCTCTGATTGCATAACCGTATCAGACAATTTTTCATAGATATCGGCTGCTTGTTCCAAAATCTGCCGCCTCATTTTTTTGCCCTTTTTAGTGGTATTAAACCAAACCATGCCGGCGCCCAGCAAGCTTCCTAAAAAAAACCCTTTTTTAAATTTACCCATAATTTTTTGCTTAATTATTATCCCCTTTACTTATAATTATACCAAAAAATTCTTCAAACAACAACTTGAGTATATATTTTTTCCAATTCACCACCTATTTGCTGCCAAGAATAATTTTTCATTACTTCGGCTCTCACTTGTTTTTGCCATTCGGATCTATTTAAATCCTGAGAAAAAAAGTCGGATATAGCTTCTGACAATGCTCGCTCGTCTCCGGGATTAACCGTCACCCCTCCGCTTCGGGCTACTTTTTTCACTCCGGGTAAATCACTGGCAACCACCGGCACACCGCTTGCCATGGCCTCAAGCAGCACCATGCCGAAAGCCTCCCCCTTGTCCGTGGAGGGCAGCACAAACAAATCCCCCATATTATAATGATAAGGCAATTCACTTTCATTCACGTAACCGACAAACCTCACTCTATCATCCAAACCCATGCCGGTGGCTCGCATCCGATAATCGTCACGCCTATCGCCGCCGCCGACAAATATGGCTTGTATATTATAATTATTCTGCTTCAGAAAAAACAAACTTCTCAAAAGAACGCTCACTCCCTTGAAATGGTGTGCGTCATCCATGGCTCCGACGAATAATACGGTAGGATTTTGCTCATTCAAATCATAACGTTTGAACAAAGCCGACGGCTTTTCCCTGGGCATAAACCTGCCCGTATCCACCGCGAATGGCAGCTCAATCCACTTGTCCGCGTTAGCGACCAAGTGCGCGGCCGCGTCACTCGTCCGTGCGTATTCAAAAGAACTGACCAATATTTTATCAGCCTGATCCAATATTTTAGGCATCCAATATTTGGCGTACAACTTGAATATTAATCCTTTCCAGCCGGGAGAACGCGCGTCCATATGGTAAGTCAAAATTAATGATTTTTGCGGGTTGGACCGCTTCCATTTTCGCACCACATTGGCGGTACCGAAAAAAGGATAATGCAGATGCACCAGGTCAAACTCGCCGAGAGCGCCCGCTACTTGGCCGATTCTGGCCGCGTTTCCATACTTCAAACTGGGACGCAGCCGCTTGACGTATTCCAATTCCGGTTCGGTCGGCTCGTCATATTGCGGTGTAAAAACTTCAACCTGATGTCCGCGCTTAATCAATTCGCTGGTCATTTGAAAAACCACATTACCCATGCCGGAATAATATGGTGGATACTTGCACACTATTTGAGCTATTCTCATACAAGCAAAATACGATTTTTTTATTCTTTTTTCCGATCCCGCAGCGCCTCATGCCTGACCATTTTGGTCAAATCTCGATTAACCATTTCCAGTTTCACGTTAAGCCTGAAAATCAAAAAGAAAATTACGGCCAAGGAAATGTATATTACCAAATCGGTACCTCTGCCGATTCCCAAAAAACTTGCCAGCAGGCTGGTACTGCCCGGCCACAATACCACAAAGGCCGCCAGTATCCAAAACAGTACCCAAAATAACGCGGCTCGGCCGCTCAAAGAAGCGCTTTTCCGGCGTGAGATAACGCTAAAAACAGCAAAAGCGGCAAAAAATATAAAAAGTGATTGAAAAATTATTATCATACTATTTCACAAATCTGCTGATTAATAAATCGCTTAATATCTTGAATCCACCGGATGCTCCCTGGCCGTATTCGTGGTATTTCACCGCCACAGGATGCTCAACGTATTTTAAATTATGCTTTTTTATCAAAGCCGGAATTTCACTGGAATGAGCCATCCGATCCTGACTGATTTTAATCACCACCAGAGCTTGTTCATTTAAAATCCTAAAACCGTTATGAACATCAGACAATTTAAGTCCGGTTAGCAATCTGTTGATAATTCTGGAAACCGGCAAAATAAAATATTTTTTAAAATAAGGAATATTTGATTTTACACCCAAAAAACGTGATCCCAGTAAAACATCCGCCCCGCTGTCTTTCAATTTATTAATCGCCAAAGGTATATCATGAGCTTGAAACTGGCCATCGCCGTCAAAATGTACCACCAATTGAACTTGTTTTTTTAACGCGTATTCATGCCCGGTCTGTAAAGCGGCTCCTTGCCCTCGGTTAAGCTTGTGGCGCAATACCACCGCTCCGGCCTGCTCGGCCCGGATAAGAGTTTGATCGGTAGAACAATCATCTATCACCACCACCTGATCCACGTGCTCAAAAAGGCTCCGAATCACGGAACCTATTCGTTTTTCTTCATTAAAGGCCGGCACCAACGCGATAATCATATTATTTGTTATTCAATCTCAAAATCTCCTTATTGGCAATAGTAAAATCAATAGTTTTCTTCAGGCCGTTTTCCAACATGACAAGCGGCAACCAGCCGAGCTCTTCTTTGGCTATTCTTAAATCGGGGATACCTTTTTTTGTCAAAAACTCCAGCGCTTCTTCAAATACTATTTTGGACTCCGATCCGGTCATCCGCACTATCTTTTCTGCCACCACGGCCATAGGATAAATTTGATCAGAACCCAGGTTTACCACTCTGACGCCGCTGTCGCTGTTCATTAACCGCACCAGTCCGTCGATCATGTCCGACACGTAACACAATGACTGCGTCAAAGTCTCGTCGCCGTAAATGACCAAATCCCGGCCCTCAATGGCATCCAAAATAAAATCCGGAATCAAAAGTCCGTCTCTCAACTTCATGCGCGGTCCATAAGTGGTAAATATGCGCGCGATGCCGGTTTCAATTCCATAAACTTGTCGATAAGTTTCCACGCAAGTTTCGGCAAAACGCTTACCTTCGTCATAACAGGCCCGCGGAGTCATATGCTTTACCACTCCTTCATAATCCTCTGAAAACATATTTGTTTCTTCGGTTATATTTCCGTAAACCACTGAGCTGGAAGCGAACAAATATTTGGAGCGATACTTCACGGCAAGTTCCAAAGTGTTGATCATTGCTTGTGAATTAGCTTTTAATGAATGAATCTTTAAATCTTCAAAATTTTTCGGGCTGGTCGGACAGGCCAGATGATAAATTTCCTGAATGCCTTGAAATTTGATTCTGAATTTGTCCAACTCATCAAAAGCGGCCAAATCTATCGGCTCATTAACATCATATTTAATAAATTCAAAATCAGGATACTGCAGCAAGTGATCAATATTTTGAATGGAAGAATTTGATAAGTCATCCATGCAAATCACCTTACCCCGTTCCAGTAATTTCTCGCACAGGTGCGAACCTAAAAAACCGGTTCCGCCAGTAACAAGAATATTCTTTTTTTTAAAAATTGGAGATTGGCTGTCCATATACTTTTTTACAATTTAAAAAAATTATTTCAATAATAATATTTGCCATACCGCTTTTTCCACCTCGGCCGTAATTGAAATATCATCTGTCTTTTTGCCATCTCCGTCCCAAACTTTCAGCTCCGAACGCGAATCATGTGTGGCCACAGTGATGATTTCATCCAATCCATCTTGATTGTAATCAAAGCTCGCCAGTTCCAATCCTCCCATATGATCAATACCATAGGCGAAAAATCTTTTGATCTGTTCTCCGTCTCTTTCGTAATATGACACAAAAGGCGCGTCACCCTCGCCCGCCGCCACGATAATTTCCTGCTTCCCATCTCCATCAATATCGCCGGACTCAATCGACCCATTGTAACGCAAATAGGGTAAATTTATCTGATTAACCATATTGTACTCATAATCATATTCTTCCACTTTGACCAAGTCCTGAAACCGGTACATAACCAATAAATTTTTCAAGCTATTCTCAGTATCCACGAGGCCCAATGAAGAACCGCGGTGCGATCCGCCCAAATTAGCGCCGGCCAAAGTTTGGCCGTTAAAGTTCAATACTCTAAAAACCTCTTCACTACTGTGCTTGGGAGCCACAATTATCTCCAGGCCCTTTTCCACGTCCACGTCGCCCACCAAAATATTCATGCGTCCGTCCGACTTGGTAAGCCAGGAGTCGACAATCTGCCAGTCGCTGTCATAAATATTCACTTTGGCGTTAACTTCATTATGGCGTCCAATGGTGACATACCCTTCTTTGCCGTCTTCATTTCTAAAAACCGTCATATCGTAAATACCCGTCAGATCCGGCTTGTCTTGTATTTTTGCAAAATCACTCAATCCCGAAAGCGCGACCAACGACCCGTCTATCAAATTAAACAAAGATATTTTCCCAATATTATGCGCGCTTAAATTTTCACCGATGGCCAATTTTACAGCGGAATCAATTTGCAATAGACCGGCCCCGAAAAGATGGGCGTAAACTTCCTCATTCTGGCCCGGGGTATGATGTACCGTATTCAATAGCGTATTGAATATTTGTTTGGGTCCCCACTGCGGACGGATGGATTTAATCAGCGCGGTCGCTCCGCTCACGAAAGGAACGGCAAAAGATGTTCCACTCCATTTTCCACCATAGGTTTCGGTCAAGCCGTTAGTGGGTGAATATCTGAGCGTGCTTTGTATGTCAACGCCCGGCGCCGCTATATCAATACATTTATCTCCGTAATTGGAAAAAGGCGCGATCATGTGTCTTGAGTCCACCGCGCTCACGCCCAAGACCCACTGTTCCTCTTCTTCGCTATCAGCGCATATCGGATAACGCAACTCATTATCAAAAAAGACGTCTTCATTGCCGGCAGCCGCGATTACGGCCACGCCGTTATCATAAGCGTACTTAATCGCCTGTTTAAGGGGCTCGCCGGCGAAGCCCACCACGCTGATGTTAATAATATCAGCACCATTGTCCACCGCGTATTCCATCGCCTCCTTGACCTTGCCCAAATCACCGCTGCCCGAATTACCCAAAGCCTTCAGATTCATCAACTTCACTCGCCAATTCAATCCGGCCCCGTCTTTGCCGTTGTTGCCCACCGCCCCGATAATGCCGGCCACCGCCGTGCCATGATGAAATACGCCCTTGACTTTTTGATCCTCGGTGAGATTTGAAACGTCCGGTCTGGGAATGTTATCATCATTGACAAAATTCCACCCCCAGTAATCATCCACATAGCCGTTATTATCGTCATCAATGCCGTTATATGGTATTTCATCTTCATTTCTCCAAGCATTTTGGCGTAAATCAGGATGATGCGTATCAAATCCGTTGTCAATTACGGCTACCACCACCCATTCCGTACCGGTGGCGAATTCCCAGGCTTCATAGGCTCTTACGTCGCTGTACGCCCATTGCTCCACCGCTTCATCGCTCGGAAACACGGCCAAAGCGGGTTGAGAATACAATCCGAACAAAAACAGTAAAATCAACGGCAAAAAACCATATTTTAATAAAGAATGCAAATATTTCATATGCCATCTATTATACAATAATCAATTAGAAAATCAACAAAGAAAAAAACGTTTACGTCTTCATTTATGATAGATTTCCGTGTTAATCGAGCAAATTACATTCAATATTGTTGAAATACAACCGATTTTATGGTTAAATTGGAATAACTAAAAATATGAGGATAATTTACAGAATAAAACAATTCATACTGATTGGTGGAGATTTGGCCGGTTTTTTAATCGCCCTTGGCATCGCCCTCACCATTCGTCATTTTCAACTGCCGGGCTGGCAAAATTTGGAACTGAATCTGGTGTATTTCGTCTTCGTGTTTCTTTTGTGGTTGACGGTAAACTACATCAACGGCCTTTATGACTTGTCACGCCTGTCAAATGACCGCAAATTCTATCGGCGCTTCGTGGAATCCGGCTTGATTTCTTTGGTGATCAGCATTGTCTTTTTTTATCTGATGACCGGCACCCGCATATCGCCCAAAACCATCCTTATTCTCACCATAGTCACGGGTTACGGTTTGAGCGCATTGTGGAGATATTTCTACAATCGCTTTGTCGGAGGAAAAAAGCTGCAGACCAATATTGTACTGGTAGGCGCGACGCCGGAAATATTTGAAATAATTGAAGTGGTGCAATCCAATCCCAAAAAAGGGTACAAAATCGTCGGATTTATTGATCCCGATCACACCACCAAGGGAATGGATTTGCGCGAGCTAGACGTCTTTCACGGATTGCACACGATCAGACCGGTAATATCCACCAAAAAAGCGCATTTGGTTGTTATCGCCCCCCACCTGCAAAAGGACGCTCAAGCTTTAAGAGAGTTGTATCAACTGCTTTTTTGGGACGTCAAAGTCACGGACACACCTTCTTTTTATGAAGTGGTGACCGGTCGCATCACTCCGACCGTGTTTTCCGAAGGCTGGTTTTTGGAACATTTGAAAAACAAAGATCAACCGATTTACAATAAATTCAAAATCCTAATAAATTTCGTATCCGGCTTTTCGGTGGGGATATTTTTTTTAATTACTTTTCCTCTGATAGCGGTCGCCATTAAATTAAACTCAAAAGGACCGGTTTTCTTCAGACAAATTAGAGTGGGCAAAGATGGAAAAACTTTTAAAATTTACAAATACCGCTCCATGTACGCCCTTTCCCCCGACGGCAGCGCGGAAACCAAAGGCTTTGAATTCGCAAAAAAAGGTGATAAGAGAGTAACCGAAGTGGGCAAATTCTTACGCAAAACCCGATTGGACGAGCTTCCGCAATTTGTTAATTTACTGAAAAGGGACCTTGCCTTGATTGGCCCGCGGCCGGAGCGACCTGAAATTACCAAAAAACTGGAACAAGAAATGCCATATTATCCTCTCAGACATATAGTGCGACCCGGTTTGACCGGCTGGGCGCTGATACACCAATCATACACCGATACCTTGGAGGATTCATTAAAAAAACTGCAGTACGATCTGTATTACATCAAAAACAGGTCGGCGTTGCTTGACCTGTCAATTTTATTGCGCACAGTAAACGTGGTAATCCGAATGATGGGTCAATAAAGTCAATAAAAGTATATCCTATCTTCTTTTCATTGCATCAATTGATTCAGTCCTTGTTCAAAGGTGATGGTGGGTTCCCAATCAAGGATTTTTTTTGCTTTGGAAATATCCGCTTCGATAAATCGCATTTCGCCCGCGCGCTCCGGTATGTTGACGGTTTCTCCGCTGATCATTTCAGCGATTTGATTGACTGAAATTTGTTCGCCCGAACCAATATTTATAGCTTCTCCCTCATTTACTTCCGATTGCCAGGCTTTAATGTTTGCCTTCACCACGTCGCTTACATGCACGTAATCCCTGGTCTGTTTACCATCTCCGATAATGGTCAAAGGTTGTTTTTTCTTTTTTTGACCCAAAAACACCGGAATAACCATGGGATAGCCGCCTTCGGCCAATTTACGCGGTCCGTAAACGTTGAAATAGCGCAAACTGACCGTGTGCAGGTTATACAATTCACTGAACAATTTCATGTATTTTTCTCCCATCAGCTTATGCAGGCCGTAAGGACTTTTCGGCTCCGGCCGATAGTCTTCTTTTATGGGCGGCTCTTGATCGCCGTAAACCGCGCAAGTGGAAGAAAAAATAACTTTTTTTACACTGTTATCCAAAGAAGCTTTCAATACATGCAGAGTACCGCTGACATTGATATCGTGAGTACTGATCGGATCTTCCACCGACAACGGCAGACGCGGATCCGCGGCCAAATGAAAAACCGCCTCCACGTCTTGAAACAAAGGTTTTATTTCATCAAAATTTCTGATATCAACTTGGTGGAATTGAGCTTGATGATTAACAAACTCCCGCTTGCCAAGCATTAAATTGTCAATCACCAACACTTGATGCCCCAGTTCAATCAGTTTATCGGTCAGATGAGAACCGATGAATCCGGCTCCGCCGGTTACCAAACATTTTGCCATAATTTTTTTGTTACTCTTCTCTTACTTCTATTATATATTAAATTTTTTTCTATACCAAGCAATGAATTTCTCCATGCCCGCGGCAAGCTCCGTTTTCGGATCGTAGCCAAGCAGATTCCGGGCTTTGGAAATATCCGCTTTGGTCTTGCGTACGTCCCCGGGCTGATCCGGCAGTTGATTGATCCTTGCCCGTTTGCCCGTAATATTTTCAATCAATGATATAAAATCGGACAGAGAAGTGGAAGAACCGCCGCCTAAATTCACTATTTCATAGTCAATATTGTCAATTTTATCCAAAGACAGTAAAATGCCGGAAACAATATCTTTGATGTAAGTATAATCGCGAATTGAACGGCCGTCGCCGTATTGATCTATGCTGTCTCCTCGCAAAATCCTTTGCACGAATTTCCACGGCGCCATATCCGGACGGCCGCGCTCCCCGTAGACGGTAAAAAAACGCAAGCAAATAGACCTCAAGCCAAACAGGTGATAATATGTATAAGCTATTTCCTCGGTCGCTTTTTTGGTTGCCGCGTAAACCGATGCCGGCGTATCAACTCGCTCCGTTTCTTTGAAAGGTACTTGCTCGCGATTGCCATAGACCGAAGAGCTGGAGGCTAGAATAATTTTTTTTATTCCGTGTTTTTTGGCCAACTCGTAAAGCAAGTACGTGCCGCCGATGTTTACGGACTGATATATGGCCGGGTTTTCTATGGAATATCTCACTCCCGGTATGGCCGCCAGGTGAATAATCGCGTCAAACCGGTTGTTCGCCATTATCCCGTCAAACAAGCCTTGGTTGCGAATATCCAACTTGATTATCTTGGCCGAATCATTATTCTCAATCGGCTTGATGTTTTCTTTTTTAAACTGCGGATTGTAATTATTGAAAAAGTTATCCACTATTAGCACGCTATCACCTCTTCCGACCAAAGCTTCCGCCAGATGCGAACCGATGAATCCGGCACCGCCGGTAATTAAATAGCTAGCCATAAAAATTATTTATTCTTCCCTTGTATTAAAGGTGAGCCGACCGCGATAATGTCAAAACCTTCCCGGCGCAAATCATCATATTTATGCTGCAGTATGCGCCTGCCGTCCATAATTAATCCTTTTTTTCCGCGGTATAATCCCACCAAGCTGTCATAAAGTCCTCTGAACTGCGGCCAGTCGGTCGCTATTATCACCGCGTCGCTTTCCTGCATGGCTTCAAGAGCGGTTTGATAATAGTCAACCTCTTCATGATCGGAAAATATTCGCCTAAAATCTCCATTGGCTGCCGGATCATAGCATTTGATCTGTTTTACCCTGTTTTCCAGCAAAAAATTAACTATATTGATGCTGGGCGAATTTCTAACATCATTGGTATCTTGCTTGAAAGCCAGCCCCAAAAGAGCCACGATTTTATCTTGCCAATCATAATTCAACTCATTTTGAGCTCTACCGATAAACGATTCCAATTGACGTTTGTTTGCCAAATAGGTTTCATTCACAATTGTGGCGTTTTTTCCGGCCGTCTGTAATTGGTGGGAAAGAGATCTGGCGTCTTTAATGAAACAGCTGCCGCCGGCATAAAGACTGTCGTACAAACCCCAGCTGCCGATTCTCGGATCGGTTATCAATATCTTGCGCACGTTTTCAAATTTCAATTCCGGAAAAGCTTCGCATGTTCTGCCGACCACGTCAAAACACAAGGCCAGCTTGTTGAAAAGCATAAAATTGGACAGTAGTTTGCCGGCCTCGGCTTCACGCGGCCCCACTTCAATATATTTCACGTTGGCCGAACTGTAAAAACGATCGTAAACCTTGCGCATGATCTCAAAATCTTTTTCACTTTTCCCTCCGATCACCACTCTGTCCGGTCTCACCGATCCCTGCACCGCTTTTCCTTCCACCAAAAATTCGGGGTTGGAAACCACGCCGAAGTTTTTCACTCCCTTTTGTTTCAATATTTCTTTAGTTTTCCCAATCATATCTATCGGCACCGTGCTTTTATTCACTATGACGATATAGTTTTCCTGCGTTCGGTGCGTTCTTTCAACCAAAGTCTCGGCCAATTTTTCCGCCGCGTCAAAGTAAAAACTTAAATCACTTTCGCCCGTTTCCCCTATTTCCGGCGTCGGTAGACACATAAACACGACATGCGCCTTATCCAAAAAATTTTCCACTTGCTTGTAATCAAAACTAAAATCAATTCTTTGTTTGTTTCTCAGCAACAAATCATAGAGGCCATCTTCAAACATGCAAGATTCAATTTTTTCTCTTTCACAAGAAGCCAATCTGAGCATTTTCTTTTCGTCTATGTCGTAAACCAAAACATTGTGTCCGCTGTCGGCGGATACCGCGGCGGAACAAGTTCCGACGTATCCTCCTCCGATATATAAAATATTCATAAAAAAAGTTTAAATATTTTTTTAATCGCTACCTGCCCGCTCTTTCAAACTGGCCCTGCCGCCCGCCGCCGCTTTTGACGGTGCCGTCGGTGGTGCAAGGCTTGCACCCCAAAGATTTATAGCCCCGATCATACAAAGGGTGGTATTCCAAACCGATATTTTTAATATATTCCCAAACGTCGGATTCGCTCCAAAAAGCGATCGGACTGATTCTTATTATCTTACCCCGCTCAATAATCTTGGTATCGCGCCGGCCTTCGGTTTCATCGCGCCTGATGCCGGTAATCCAGGCATCATAGTCTGCCAAGTGCTTTTCAATGGCCGGCAACTTCATCTCACAACACTTGTATTGGCCGTTTTTTACGAACGAATCTCCGTATTTCCAGTCAATTTTTTCAATATCTTCCCGGCTCGGTCTGGCCCAGATAAAATTCATTGATCTTTGTTTAATCATTTTATCGGCGTAAGATAAAGTTTCATCAAACTCATAACCGGTGTCAATTCCGATAAACTGAACATCTTTTTTAATGCCCTGCGCCAAGTCGGCTATTACCAATGAATCCTTGCCAAACGAACAGCTGACGAATAATTTTTGATAATTTTTCAACGCGTGCTCTATTACGATGGCCGACAGTTCAATTTTTTCTTCTAAATTCATGCCGCTATATTATTTGTCTTGATTTAAGATAAGTAAGTATTTTTTGCGCGCTTTCCTCTATATCCTCACTATCCGTGTTTAAAACGATCTCCGGATTTTCCGGTTCTTCGTACGGATCGTCTATGCCGGTAAAGTTCCGTATTTCTCCTTTTCTGGCCTTTTGGTACAAACCTTTAACGTCTCTTTGTTCACAGACCGCCAAAGAGGCATTTACAAAAACTTCGGCAAAGTTTTCTATTTTTTCTCTTAATTGATTTCTTTGCGATCTGTATGGAGAGATAAAACTGGATAAAACCACCACCCCTTGATTGACAAGCATCTTGGCCACAAATCCGGCGATTTCAATATTTCTGTTTCTTCCCTGCTTGGAAAAATCCAATTGTTCATTCAAATTACTCCTGATAGTGTCCCCGTCCAACCGCTCGCACCTGATATTTTTCTCAGACAAATGCTCATATATTTTATCGGCTACAGTGGTTTTGCCCGCTCCGGACAAGCCGGTAAACCACAACACCATCCCCTTTTTCCCGTTATTTACCATAATTAATTTTTTTTACTTAAAATTTCGTTTAATTTGTTCAAAATCTCTTGGTGGCAAATACCGTTTGAAGCCACAAAACCGCGATTATTATATGGTTTTTCCTTTAAAAAATCAAGGGCATTGCCGTCCAAATCCGTAATCAGACCGCCGGCTTCTCGCAAGATAACGCTGCCGGCGGCCGCGTCCCACTCCCCGGTTTTATCGCTGGTGTTGATGTATATGTGAGCGCGTCCGTCGGCGATGGCGCATAATTTCAAACCGGCGCTGCCCATTTCAATATTGCCGGCCAAGTTCAGAGCTTTTTTCAGTTTGATTTCCGGCTCCCGCAGATGATAGCGACTGACAAGCAATCTCATCTTTGTGTAATCGTCTTCTCGTGAAACAGCTATTTTTTTTGTTTGACCGCCAGTCTCCACAAAAGCACCTTGGTCTTTGTTTGCATAGTACAGAACCTGCCCAACCGGCTTGAATACAACACCGATCACAGGCTCTCTTTTCTCAACGTAAGCAATCATCATGGAAAAATCATCGGTTTTGTGCACGAAATCCTTGGTGCCGTCTATGGGGTCAACGATGAAAACTCGATCGTGATTGAGGTATTGCTTATCGTCAACGGTTTCTTCGGATAAAAGCCCGATTTCCATATCCAAGTATTTACCCAATCCTTTTTTGATTAAACTGTCGGCCAGCAGATCCGCTTTGGTGACAGGGAATTCTTCTTTCTTTGACTTTTCATGCTTACGTTTATAGAAGTTTAAAATTTCTTGACCCGCCTGCAGGGAAATATTTATAATATCTGTTAATATTTTATTGCTTGCTACGGAGCGCATAAATCTTTTCACTTAAAACAAATTATGATAAGCTACAAGAATAATTACCTGAATTTAGGTATGCTAACAAAAAATACTGGTGATGTAAATTTTTTAATAAAAAAAATTAACGCAGTTATTAAAAAAAAGACTTATAAAAGACAAATTGATTAAAATTTTGAAATGGAGCGAAAAATACACCAAGACAGATATGGTATATCTTGCCCAGGGCAGTTTTTGGCTAACAGCCAGTAATTTTTTTGGTTCTACAACTTCCTTTCTTATTACAATTGCACTCGCAAATTTAATCACACCGGAAAATTACGGCGTATATAAGTATGCATTATCCATAATGGGCTTATTGACCACCACCACTTTAGAAAATATGGAGACCTCATTAACAGCTTCTGTTGCAAGGGGTTTGAAAAATTGTGTACCTGCCGGATTGAAAACAAAATTAAGATGGAGTATTGTTGGGGTTCTAATTGGCCTCATCATATCAGCCTATTATTTATTACAGGGTGATTTTAATCTTTTTTATATCATAGTATTGGTGGCTTTTTTTGTGCCATTTTATAACTGCTTCTCCGTATACAGCAGTTGGTATCAAGGTATAAAAAAATTTGACAAGATTGCGAAGTTTACTATTATTAATCAAATCTTTAAACTAATTATAGTGTTGCTAACTTTGCTTATAACGGATAATATCTTCTTTATTCTTTTAGCGATTTTCCTACCTCGGTCAATAATTAACATTTATATATATTTTAAAACCAAAAAGATTTATGCTATAAAAAACATCAACGATAAAGAAACAGTCAGCTACGGAAAATATATTAGTTATATTGGTATGGTAAATACCGTAGGACAAAATATTGACAAAATATTACTTTGGCACTATTTGGGTCCTGTATCACTGGCAATATTTGCTTTCGCACAAGCGCCTGTTTTTGAAATTAAAAGTCTTTTTAAAAAAATAAAAATCCTAGCATATCCTAAACTAAGCGCACAAAAAACCGAAGTTTTAAAACAAACATTGCCGGGCAAAATTTTGAAATTATATGCAATAGTAATTCCCAGTTTGATCACATATAGTCTGGCTGCCCCATATATTTATAAAATATTCTTTCCCTTATACCTGGATTCAATCATATACTCACAAGTATTGATTTTTATCGTTGTCTTTTTGCCAATATCATTCTTGACAAAAGCATTAATCGCTCATCAAAAAAAAGCCAGCGTATACAAAATAACATTTGCCAGCAATCTATCTAAAATTATATCATTATTAATATTATTACCTTTTTTTGGTATTTGGGCGGTAATTATAAGTATATATATACAAAGTATTATAAGATCGTCAATGACGATTATTTATTTCAAAAAAATTTAATTCGTATAAGATACTATGAACAGGATAGTTCAAAAACTCTATTCATACAAGATACGTATTCATAAAAAGACAACAGATAAAATTTTGGATGAATTTATGCCTGGTTTTTATAAAAATAAAACCAAAAACATTAAAACAATTTTGATAATAATTGGTTCTTACAGAAATTTAACAACATTAGTCGCTTCAATCATGAGCCTCCACCCAAACTGCCAGGTTCTAAACCACGCAGGCAGAAGGGTAATTCAAAAAAATAAGTTAGATTTTTTAAATAATTCTAATGCAGAAAAAATAAATAATTTTTTAAATTTTGCCATATATGCTTCACAATATGGTAAACGAGGTTCCTATGGAGGTGCCATATTCCATTCACATGCATATGATAATGATTTAGTAAGAAAAAAATATTTCAACAGATACAGCTCGAAATTAAAAAATCAAGTGAGTTGTATTTTTTGGAAAGATTCACAATTGATAATGAATAAAATTAAAGATGAAGGACAATTAAAAAAAATATTTAAATCTGGGACAGAAATTGAGATAAAATTCATTATGCCAATAAGAAACAGTATCAATTGTGTAAAATCTAATCTAAAAACCGGTCATTATAAATTTTACTTCCCTTCTATACCACCGATAGAAAAATGTGTAGAAGTCGTATTTGAACAATATTTATTTTTTTTAAATATGCAAGCTGAATATCCAAACAATTTTATGTATTTTTTTGAGGATGAAATAATTTCCATACTACCAAATTTAGCAAAATTTGCCCAACTTTCGCCAGATTCTAAATGGATTAAAGATGTCTCAGATGTTGTTAGAATTAAAGGTAATTATGAGAATAGCGAAGAATTAAAATCAAAATGTATTAATTTGGCTCAAAAATATTTTTTACACTATCCGATATTCAAAAAAAACTTATCAAATTATTAAAAAAATAATCTACTTTTTCATAAAAGATCTGACTGTCATTGTAATCCCCCAAATAATTTCACCCAAGGTGTAGATGATAAATAGAAAGTAAAATAAATCCATCCCAAGTAAAAAAGAAATCAAAAATAGAGTATAATAAAAATTACCGGAAAATAAAGATTTTGATACGGTGAATTTAATTCTGAATAAGAAAGAATTCTTAAATTTTTCCATGATCGGTTTTTTTTCATGAAAATAATTTTTATCTTGATTTCTATGTTGTAAATCATAGAGATAACGGTGCAAACGAGTATATCTATCAACTAATTTCACAACAATGGCAAAAGCTGCTAAAAATAAAATAGGCGGATAACCCAGTTTATCGAATAAAAAAAATCCCAAAGATAGATACAAGCAGATAAATGCAATATTGGTATTAAAATTTTCAAGCATTATGCCGCGTCGTAATTTGTCCTTTTGAATTTTACCGAAAGACAGAACTACTCTCGCCACATTACCGTCACAAAAATCCAATAAATAAGACACCATAAAGCCAGCCAGACCGAGAATAATATTATGAGTACTTATAATGATTATTGCTGAGATTATGTACAATATAGTTTGTGACAAAGCAATAGCATTAGGCGTTATATTTAGAAGATATAATAGATAACTCAGCGGATAAGAAATTCTACGATATAAATAATCAAAATATACTTGGGGTGTATTCTTTTGAATATTTTTTTTGAAATTCAGATAATCAATCTTCATATTTTTTATGAATAAAAAAAACTTGATTTGCATATTTATGCCTGGAAAAAGGTTTTTTTGTAACTTTTTTTAAATCAAAATATATAAAAGTGCGAACTAATTTATTGAATGAATCATAAATAAATTTTATGCCGCTTATTTTATGTGGTAAGCGTAAATAAACGGAATAAAAAAAATTTTTATTGGCACTATTTATTCTTCGTAATAATTCAAAATTTAATC
Source organism: uncultured Gammaproteobacteria bacterium (assembly GCA_964433095.1). Taxonomy (GTDB): domain Bacteria; phylum Patescibacteriota; class Patescibacteriia; order Magasanikbacterales; family UBA922; genus WJJZ01. The sequence goes on along the minus strand of CAYSPW010000014.1, from coordinate 2,219 downwards.
CTTTGAATAAATTTTGATAATTTAACATACTTCTATAAACTTTTACTTCGTCAATATTTCTATCTTCGTTAGTTTTAGACAAAGTATCTCTTGTTATCAAAATACCATCTTTATTTAGAAGTGGATATATAACTGATAAGGCTTTGCTAATTTCATCATCTGACATACACATAAAGACACCGCCCACAAAAATCAAATCATATTTCTCATCTCGGCTCCTCAACTCATCAAACTGAGAAGTAAAAAAAAATATATTTTCTTTTCTATTAAATTTAAAATTATTTTTTATACAAAAATTCGAGATATCCCAGGCATCAATCTTATCAAAGTGTGTTGACAAAATTAAAGCATTCCTACCACTGCCGCAACCACAATCCATCGCTTGTTTTGTATTTTTTGAATACAAATTTATAATATAATCTATAATTTTTTCTTCAAGTAAAAAACGATAGTAAAAAAATAATTTTTGCTTATTTGTAACCAACGTAGGTTCTTTCTTATCACCCCCGGCAAGATCAAACTCAAACCTGCTTTGCCAATTATTTGAATAGCTCTCGTTCCAATATGCATTTCTCTTTTTTTTGTCTAATTTTTTTGTCATACTAACTCCATTCATCACAAATATAAACAGTCGATGGATAATATCGAAAATTTTTATTAAGAATACTTTTATTTATCTTTTTTAGTAACCAAGCATCATACTCTGCCTGTTCCTGATGATTGATTAAAATATTAATCGGTATATTGAATCTCACAAAAATATTTTTAATTTTATGCCAAGTTACACCGCTTTCTATATACTTATTTTCGACTACAATTCTAAAAATATCATCTATTGAAAATCGCGGAAAAATGATTTTGATGGGGAACATTTCATTTTCTTGGCTCAGCTCACTTAATCTGTAAATATCTGCAATATTTTTATAGGCTTTAACAAATCTATTTATTAAATTTAATGCTGATTTGTTTTCATTAGAAAGCAATGCATAAAATTTATCATCAATTTGGAACCAACAAATCATTTGATTATTTTCCATTTGACGCAATAAATGGCTTTTTTCTATTTGTTTATAAACTATATTATTGCTTTCCAGTACTGACAAAAAATGACTACCCTTCATCTTTAAAAAATGGATATTATTTCTTAATTCCACGGAATCCTTGTCATCATAGTTTACCACTTGAGCTAAAACCGCATGAGTACCTAATTTTTTTAGTGCTTCAAGACGGTTTGTCCCATCTATTACTATCTTTTTATTGTTATATTTTGCAACTAATATAGGATCGCGAAAATGTTTATCCTCACTAATTTTGCTGATTAGCTTAGTTACCCGCTTTCTGTCAGGTTTTTCATAAATACTAAGGGAATTTATCGGAATGATTTTAAGTATCTTTTTTATATATGCCGTATCATTCCTTAAATTGTTTAGCTGATCAATGACTCTTCTTTTAATATCTGAAGAAGAAATCGTTTTATCTATGGCAAATAAAACTAATCGTATACGCCTCTTTCTCAGATGTTCTATAATTAATGATCTATCTGTATGCGCCACCCATTCTTCGGTTTGGGCCATTATATTGGGTTTTATATCATTAATCATTTTACGTTGATCAATATCATGATAAACTCTACACTCCGAAACATAGGGTAAAGCTTCTAAAATTTGTACCCTTTCACTACAAGTCATTATTGGTCCCTTCCCCTTTTGTATCCGCACGGATTCATCATCCTGTACACCTACAATCAACTTATCACCTAATTTAGCGGCTTTCTGTAAGATATATAGATGTCCGGGATGCAATATGTCAAATACTCCTGTTGTATAAACTAGTTTCACAATTGATTAATTAATAATTATAAATTGAATTTAATTTTTTAGTCTTTTCATCCACATATTCAATATCTTTCCGGGATAATTCTTCCAAATAGCCTTTTACCTTACCTTTTCTGGTTTTATATGATCCAATATTATTAATATCTCCCGGTTTTAATCTTTCGTCATTGAAAAAATTTAGCTTTTCCATTTTACGCATATTCTGAAAGGACGAAAAATCAATCGCTTTTAATAAGTTATTCTTATCAGTTTCATTCAAATTCATAAAATTTAAAATTTTTCTCATAAGGTTATCGTTCCTTTATCACCATCCACAATCAGCCGATCCCCTGATTTTATTTTCAATAAAGTTTCTTCAGTGATTCCATCTACAATCGGAATTTT
>CAYSPW010000013.1:16913-27938 GCA_964433095.1 uncultured Gammaproteobacteria bacterium | reverse complement strand
CCGAGGAAGATATTGATGATGAAACCGAGGAGGAATATGAAAAAATGAAAGACAAAATGGAACAAAATTTTTTAAGCGAAGAGAAAAAAAACGATAGTTGATTATGGTGAACAAAAACAATATTCTCGCGCAAATTAAAATATTACAATGAATGTTTTCAAAAAAAAACAACTGATAAAAGGCAAGCGCGTCTGCCTGCGCCTGAAAAGCCTGCGTCAAAGCAAAGGAGTAAGTCTGGAGCAGCTGGCGCAAAAAACCAAGCTGGACAAAAAACTGCTTTCGGCCATGGAAGAGTGCCGTTTTAACGAGCTGCCTTCGGCCGCTGTTTATCAAAAAAATTTCATCAAATACTATCTCAAATCGCTCGGGGTCAAGCCTGATTCTTTTATCAAGCAGTTCATGGAAGAGGAAAAGATTGATCCGCGTATTGAACACCCGAAAAAAAGTATTCGGCAAAATCCGCTAAGCCGACTGCCCAATATTTTAAAATTCGCGGCCATTTCTTTCGTCGTGGTGGTGCTGGTCGGATACTTGGGGTTGCAGGTAAAGCATATCGTGCAGCCGCCGGTATTGAATGTTATCACCCCGCAGGACGGATATATTACCGATAAAAGCAGTGTTTTACTGCACGGAAAGACTGACAAAGAAGTGGCGGTTATGGTAAACGGACAGCAGATCTCCAATATTGAAAACGGCGAATTCGAAGAGTTGGTGGATCTCACTCCCGGGGTCAACACCTTGACAATTTCGGCGGAAAAAAAGCATGGCAAGTCCACCACAATCATCAGACACGTGATTTACAAAGAAAATCAATTGATTGGACTGGCCCACTAATCCACATTTGACAGTAAACGGCCGATCTCGTAAAATATGTGAACAAGAGGGTATATCATTCTCTCTTTTTTTTTGAAAAACTTTAAGCAAAATTCATCAACTCTGTTTTAAAATTACATTATCAATATAATGTCAAACAATATATTTAATTAAGAAAGAAAACTATGGCCAAACAAACCGAGGAGCAAAAAGCGAAATTTAAAGCGGCTGAAACCGCGATTGATCAAATAAAGCAAAAATACGGCGACGGTTCAATCATGAAATTCAGCGAAGCCAGAGCCATGAAAGTAGCGGCCGTGTCCACCGGTTCCATTTCATTGGATATTGCGCTGGGGGTGAAAGGAGTACCCAGAGGCAGGGTGATAGAAATATTCGGTCCGGAATCCTCGGGCAAGACCACCTTGGCTCAGCATGTCATCGCCGAGGTGCAAAAAAAAAGCGGAATCGCCGCTTTTATTGACGCCGAACACGCGCTTGATCCGGATTACGCCAGAAAAATCGGGGTGGACGTGGATAATCTGCTTATCTCCCAGCCCGATACCGGTGAACAAGCATTGGAAATCCTGGAAACCTTGGTGCGCTCAAACGCGGTAGACGTGGTGGCGGTGGACTCGGTGGCCGCGCTGGTGCCAAAAGCGGAAATTGAAGGAGAAATGGGTGATTCACATATGGGCCTGCAGGCGCGCCTGATGAGCCAGGCTCTCAGAAAACTGACCGGAATAGTGAGTAAAACCAAAACCTCGGTGGTGTTCATCAATCAAACCAGGCACAAAATCGGGGTATTTTTTGGCAACCCGGAAACCACTACCGGCGGCAATGCCTTGAAATTCTATTCATCCGTGCGAATTGAAGTCAGAAGATCGGCGCAAATCAAACAGGCCGATCGGGTCATCGGTAACCGCGTCAAGGCCAAAGTGGTAAAAAACAAAGTGGCCGCTCCATTCAGAACCACGCAGTTTGACATCATGTACAACGAAGGCATCTCCGTAGCCGGAGACTTGCTTGATACCGGCGTGGAGCATAAAATAATTGACAAATCCGGCAACTCTTACAGCTTTGGGGATGAGAAGCTGGGCGTGGGCAGAGAAAAAGTAAAAGTTTATCTTAAACAAAATCCCAAACTGATGAAGCAAATCCACAAAAAAATCTGGGAAGTGGTGGAACGAGGCGAAGCGCCCGAAGAAGAAAGCGGCCAACCCGGGGAAAAAGAAAAAATAGAGAAGTAAAAAATAGACCTCCCTTATCCCGGGAGGTCTATTCCTGCATGCTTTCTTGCTTTTTCCGCAATCCTCGCTTTATCATTACCAAAGATTCCGGAAAAAGGCAGATTTTATCCAAAATAATCTGCCCCCTCCAATATTCAGAGCTTCAAATTCAAAATAGTGGAACTCCACAACGAACACAACTCTCTGGTGTGTTCGTTTCTCATACATATATATAACATTGAAGCCGCCCAAAAGGCGGCACCTGAAAAAAAATTACGGCGCGCGGCCTCCGCCACTTTTTCCCGCAGCTCAATTACCTCGACTCCGACATTACTGCCGGCATAATAGTCCGGCAGATAAAGCCGGACCAATCGGGCTATTATAATCTGTTTCTCCGCCTCGCGCAACATGTCGGCCAAGGCCAGAGTCGGGCTGTGCAGATGGCACAGGCATTCCGCTTTCATAATCTGCTCCACATGCTCGGCCCGGAACAACAAATCCTCGGCAAATTTCCGCGGAGCGAACTCCACGAGCGCCATGCGCAACAGATCTTCACGCGCGGCCTCAACGATCCTATTTATCCGCTCAACCAGCTCCGGTTGACCCGGAATCAAGTCCGGCCTCACATGGTTGAACACGAACCATAGGTACAGCAGGTCAAAAGACCAAGCGGTCGCCTCTCGGTCTTGGTGATCCAAATCACCGACCGCGTCCAGCATGTCGGCCAGCACCTGATTCGGCTCTATCAGACAAAGCAGGTCAGCCGCGAAGAAATCTTCAAAAAGTTGACAGGCCGACTCTCTTTTTTGTTTTTTTTCCATGGCTCCTCTATGGATTGGATTAAAATGAACGTCCGAATAGTAAAGGATAGCATAAATCTACCCTTTTGTCAACCTTTTTTAAACAAAAAATACCTCTAAAAAGAGGTATTTTTATGATTTCGGAGTAAAAAAGCAAGCTTAAAGCGGAGAGTAATTTTTCCGCAAAGGAAAATGCTACAAGCTGATTTTTACCCAATCAATCGTCAGTCTCTTTCACTTTAGTGCAAGAGGCAATCCCATTGACTGACAGTAAAAATAAGAGGAGAACGGGGCAATCGTTCTCCGGTTTAGTGTAAACCCACATTGCCCGTGGATAGGTTAGCTATTTTCCAAGCTTGGCCAGCGCCGGCCTGATCAAGCGATTGAACCGCCCCAAGGCCTTGCCGGTTTCCCGACTGAGCTTACCCTCACTCGTCATCTCGGCCACGATGGCTTCAATGAGCTTGTCGGACAGCCCTTCGCTGATGGCCGGCTCGAGCGCCGTCATGACCTGTGCCTGGGTCAACTCGGGAAGTCTGCATTCCCGCACGATCCTTGAATACGCCCGGTCGACGTCCTCGGCGCAAAAAGCATCAGTGGCCTTGCGTAGCTTGGCCAGCGCCTTGTTGACCTTCTGGTCGTCCAGTCGGTCTGTCTGGGACAAACGATCCTTGAGCTGGCCGAGTTGCCGGTACGCGAGGTAACTATCGACCATCAGCAAAAAATCGCTGACATCCGGCTCACCATCCTCCCGAGCCGATCCCATCTGATCGGCATAGTTCACCAACAAGGTAAACCCTATTGCCAGCTTGTCCTTGCCCTCGACCATCTTTTCCACGAGCGGAATGTTGATTCCGCCGCGCGAGCCGAAGGTGAAGGCCAACTCGTGCTCCTCGATCGCCTTGACCACGATGTCGGGGATGTCCTCACGCCCGCGAAGCCGCTCGGCCGTAACGCGGCCGTGGCTACGCTTGCTCCCGCCATCTTGATCCTGGTAATAGGAGATCTGCTCGATCCCCGCGTCCAGGCAGAACGTGGCCAGCGAGTCGCCATCGCTGCCGTCAAACATGCCCGTCCACTCGTCCCAGGTCACAGCAACCTTGTTGCCGTCGATGTAGACGATGGTGAGGCAGTTGGCCTTGTCCAAATCATGGAGCAATATGTAGAGCCGGCACAGATCCATGCCAAGCTTCTGGATTGCCCCCGTTATCAAGGATCGCACCGGTTGCGGTACGAAAACTTGCAATCCCTCAAAGTACACCTCTTCCAAGGCCATCATGACCCTGGACAGGTGATTCTCCATGAAGGGTCCCTCCTGATGGTACGGACCCACCTGCGGGACATGGAGAGAACGCTCCACATCTCCTTGCAGGTCAATCGGTACAAACCTCTCGATCATTTTTTTCATCTTACCTCCTTGATGAGAAATGAACTTTTACACCACGAAACATTCGTGCTGCTTTCATAAACCACAATATATTATAATTTATGAAAGTGGCAGAGATCGGATATGCTTTCCAACCTCTGCAAGTGAATATTAAAGAACGTATATGTAAACCGGCTCTTTTAGATACAGGGACGGTCGCCGAATTGTTTCCGCAGAAAACATATTATTTGTTATCCGGCCCTGTTTTCTTGCAGTCAAGCCGGTTAAAATATCAAGAGTTGAACTTGGCCATGAGATCAGCCATGGTCACTTTACCATGGCTTGGTTGATCCCGCTCATCAACCGCTGCCGGCTCTTTGGATTGTTTCGGCTCGACAGCCGCCTTAAACAGCCGTTGCCCCACCTGAAAATCAGATGGCAAGGAAGCCAAATCGGGCATATCCGCCGGCTGGCCTTGTATTTGGGTTCGCCAGTAGTAATCCCGATCACGGCAGGCAGCCGTCTTTTGCGGTCCGGATAGCCAGGCCGCCAGCTTGAGCAGACCGTCTCCGCGAGCCATGTCAATCATTTTTACGAACTCCAGCGCCTCGGGAGCAAACTTGGATCCGTAAACATCGCCTTGCGGAGTAATATAGCAGAAAAGGTATGCCGAACATGCTCGGACAATATTTTCCCTTTCCCACCGATCGGGCACGGACCTGTTCAACAGATGAGGCAAAAACAATTTCACCTCTTCCGCGTTCAGACACTTAGCTCCGAGGAGTTTTTCGGCCAGAGCGGTAATCTGTTCGCGCTTTTCTTCCGGCAGATGTTCGGAAAAAAAGCACATTTTTTGATCTTCCTGCACGCAAGCCGCGCACTGGCCTTCACCTTCCAACGCCGCAAAGCGCGAGCGTCCGCATGGACAAAGCGGATAGATCTCTTCTTCCAGCTCCCGCCTGTACCAGCCCGGCAAATCCAGATAGACTTGTGCATCCAACATTATGCTCTCATCCCAATCTCGTCCCGCCAGACGAAACACAGCCTCGGCCTGAACAGTCCAGTTGGCCAAGTACGCCGGCTCCAAACATTTCTGCTGAAATTCTCCGCCTGTCAGGCGGATTTCGACCGGCTTGCGCTCGGCCGGATGTATATTTTGTCTCTCACATATTTTGACCCAGACCAGTCTGCCGTCGTGGACACCCTCTTCCTCTTCCCAAATGTCTTCAACGGATCGATTTTCAATGTAACATGAGGCTTTGTCCGGTCCCAAGACCAACTTGTCCTGATTTCGCGTGCTGTATACACGCGAACGCCGGTCTTTTTTGCGGGTTACCAAAACCTCCACAAACGATTCATTCAATTTCCAGTCAATTTCAATCTTGCATCCGGAAATTGTTCCACCACCATTATCGCGCCAGCTTTCCTTGTATTCAGGGGGGGCCGGAGTGGCACGGTACATCATTACTCCACGAGAATCTTCCCTGATTTCGTGGAGCTGAACTCGATAATACTTGCCCGGCTCCGTGCCTTTAGGCAGGAAAACGATAGACCAGTGACGGCTTCCATCCGCCTTAAAAGAGGCGATCGCCTCACCGGTCTCATCATACTTTTTTCCCTCCTCTGCTTCCATTACTTTGATGAGTGCCGACATTGCGTACCTCCTCTGGTCTACACCCCAGTTAAATGACCGGGCTGATTTTATTTTAATGAACCAAAACTTTTCATCCCTAAACCTTTGCTAAGGATGACAAGATTGGTCCCCACGCTATCAACATTAAACGTGGGGAAACCAAGTGCGATTATTAAAGAACGAACTCCCCAAGCACGGCAGGCCCGGAAAGATCAAAGGTGGGAGAAAACCCTCCGCTCCGCCTCTTCTGCCGTAAAAAACGAAGCTCTCTCAACCTTATCCGAGAATTTCTTGACGGTTTCATCGGACACATGATCTCCCGTGTCACAGATGACTGTGAACACGGAAAATTCAAGCGCCTTTTTTGCCGCCAAAAAATCTCGTAAAAAATCAGTCGAGACCGCGCAGTCACCGTCGGTGACAAAGACGATGTCGGCTTTTTTTAGTCTGCCCGTCTTTATCATCTCCAGCGCCTTGCGCAGAGGCTTCTCAAAGTCGGTGCCGCCGCCGGACCCGGACTCGGCAATCTCGAGCAGCTGCCGAGCCGACAGCTTGCCGGCCGGATATGTTTTGGCCGCATGAATACGGCTATCAAACATTATCCAGCCGAAATCACGCCGGCGCATCTTGGCGTATTGCGCCAGGGCCAGCGTAACCGCTTTGGCCCATTGCCGCTTGGATCCGTCCATGGATCCGGAGGAGTCCTCGCAAACCACCACCGGACCATGGCCTTGCTCGCGCTTGGCCTCGGTCCCGCGCAGTCGGAGTTCTCCTCTGGCCCAGCGCTTCAAGGTCTGATGGCGGGTGGCCGGGTGAACGAGAGCGGTCAACTCGGTACTGTAAGCACGTGAAATATCACGTCCCCACTCCACGCGCGACACTTTCCTATCCTCGCTTTTTGCCTGGCTCTTGGCCTTTTTGCGGGCGATCGCCCGAATTCGGCCTAACAGTTTGGCAAAGTTTACGAAAGTGGAATTGCGCCGCATGCGCTCGACTAACCTGACCGCCTCGGGCATGTCCATGTGTTCGAGCTCGGCCGACTCCAGTCCCCAACCCTGAATGGTTTCAAAGACCTGGGAGACTTTTTCATCAGCCTGCTTGACAGCGGCCATGCCCAGCCGAGCCAGCTCACGCAGTTTTTCCTCGGCTTCTTCGTTTCCGGACTGACCCATCAGCGAATCGGCCAAATCCTGCGCCAACTCACGGCCGGCCTCAGCTTCCGCCTTGGCCGCATCGGCCTTGGCTTGGGCCTTGGCCCACAGCTCGGCCAGCTTGTCGGCCAGAGCTTGAGCTTGCTCAGCAGTCAATTGATCCCCACCTCCGGAAAGACTAGCTTGAAAGCTGCCTTGCGAAGTTTGGGGCTGACCGCCGGCTTGCCCTTCACCTTCTCCCTGATCTTCCGAAGAAGAAGAGTCGGATCCGGACTCACCATTGGCCCGGCCTGGCTGGCCGGTAGAGGACTGTCCAACACTCTGTCCGGACATCTGACCCGTGGCCAGCATCTGCTCGGCCAGTTCTTGCAGGGTATCGGCCTTTTTCTGGACTGACTCCGCCTCTTGCTCCAAAGCATCGGCCTCGGCTTGCACCTCGGAGAGCTCTTGAAGCTTGTCAGCGTCATCAGCCGGCACCAAGCCCAGAATGGTCCGGCCGGCCTCAATTGTGCCGATCAGCGACAGCAGATGACTGCCTCTTGTCTTCGACTGTAAACCCTGAAAGGCGCTGCTTTCCATGGTCTCGGACAAGAGTGTCTGCCAGTACTGCCTGACCGGCGGAATTTGGTCCACGGGCTTTAATTCGGCGCCCTCGGACCAAAGTGAATAATAGGTGTCTGCCAGAGCGGCCGAAACGCCCGGCAGAACCTTGCGACCGGTTTGCTCGAGACCCGTCAAAGCCGGAGCCTCCTCCCGCCCGCGACAGTAACGCAAAGCGCTGAACATGTCAGCGTCCGTCACCATCTGAGGCAGGAGCTCCCTCGGTATGAGCGGAGGAGCCGGCTTTTTATTGCTTTCCATACTCCTCCTTTCAAATACCGGCGAAAGTTTCCACCACCTGCTTTTCCATACCCTTGACCTGGTCGATCAAGGCTTGGATAGCGGCGGCTTCGCTGCCGGCTTGGTTTTGGATATCGGAAAGTGCCTCACGGCACTCTTTGCACTGGCGAATGGCATCGGTCGCCTTTTGATTGGCTCCCGACAGAAATTCTTCCACGAGGCCGCCGACCGCCAGCAATGCATCCACCAGCTCCCGGGCTTCGGAGATCGGCGTCCGACAATAAATCTCCAGCACGTCCTCAACCGTTGCGATCTGCTCGGGCTCATCCCAGAGCAAATACCGCAAAACGGTGAGGTCGGCCTTGGTCACTTTGTCTCGCCCGTCAAGTAAGGCCTGTGCCTGCAAGACGTCGAAAACCCGACCGAACCGTCGGTCGTCGTCCCACAGCCAGTCGAACTCCTGCGGATTTTCATGGAGGAGTATCTGATAAATTTCAAACACCGTCTCCACGATCTCATCCGGTACCCGGACATGAGGGCGAGCTTCGCGCAGCAGCTCGATCTCTTCCAGGCTGAGTTTTTCAGACTGTTTGGAGGCCGCCTGATTGAGGCGAGCTTTAACCAGCTGCGCCTTACCGCGCCGATCCAGCGGCTTGACACCCAGACGAATGGTCATCCGCGACCACATCGCGCCCAGCTGTCCGTCCGGATCAGGTAGTTCATTGGAAGCGGCCAGGAAGGCCAACAAAGGTGTCTTCACCATGGAGCCACCATGCCGCACGCCATCACCCTTGGATAGATCCAGAAGCGTTTGCAAGAGCCGAGGCTCCGCCTTCCAAATCTCATCCGCGAACATGATATGCGCATTGGCCGCTCGGCCAAGCCGGTCCTTTGTCCGGATCTCTTTACCGCCACCTTCAGTCGGCACTTCTTCGATCGAGGTGGACTCGACCAGAAGCTGCTCCACCGACACGATGGTCGGCATGAGCGCTTCATAAAAGTCAGCCCCCTCGATCTGCTTTGAGATCGCCTGGACCGTACCGGTTTTGTTGACCCCGGGAGGCCCAAGCAAAAAGGCCGGGCGGCCCGAGACCAGAGCCAGAAAAACCACCTGGATGATATCTTGGCGCTGGATATTGCGCTCCAACACCAGGTCGCGAATGCCCCGGATTTTGGCAGCCAGGGCTCCTGCCTTTTTCAACGCTTCCATTTTTTCTCCTTGCCCCGAGAACCGGGGCTACCAAGGTTTTTGTATCGTCTTAGTTCCCGGCACCACCGTCTCGCTTCCCCAAATCAAGGCATGCGAGTCCCAGAAGGCCAGAGACTTTTCCTTTTGGTAATTAACAACTGAAAACGAAAACAATGAGTTCTTCCAATGATCTCATTTGTTTACTCCTTTTTTTGTTTTTCCACTACTCAATCCGGCTTATAATTTTTTAAATTAAAAACCAAAGTGAGTAGTGGAGAATTGTAAAGTACAACCCTCACTACTCTTGTGGAGAGAGTAGCGTCCCGATGTTTCATCTGAAAAATCAGGACGCTTTCACAAATCACAAATTATTTATGATTTCTGAAAGAATGGACACACAGGGTCTAGGATGTGTGCCCGGGGGTTGAAAAAACGGTTTGGTCTTACCTAGAATTTATATGTTTCACTCGACAGCGATCATGGCCCGTTTGGACCAGTAGATGATCGCTCTGGCGAACTCCTCGGCCGAGTAATCGGCCTTGGTGCCGCCCGGGAGATCGAGGAAGTTCCGCGCCATGGCCACGGGGCTCATGGGCTCGGGTCCCTCGGTGGGCCGTGCGTTGATGGACACAATCTCCCACTCAACACAGGCCGAGGCGTCGTCCCCCAGCACATCGTGCCGATACAGAACGATCTCAACCGCCTCGGCCGGAAGTTTCTCGCCGCGAGCCAAGACCCGGACATACGGCTCTTCGCCGCTACGCCTGGCCTCGAACTTGGCCAGCAACTCGCTCGCCTCATTCACCTCGACCACGCCGGTGAAGAAGCCCTCGGCCGGCACCGGCACCAGGACCACACCGTCCCTGTAGCCGGACTGGGCCCGGTCAAAGTTTTTCTCCACGAGCTCGATGAGCTCGTCCCAGGTTCCCGTGAAATGCGAAAACTGGGAATTTTCGGTCTGCCGACGGACGAAATTGTTGATAGCCACTTTGCCCATGTTTCCTCCTTTTTTCTTTTTTTGTTTTTACACCACGAACAATTCATGATGCTTTCAAAAAACACAAATATACAACTTGTATTGTTTGAAAGAAATAAAAAACACGAATATTTTTATCGTGTCTTTACTCGATGTTTTATCTTTTAATCAATCATTATAAAATTCTTCTTCCACTTGCAGCAGATTTTTTGTCTCTTCCGGCAATCTATCAATCAATCTGAGCGAACGCAAGTCACATACTTTCATATGAATTTTTTTTGATCCGCGCTGTCGCAGCCGTTCTATGGATTCTTCTATCAATTTTTTTCCATAACCATGACGCCGGTACTCGGGCAAAACATATACTCCGATCAAATAATCCGGTGCCAACAACCCGGCGCCGGCCACTTTTTGTCCATGCCTGATTATGATGCCTTCGTCAGCCTTATCGGCTCCGGGTGCCGACTGAGTAATCACGCCGCGCAACTCCCACAACTCGGCTCTGCTTCGCTCGCTTTCCAATTTATCAACCCAATCAAAAATACGTTTCGCGTTCACGTATTCAATCCGCGCTTCGCCGGATTCTTTTTGATCCAAGGCCGTATCTGCTTCAATTGCGGGTATGGAATTAATTCTTTCCTTCATATTTCATAATTGAAAAATCTTTAACACATCTTCATTATGCGACAAATACGGTTTAAAGTAAAGACGATTAAATGTAAAGTACGATTGGAAATAAAGAGTCTTCTTTTTTTCAAACAAGACTCTTTTCAGACCTTTTTGGTCGATATCTAACCACCACAGAAAAATATCTCCCAAAGAGGCCTAGCTAGAACCCTCTTTGCGCGTGGTGGTTGGAACTTTTTTTACACAATTTTGAAATTATTTTATATAATCTTCATTTGACTTGTTCTAACATAATTCATATAATTTATTTAGTAATTAAATCTTATGATAAAAGATCCCACAATCAAAGACGTTTATGAAATCATTCTCTTCATGAGTGAAAATGCCGCCACCAAAGACGATAT
>CAYSPW010000013.1:0-16813 GCA_964433095.1 uncultured Gammaproteobacteria bacterium | reverse complement strand
CAAGAACATGGCCACCAAAGACGATATCAAGAACATGGCCACCAAAGACGATATCAAGAACATGGCCACCAAAGACGATATCGCCAAAATCTATGATGTCATGGCTACCAAGGATGATCTTTATTCATTGCGTAAAGAGCTTAAAACTAACATCAATCACCTTCGCAACGAAATCGTAGAACATGTTGACGGTTTTATCAAACTGCATCAGACCCATGAATCCGAACTGGCCGCAATTACTTTTAGACAAAATCGCATGGAGAAAAAACTTGATCTTGTTATTAAGAAGAACAATCTCAAAACTGCATAACAAAATTTCCTTTTACAAACAATCCGGCTTTGAGATTGTTTTTTTAATGAACATGCCCGGCAATCAGCTTTACGCTTCTTATCTCAGTTATAATATTCCGGAGTTTAATTTGTGTTCATTCAATATTCACCCCCCTCACCTCCCACCGATAATTTCTTATCCGTAAGATGTGACGGGTAGGAAGATGTTACTATCTTCCTATCCGAGTGCTCAACCCCCCAGAATAGAGGCGGTTGAAAAGAACATGTCGAGCTGTGTGGAAGGACTCCACAGAAATCAGCTCTTGCGCCCTCACCCCATGTGGTGGTTATGTTATTGGGGTTAGACGCCGTTTGGAATTTGCAAGGCTCACGGATTAGTGGATAATCCACTCACCTTACGATTCGCCCCGGAAAGAAATCCGGAACTTCTCCGACATACTTTTCAGGAGCCGAAGCATTAGACCCTCTCAAGGTAGGACTCCCGAGGGAGATATGAGAGGGTGGGGCGCGGGACGTCAGAGGGTGGTTAGCCCTCCGAGACCTCGGAGGCGGGGATGAGATCACCCACCTGGTTCTTGTCGCTGTGGGAGATAGCGACGATGTAGCCCCCGCACTTGGGGTCAAAACAAGCCACCACCGCAAACCGGTGGCCGAGGTGGTGCGCGAGCACCATCGCCACGGGGAGGGCGGCGGGGCCGTTCGTAAGCGCGAGCGACCCGCCCAGCTCGGGGTTCGCCTGCTCAAGCTCCTCGATGCGGGACTCGGCGTCCCGGACCACGATGTCGGTCGTGGCCGGGTCGGCGAACCCGATCCGGAACAGGGTGGCGGATCGGCCAGGGAGACGGGCGGCGCAGGCGGTGATGTTGTATGTACCGGCCATTTTTTTCTCCTTACGGAGACCCTTCTCACCACCCGGCATGGCTACCGGGAAGGGCGGGCTGTTTTTAGGCCCTGGGAATAAAGTCTTTTGCGGCCGGGCTGGTGAGGTACCCGGCCGTTTTTTCTGTCGGTTTTGCTCTGTGGTCTCGCCCTTGCTTATAAGTGGCCTTTCGTGCCGCTATTTCACAAGAATCCCCACTCACGCCTCGAGCCGAGGCGCCGGCGGCTCAGGCCTCGGACCGAGACATCTCAACGAGATGTTCGGCCAAAGCCCGGACCAGAGGCCGGTCGTGGACCGGTTCACCTCTTTCGAGGTAATGAACCGATCCGCGCAGGATGTCGTCCTCCGGGCTGACGCCCTGGACTTCATCCTCCTCACCGGTGTAGTCGGAGAAAATCTCCGCTACCACGGTGAGCCCGACCTCTCGACAAAATTCCCGCCAAACAACGAGCCGCCCGGACCAACTTTCATCGGTCTTGGGGTCGTTGCCCGCCAGGAGTATCGCGTGTGTCGCGTGTTCGCAGATCACACGGTTCTCCTGGCTGGGAATCCCGCCGACATCCACCAGCGTCAACGGAAGCTGACACTGGCGGACACTGGCCGCGATGCGCTCAACGAACTCCGGGGTAAACTTCCCCTTGTAGTCCGCCTTGCATTTCACGGCCAGGTCCGGGTCCCGGTTCACAGTCTCCTGGAACCAGGCTCCCTCGCCGTCCGGACACGCCGTAATCACGTACGGATACGGCGCGTCCGACACGAGCCGAATAGCGTCTTTGAGCCCCTGCCTGAGGCAGGATTTCCCGCTCCTGGGGGGCCCACAGAGAACTATCCTCATTTTCCTCCTTTCTCCCGGCATGGCCGGGAGATAAAAATTTAAAGTTTTCTTCCTCACTATCTCCCGCTAAAGATAGTGAAAAATAGTGAGGAAGAAATTGTTGATTATTGTATTTTAACGTACTGTTATTTTCCTCAGCCCCACTTAACAATTAAGTAAGGCAGTAGGAATGGCGAATCTTGTGCAAAATTCGCCAACCAAGTGCACGATCAAACTAGGATGTTTGAACGCTTTTCATGAATTCAAGTAGAGGATACTTGTCTTCATGATTCCTCGGCATACTCTTGGAAGCCGAGGCATTAGAAACCCTGGATCAGGGTGCGGGTCTTCGATATTCTCGGCCGTAGTAGTATTAGCCTTGAATATCTTAGACTTTGGGGTTACCCGGGACCTACCGCGGTCAGCCCCTGACCGGCCTCATCGTCTATTGAGCCGGTCTTGCCAGTTGTGCCGAGAGTTTTTCGGCTTTTCCCATGGTCCTTCACTTTGTGAAGGGCAGAAATAGTTCTGCGGGAAAGAAGGTCGGACCTGGCGCCTCCCTTTGGCTCTCCACACCGCCCTCAGGCAGTGGCGAAAGTCTTCGCCAAGAAGCGAGCCGCTTCACTGGGAAGCGTTGCTTCGAGGTAGAAGACCTCACGCCGACCGCCGTCGTGACAGTAAATGACCGAGTAGCCCTCGGTACCCTTACGGGAAACCGCGGACTCTACGGCCACCACCGCCTCACGACGAGCCGAAGATCTCCGCGCCTCGCGACGCACGATCTTGGCTCGCCGCGTTTTGGCGCGGCGCTTCTGAGCCTCGGAGCGCTGAATACGCTCCAAGACATCCGGGCTGGGCCCGGATATGATAGTACACTTACGCATGTACTACCTCCCTTCTCTTTCGACAGATTACTACCAACCTGACGAAAAAAAATAATTCAACCGGCCCACCCAACTGGCGGCTTATGCTCCTCACCCACCATGGACTCGGAGACCGGTTCGAGATTTCTCTCTATTACTAAATTCTATCTTCTAAACAAAATCTACTAATAGAAAGAAATCTTTTTTATATAAATTTAATGAACAATTTTTAAAAGGCTTACGAGTCCGACAAAGCTTACGATGCTACCACTGCTTTTGTTTCTAATCTCTAAACATCCAGTCATCTTACCATTCACCTATATCACTCCTTAAAAAAATTAAGAAGTCATAAAGTGTGGGGAGAAAAGCTGTGCAAGCTCTCTCCCCAAAAACCGAAATAAAGGAGCGTAAAGGGAATCGAACCCTCCGCGGATTGGGTCAAAATGGGCAGTCTTTTTTTATATCACATCCATAAAGGGAATTTAAAACCCTCTGCCCATCTCTTACAAATCCTCTCCAGATCCTTCTTCATCAGCTTTCCAGGTCTACCGACCGGAATCGAACCGGTCCTGCCTGATCAGGGCATACCGCCAAGGTTTAGACGCGCACGGCGCGTCGCGATCCTGTTACGCTGATGAATCCGTTCGCCCCTACTACCACCTCTAAATAATTAAAGATAATAGTAGGAGCGAACGAATTTAATTTAATGAATAATTTTTACAGGGTTTACAAAGCTTACGATGCTACCACTGCTTTTGTTTCTAATCTCTAAACATCCAGTCATCTTACGTATCCTTATCTACCGAATGCTGGATTCACTACCCTAGAAAGGGTAATGAACCAGCGCACTCGGTACTACTTGGCTCTCGCAAGCCAAGTAGGAACTTCGCGCGGGAAACTGAGGCGATTACTCGCTCCCCGTCTACATCCGCCAAGTTCACTCATTATATGAGTCAGACCTTGCTCTGTGACAGCTTTCACTGCCGAAAGCAAAGCGGTGCGAGAATAATGTTATCTCACATCGCCGATAGGAATCTCTCTCCTATTTCATATGGGCGATCCGAGATCAAACACTTTGGCTTTTTTTACCTTTTAAAGTCCTCTTATTGTCGAATTCAATTCACTTGATTTCCGGTTGATCACACAACAAGCGAGTAAACAACTCAGAAGCGGAATTGCTCCGACTGATAAAATGATTCGGTTCTCATATATATTGTATAGCGAAAGGCTGAATTATTACTTTTTCCCCGCTATAACTTACTAGCTAACCGAACCTTTATCAGTAGGAACAATCTAAAAAGCTCTCTGGATGAAGAGAGTTTACGGCCTTTTTGCTTAATTTAGCTAATTTAGCTTAATTAAAGTATGTTTGTTGGCCCTCTCTCCAAGGCTTGTGTCATATCAAAATTGTAAAGTGATGATTTGCTTTTCCAACCTTTTTCATCATCAAACAGATAATTATACCAGGTTTAAACATATTTGTCAAGTATCTGCTATATGTATAGATATATTTTACAAATTTATACTTTAATTTAGCGAAATTAAGTATTAAATAATATGTCTAATGTAAACTTGACAAATACAAATTAAAGTGATATTCTACGAATAGAATTAGCAAAATATTATATACAGATTAAATCGTTCAAATCCAATAATTATAATCGGTTTTAGCTTAATTTAGCTCAAATATATGGACAACGTCGAACAAGTCTTGGTAGATTCAGGTTTGGAACCGTCTACCGCCCAAATCTATTCCATACTGGTCAAAAACGGTGAAAGCACGGTGCCGCAGATAAGCGAGCATACCGAGCTGAGCCGGGCTTCTATTTATGATTCCCTGTCCATATTGCTGGCCAAGGAATTGGTGGACTACCGCAAGCAAGGCCGAGTCGCCTTTTACAAGCCAAATCATCCCAACAAACTATTCGCTTTGATTGAGCAAAGAAAACAAGAAACCGAGCTTTTCAGCCAAGAAATGGAACAGACCATTAAAATTTTGACCGGAGAATACAATTTATCCACAAAAAAACCCGGGGTAAGATTTTTTGAAGGTGAAGAAGGCTTCAAACAGGCCTTGTATGATACTCTGGAGAGTGGCGAAATCGTACGCGCGCTGGTTAATCTGGAAGCGATACAAAAACATGCCGATCAAGTAAATCGGCAATATATGGCCGACAGAAAAGCCAAGGGCGTTAATATGGAAATTTTGGTTTTTGACACATTATTCAACCGCGCTTACCTGAAAAATTTTCCTTCCGACATAACAGAGGCGCGCTTTTTACCCAAAGGCATCGAGTCTTTCAATACGGCCATGCTAATTTACGACAACAAAATTTCCTACTTTACCTTGAGAAAAAAAAGCAAAGTGGCGGTTTTGATTGGAGATCCTGACATATACCGCATGCAAAAAAATATATTTCACGGTTTGTGGAAAAAAGCAAAAAAAATTACGCTTTAACAAACGGCTCCGGCGACAAATAATATAAAATTACAATCTTAAAATAATTTTCCAGCCCATCAAATTTTAAAATCTCAATTATTTTTCCGGCGAAGCATGTGTTGTTTTTTTGACATTAATATATCCTCTCCACGTCCACTCCGGTATAATAATATTTAAGCAGTTCAATCCAATTCAAACCTTCCTTTTCCGCCCGGTAAGCGGCGTCTCTTTGGCTGATACCCACTCCATGTCCGAACATGCTTCTGCCGATGTCATACTCGGCTTTAACCGGTACCAGCCATGGCTTCATCGTGCCGCCCCACACTTCAGTCCAGGAACGAGTACGGCCGTCGCTGTTGCCGAAATACGGCGTTATCACAATATCGGAAGCGGTGGCCGAATTATCATCCAAATCACAGGTAACCATGTGGCCGGCCGTGGCTTGGGCCGCTTTCTTCACGTTAGGCAGATCTTGTTCCCCTATCAAACCCAGATAAAGCTGATCTCCGGTATGAGCCACCACGTCAAAATTGCGCGCGTCATGCTTGCCCGAATATTCCTTTATATAATAAGCGTACGTGCGAGCCGCGGTCAGTAAGGCTTTGATGTATTCAATATGGGCCAAATTGGAAGTCTCGGCAATGCCGGCCATGTAATCCTCAAACAACAACTCGTTGATCACGTACAATGTTTTGCCGTCTTG
The DNA here is from genome assembly GCA_964433095.1 of uncultured Gammaproteobacteria bacterium. Lineage (GTDB taxonomy): Bacteria > Patescibacteriota > Patescibacteriia > Magasanikbacterales > UBA922 > WJJZ01. The sequence goes on along the minus strand of CAYSPW010000013.1, from coordinate 10,822 downwards.
AGTGTGGCGATACTCCATTGCGCCGCGGTATTGATTGAAATTGATATCACCTTTCCAGGCAATCTTGCGCGTCAGGTTAATTAGGGCAAAAGGCGCGTGCTGATCGTTTACCGGAACCAGGCGTATGTACTGATCCGAGCTGAAACTGACATCTTTTGACTCAAATACATATTGTCCGTTTTTAAAGCTGAGTGTTCCCAGATTGGGGGAATTAAGATTGCCTTTGAGTTCGCCGCCGGCATAAACGTAATAATCATCGGCGATGGACCGAAACAACACCGGCTCTTCCGGCTTCCACAGGCCGACTCTGATCTCGGGTTCCCGATCCAAACGCGGCTCATCGCTTGCTTGGATTTGATCTCGGTCGGAAAAAAACAGCGCCCGGTAATGGTCCGGAGCGTCGGCGGTTACCGTCACCGGAATTTCCACCCGTCCGTTTTCCACCGCCTGTCCGTCCACCATCAAATTAAAGCCGGCCGTGTATGTTCCCGCCTTGACCGGTGTTCTAATGTAGAAAATTTCCCTTAAATACTCATCGGGCTTAATCGGATCTTGGCCTGTTAAAATAATGTTTTCATTGATCCAGCTCTCGTCGGCGAAAGTCAACTTGTCCGAATAAGCGGCCAGTGCCGAATTCTCGGACGTGGAAATGGAATAATTGTTCCAATCTCGCTCTCCTTGATTTTGAAAAGCGATGATCATCTTTACCAATTCTCCACCGCCGGCGCTTACTTCCTTCACGTTTAAAAGCGCCAGCTTGGCTCGGTAAGAAGAATCCGAGTCATCCTTCACGATCAAGCCGTCATCTTTAATTATCTCCTCCTTTTCGCTCGCTTCAACCACGTTTATCACCAAATAAAAACCTCCTCCTTGCAGCCAAGTATAGCCGTCGGCGGCCAAATGAAAATACTCCACATAGCGTCCTGTTCGTAAGGGCGCTTGCAGCAGTATATTCAACTTGCCCACTTCTCCGGGCTTGACAATGCCCGCGATTTTGGCGGTCTGGCGCGGTTCAATCCAACTATCGCCGGCAAATACCGACTGCCGGTATTTGAGTTCTCTGGTATAGGCGGAAATATATCGGGAACCGGTTTCATCCCAGGTATATTTTCCCACGTTTTTAAAATTAATCGTTACGGTTTTACTCTTGCCGGCTTCAATCACAATCGGATCCGGAATGGACTGAGACAGGTAGCGAGCTGCGTATCCCGAATCAACCGGCGGCGGCGGATTGTAGGCCGAAGCAACATTCGTTGGAATCAAGCAGCCGAACAAGTAAAAAACCATTACCGAAAAAAAACTTAATTTGCCATTGATGGTATTCATAATTTTTTAAAAAAAAATGATCTTCTTTAACGGTTGAATTATACTGAAAAAAACAATCGCGGTCAATTGAATTTTGCCGCGCTAAGTGATAAACTAAACTTCAATGGAAAAAACAAACAATTATGTCGGTGACAAGAAAAATAGCGCATAATACTCTTTACCAAATTGCAGGAAAAATTATTTCCACCTTCTTGGGCTTGATCGCGCTGGCCATGCTTACCCGCTATTTGGGGCAAGTTAAATTCGGCTGGTACATCACCACCATCGCCTTTTTGCAGTTCGTGGCCATTTTGATTGACTTCGGATTGGTGCCGGTAACGGCCCAGATGATGAGCGAACCGCGCTTTGACAAGCGCCGCCTGCTGCGCAATCTTCTCGGATTCCGTTTTGCCACCGCCGTAATCTTCTTCGCCGTCGCTCCCCTGACCGCCTTGCTTTTCCCCTACCCTCTGCCGGTCAAAATCGCGATCTCTTTCACCTCTTTGAGCTTTCTCGCCAATGCCATGAATCAGATATTCATCGGTTTCTACCAGCAAAAGTTGAAAATGTATATCCAGGCCATTGGCGAAGTGGCGGGTAGAATCGTATTGGTGGCCGGACTTTTTTTTCTGATCCGAATGAACGCCACTTTTTTGACGATAATGGGGTTAATTACCGTTTCCGGAATCAGCTACTTGCTGGTGATGTGGTTCTCATCCATAAAATACACACGCCCAACCTTGGCCTTTGATCGTACGATCTGGCTGGCGATCGCTTCCAAAATGTGGCCGATCGCCATTTCCATTGTCTTTAACGTGGTATATTTGAAAGGAGACATAATATTGCTTGGTATCTTCAAAGATCAAGCCGAAGTCGGACTATACGGAGCCGCTTACCGAGTCATAGACATTCTGGCGCAGACGGCCATGATGCTGATGGGGGTAATCATGCCTCTGTTGGCTTTTTCCTGGGCGCGCGGATTGGAAGAAAAGTTCAATAAAAGATACCAGCAGGCCTTTGATGCCATGATGCTGCTTGCGGTTCCGATGACCGTGGGTGTGATAGTGATGGCGGAAAAAATCATGCTGCTCGTAGCCGGTCCCGAATTCGCCCCCGCGGCCGCGGCTTTACAGATTCTCGCCCTCGCCGTACTCGGAGTTTTCATCGGCGCCGTGTTCGGGCATACCGCTGTCGCCATCAACAAACAGAAAAAGACCATCTGGGTTTACGCTACCAATTCCGTGCTGACCTTGATCGGCTATCTAATCTTCATCCCGGCTTACGGCATGCTCGGAGCCGCCTGGATGACCGTGTTTTCCGAGCTTTACGCGGCTTTGTTTTTGTTTTTAGTGGTGAAAAGATACGTAAAAAACGGCTTGCGCTTGCATACTTTCAACAAGATAGTACTGTCTTCCTTGATTATGGGCTTGGTCATATATTGGTTCATTGGCCAAAACGTAATCCTTGTCAGCCTAATAGGCATGGCCGTTTATACCGTGGTCCTGTACGCGATCGGCGGCGTGTCCAAGCAAACCGTGCGTGAAATTATTTCCTGGCGTCAAGTAAAATAGATATATATATGGAACCGCTGCTTATCACCATCTTTTGTCTACTGTTTACCGTCATCACCGTGCTGAGATTTCATGCCGGCTTGTTTATGTTGATCATGCTGCTGCCGACTTATCTGATTCGGTTTCAAATCGGTCCGATTCCAACCACGCTTTTGGAAATGATGATATTGATAATCTTGTTGGTTTGGATCATCAAATATCACAAAAAAATACCTCCAGCAATTACATATTTGTTTTCCGCCAATACCGGTTTGTTCGTGGCGGCCGCCTTGTTCTCGCTTGCCGCCTGCTGGGCGGTTTTCCTATCGGTGGATTTGCGCTCGGCTTTGGGTGAGTGGAAAGCTTTTTACATTGAACCGGTATTGCTTTTTTTGGTATTGGCAACCACGGTCAAAAAAAGACAAATTCCCTTCTACATAACCGCTCTCATAATTTCCGGCACGGCCACTTCTTTGCTGGCCGTTTACCAGCATTTTACCGGCTGGATGGTGCCTTGGGATTTTTGGGAAAACAGAGATAGTTTTCGCGTAACCGCTTGGTATGGATTTCCCAACGCGGTCGGCTTGTTTATCGCTCCCTTGATACCCCTGGGCGCATATTTACTCATATCCGCGATTAAGAATATAAAAAAAAGTGGTATGGCCGCGATTAAAAACACCACCCTGATCGCTTTGAGCGGCGTATTCCTGGTCTTGGGAATAAGTGCCATCATTTTTGCCAAATCAACCGGCGGCTTGGTCGGAGCCGTATTTGCGATTTGGCTGCTGCTGCTTTTTTACAAAAAAACCCGGCTGCCCGTTCTGATGCTGGCCGCTTTGACCCTTATTGTCATAATCGCTATGCCCGGCTCCAATCCACAGCGTCAAGAACTGCTGCTGCGGGATCATTCCGGCCGGCTGAGGGTGAACATGTGGGCTGAAACCGTTGAGTATTTGAACGACAACCCTTTAACCGGCGCCGGCCTGGCTTCTTACCCGCAACTGATCTATCCTTACCGTATTGATAAATGGGTGGAAGTATTTCATCATCCGCATAATATTTTTTTAACCATGTGGGTTAATCTGGGCTTGCTTGGAGTAGTGGCATTCATCTGGCTGCCGGTTGCCGTCGCTCGCGGACAAATCAGTGATTTTCTAAATCACCATTCTTTGCCTTTGTCCGGCTATTTCTTAATCGCCACTCTAAGTGCGGTTATAGTGACGGGCTTGGTTGATTCGCCATACATTAAAAATGATCTGGCCGTCTTCTTTTGGCTGCTGTTGGCTTTGCTCGTTGTTTCGCGGCAAAAAAATAATCCACAGGCCGCTTTTACATAACAAGCCTTTTAATGGTATGCTGAATTATGGTATGAAGTCGAATAAACTACAATCACAATCAAATTGTTAGGCAAATAGTCCCCTTTATCCGGGGACTATTTTATTCATAAATTTTTTCTAAAATATGATTATACAAAATCCGGTGCATAATTTGGAAAAGGAAGTGCAAAGAATATCCAAAAAAATAGCGGGAGAGAAAAAAATGCTTGACCAAATAATTCAAATCTTTAGAGACTCGCAAGTTTATTCAGTGACTAACAATGGCGGCTCCGTCCGCGAATACAAATATTTCATCTATCCTTTCAAAGGCTTGCATCTGGTCAATCTGCGCCTTTACCGGCATAGCGCCCGCTACCTGAGGCAAATGCTGCCGGATAACACCGAAGTAATTCTAACTATTGATTCGGACGGCATTGCCATCGCCTCTTTTATCGGCGCCCAAGCGGGACTGCCGATGGCGATCTGCAAAAACTATCACTACAATCTTCCTTGCGTTCCTTTTCGGCAAAAAACCGGCTACCATGACCGCACCATGTACCTGCCCGAAATAGTAACCGGGAAAAAAGTGGCCATCGTTGATTGCATGATCTCCACCGGCGGCACGGTTTTATCCATGATTAAAGCGCTGAAGAGCCTGCCCGGTACCGAAATCTCGGCCGTCTTATGCGTAAACAACAAAAGTAATTATGGCGACAATCCGCAATTGTTAAAAAAATACAATTACAAATATCTGTTTGATACTCATATCAACGAGCAAGACCAAGTGCGAGCATATTATTCCAAAGATCTGCGCCTGGTATTTTGGGAAAAAATTGACCGCCAATTCTATCAACTGGCCCAAGACTATGCCACTTTAAGCAATTATTCCAAAAACGGCTACCAGGTGGGGGCGTTAATCGTGGCCGCGGATACCTTTGAAATAGCGGCCTGGGGTTATCGGCGCGGCCATATTCACGCCGAGCATGACGCCATTTCCATGTTGAAAAACAATTGTCCGGATTGGGAAAAAAGAGACTTTACCTTGTACACCACGCTTGAGCCATGCGTGTACCGCAACGGTCATGGTTATACTCCGTGCGCCGATTTGATTATGCGGGTGCCTCAAATTCGCTGGGTGGTCATCGGCAGCACCGATGTGGCCGATTGTAAAATAAACGGGGCCGGTATTAAAAAGCTGAAAAATTGCAAAAATATTAAATTGATTGAGAACAATCAAGTAATCAGGTGCGATGAAAAGGTCCCACATTTTCTGCCTCAAACAGTATTTTAAAAACAAGTAATATTTGAATAAAAAAAACCGTAAATAATTTTTACGGCTGTTCTCTACTTCGAGAATAGAGTCATAGCCACTTCCGAAGGCGACAGCGGCAATTCCGTCAACACACCGCCGTATTGGTTCAGGCCCGCGAACGGATCCGGTTCTATCTTGGCGTGGATCTTGGCCATGCCGTGCCGTATCGCGAGTGGCAATTGACAGTTGATGGTATCAAAAACCGGCTTATCCTGGCAGCAAATTTGAATTTCCAGCCGGCCGTTCACGCGCAGGAAGCCGGCACCGGCAACCTCAATGAACATTTGTAAATATCCGCACATGTCAATAAAGACACTCGCCACGTTCAAGCGCCGACAGCCTTCATCGGCAATCACCCAGAAAACGCTATCCGTTTTTTTGTTCACCCAGTCGCGCACTTTCCCTGTCTCGCTCATCTCGCCTCCATGGACTTGAGTTGGTTTAAAAGAACTTTTTAAATATATGGCAATATTCGGCTTTTGTCAAGTCTCGCTTGCCCGAATATTTGGGGATGATATAATAAAGGTAGGAGTAAATTAAACCTAAATATGCCCGCCAGATGGAAAACAAAAAAAATTAAAAGCCTGGTAGGCGCGCTGCTATCGATCAAAAACCAACAGGACATGCTAAATTTTTTGCGCGACTTGTGTACCTTGGAGGAATTGCAAGAAATCTCCTCAAGATGGCAAGTGGTGCAAATGCTCAATCAAGGCATGCCCTACCGCCAAATATCCCAAAAAACCGGTGTATCCACCACTACGGTCACCAGAATCGCCTATTGGCTCAAGCACGGCCAAGGTGGCTACGACAAAGTGCTGAAAAAAATTAGCAAGCAAAAAAAATAACTGCCAGGGCATTTAATATTGATTTTTTTGTGTATTGTTGCTAATATATTCGACCACGGAGGAGTGGCTGAGCTGGTTGAAGGCGCCGCTCTCGAAAAGCGGTAAGGATGAAAGTCCTTCGAGGGTTCGAATCCCTCCTCCTCCGCCAGAATTCCGCGTTGGAACCGCAAAGGGTGGATTTCCAATGTTGGAACTTTTTTGAGAAAAATCAGCCGTCCGTGGCTGTTTTTTCGTCTAACTGTTAAAACCTATTTTGGGATATTCTATAACAGGATATACAATTATACTAAAGATATGGCAAATAGCATCTATTTAAAAGAATATAAGAGAGTCATTGAACGACTTAAAAATGCCAGACAAGAATCAGGCTTAAAACAAATAGAGGTTGCCGAGAGGTTGGGCAAACCTCAATCTTATATTTCCAAAATTGAACAAGGGGAAAGAAGAGTTGATATTGCAGAACTAAAATTAATTGCTCAAACATATAAGAAAGATGTTAACTATTTTATTAGCAAATAAATGAATTTAGAAAAGTTCAACAAATTTTTAAAAACAGTTGACCTTAAAGACTATAGAGAAAAATATAGCAGTCTTAGAATTGTTGAAATGGATTTACCAAAAGACGTTCAAGCGGTTGAATTGCTTTATAAAGTTTATTGGGATGAAAAAAAATTTATATCATTTGACGAGTTCTATAATAGATATTTACAAGAACAAAAAGATCCAATAGAGAATTTCAGAAAAAAGACGACTATGTGCAAGGATTGTTATTATCGTGGCCTGAAAGCAAGGATTTATAGAACATGGGCTGGTTTAATAACTCAAATTCACGCTGGTTACGTTGCCGAATCAGTTTTTGGTGGCGGAAGCGTAAAAATGTCAGCCGAATTAGATCATCAAGGGGCTGATATAAGAGTAGAATACAAAAATCATTTTTTAAATTATCAAGTCAAGAAAACAAGTTATAGCGGGGTAAAAAGTAATAAAGCGTTACCAAGAAAACAAAAGCTTGAAGGAGAAAATATAGATATATTTTATGAAGTTCCTAATAGCGATATCTTTGATGATCCAAAAACAAAAAACGGAGATTTTAGACTCCCTTATAAAAGATTTGTTGACGATAAAAGAACAGAGAGATTCGCAAATGGTTTTATAATTTTTACCAAAGAGGTATTTTTACCAAAGAAGAAAGAGATTGATAATAGTTAAAGTAATTTGGGTATAACTTTTGTATTTTTTAAATATTCCTCTGCCATTTTTATATAATCAGGATTTATCTCAAAACCAATATAATTTTGCTCAAGCTCTTTAGCCGCTACACATTCTGAACCCGTGCCAACAAAAGGCACGAGCACTACTCCATTTTTTTGGGGCGTAGCAGACATTATTAATTTTTTTGATAATTCCAGAGGTTTTTGTGTGGGATGTTTAACTATCTCATGATCAGCATGTTTTTTGAGTTCTCTCGGTTCAAATACCCGATTATTACAGGTTTTACAAATAAACCATCTCTCATTCATTCCCGCACCACCAGCTAAAGCTGGTATTTTTATTACATCACGAGGCAAAGCCCCGCCAGAATGAGCGTTATAAACTGTTTCTTTACCGTTGCTACTAAATCTGCCGGCTGTTCCTTTTCTAACTTTTCCAGCAGCGCCATTTAAAAACCCTTCCGTATATGGTTCTCTAACATCATCTCTATTAAAAATTGGTTTATTTTTCCAAGCACAAATTATAGCCTCATGGCTTCTTTGCCAGAAATTTAAAGAGGCGACATTTTTATTAGTATAATGCCAAATAAGCCAGCGTTTATTGATTGGAATTTCTACGGATAAGTAAGCAAGTATCTCGCTAAAACCATAAATAAACATTGTTCCCGTTGGTTTCATTACGCGAATTGATTCGTCTATCCATTCTTTACACCAGACAACATATTCATTGAGTTCACGTTTATCAATATTATTCCCAAAATCTTTTCCAATATTGTATGGCGGATCAACAATAATGACATCACAGCTCTCATCTGGCAATTTTTTTAATTCGTCAATAGCGTCGCCTAAAATAATTTTATTTAAAGGAAGTGTTTTATTTCTTTTTACTTCTTTGCTTTCAAAAAGTTTTTCCGCTTGCAAATCCTCTTCATTTCTTATTACATCAATAACAATACCTTGTATTGTTAAATCCCTGTTTCTTTTTATAATAATCGGCTCAATGGTTTTATTTGCTGGTTGTAATCTTATGTGATTTTTTTCTTTGTAAAATTTTTTTAAAGTAGCCTCATAATTATCTACTAAAGCAACTACTTTTTGGCCATTTTCGGCAGTATCCTGCTGTTTAACCAAAACCAAGTCTCCGTCATTTATATTTTCGTCAATCATACTATTACCAGCTACCCGCAGAGCATAAAATTCGCCAGCGAGAGGTATTTTACTTTTTGGCACGGCAATCATTTCTTTATTTTGAATTGCCTCAATTGGCTGTCCAGCCGCAATTAAACCGAGTAGCGGAATATTAACCATTTTTTCACTCTCATAAACATTAATTGATCTAGGCCTATTATCTTGTTTGCCTATAAATCCCAAATCCCGCAGTTTTCTGACATGAAAATGAGCAGTAGAAACAGAGGCAAGTTTAAATTTTTTGCGTATTTCTTCCAAAGAGGGGGCATAGCCCTTTTTATCATGATAAGAGGATATAAAATCTAAAACTTGTTTTTGCCTTTTTGTTAGCATGGGATTTGACCTTAGTTTTTATTAGTTCTATATTTATAGTATAATAGAAAGAAAATAGAAAGTCAAAAATTGATTTATCCACAATATGAAAGACGAAAATCAAGAAAAAATTACAGAGTTAAAACTTATTGGAACAATACCAACCTATAGAGACTTATTCCCTGAGCATGGTGCATTTGGTGAAAAATTTGTAATTAAGATTTTAAAAAATCTCTACAAAAGAGATTGTTTATTAATTTTGTCTCAACTCTCCAAACACTACTATAAATACTGCCAAAAAGGTTGTGGGGGAGAAAAAAGTTTAGACATTTATAAAAAACGGTGTCTTGAGTTGTTGAGTTTAGGAATACAGGAAAGGATAAGGGAGAAAAATCCCGCTCCCCCAAGAGACTACGCTGTCATCTTTCCCGAACCTTCTATATTCACTTAATTAAACTTTGCCTGCGGCATTGTGATAATTCAGACTACACAAAAAATGGCAAAGAATTTTCACAACAAACCCTACATAGCGTTGGTAAAAGTTTACTCGTAGCTAATTCCATTTTTGCCGATTGGCAATTAAAAAACACTGATCTTGAAGACAGGATGAGTCTTGACTTATTAGCTAATCTCACCAAACAACAGATAGTGGATAAAAATTTTGATATGTCTCAGAAAATGTATCAAAACTATTTCATTTTTAACAATTTACTAAATAACTACAGCTCAAGTTTTAATCTTCAAGATCTTTTTAACAAAAAATATGGTGTAGATGTGCAAGAATACTTTGCTTTTTTAGCAGTGCTTCAAGGTCAATACGATATCAAAGATACCAAAGAAGAAGATTGGGCACTGCCCTTTTTAGATTTTGATATTGCACTAAAAAATCTTAAACCAAAATATCACAGGAAATTGCTGGATAGTCTCATGGTTAATAATCTGAAATATAAAAAGATTGACATGAGTTTTTTTAACATAACCGATATTATACAAAAACCATTAGTAAAACTACCCGACAACAAAATCATACCGTTAAACTTGCGAAGGCTTTTTAATCGACTTTCTGTTTCTGTCTACTTTGATCTGTTAGATTCTTTGCCTGACAAAAAAGCAAAAGCAAAATTTTCTCAATATTTTGGTTATGCTGTAGAAGATTATTTTCGAGACTTAATACGCGCTATTGATAACAGTGTGCTATTTCCACGTTATGGAAAATCGGACGGAAAAGAAGCAAATGACGCAGTATTAGCCCGAAATGGTAATGTCATATTCTTTGAATGTAAGAAGCGACCATTTCACACTCTTGAGTTTCTCAAAAAAGGCAATGGGGAATACTATATAGAAAGATTGAGAGAGTCCTGTTTTAAGCCGCTTGATCAAATTTGCAAGAAAATTAAAGATTTTCGAGAGGGTAAATTTTCTATTGAGGGCGTCAGTAATGAGGTTCGTATATATCCAGTTGTTGTTTCTCCCGTCGCTCCACCCCTTTTTTCGGGAGCATGGGATAAATTTAATCTAAATCAATATGTCCTGCCCGAATACTACAATATGAATGAAAAAGTCGCCTTGCCTGAATTTGTAGATTTTTCAGAGTTGGAATACATAGAGGAGGTTTTAAATAGAAGAAACGACATAAATATTGTTGCTTTGATAGAAATGAAAAGAGCTGATAAGACATATCACAGTGCTAATTTTTTAGTTTTTCTTCAAAAAAATAGAATGGTTTATATGTAAGAATGTCAAGCGTTGTTTACAATTCAGTTGGATAAAAGTAATCAATGAG
>CAYSPW010000012.1:0-28766 GCA_964433095.1 uncultured Gammaproteobacteria bacterium | reverse complement strand
AAAACTGCTGTGCAGTTTAATTCAAAAGTGTAAACAACGCTAGGATATCTTACAACTTAACTTAAATAATTATGTCTCATAAATGTTCCAGCGTTTTAATTCGCTGTATGGATTTTCGCCTGACCAAAGCCATCCACGGCTGGATGGAAAACATGAATATATTGAACGATTGCGACGTGATTTCAATAGCAGGAGTGGTAAAAGCGATTGCACGAGATAAAGACAGCGCGGAGAGTAAGTATATTCTTTCTCAAATCGGTCTGTCAAAAAAATTGCACCAGATTCAGACAATCTATTTAATTCATCATACCGACTGCGGCGCTTACGGTGGGCATGAGGCTTTTAATGACTTGGAGCAGGAGAAGAGTAGACATATAGAGGATATGAATATATCAAAAGTGGTGATTGAGGAACTTGTATCCGATGTAGAGGTTAAATTGGTATTAGCGGATATGAAACCCGACGGGCGGATAGATGTGATTATGTTTTGACTAGGTTCGCGATAATAGCAAAAAAACAATCAGCGGATGAATGGGCGATATTGCTTAGTATGTTTTTTTGACAAATAAATTCAATCACTATATAATGAATAAAGAATTAATCAGCAAATATGGACAAATGTCAAAAATGCGGCGCGTATTTGAATAAATCTTCTCGTTGCTGTAATGATGGCAAATGTTACAAACTTAGTGTGGCCGAATGCGGTTCAAAAGGTGGTTGTGTGGTCGGCGATATAAACTAAACAAAATTGTAGACCCTTTTTCCGGGGTCTATTTTTTAGCCCATTTCTTTAACCCAGAATCCAAGGAGGGAAAATGAACGAGTGCTTTGAGCGCGCAATTAAGAAATTCGGCAAGCAAAAAAAAATGCCTGAATTTCTGGTGAAGTATTGCAACCGCTGCAAGGCTGACAGGAAACTAAAGAGGGAGGGCGGTATAATATTTTATCGTTGCACCAGATGCAACAATCTGTACGCCATTCGGTAGCAATCCAAAGAGGTCTCACCATGGACCTCTTTATTGTTTGTCATATCAGTGTAATATATGTACAATAGATATGTTCGGCCTCAAATGGGAGTTGATGATGTCAGATTGGTGAAAAATTTAATTCCGATATTGCTGAAATTTATGCTTTATGTGGTGTTGGGAACGATATCTGTGTCAAAAGTGGAACAAACATTTAACAAAAGAAAATCTGAATTGGATGAAATGTTTAAGGAAAAAATTATCAAATCGGTAAATAACATTATTAATTTCAATATTTAAATCCAATAATATGCATGAATCAGTCAGAGTATCCATGCTTACTTCGGACGAAGTGCCCGAAGATATTCAAAAAATGTATAAAATCTGGCAGGAGAAGCTGGGCAAAGTGCCGGAGTGGGCCAGAGTAATGGCGCATAAGCCTGCAATATTAAAACATTTTGCCGGCTTAATGCGGGCCACTATGGAGTCCGATGAGATAAGTGAAGAGTTAAAGTGGACTATTGCTTATCATGTATCCAAGCTCAATGAATGTGGTTATTGCGTCAGTGTGGCCGGTAAGAAATTGGAAGCGCTGGGAATGGGCGAAGAGTTGGTGGATGAGGTGACGGAAACAATGGAAAAAATGGAGCAGAAAAAAAAAGCAGCCGTAAAATACGCTCATCTTACAACTACCGAAGCATACAAATTGAGCGATGAGGCCTTCAAAGAGCTGAGTCATCATTATAGCGAAAACGAAATTGTTGAAATTACCGCGGTTGTTGGTTTGTTCAACTATATTAATAGATTTAATGACGCTCTTGGGGTTTTGCCCGAATAATTATGATTCATAAATTAAACAGTCAGCAAAAGCAGGCCGTGGAATATGTCGAATGTCCGCTGTTGATAGTAGCCGGCGCCGGAACCGGCAAAACCACGGTTATTACTGAGAAAATTATTTATCTTATAAATTCCGGACTGGCCAAGCCGGAGGAGATTTTAGCATTGACATTTACTGACAAAGCGGCTCAGGAGATGGAAGATAGAGTGGATAATTTGATGGGCAAGAGTAATGAAAGCAAATTGGTAGGATATTTGGATTTACAGATTTCCACTTTTCACGCTTTTTGTCAGAGAATTTTAGAAAATTACGCCATTGATATCGGACTGAACAATTCTTTTAAAGTTTTGAGTGAAACCGAGGCTTGGCTTTTAATTCGTGACAATCTGTACCAATTGGATTTGGATTATTACATGCCAATCGGTAATCCGACAAAGCATATTCATGAGTTGATAAGGCATTTTTCCAAGTGTAAAGACGAATTAATTTCGGTTGAAGACTATCTTGAATACGCACAGAATGTGAAATTGGACAAAGATGAAGTCAATGTGAATGAAAAAGATCGCTTAACCGAGATTGCCAATATTTACCATCAATACAATCGGCTGCTTTTGGATAACAACAGGCTGGATTTTGGCGATTTGATCTTTTATGTAATCAAATTGCTACAAAAGCGCGCCAAGGTAAAAAAAGCGCTGCAAAACAGATATAAATACGTGATGGTGGATGAGTTTCAAGATGTTAATCATGCTCAATATGAATTGGTTAAACTTTTGTCGCAAAATTCCCAATTAACGGTAGTGGGAGATGACGACCAGTCGATTTATGCCTTCAGAGGCGCGTCCGTTTCCAATATTATGCGTTTTAAAGATGATTTTCCTCATGCTAAAGAAGTGGTTTTGAATGAAAATTACCGCTCGGACCAGCAAATACTTGACCTGGCGTATGAATCAATCCGGCATAACGATCCTGATCGTTTGGAAGTAAAACTGGGAATTGACAAGAGGCTAAAGTCAAAAATTAAATTCGGATTGGAAAAGGACAAACCGGCAATCTGCCATATTCATTGCCCGTCTTCGGAAAATGAAGTCAGCAAAGTGATGGAACAGATATTGGAGATAAAAAAAGAAAATAAAGCTGAATGGGACGATTTTGCAATACTAATAAGGGCCAATAGTCATGCCGAGCCGTTTTTGCAAGGTTTGGAGGCGGCCGCCATCCCGTATGAATTTATAGCCTCAAGCGGGTTGTATCGGCAGCCGATAGTGATGGACAGCATTAACTTTTTCAAATTGGTTGATAATTACCATGAATCTAGCGCGGTATTCCGGCTGCTTAAGCTTCCTTTTTGGGATTTTTCTGAAAATGATTTGCAAAAGATAACCGGGACTGCCGCGCGAAAGGCGATATCATATTATGAAGCGATTAAAAGGGCGGCCGAGCTTGGTTTGTCCGATCACGGAATAAAAATTTGTAATAAATTGATTTCTCTGATCCATGATGGAATGAGGCGGGCGAGATATGAAAAGCCGAGCAAGATATTATATGCTTTTTTGGAAGATAGCGGTTATTTGAAATATTTGGTGAATAAAGAACAAGAAGGCGACGGCAAAGTAATAAGACAGATTTATCAGATAAAGCAATTTTTTGAATATATTGAAAAATATCAAACCACGACCGCTGATCCTAACGTGGCCGGCTTTGTTTCTCATTATTTATCCTTGGTTGAATCCGGAGATGAGGGAGCCATGTACCAACCCAAAGATACTCCTGAATCGGTCAATTTGCTGACCGTGCACGGAGCCAAGGGACTGGAGTTTAATTATGTTTTTTTGGTAAATTTGGTTCAAGACAGGTTTCCTTCGCGTCGCCGTTCTGAAGCGATAGAGATTCCACTGGAGCTGGTAAAGGAAGAACTGCCAAGCGGTGATATTCATGAACAAGAAGAAAGAAGGTTGTTTTACGTGGCTTTGACCAGAGCCAGGAAAAGACTTTTCCTATTTTCGGCAGCTAACTATGGCGGTTTGCGAGATAAAAAATTATCAAAATTTTTGGCTGAATTGGGTTATGAGAAGCAATCCGATTGTGCAGGGCCGAAAATACTAATGGATCAAAACAAAATAGTTCCGTCTCAAGAAGAAGAAAAAGTTGAATTTCATTTTGAGCTTCCCACCTCTTTTTCATTTTCACAAATCCGCGCTTATGAAACTTGTCCCTACCAATACAAGCTTAACTATATTCTAAAAATAAGAAGCAAAGGCAACGCCAGTTTCAGCTTTGGCAAAACCATGCACTCCACCATGTACAAGTTTTACCAAAGAGTTAAAGATTTGAACCAAGCGCGTCAGGACAACCTGTTCGGATTGCCTCAGGATGAATCAGTTCAGTCCAATATTCAAGTTCCTGCGCTGGAAGAGCTTTTGAGCATTTATGAGGAGTCATGGATTGATGAGTGGTATAAAAGCAAAATGCAAAAGCAAAAATACCACCACCGAGGCAGGGAGATTTTGAAAAATTACTACAAGCGGCACCATGGCGGCTGGTCCATACCGGTGGCACTTGAGAGCTGGTTCAAGATTAAAATCGGCGACTATTTGATTCGTGGTAGCATTGACCGGGTAGATAAAGGCGAAGATGATCAGAGTTTGGAAATAATTGATTACAAGACCGGAAAAAGTAAAGAAAAGTTGGCCAAGCAGGACAAAGAACAGCTTTTAATTTACAAGATGGCGGCGCAAATTTTGCCCGAATACAGAAATATAGCTCCGGTGGGTAAATTAACCTTTTATTATTTAAACGACAATATTACCGCTTCTTTTACTGGTTCGGACAAGGAAATTGATCAACTGCGGGATAAGATAATCAAAATCATCGACAAGATTCATAAAAAAGATTTTACGGCCGACCCAAACAAATTCAAATGCAAATATTGCGATTTTCGTGATATTTGCCAATTCCGGGCCGTATAATTCCTTGCTTTAAAGTAAAAAATGTAGTAAAATAAATACATAGTTTAATTTTTACATTATTATGGCTTTCATACCAATTGGCAATGCCATCAATGATAAAATGAATAATAAAAATTCATTAAAAAAACAAGTGGAAGCTTCACAAGCGGTTGAGATTTCCCAAGAAGTGATCGGGGATATGTTTGATAAAGATTTGGCCAAGCATGCTAAGCCTTTGTTTTTAAAAAATAGAACTTTGACCATTTCCTGCTCCAGTTCGGCCATGGCGCAAGAAATCAGGCTGAATCAAGCGGAAATAGTTGATAAAATTAATGAAAAAATAGGCAAAAAAGAAGTGGACAGGATCAGGTATCTGGCATAATAACGGCACTTGTCAATCATAGTAAAAAAAGATAAAATAACCGGTAGCCGCCTGATGGCTACTTTTTAAGATTTATCCGTCTATGAATATCAGACAATATATTTTCACCATCATCATCGGAACGGCCATGTGCTGGGTCTCTTGGTTCATTATTTTAACCAACATAGATCCATTTCAAGCCGATATCATGGCTTTTTTGCTTTTTTATACGTCTTTACTATTGGCTTTACTCGGATCAATTTCCATTATTATTTTTTTTCTGTATTTTTTTATCCTAAAAAATTTTTCGGTTCACAGTAGAGCAAAAAAATCTTTTCGCGATGCCTTTTTAATCTCCGCCAGCTTGGTGGTGCTGCTTTTTTTGCAAGGAAAAAATGTATTGAATTTATGGAACACCGCTATCTTTATTCTCATTATTTTACTGCTATTTTCATTTCTTTTCTCCATGAAAAGGACTAAGTCAAAATAATATGCGCCAAACAAAGCTTTTTACCAAAACTCGCAAGGAAACTCCGTCGGATGAAATATCAAACAATGCCAAATTGTTGCTCAGAGCCGGATACATATTTAAAGAAATGGCCGGAGTATATACCCTGCTGCCACTAGGTTGGCGAGTGTTTAAGAAAATAGAGGATATTATTCGACAAGAAATGAACGCGGTCGGTTCGCAGGAAATTTTTATGACGGTTTTGCAAGAAAAAGATGTCTGGAAAAAAACAAACCGTTGGGACGATGAAGTGGTGGATAATTGGTTTAAAACCGAATTGAAAAACGGCAAAGCGCTCGGATTGGGATTTACTCATGAGGAAGCGATAACCCGTATCGCCGCACAGTATGTAAATTCATACAAGGATCTGCCTTTTTCTGTCTATCAGATTCAGACTAAGTTTAGAAATGAAGCCAGAGCCAAATCGGGAATGATGCGTATGCGTGAGTTCTCCATGAAAGACATGTATTCTTTTTCTAAAAACAAAGAGGAACACGACGATTTTTATGAGACCATGAAAGGGGTGTATATGAGGGTGTTTGAACGTCTGGGCATGGAAAGCGAAACATATATTACCATATCTTCGGGAGGAACTTTTTCCAAGTATTCTTTTGAGTTTCAAACATTATCCGATGCGGGAGAAGATTTGATATATATTTTGGATCAAAAAAAGAAATTAGCGGTCAATAAAGAAGATTTCAACGACCAAGTAATTCAGGATTTTAATCTTCATATTGATACAAATTCTCTGCAAGGGTATAAATCAATCGAAGTGGGGGACATATATTCATTGGGTTATAAGTATTCGGAAGCGTTTGGTTTGAAATACAAGGATGAAGACGGAAAAGAACACTATGTATATATGGGATCCTACGGCATGAGTCCATCCAGATTAATGGGTTCAATCGCGGAGCTGAATTACGATCAGGATGGAATAATCTGGCCGGAAGCTGTCAGCCCGTTTCAATACCATTTAATATCTTTGTGCAAGGAGTCGGATGAAATATTATTGGCCGACAAATTTTACAATCAATTAATACGGGCTGGAGTGGAGGTGCTTTATGATGATAGACAAAACGCTTCCGTGGGAGAAAAATTCGCTGACTCGGATTTGATCGGTATCACCAACCGTTTGGTGGTTAGCGGTAAAACTTTGCAAAAAAATTCGGTTG
Organism: uncultured Gammaproteobacteria bacterium; assembly: GCA_964433095.1. Classification (GTDB taxonomy): domain Bacteria; phylum Patescibacteriota; class Patescibacteriia; order Magasanikbacterales; family UBA922; genus WJJZ01. The sequence goes on along the minus strand of CAYSPW010000012.1, from coordinate 21,974 downwards.
AGCTCAAGCCAAGAAATAAAAATGAATCACAATTGGTTGAAATAAAAAAATTTTTAAAAAATATTGAAGCCGATTCGGTTGACATAATATGATAAATTCATTATTTAAAAAATTTAGCAAGGATATCGGGGTGGATCTGGGAACGGCCAATACTTTGGTTTTTGTCAAAGACAAAGGAATTGTTATCAACGAGCCTTCGGTGGTGTCTATTAATATTAAAACCGAACAAATATTATCAGTAGGCTACGAGGCAAAAAATATGCTTGGGAAAACTCCACCGCATATTGAGGTTACCAGACCGCTGAATCACGGAATTATTTCAGATTACGAAGTAACAGAAAAAATGCTCAAATATTTTATTGAAAAGGTACACCAAGGCGGTTTTACATTTATGGCCAGGCCGCGGGTAGTGATATGCGTGCCGTTAGAGGTGACCGAGGTGGAAACAAAGGCGGTTGAAGATGCCTGTATTGCCGCAGGCGCTCGGGAAGTATTTGTGGTACAAGAGCCCATGGCGGCTGCCATCGGTTCGCGCATGCCGATTGAGGATCCGGTTGGAAACATGATTGTTGATATTGGCGGCGGCAATACTGAAGCGGCCGTTATATCTCTGGGGGGGATAGTAACCTGGAAGTCTACTTCTATCGCCGGAGACGAGCTCAACCGCAACATAATTCAATACGCTCGTGAGGTGTTCAACTTGTTGGTCGGAGAGACCTATGCTGAACAAATAAAAATTAAGATCGGTTCAGCCTTGCCGCAAGAAGAAAAAATGGAATTTCCAATGCGCGGACGTGACGTGGTAACCGGTTTGCCCAAAGAGGTGATGGTTTCAAATGAGCATATCAACGAAGCTTTGGAGAGGTCAATCAGAGCTATTGTTGACCATATAAAAATGACTTTGGAAGTAACTCCGCCGGAATTAACCGCTGATATCCATGAAAGAGGAATATTATTGACGGGAGGTGGATCTTTGCTGCGCGGTTTGGACCGCGTGATAGCGCGAGTGGTCGAAATTCCGGTGCGCATCGCCGATGATCCGCTGACCGCTGTCGTTAGAGGCACGGGTATCTTGTTGGAAGAGGATATTTTGCTTAAAGAGATAGTTTTGCCTTCGGCTCGGGAAACAAAAGGCAGGAAAAAATAATAATTTTAAAAAATTATGAATTTTTCAAAGCGGAAGACTTTTTTTTCCATTTCTTTCATAATTATCTGCGTGATATTCATGCATTATATCGGTTGGCTGCGGCCAATCGAAAATTTTTTGCGCCATTTGATCACTCCGGGATCAAAGATAATGCACACCTGGAGCTTTTGGTTGGATGAAGATGAATTGGATCAGATTAAAAATATTGAGCGATTGAAGGGAGAATACAGAGAGCTGGAAGAAAAATATTTGACTAATTTGGTACAAGGCACGGAACTGGAAGTTTTACGACAAGAAAATTCACTGCTTAGAGACCAGCTGGCTTTTTTTAATAAAAATAAATATTATCACCATGTCGGGGCCGAGGTGATCGGTGAAAATATAGATCCGGTAGGCAGTACTTTGATTATAGACAGAGGATCTGATTCCGGAATTAACCCGGGAAATCCGGTTATTGTCGGAGACGGAATCATGATTGGCAAAGTATTAAGGGTGAATGAACAAACCTCCTTGGTAAGACTGCTTAACGACAGTCAAAGTCGGGTGGCGGCTATGGTCATGAATGGAGAAAAAAGTATCGGTTTGGTGGAAGGCGGTTTCGGTATCAGTATCAGGATGAATTTTATTCCCCAAAATGAAAAATTAAACCTGGGCGATTTGATCGTTACTTCCGGCCTGGAGCAAGGGATATTAAAAGGTTTGCTTTTAGGAAAAGTAGAGGTGATTGAAAAAGAAGCTTATCAACCTTTTCAAAAAGCGATTTTATCGCCTTTGGTGGATTTCAGCAAAATTGATTTGGTTTCAGTCATAGTATATGAGGACAATAATTAAATTTTTTCTAGTATTTGGTGGCATTGTAATACTGGCGGTATTCAATCTGGGTTTTTCATACATCCTTCCTTATCCTTGGTCAAAGATTAATATTATTTTCGCGGTCATGGTGTTGTTGTTGGTGTGGTGGGAATCGGGCTCTGTTGTCTGGATTACCTTTTTTTCTTCATTTATCATTGAACTGTTCGCGGTTACTCCATTCGGTGTTATATTGTTCGCCGCCACCACCAGTATTTTGGTCAGCTACTGGTTTTATTGGCATATTTTTACAAACAAAACCTGGTACACGGCGGTATCATTATCCTTGTTTGCAATATCGTTTTATCGTTTTACTTATGTAATCATATTATTGATTTTGTCGGTATTCAATATCGGACCGGAGCTTCCAGGTATTTCATTTTACCAGATTCTTTTTTGGGAGCTTGTTTTAACAGCGGTCTTTGTTCTGGCTTTGTATTTATTGTTGTTTTTGATAAAAAAAACCAAGAAAGAAAAAATATATAATTTCCTAAATAAATCTTTTTAAAAAATATTCTGTGGCCGAAACAAAGGATAAAAATTTATTTGCTTGCGGATTTGATGACAGAAAAATATTTTCCTTGAAAGGCAAATACAGCTCAGACTGGGTGGAAGAATCTTTTGACACGGATTTATTTGACAACCGCAATGCTACCAGGCCGATAAACAGGAAATATCTAGGAAGCTCTTTTAATGGAAAAAAGTTTATAGTATTGCTTGTGCTGCTCGGCTTGGTTTTTTTGCTCCTTATTTTGAGAATGCTGCATCTGCAAATAGTCAATGGCGCACAATACAAGCAGATGGCTGAAGATAACAGTCAGCGATTAATATCCATTCCGGCTGAAAGAGGATTGATTTATGATAGAAACGGAATTCAATTAACGAAAAATATTCCAAATTTTTCCATTTCATTGATGCCGCAGTATTTGCCGCGAGAAGCGACCCAAAGAATAGAAGTGATTGAGCGATTGTCAGTAATCACGGGAGAAAGTGAAGATTCCATTGAGCGGATATTCAAACGATATGGGTCATACAGCTATGAATCAATAATAATCAAGGAAGACATTGATTATGAAACCGCTTTGCGTATTTTAATTGACAGTTCGGATTTGCCCGGAATTCAAATACAAAGAGGAAGCAAGCGGCTTTATTTAAGTGATTTGCAGAATTTTGAGTTGTATGAATCTAAAAATTCAGTTGCTACCAGTTTGGCGCACATTTTAGGTTATCAAGGTAAATTGTCGCCTGAGGAATTGGATGAATTGTATAAGCGGGGCTACTTGCCCTTCGACTATATCGGCAAAGCAGGAATAGAAAAAAACTACGAATACTTGCTCAGAGGAAATTATGGCACCAGAAAAATAGAAGTGGACGCGATGGGAAAAGAGCGCGCGGTGATATCGCAGGAGCCGCCACGGCCGGGCGAGCATATCAAATTGACTATTGATGTTAAGATTCAAAAAGCACTAGAAGATATTTTAAAAAAGTCCTTGTTGGAGAATGAAAAAAGCAGAGGGGCGGCGATAGCATTAGACCCGGCGGATGGAAGCGTTTTGGCCCTGGTGAGTTTGCCCGCTTTTAATAATAATCATTTTTCCGGCGGCATCAGTACGCGACAATATAATGAATATATCGGCGATGAAGATAATCCATTGTTCAATCGGGCCATTGCCGGTACTTATCCTCCCGGTTCCACTATCAAGCCGGCGTTGGCGGCGGCCGCCCTGAATGAGGGGATTATCAACAGCAGGACAGGTTTTTTAAGTACGGGTGGAATCACGGTCGGGCCATGGTTTTTTCCGGATTGGTTGCCGGGCGGGCATGGAAATACCAACGCGCGCAAGTCGATTGCCTGGTCGGTCAACACTTTTTATTATTATATTGGCGGTGGACATAATGATTTTATCGGCCTGGGGGTGGCAAGAATAACCGATTACTTAAGGAGGTTCGGGTTCGGGACAAAACTTGGCATAGACTTGAGCGGAGAAGCAAATGGTTTTTTACCTTCCAAAGATTGGAAAGAGAAAAACAAAGGAGAAAGATGGTATGTGGGAGATACATATAATTTATCCATTGGACAGGGCGACCTACTGGTTACGCCGCTGCAGATAACGGCCATGACAGCCACCTTTGCCAATGGTGGCACTTTATACAAGCCAAAAATGGTTGATTCGGTAGTGGAGCCTGTATCCGGTAGGGTGCGAACTGTAGAAAAGGAAATACTGAACGATCAATTTATCAATCAAAACCACATTAAAACCGTACGTTTGGGCATGAAAGATTGCGTTGATTCGGGTACTTGCCAAATACTGTCCGCCTTGCCGTTTTCCGCGGCAGGAAAAACCGGAACCGCGCAATGGAGTTCGGTAAAAGATACTCACGCGTGGTTCACATCATTTGCTCCTTTTAACGATCCGCAAATAGTCATAACCATCTTGATTGAAGAAGGTGGAGAAGGGGGAATCGTGGCCATTCCGCCGGCTTATGAATTTTACAATTGGTGGTGGAAATACGTTAATGGAATGAATGGCTAATTGTGGATATATTATTTGATCGGACGCGTTTTTTTGTTATACTAATTTTGCCATAGTCCAGCGTGGTTATATTTTTTAATAACACTTTTTTATGAGCGAAGTTAACACTCAATTTATTAGTAGCGAAAAAAAACAAGAATTGGAACAAGAACTAAAACTATTGAAATCCAATACCATACCTGACCTGGCTAACAGAATTGATGAAGCCAAACAGCTTGGAGATTTGTCGGAAAATGCTGAATATCATGCCGCGCGGGAGGAAATGGCTTGGACCAGAAGCCGGATCAAGGAGATAGAGAATATTTTGGACCAAGCACAAATAATTGAGCGGGGGACACAAACAAACGGAGAAGTAAAGGTGGGCTCAACCCTGGTGATAAAAACAAATTCAGGCGAGAAAGAATTTACCATCGTCGGCATGCAGGACGCTGATCCGGCCGTCGGAAAAATATCAAACGAATCACCGCTGGGCCAAGCATTGCTTGGTAGGCGCGCCGGAGACCGAGTGGAAATAAAAGTCCCGGTCGGCACGCAAATTTATACTATTTTAAGCGTAAAATAGCGGAAATAGTTAGATTTAAATATCTCTAAATACAAGGGTGATTGTTTTTTTGTATTCAATTTGCTATGATTAGAGAGTAAAACTAGAGAAGTTTTAGGCTAAAAATACTTAATTTAATATGAATAAAAACGATCAGATAAATATTAATGATGAGCGTCAAGTGAGACTTAACAAACTCAAAGAGCTCAAAAATGCGGGAATTAACCCTTATCCGGCGCGAAGTGACAGGCAAAGTACGGTGCGGCAGGCGTTGGCGGCGCCGGAGGGCGAAGAACTGGCCATTGCCGGGCGCATTATGTTGAAGCGTGAAATGGGCAAACTTACTTTTTGTCATATTCAAGATGACAGCTCTCGCATGCAGGCAGTATTTAAGCAAGATGAGATTGACAAAAATAATTATAAGATTTTCGTCAAAAAAATAGACATTGGTGATATTATATCAGTAAAAGGCACCCGGTTTGTAACTCAAAAAGGCGAGGATTCAATATTGGTAAGAGAATGGAAACTGTTGGCCAAGTCATTGCTGCCGCTGCCGGATAAGTTTCATGGCTTATTGGACGATGAAAAGAGATTAAGAAAAAGATATTTGGATTTACTGCTTAATCCGGAAACAAAACAATTGTTTGAAAGAAAGGCCAGATTTTGGTCGGCAACCGGGGAGTTTTTGCGAGAAAAGGGTTTTTTGGCAGTGGAAACACCGGTGCTTGAAGTAACGACCGGCGGCGCGGACGCTACTCCTTTTAAGACGCACCACAACGCCTTGGATATGGATGTTTATCTGCGCATTTCCATGGGGGAGTTATGGCAAAAACGTTTAATGGTAGCCGGCTTTGAAAAAACTTATGAGATCGGCAGACAGTTCCGCAACGAGGGTATGAGTAAAGAACACTTGCAGGACTATACGCAAATGGAATTTTACTGGGCGTATGCCGATTATACCATGGGCATGGAATTGGTGGAAGAAATGTTCAAATATGTTATTGGGCAAGCTTTCGGTAAATTAAAATTCAGCATCGGCGAGTTCAAAAATATTGATTTATCCTTACCATGGCAAAAGATAAATTACGCGCAGATCATTGAAGAGTTGACCGGCATCAATATACTTGAAGCTGATGAAGGTCAAATCAGAAAAAAACTGGATCAAATGAAGATAGACTACGAAGACAACTTGTCGCGGGCGCGCTTGGTGGATTCGCTTTGGAAAATTTGCCGCAAGCAGGTGAAAGGCCCGGCTTTTTTGGTCGACCATCCGGTATTTATTTCTCCTCTTTCCAAAAGAAAAAAAGAAGATGGTAGATTAACCGAAAGATTTCAAGTTATTATCGCCGGCAGTGAACTGGGCAACGGTTATTCCGAACTCAATGATCCGATAGATCAAGCCGAAAGATTTTCCGAACAGTTGAAAATGCGGCAGGCCGGAGACAGCGAAGCGCATATGTATGACAAGGAATTCGTGGAGGCTTTGGAGCATGGTATGCCACCCACTTGCGGCTTTGGTTTTTCAGAAAGAGTTTTTGCGTATTTTGCCGACAAGCCGATGAGAGAATGCGTGCTGTTTCCTTTGATGAAGCCGGAAACCGAGGATTAATTTTTGTGCTATGAAGACCGTAATGTTGTTTGGCACATTTGATATCGTGCATATTGGACATCTGCATATATTCGCTCGAGCCAAAGAATACGGCGATAAATTGGTCGTAGTCGTGGCTCGGGACGTAAACGTGGAAAAATACAAAGGGATTGAACCATTGCACAACGAACAGGAAAGAAAGTATTTTTTACAAAATATAAAAGGCATTGACCGGGTGATTCTCGGACGTAAAAATGATCCATATAAAATAATTGATCAAGTCAGGCCCGATATTGTTTGTCTCGGTTACGATCAAAAAATATACGTGGACAATCTTGCCAAAGCCATAACTGATTACGGATTAACTATCCGCGTCGTGAAACTGAAACCGTATCAAAAAGACAGATTCAAAAGCAGCAAAATTCGTAAATATATCCAAAGATTGATGTAAATTGAAAAAAGAAGTATGAAAAAGAAGAAATTACTGATAGCAACAGGCAATGATGGTAAATTAATTGAGATTAAAGAATTTTTCGCGGATACAGTATTTGATTTCATTGGACTCAAAGATTTAAAAATAAAATTACAAGCTCCGGAGGAGAACGCGGACACGGTTGAGGGGAACGCCATACTTAAGGCCGGATACTATGCTGAGAAGACCGGATTATTGGCTTTGGCTGACGATACCGGCCTTTTCATAAACGAGCTTAACGGATGGCCGGGTGTAAAAACGGCTCGCGTTGCGAAGAGCCCGCGTGACCGGCGTCAGCTCGTCTTGAAAAAAATGGCCGGCTTGGAAGGAGAGCGGAGAAGTGCAATATTTATCACCGCCATGGCGTTGTACAACCCGGAACAAAAATCAGTATTTGTTACTTTCGGCAAGAAAAAAGGACAGATCGTCGGACAAGAAAGCGGCGACCATAGGCAGGGTTTTGGCTATGATCCAATTTTTTATATCAAAGAAAAAAAAAAGACATACGCGCAGATGCGGACTAAAGAAAAAAATGAACTCAGTCACCGTGGCCGAGCACTGCAGATGATGAAATATCATCTGGAAGCGGTATTTGGCCCGCGTAATATTGTGGTGCCTATCGGCTTGATCATTAAGGATGGAAAAATATTGATGCAACTGCGCGGTGATCCGCATCGTAAAGAGCATCATCAAAAATGGGAGTTTCCGGGCGGAAAAATTGAAGTTGGTGAAAGCGCGCGTGGCAATCTAAAACGCGAACTCAAAGAAGAAACCGGCTATGACGTGGAAGTAATCAAGCTGCTGCAGCATGTGGGCGTTGATTATAGCGAAGGAGATTATTGGCACTATCAAATATATTTTTTAGCCTATGTTTGCGTGATTAAAGGCGGCAATGGTAAGGCTTCCGACCTGGAGGTTTTACAGACTCGATGGGTAGAACCGGATAAAGTTCTACAGTTCGATTTGCTCGGTAATTTTGGGCAGATTTATGAGAAATTATTACCGGAATTGAAATTGATTTTAGGGCTACTAAAATAAATAAAATAATTTATTGAAAAAAATATGCTGGACATCAAATTTATCAGGGAGAATGCCGGTACAATAAAGCAAAACTGCAAAAACAGACGTGTGGATTTGGATATTAATGCTTTGCTTGAATTGGATGAAAAGAGGCGGCAAATTTTGGCTGAGTTGGAAGCGTGCCGAGCTGAGAAAAACGCCACATCCAAATCCAAGCCTTCGGAACAGGAAATAGAGAAAATGCGCCGGCTGGGGCAAAGCGTGTCCAAAATGCAAAAGGAACTTGAGAAAATGGAAGCCGGACTAAATGATCTTTTAATGCGGGTACCGAATTTGACTGATCCGCAAGCGCCAATCGGTTCGGAAGAGGACTTTGTGGTACTGTATAAAAACAGAGAGCCGAAACAATTTGATTTTAAGCCCAAAACACATGAGCAACTGGCTCGCGATCTGAATTTGTATGATTTTGAAAGGGGAGCGAAGGTAGCCGGATCAAAATTTTACTTTGTTAAAAATGATGCGGTGCTTTTAAACCAAGCATTACTTAACTACGGCATAAAAGTGCTGCAAACGCACGGATTTGAATTAATGGAAACTCCGGATTTGGTAAACGATGAAATTTTGCAAGGCTCGGGGTTTAATCCGCGCGGACAAGAATCGCAGGTTTATGAGATAGCGGACCATGATTTGAATTTAATCGGCACCGCGGAAATTACTGTACTCGGCTATCATGCCAATGAGACCATGGATTTATCAAAAGGACCGAAAAAATATGCCGCTCTGTCTCATTGTTTTCGTACCGAGGCCGGCTCATATGGCAAATTAAGCAAAGGTTTGTATCGCGTTCATCAGTTTACCAAGCTGGAAATGTTTGTGTTTTGCAAGCCTAATGAATCATCGGTAATACATCAGGAATTGTTGGAGATTGAAAAGAAAATTTGTGATGATCTGAATATTCCATATCGGGTGATAGACATACCGAGCGCGGATTTGGGCGGACCGGCATACCGTAAATTTGATATTGAAGCATGGATGACGATGCTTGCCGATGAAAAGCAGCAGGGCGGCTACGGCGAAATTACCAGCTGTAGTAATTGTACCGATTTTCAGGCGCGTCGCTTAAACATCAAATACAAAAATGAAGAAGGTGAAAGCGAATTGGCGCACACTTTGAACGGCACCGCCATGGTTTTGAGCCGCTTCCCGATTGCCATAATGGAAAATTTTCAGCAGCAAGACGGTACGATTGTAATTCCGGATATATTGCGCGGCTATGTGGGCAAGGATTTAATCGGTAAAAAAGTGTAATTATGAAGAAGATTTCGGAAGTGTTAGTCATTCTACCCGGATGGGGTGGCAATAAAAAAACATGGCGCCAGTTTAGTGAAATCGCCGGTGAGCATATTCGCACCATCTGTATTGATCTTCCTTGTTTTGGCGATGAGCCATGCCCCGGGAAAGCATGGGGATTGAAGGATTATGCCGCTTTTGTCAAAAAAAAAATTGATACAATAATAGGCGGCGAAGTTGATGAGGACGGAAAAGTTATTCTTATTGGTCATTCTTTTGGAGGTCAAGTTGCTGTTTATCTTGCTGCTGAAAAGCAGAATATTATAGATATGATGGTTTTATCGGCTCCAGCGATCTACCGGCCTAAAAAAAGCGTGCGTCGCTTCATTTTCTCTATGGTTGCCAAATCCGGCAAGTTAATATTCAAACTGCCAATTATTGAAAAGTTCGGACCGGTGGTCGAAAAATTATTTTATCGCGTGATCGGTTCGCCCGACTATACTCAAACCAGTGGTATTAAAAAACAGATTTTTAAAAAAATAATTCGTCACGATTTATCCGACCAATTGGATAAAATTGACATACCTTGCTTAATTCTATGGGGTAAAAAGGATAAATATATTCCCTATCGTTACTCGCGTAAATTGCATAAACAAATTAAAAATTCACAATTAAAGACATTTGAACGAGGAAAGCACGGACTGCATTTGCAATATCCGCAGAAAATGTTTAATAGTGTATATAAATTTATCAAAGAAAATGATTGAAATAATCACACAAATGTTTCTGCTTGTTATTATTCCTTTGTGGATGGTATCGGCTGTTATTGATTATACCAATATGAGTTATGTGTGGCAGCTTAAGTCATACCGCTGGGACAGAATGTTTGATTTTTTTACCACTCGCCAAGGAAGGGATTTTTTGAAAAAAATCAGGCTCGGCTGGAGAATATTATGGCTGGTCATTTTTATATTTCTGCCATCAGAATTGCGGCCGATATATTTACTGTTTGTTTTATGTTTGGAGTTGTTTGTTCAGATCATCCAAATAATCAACCGAGAATGGCGGCGGCCGGCTATTTCGTATAAGGTGGTAATTTTATTGTGCTTGTCTTTCGGTTTGGAGATGGTACTACTGGCTGGATATTTTACCTATTTTAATTTATTACTGCTTGCGGCATTTCGTTTCGCTTTTTTTTCTGTAGTTGTTACTTGCTTGTATATTGGTAATGAAATAATACTTAGGATATACAAACACAGGGCTAGTAATAAATTGAAACACCATCCAGATTTGATTATTATTGGTATTACCGGCAGTTATGGCAAAACCACGGTGAAAGAATTTTTAGGACAAATATTGGCGAAAAAATACAAAGTGGTTAAAACACCACATAACCGCAATACCGCTATTGCTATTTCAAAATTTATTCTCAGTACCAATTTTAGCAATTATGACGTGTTTATCGTTGAGATCGGTGCCTATCGCCGCTATGACGTCAAATTCAGTGCTGAAATAGTCAATCCGACAATAGGCATTTTAACCGGAATTAACGAGCAGCATCTGTCATTGTTCGGATCGATCAAAAACACGCAAAACGCCAAATATGACTTGCTGCGTATCTTACCGCCGCATGGGCTGGCTATCACCAATTCGGATAATCCATACTGCCGAGAATTGCTGGGTGAAATAAAAGCTAAAGTCAAGACATTCGGTCTGGAAGCGGAATTTAATCCTGATGCGTTGATAAATAAAATATCAGAAACAGCCGACGGTATTTACGTGGTAATGGAATTAAACGATCAGGAATACGATTTTTTTGTCCCCGTGCCGGGCAAGCATAATGCCGACAATATAGCTGCCTGCATGCTGGTGGCAATGCATCTGGACATGGATTTTTCTTTGATTAAATCCGCTTTAACAAATTTACGGATGCCAAAAGGCACCATGCGGAAATTTTTTTATGGCAGCAGCATCGTTATTGACGATAGCTTCAATTCTAACCCGGGGGGTTTCAGGGCGGTTTTGGACAGCTTACGGAAATATCCTTCTGAAAAAAGAAGAGTGGTGATTACAAGGGGAATATTGGAGCTCGGAAAAAAAAGCGATGATATTCATGAACAGATCGGTAATGAGATCGCCTTCGTGGCTGATGAATTGGTGCTGGTAACCAGAGATTATGAAAAATCCTTACGTAAAGGAGTGGGCGACAAATACCGCACAGAGGTGGTGGTAAAAGATAAGCCGACAGAATTACTTGATTATGTTAAGAAGTTCAAAAAAAAGCAGGCGGTCATTTTAATTGAAAACAGAATACCGCCGTCCGTGTATGGTGAATTAACCGGATGGCAGTCATAATTTGATTATGAAAATATTTAAAAAACCGATTTTTACTGGCTTCGCGCCCAATATTAACCCAAGGGACATTAAAACCGCACTTTGTTTTTTACTATGTCCATGGAAATGGAACAGACTGAAAAAAGGAAAGTGCCGGCGGCGAGTCCTTGAGGCACTGAAAAAATATTTTCATATAAAACACGTTTTCTTTTTTGATAGTGGACGTTCCGCTTTATACTATGCGCTCAAAAGTATCGGTATCGAAAAAGGCGATCAGGTTTTAGTGCAGGCATATACTTGCGTGGTGGTGACGAATGCTATTCGTTGGACAGGGGCCACGCCGGTGTATGTTGACATCAATAATGATTTTAATATGAATATCGCGGACGCGGGGAGTAAAATTACCAATAAGTCCAAAGCGATTATAGTACAGCATACTTTCGGCCTGCCGGCTGATATTGAGCGTTTGAAAAAATTGGCTAAAGACAATAATTTGAAACTAATTGAAGACTGTGCCCACTCGCTTGGCGCAAAATACGGCAAGAAATTGACCGGCACTATGGGAGATATCGGCATGTTCAGTTTTGGTTCTGACAAGATCATTTCCTGCGTGCGCGGCGGAGCATTAATTACCAGAGACGATCAGATTGCCGACAAATTAATGCAATACACAAAGGAGCTACCCGAGCCCAATACCGGCAAGATTGTGCAACACCTACTTCAAATACCGGTATTTGTAATCGGTAGAGCTTTGTATAACATAAAAGTGGGCAAGTGGATACTGTACTTGACCAAAAAGCTGAATGTGGTTAATAAGATTATATATTCGCAGGAGAAACTGGGTAGACAAGTACATTTTTATCCCGCCAAATTGGCCAACGCTTTGGCTTGCATATTGATCAGTCAAATTAAAAATATAGATAAATGGAATCAACATCGGCGTTCTATCGCTTCGTATTATCGGGCAAATATTTTCAATCCAAGATTAACGTTACCTTCTGAGGACGAACGCCATGTTTATTTGCGATTTACCATTCTGGCTGACAATTCGGACAAAATAAGAGAGCAGGCATTCCGCCGGGGAATAATACTGGGTAATTGGTATAATTGCGCGATTGTACCTTGCGATATAGATTTGGAAAAAACAGGGTATGTTGAGGGTGAGTGTCCGAACGCGGAGAAATTGGCCGCGAAATCATTAAATTTGCCCACTGATAAGAATATTAAATTAAAACAGGCGCAAAGAATAGTGGATATGTTAAACAAGGCGGGATAAAAAAATATTTATGCGAACAGAGATTATTCAAAATCAAGGGCAATGGCCGCGGACTGAGGATCTTCTACAGTCTTGGCAATACGGTCAATTTTTGCGCGATTTGGATAGAAATATAGTGCGTCTCGGAATCTTTCAAGATAAACGACCGTTTGCCGCGGCCCAAGGAGTGGTTTATCATGTAAAACCGATGGTAAATTACGTTTACTTTCCCAGAGTGAAAATAAATTTTGACGCATTGGAAGCGATAATTGATTATTTCAACAAAGATAAAATAGATTTCATTAGATTGGAACCCGTAAATCAGGTGTCCTTGAATAATTACAAAATAATGCCGGCACTTAATAGACAGACGCGATATACTTTAATTTTGGATATTTCAGATGACGAGGATCAAATCATCAAGCGAATGCATTATAAAACTCGCTACAATATTCGCTTGGCCGAAAGAAAAGGAGTAAAAGTGGACCGGGAGCAAAATATTGATATTTTTTGGGAACTGTATCAAAGTACCACTAAAAGAAATAAATTCAAAATACATCCGAAAAACTTTTTTGAGAAATTATTACGGCAAGATTTTAGTTACCAATTAAATGCTTACTATCAGGATAATGTACTGGCCAGCGCAATATTGACCAAGCATAACCACACCCTTTATTATTTTTTCGGCGCCTCTGCCGATGTGCAGAGAAATTTTATGGCGCCATACCTGATGCACTGGAACGCAATTAAATTCGGCAAAGAACTCGGTTGCCGCTCTTATGACTGGTGGGGGATTGCCAAGCCCCAGCAAAAAGACGACCGAAGAGCAGTATGCTTTAACGATATTTGCTGGGATTCCACTCATCCTTTTTCCAGTGTCACTCGCTTCAAAGCCGGTTTTGGCGGTAAAACCAAATCTTATCCGGCAGCCGTTGATATAGTATTGGATCCGTTCAAATACAGATTATACAAACTAATTCAGAAAATAAAAGGAAATCCTGTGCCTGTCGGGCATCCGGATAATTCCAAGCCGCAAGTAAGTTTTTAACATTATGTATAGAATCAAGCAAATCAATGATAGGGAACAATGGCAAAATTTTGTTTTGAAACAAGAGAACACATTATTTGTTCAATCATGGGATTACGGTGAGTTTTACAAAAGAATCGGTGAACAATTTTGGGTTTTCGGAATATATGAAGAAATTGATAAAAAAGAATTATTGGTCGGCGGTTCACTGGTATTGAGCACGCATGCCAGGCGGGGGAATTATTTGTATATGCCTTATGGACCGATTATAAATTCACAAAATTATAGCGGAGCCTTGCGAGCGTTAACCGATGAACTGCGCCATTTTGTTCGTGAACATGAATATATTTTTGTGCGCGCCAGTCCTTTTGTGCAAGCAAGAAAGCGGAATAAAATATATTATTCCAAACTCGGTTATCGCGATGCCCCCATGCACGCCCTGGCTGAGAATACTTGGCTTCTGGATATTACACCCTCAGAAGAGGAGTTGCTAGCAAACATGAAAAAAAATCACAGAAATTTGATTAACCGCTGCGTTAGGGAAGGAGTGCGAGTGAGCGTCAGTGATTCGGACCGAGAGCTGGATCAGTTTAATGATATTTTGAGCCAAACCGCCAAACGGCATGGATTTCATCGTTTTCCGCAGAAATACATAAAGAGGGAATTTGACGTATTCGCCGCCAATAAGCAGGCATTAATACTTAAAGCCTACCTACCGGACGGTCGGCTGGATTCGGCATCTATTTTTATTTTTTTTGGAAATATGTCGGTATATCGCCACAGTGGATCGCTCAATTTGAACAAGAAATTACCCACATCCTACTTGATGCAGTGGCAAGCAATCAAAGAAGCCAAGCGGCGCGGCATGAAAACGCATAATTTTTGGGGCATTGCCCCGGAGGAGGCGAGCGATAGGCATCCATTCAAAGGTATAACGCGTTTTAAGAAAGGATTCGGCGGTTACGGGCTAAATTTGCTGCGTTGTCAGGATCTGCCGCTATCTGCGCGCTATTGGTTTACTTGGGCGCTTGAAACGGTAAGAAGAATAAAAAGAGGTTTTTAATAAATAACCAAAACAGTGGTTTAAACGCGCTTTTTTTTACCTCCGTTTGACCGAAGGCTGAATTGGTACAAGTTGATCAGATGACCACAATCGGTTGCGTTTTACAGCCTTGGCCGCCGAATTATTGAGACTATGAAGCATTCTAAAAAACGAACAATTTTTATTTCCAGAAAAGCAACCAGCAAAAAAGATTTCGCCTGGCACGCGGCCAAAAGAAATCCATATATAATGGACGCAAAAGGTTCAATCAAGCATAAAATTGAATTTTTTTTCTTGTTTATTTTGGCTTTTATCACAGTGGCTTTTTTGTTCTATCATCCGTACTTTCAAATACAGGACATTGAAGTATACGGGTTAAACCGTATTGACCGCTATAAATTTATGGACGCGGTAAATGGTACTCTTGAGTCAAATAGATTTTTGTTTTTTTATGGTCATTCATATATGTTGTTAAACACCGACGAGCTGGAAGAAGTCTTGACAAATAAATTCGCTCTAACATCCATAGAAATAGATAAAAGCTTTCCACATTCGCTCAATATTCACGTTGAAGAGCAAATATCCAACATTGTATATGATAACGGTAAAGAATATTCCTATCTCAGTCAAGACGGTACTTTGGTGGAAAAACTGCGTAAAACAGGGGAAGATGAGTGGGAAGTTAAAACAGAGATGGTCACTTCAACCAATGAAGACGGTGAGGCGTACTTGGAAGAGATCGAGGTTTCGCGTACGCATCATCCACCGATTATTAATCTAGTGAATGAAATGGGCCAATACCCGATAGTCTATGATAAAAGAAACAAGTCTGCTGAAATAAATCAAATCATGCTTAATCCGGAAACCGCTGCCGCTATATTGCGCTGGTTCAACAATTTGAGAAAAAAAGAAAATTTCACGCATTTTTATTTCGTTATAGGAAACGAATTGGGCGACGCCGAAGTAATCAATCTCAATTCATATAATCTTAAAATACGGATGAGTGAGAATGTGGGTGAACAGCTGCAATCGCTTGATAATTTTTTACACGAAAGCGACCGGATCGAGAGTATTCACTACATAGATTTAAGGTATAAAGATCGCATTTACTGGCAATAAATTAGGGGATAGACTCAATAAAAACTGTCTTAAAAAGCAGTTTTTTTGTTGCAAAAAAATTAACTTTTTTTCATCTCTGCCCGGCTACAATAAAAGTCGTTAATTTTTATTTTAAAAAATATGAAAGAAAACACATATTGTCAAAACATCTTTCAACAGGGGGCCAACAAAGACAAATGGATATGCGATAATTTGATCCATCAGTGGAATATTATTGCCTGGGATGGGGTATTCATGTACCGCGTCTGCCGCCATTGCGGGGGAAAAGAATGGCAAAGGAAGATTTGCTTTAATAGAGTGTAGAATATTGGAGTCGCACAATATACCTTATGCGACATATCTACAATTGATACTTTATTTACAAGCCTGATACGTTTTATCCACTAAGATACGCGCGCCTCTATCTGCCGCGTGCTAAAAAAGTATATTTAATATTAATACGGTTTGTTTAAGTTAATTTATTTATTTTACTGTTGAAATAAAACAAGGCACTCATTGTAATATTTCGCGTACCTTAGCCTAATGATATAGATTTTGCGACACCACAAAATTATACTTCATTTTCAGAGGATATAGCATACCGGCAACATTACTAAAAAGATTGTATGACGTTAATTCTAGCCTCAAATGTAGGCCATTATTCACACCTGCTATTTTTTAACCCAAACTTTCATTATAATTGAAAATTTTTTATCTGAATTTTAACATTTTTTAAAACAAACGATAATCTAGAATGTGAAACATTATTTTTATGCCGGATTTGAAGTATGTACAACGTTCATATTAGCGGCAACATCGCACTCCCCTGCTTCGTGTTAATTTTAACAAATAAATATTTTACGACACATTGTGCTTATATTGTCTTTGAAGATTTTTTTTCAGTTTTCCATAAGTTAACCGCAGCAGCTTGGCGTCATCAAGAGCGTTATGCTCTTTGAATTCACTTTTGTCAATCTCCAGTTGATCAAAAAATCTTTTTTTACCCATGCTGTCCGGACTGAGTCCGAAAGCAAATAGAATGGAAGCGAAATCTATTGGAATCCAAAAAACAGGGTGATCTTTGGCAGATCCAAACAGCTTATACCAGAATATTGAATCAAACTGGTTGACGTACGCTACAAGATACGGTTTCTCTTTTTCCCGGTGGTAGCCAATAAATTTCCAAATTTTTTCCCTCCCCTGCTCCGCGCTGATCTTTTTACCCTTTAAATAAGGCAGTACGTTCTTCTCCACCCATGGATGCGTCGGACCTTGCCAATCAAATTCCATATATAATTCTTCACCGCTATTTTTGACCAATCCGATTGACAGTAGTTCTCCGGCCGTTGGATCAAGATCGGTAAATTCGCCATCGTAAAAAATAACATTATCTGAATAATACAAATTTTTTTTTGTCATAATTTTCAATAATCCTTGACCATGTAATTGAGAGGATTTACCGGAATGCCGTTCTTGCGTACCTCAAAGTGTAGGTGGGGTCCTGTGGTAAAATGACCGGCGCCGACGGTTTTGGGTGTAGCGCCCGAATATCCGATTACGTCTCCTCTTACGACAAATTGGTCTTCTTGTGTCGCTATATTGCTCAGATGCCCGTAAACCGTTGAAATCCCTTTGCTATGCACTATCATTACATAACTGTAGCATTGCCAGGTTGAACACCTTTTGGCACGAGCTACATAGCCACTGGCTGCTGCTTTAACCGCGGTTCCTTGAGCTGATCTTATGTCTATCGCATTGTGTTCGAATATATTTCTGTAAGGATAATTTTTGTCGTGAAAATACGCGGTAACGTAGCGGGAGCCGGTTGGCCAGGATAAAGTACTGATTCCATCTGAAGGTAAACTGCCCAGCCTGTTTTGTTCCTCCAATTGTATTCTTATTTCCTTTTCAATACCGCTGATTTCACTTTCAATTTGTTCATATTGTTGGCGCAGGTTGACCATCAATGTTTTGTACGTCAATTCAGATGATTGCGTTTGCGCCAGTAGTTCATTTTTTTGAAAAATTTGCTCTTCCAAATCTTTTTTTTTGTTATCCAGCTTGTTTTTTAGCTCTTTATACGACAACTGGCGCTGTTCGGACTGTTTTTTCTTTTCTTCCAGATCTTCTTTGACCAGGCGCAGACTTTTTACGGTTTGACCCAAATCTTTTTCAATATTTTCTAAATATTGCAACCTATCATAGAAATCGGAAAAATTGTCATAAGCGGCCATTATTTCAATGTATTTTTTATTATCGTTTTGCGCAATTTCGCGAATAAAATCCTTTATCATCGTTTTTTGCTTTTTCATCACTTGATCTTTTTCATCAATTGCGAGCCGCGCGCTTTCAATCTCCAACGCCAACGCATCCAATTTTTCTTCGGTCATTTCAATATCCAGTTCTACTTGCGCGATACGGTTATCCAGTATAGACATCTGGTTTGATAGCGAAACCGCCTCGCTTCTCTTTTTATTAATTTTGTTTTTATACGCTTCTATACTTTTTTCCAGCTCGGCGATTTTTTCCTGTTTTTGTTTTATTCTCTGATTTAATTCATCAATTTCATTCTTGTTACCTCCGATTTCAGTATCAGAAAAAGCCGAAATAGGCTGATAAGTCAACCCAGCCATCAAGCAGATAAAGATAACAAGTAAAAATCTTTTCATATATTTATTATACCATAATTACGGGTATGATTAACCTTAGTTATCAACACATAATTTTTGCTTGGATTTTGATCTGATTAAGTATCACCGCAAAATATTAATCGCTTTTTCAATTCTATCCATTGTTTTATCTTTTCCGATTACCGCGGCGATTTCAAACGGACCGGGTGAATTTTTTTCGCCTGATAAAGCGACCCGCATCGGCCATAAAATTTCTCCGTTACTCAGTTTTTTTTCTTGGATCATGTCTTTGATGGTTGATTCCAATTCTTTTTCGTTCCATTTTTCCTTATCCAAATTTTGCAGCAGAATGTATAGCGAACGCAGATTGTTTTTAGTCTGTTCGGTTGTGGATTTTTTCCACAGAAGAAGTTCGGGTTGGTATTCTAGATTATGCGCAAATATGAATCCCAGAGAAGATGCCAATTCTTGCAAAGTATTCACTCGCGTTCTCTCCAATTCTACCGCTTTCGCCAGTAGTTCTTGTGTCCGATCTCGCTTTATTTCTTTTTCGGACAAAATGCCGGTATTTAAGAAAAAAGGAATGACGCGTTCCACTATTTGTTCAACCGGCAGCATCATCAGATATTGCTTGTTGTACCAATTTAATTTGTCCAAATTTAACACGGCCGATCTTTTGGAAACATGTTTAAAAGAAAATTCGTCACTTAACTGCTCCAAGGTAAAAATTTCTCTTTCATCACCCGGATTCCAGCCGAGAAAAGCGACAAAGTTAATTAGAGCGGGAGCTAAGTAGCCTTTTTCCCGAAAATTTTCAACAGTGATATCACCGTGGCGCTTGCTTAATTTTTGTTTTTGTTCGTTAACAAGCAAGGGTAGATGTGCATAGACCGGTTTTTTCCAGTCGAACATTTTATAAAGCATGATATGCTTGGGGGTGGATGAAATCCACTCCTCTCCTCTGATGACATGTGTTACACCCATCTGATGATCGTCAACCACCACTGCTAAATGATACGTCGGATATCCGTCGGCTTTGATTAAAATTTGATCGTCTATACTGTTATTTTCAAATTCAACTTGATCGCGTACCAAATCTGTAAATACGGTGGTCCCCTTCTCCGGCATTTTCATGCGGATTACGTATTTTTCCCCTTGCTTGATTTTCCGTTGAACTTCATCAACACTCAAATTTCGGCAAAGTCCGTCATACCCGACCGGTTTTTTTTCTTTTTCCTGTTTTCCGCGCAGCTCTTCCAACCGTTGTTTGGTACAGAAACAGTGGTAAGCGTGACCGTCATGTACCAGCTGTTTTACGTATTTGTTGTACGTTTTAAGCTTTTGGGACTGAATGTATGGTCCCTCCCCCCCCACTTGAACGATTTTTTTTTCATGATCAAACACTACTCCTTCATCAATCTTAATTCCGCACCAGTAGAGCGAATTGAGTATGTTGTCCACCCCTCCTTCAACGTAACGCTCGCGATCGGTATCTTCAATCCGCAGTAAAAATTTACCGGCTTTTTTTTTGGCAAATAAATACGCGAACAGAGCCGTTCTTAGGCCGCCAATATGCAAAAAACCGGTTGGTGATGGGGCAAATCTTGTTTTTACCATAATAAAAAAGAATTTTAATTATTAACTCAATTTATACATCACTATACCGGCGGCAATGGCAATGTTTAATGATTCGGCTTCTCCAGCGCCCGGTATGGTGTATTTTTCACCCAGAATCTTGACGGTCTGACTTAAACCATGCGATTCGGATCCAAACACCATGATTGATTTATCATCGTCGCTCAGCTTACTTATATTTTTTCCTTCGGTCGTAAAAAGTCGTATTTTGTATCCGGTATTTTTCAACTGCTTCAGATCTTTTTCCAGATCATCGCTAATATAAATATTGCAGTGAAAAATTGAACCCATGGTTGACCGGACGACTTTATCATTATACACATCAACCGAATTTTGTGAAAGAATAATATTTTTTATGCCAAACCAATCAGCGGTTCTAATAATGGTTCCTAAATTGCCCGGGTCTTTTATTTGATCCAGGCATATGATTTTACGGTCCAGAATATCACTCAAACGTGTGGATTTAATTTCAACTATGGCCATGATACCGGGAAAGGTGGTCGTGGTTTTGACCGCCGTAAGTTCTTTGTTGTCGCATTCCACCAGACTGACATTTTGACTACGTGCCAGTGCCAGCAACTCCCGCGTTTCTTTCTTTCTCTTCCGATCCGTAATAACGGTCAGCACGTGATACTCCGAACACAGTGCTTCGGCGACATTTTTTTTACCTTCAACCGTGAAGCGCTTTAGTTGCCGGCGGTATTTTTTCAGCTTGAGCTTTTTTATTTCTTTTTTTAGACTATTGCTTATCATTTTGTTTATCATTTTTATAGTAATAAAGGTAGAGGAAATGGACAGTTGCCTTCCAAATTCGGGGAAACCGAGCGGGTTGCATTAGCAGTCGCCACAACCACTCCAATCCCGCTCGTCTGCAAATCAGCGGTGCGCGTTTTATATTTCCGGAAATGAAATCAAATGAACCACCCACCCCCATGGCCACTTTTAATTTCGGTATCAGTCGCGCGTATTTATCAATCCACAGCTCTTGTTTTGGATGACCGAATGCCACGAACAATATGTCCGGATTGCAATGTTTGATTTGCTTCAATACCGAATTATTATTTTGCTCGTCAATGTTGAATCTCCCCCTTATCCGCGGTCCGGGATGACTGCCGACGATGAGTAATCGCGGATATTTATTCAGTAATTTGCTTTTTGTTTTTTCAACCACGCTTAAGCGCCCGGAGCCAAGCAAAAAAATTTTGCTTTGTTTTTTTTCCGCCAAGCGACAAATTTTATCCATAAAATCCACTCCCGCGATCCTGGTTAAGTTTTTTTCCACAAGCTCTATGCCTCGTCCATCGCAGATATTCAAGTCGGCACGATTGAGCGCTAGTTTCAATTGATCGTTATAAAAAGCATCCACCAGCATTTCCGGATTGGGTGTGTAAATACTATTCATTTTGGCAGAACCTAAAAAAAATTCCACTTGTCGTAAAGCTTGCTGCCGGGATAAATTGTCTATTTTTACTCCGAGTACGGTATGGGACATATATGAAATACGGTTGGAGG
>CAYSPW010000011.1:0-29141 GCA_964433095.1 uncultured Gammaproteobacteria bacterium | reverse complement strand
TTGTCGTGGCCACGTACATGTCACCGTTGATTAAAACCAGGTCGTTGTCAAATTCTCCGTAAAGCAAAGGCCGGGTGGTACTGGTATTTTCAATGTACAGCTTGTTGCCTCCGGTTTCATAATACCCCGCCCTGTATCCCAGCATGACGTTATCGGTAAAAGTGCTGGAAGCGTTGTATCCGGCCTCAGTGCCAATCACTACGCTATGATTGCCGGTGTATGAACCTTGGCCATACGCGACGGCGCGTCCTAAAAAAATATTTTCAATGCCGTCGGCCGCGTTGTAGCCGGCATTTCGCCCAAGAGCAATATTATCATCGCCGGTATTATTTGCGGATAAAGAATAATTGCCAATGCCGATATTGTACTGGCCGGAAGTATTCAAATAGAGGGAGCGGGAGCCGATTCCGATATTGGAATCTCCATCCGTGTTATTTTGTAAAGCTTGATAACCTACCGCCACATTACTGGCACCATAAGTATTGTCCCACAAAGCCCTATAACCGACGGCCGTATTGGTACCGGCGGAATTAGAATCACCGCCGGCCTCCACGCCGATAAAAGTATTCCCTCCTCCTGAACTATTTAAACCGGCGTTCTCGCCCACGAATAAATTGTTTGTTCCGGTAACGGATAATACCGCGGTGCCACCGATCTGGTAGTCAAAATTAGCGCCCAAATCAGCGTTGCCATAAACGCTCAGATGATCGCCCACGGTCATGGTACTGCTCACGTATCCGGCTCCTTGCAGCCATACGTCCATACTACTTGTCGGAGTGAGCATGGTTGTATTGTAGTTGGAGGCGAAGGTCCATTGGGCGGTGGTGGTGGTATCGGTGTCCACCGGCGATCCGTCCCAGTAGAGTATGCCCGAATTGTTATATAAGGAATTACTGGTGATGTCGGGCAAGGCGTCGGCCATACTGAGACCGACAAAAAAAGTGGAAGTGGCCAAACTGCTAAAAGAATTATTGATGGTGGTGGAGCTAAAAGTAAAAGCGCCATTCCCGTCTGAATAGGGAATATATTGCGCGCTGGTGGTGGGTGTGCTTGTGGCTTGAACACCCATCAAATAGCGAGCATTGACCGCGTACGGTAGGCTGGTCAAGCGTTTTCTCGGGGACAACTTTTGCCCGGCCACCCAAATTTCCAAATAGAGCTCACTATAATCTTGAAACAAGGTGGGGCTCAAAGTGTTAGTGCCTGATCCGCCCAAATTAACCGAAAATATTCCTTGCTCCGGAGTCACGTTGATTGTGGAAGTGGCCGCCAAAGTACCGGCCGCCGTATAGAGCAGATTACCGCCCGTGTCGGCATCATAAATCAAAAAGGCCATCGCTTTGCTGGTAGTAACTGATGCCGAACTCTGTAACAACTTACCCTGGTAATTGATAATGGTCGGAGGAGCGACCGACCGCGCAGAGTCGTTCACCAAACCAAGCGCCGTCAAAAGTGAAGCGCTACCGAATAAAAAAACGGTGACAAACAAAAATAACGGCTTTTTCAAGTCATTGGTTTTTATTTTTTTTCTCGCGGACCGCAGTCCTGTTATCAATCGCATCTTGACAACTGATTATCACATGGATTATTTAAAAGCATTTGTAACTTTTACATCAAGCGCGATCTTTTTCTTGAAATCTGCTATATAAAAGATTTCACTCCATGAGCGTGAATTCTTTTTTTCAGGTAAATTTATTTGCGCTTTTAACAAGTTAAATCGCAAAGAAAATTTACTTTCTGTATATATTTTAGCACAATTTTAATATTTTTGCTCGTTTGCGGAAGCAAAATTGTGGATAAAAAATTTTTAGCCGAATTGATTAAAGATTAAGCGATATAATTTCGATCTCCGTATTTGGTACCTATTGCTTTTGAATTGAAAAATCTCGCTTTATTAAGCCTTTATCAGACTTTTTAAGATCTATATTTTCTGATTTTTGACTGACATAGCCCGGTTTTTCCACGGTGATGTAATATTCATTCGGACCGACTAAAAATGAATAACGACCCTTTTTATCGGTGACTTGCGAGCTCACTAACTTGTTGTAGTCTTTGGAAAATAATCTGACAATCGCCTTGCTCACCGGATTTTTGTTGTGTTTGTCATATACAATACCCCAGCCTTTTGGTTTTTTTGGTCGCACATATACAAAAAACAGAATATACAAGGTAATGTGAACGGCCAAAAACAACCATAAATACCAGACCGGTGAGATATATAGCGCGACGGCAGTGGCAATAATTCCCACCACCGCGATCACATGCTGAAAAACACGCCAATATCGCTCCCATTTAATGCGGCCCGGCTTCCTGGTCTCCCCGATCGGATCAAGAGGAATATTGGGCGTGACGGAAACTTTTTCGCCGCTGACGCGCAGCAACTCTCCGTGGTAAATATCCACCAGCTCGCGGTCGGTCTTAACGTCTTTTAACAACTCGGAAGGAAAAGTATACCCCTGCTTCATTACTCGTATGCGGTATTCTCCCGGATCCACGATGAACAAATACCGGCCTTGCTTGTCAGTCACCCGTGATCTCTCTACTCGTCCCGACTTGGCGTCCAACAGCCGCACTACGGCCAAATCAACCGGCAGTTTGGTATAGCTGTTGTACACCATGCCCCAACTTTCTCTTTTACGTCTACCAAGTAACAACAGAGGCTGTAAAAACAAAAATCTCAAAAGCGGCAACAGTATACTCCACAAAGAAGGTACCACCGCGGCCACGCTAGCGGTCAGTACGGCCGGCGCCACCACTTCTCGGCTTACCCGTTCAACCGCGGGATTGTCGGCCAATTCTTTTAAAATCGCCAGTTGCATACCCGCTTTTTGACCCAGATTCTCAGTCACATTTCTAACATTCCGCATAAACGGCGCTTGCTCATCTATTACTTCTTCAAGCGGGGGCGGCAGGAATATCATGGATATATTCCTGTTTACCACATTATTTTCCACGATAAAGGGGGCACTCTCATAATCACGATAACCGTCGGCCGTGGCCATCAGCTTATATGTGCCGGCCGGAACCACGAAGCCGTACCTACCTTGCGCGCCGGTCAATTGAGGATTTTCCTGCCTATAGTTTGTTCCGACCCATGGACGCTCGCCGTAGTCCACGGAGATTAAAGTGACTCGCGCTTCCGTTATCGGCTCACCGCCGGCGCTGCCTTGTACCACGCCCATGGGCAGGCTGTTCAGTCTGAAATCAAACATCTCCATCTCATTTCTCTCATATCGTATTTCCACCACCGCGCTGTAAGTTCCCACGGCCGGCACCAGAACATCGGAGTAATATAGATTATTCAAAGCGTCCAGCACAAAATCATATCTGTCGCCATTCAAGAACAATTCAATTGATCGCGGTCTATCCTCATCAATCAAACCTCTGTCCATAAGTACGCTTAATTGATCGCCCGGCAGCGAACTAACCGCTCCGTCTATCATCTGCGCCAGTATGGTGCGTTCGGCCAGCATAACGCGCGCGTCATCCAACAACACGGCTACTGCCGGTTCTTGATCCAATTCACTGTTGTCTTGTTCATTTTCACACCCCGGATCTTCCAAATCAATCAAGCCGTCCTGATCATTGTCTATACCATCGTCGCATTCGGTCAATCCGGGCTCCTCTACCAGGCATTGTTCATGCGCCGCGCAGTCCGGATCATCGCAGTCCACCGCCCCGTCGCCGTCATCGTCTATGCCATTGTCGCAAATCTCCACCATTGCCTGCTCGCATAACGGATCATCGGCGCAATCCGAATCCGCGCAATCGCGAGCTCCATCCAAATCGTTGTCCAATCCGTCGCCGCAAGCACCGGTTTCGCTGCCGGCGCGCGGCACCGCCGAATCCCACACCCCGTTGCTGTTGTTGTCAGAAGTATCCACCGCGAATATTTTGTAAAAATACTCGGTCAAATTGACCAGGCCGGAATCGGTATAATTACGCGTGGAAATATCCGCTATCTCTGCCACCAGCACTCCGTCATTGATATCAGCCGGCTCAAAAATGTCGCGTCTGATAGTATAGTGGGAAAAATCACTGATAGTATCCGAGTAATCCCAGTTCAAAAAAATCTGCTTATCTCCCGGGCTGGCCGTAAAATCGGAAACATCCGGCGGCGGCGTGACATCATCAAGCGTTTTCAGCGTGCCCAACTCAGTGGCAGAATTAGGCACCTCATCCACGCACACTATTTTCCAAAAATACAGGGTTGACGGCGTAAGGCCGTCAAGGTCAACTCGATATTGATTTACGGCCGGTTCGTATACGGCCCAAGTGAAATCGTAGGGCTCCAACTGCTCGTCCGAATCGTATACGAATGAACACTCGGCCACCGCGACGTTATCCGTGGCTTCCCAAAGCACGGCCGCGCTTGTCACATCCTCGGTAATTTCCAGTACCGTGATAACCGGCGGTTGGTCGTCTTCCGCCGCCAAAGTGGTAAAAGAATCGGTGTATACCGCGTCATTAAAGTTATTATCCAAGCATCTAATACGGTAATAATATGTCATTTCCGCACTCAGGCCGGTCAAATTGACCAGGTAGCTGCCGCTGACCGTGGCGCTGTTATCGTAATTGGTGTCCAAGCCGTAAGTAAAATAGCATACTCTGATTCCGGAGAAATCAGTGGCGTTCCAGCTAACACTCGTCGTTGTCACCCCCGGATCTTCAACCACATTGGAAATAGCGGGTGGCCACGAATCTCCACCGCCTCCACCGCCTTCGGTTTGGCAAGTGGAAGAACAACCGTCTCCGTCTATTAAATTACCATCATCACACTGTTCGTCCCCCTCAACCACGCCGTTGCCGCAAACCGCCGGTATGGTGGCATTAACAGTGGCTGAGTCTATTTCGGTGTCTGCCAATACCGATCCGGCGAAAAAAAGACCGGCCGTCGCCGACAGTCCGAGCAATAAATAAGTGAATTTTAATTTTGTTAAAAAAAATTTCATCTCCTTTTTTTTAATACAACAATTATCAGCGCGGCGGTGACGAACAAAAATACCACAACGCACACTACCGCGACCAGCGGCCAGGGCAAATACCAAATTGTTACTTGCTCGCTCATAATTTGATTGCTAATGCCGTAATTTAAAAAAACACGCGCCTTGAGCGGCCCAGCATCACGCCAATCAAGCTCTTCCACCGCGTATCTACCAACCCAGCCGGTATGCGGCAACACTTTGCGCTCATTCGAATTCAAAGACAACTTCACCACCATCTCATCCCAACAATTTTCTACCAATAAAGTTCCCCGCGGCACCACATGCGTAGTACCGACATTACGCAACTTGAGCGTCAAATCTATCGGCGCGCGCGTATATATGAAATCATCGGAACCAAAACCTTCGCGTATCAACTCTTCGCGAAGCTCACCTGCCACATGTAGAAACAACAACGAACCAACGCGAGAGCCGACCCCAATCTCCCCATCACTCGGCAAGGTGCGCGCGAATAAGGCCACATAGTGCGAACCCGGTTCCGCTCCATCCGGTACTCTGATAATGAACTTGAATATGCCGCGCTCCCCGGGCAGTAAGTCCACTTGCTCTTCCTGCCAACCCACCCATGACAGTGCCTGATCCTGAACGCCGAAGATAGCTCGCCCGCTTTCCCCGTCAATGCTAAATGAGTCAACCTCCGGCCGCGATCTCACCGGCTTATCCGTGTCATTTCGCACCAAGACTTCCACTAATGCCTCTTCTCCCGGATTGACGGCAACCGTTTGCCTGACCGGAAAAATACTAAGGCAATCGGCAGTCTCCGCCACTAAAAAAATACCTACCGCCGTCAGCGCGCAAAAAAATAATTTTCGTACCGTTTCCAACATAATTATGGATTGACCGTGGTGGTAAACGTGACCGTGTGTGAATAATTTCCACCGATTGATCCGCTATCAATGGACGCCTTGAACACAACCTCGGTGCTGTGATTTGTGACTTGGCCTGAATGAAACGCCACATCCACCGACCCGTCTATGGCCGTATCGGAAACAAGCAGACCATCGCTACCGCTCGTGCTGATACCATATTCTTCGCTGCCGGCGCTGACAGTACCATCACTAACATCATCAACATCATCCGGGTCACCTCCCGCTCCTTTGCGCAGGTTGCCGTCTTCGGAAATTGACACGCTATAGCCTGTTTCCGAATCAGTGGATATGGTAATATCCAGGCTGGTGGTGGAAACTTGAACCTGTGATAAGGTGCCCAAATTGAGATTGCTGTCGCTCAAAGTCAGGCTTAAAATGCCTTTTTCAAGCGCTTGAAATCCTCCACGCAGCTCGTAGCTTCCCGAGCCAGTAGACGTGGCAATCGTTTCGCCCGAGTCATAGAGCTTATAATCGCCGCCGGTGGAATAATTGGTATCCACAAAACTAAAAACGTCTCCATAAATTTCATAGTCTCCGCCCGTCATCTGCGTTTGCAATGAATTATACGGCGTAAGCAGAGCAGACGCCACAATGATGATATATAATAATTTCATAAATTTATTTGGTTGCGTATAAATTATATCACAATTTGCTAAGTTAATATATGATTAATTGTGGGAAAGTTAGCTAGCACGTCCAAGCACCTGCCGCCTTTCACATGAAAGCTTGCTGTTGGATAAAATTTATTGTACAATCTGTAAATGTAATGATATTTTACGACATTTATTTTATGCTAATATAAGGCTCTAAATATTGTAAGTAATAATTTATAATAAAAATTTAATTTCTATATAGAACTAGATAAAATTTTTATGAAATTTTTCTAAAGTTTTTATGAAATAAATATGAAATTTAAATAAAATATTTCTAAAATAATTATGAATGCACATTTTTAACAAAAACCATACTCCATTAAGAGAAATAATAGACTTATTAGTTTATACTTTATTAAATCTACTTTTCCGTTGTATACATTAATCTAGACATTCTGTATTTTTTTAACCATCTCCATCTTGCCCGCTTCCGTGGCAACGGTTCACGCAAAAAGTAATTTACTTTGACCTTTATCTGTTTTCAATATCTAGCCGTCATATCCATATTATCAATAAAATTGATGAGGTGAAATATTCGGCGGCGTAAGCGAGTCGCGTGTATTTAGGGCAACTTAAAATTACGTTATCATTATTAGCCTTCTTAATGTTAAAAAAAGATTATGTTATATGACAGCTAACAAAGCAACAGACTTGTTCTTGCACATCGCGAGTGCGTGCCTGCCATCAATCACCTCGTTTCGCGAATATTATCAAACATTAAATGATTCGCTTTATTATTTCTTTTATCGCCGGATTGGAAAGGCTTCTTTAATACAAAAAACGGTGTGCTTGAATTTTTTTTGTTTGAGATAAACGCGACAGGGCAGAGTAGAGGATTACATTGGTGATTGTGGTCCCACCACGAATCGAACGTGGATCTAAAACTTAGGAGGTTCCTGTTTTATCCATTAAACTATGGGACCATTGAATTTTCAATTCAATTTCAATATTTCTAGTGTCGTAAAATACATATACACGGTTAGCGCAAACTTTGCAAGTTTTCCGTTTCCGTGTATAATTATATCACTATGGAACCAATATTAAGCGCCATTATCGCTGGAGGCGGCGTGATAGCTGGCGTTATTCTATACTTTTTTTACAAAATGATCAAGAAGAACTGATCGTTAATTTGAATTTTATGGATTATTTTCTTTTGATTATTTTTTGTACTTTCCTTTTGGTGGTAATTATTTTTTTGTATTTTCTTAATAGAAAAATGGAGTGGATGCGGCAAGCCGAGCCGAAAGAACAGAATCTATTCATGATGCTGCAGTCTCAAATCCAAGAAATGAACAAAACACTCGATCAAAAAATGGCGGAAACCCATAAGGCCATGAACCAGACGCAAATAAATCTTGATAACACGCTCAAGCAGCAATTTTCCGAGAGCACCAGAATAATTCAAAACATCACCGGCCAAAGCGCCAAGATGATCAGCGACATTACCGAAAAATTGACCAGTCTTGATAAAACCAACCAACAGGTAATCGGATTTTCCGAACAGCTGAATAATTTGGAGCGGGTACTCACCAGTCAAAAGCAGCGGGGAAACTTGGGAGAAGCCGGGCTGCGGCTGGTGCTGGAAAATATTCTGCCGCCCACGGCGTTTCAGCTGCAATACAAATTTGAAGACGGCGATACGGTGGACGCGGCCATATTCGCCAAAGACGGCGTCATCCCCGTAGACGCCAAATTCTCGCTTGATAATTACAATCGGATTCTGGCCGAAGAAAACAAGGACAAGAGAGCCGCGCTTGAAAAAGAATTTAAAAACGATTTGAAAAAGAGAATTGATGAAACCGCCAAATACATTAAGCCCAAATTCGGCACCATGGAGTTTGCCTTTATGTTCATCCCGGCCGAAGCCATATATTACGATCTGCTGGTAAACGAAGTGGGCGCGGTGAAGGTTAACACCAGGAACTTGATTGACTACGCCTTTAAAGACAGAAAAGTCATCATCGTGTCTCCCACCACTTTCGCCGCTTATCTGCAGACCGTATTGCAGGGCCTGAGAGCTTTTAAAATAGAGGAAGGGGCCAAGAGTATTCGCAAGAACGTGGAATTGCTGGGAAAACACATCAAAAGCTACGAGGAATTTATGAAAAAACTCGGCGCCAGCATGTCCACCACCGTCAATCACTACAACAGCGCGTACAAGGAATTGGGGAAAATAGATAAGGATGTGGTAAGAATTACCGAGGAAGACCGTTCCATAGAGCCGCTGCAACTGGATCGGCCCAAAACAGATACTTGACAACCGGGACCGATTTGATATACTGAGCGGGCCGAAAAAACTCAAATAAGTAAAATAACAAACAAGAAATATGCCTAACACAAGCAGCGCCAAGAAAGCATTACGGCAAGCGAAAAAAAGAACTTTGGCCAACAATCAAATTAAAGATGCTTATAAAAAAGCGGTTAAACTGGCGCAAAAAGCCATTAAACAAGGAAAAGATGCCGGCGAGGAGTTGAAAGAAGTTCAAAAAAGACTTGATAAAGCGGTTAAAAAGGGAGTAATCAAGCAGAATACGGCCGCTCGCAAGCTTTCCAGATTATACAAGCGCGCCAAAAAAAGCAGCTGAAAACGGTTCGGAATAAAAAGGGCCAGGTTTGGTCCTTTTTGTATTCTTGATTTAATTTCATTATTTGTCTTCGGGTTTCATGTGATATAATGTGGATTTGACGTATTGAGAAACAGGGACATCAACTTGTCCTGCCATGAGCTTGAAATATCCGGCCATGGAGATTTTTTTGGTGTTCAAATAAGTGGTTATGGTTTTACCCTCCAGTGAAAGGGCTTGTTTGGTCCGCGGCTTTGCGTACATGTTCTTTTTGTTCAAACTAACCCACCCTCGCCCGATCAAGCCGCGCATATTCTCGCCACGAATAAATCCAGCAAAAGCCCGGGGCGACCGCTACCGGTTTTTATCCGCGTGTCCAGATCCAGCAATTCCTGATAGACATATTTAAGCTGTTCCAGACTGTATCTTTTGACAAACGGCAGAGATTTTTTTACCACGAAAGGATGTAGGTCCACTTTGGCGGCCATGGCAGCGCTTTGCATCACGTCCTCCCTGTCGTACAAATCCCTCAATTGAATCAATATCCTGAACTGGCGCAAAATCATTGCAAAAACATACTGGGCATCCTTGCCCTGCCGATACTGTTCTTGAATCATGGCATAAACGTTTTTCGTCTGTTTACCCACTATGGCGTCCACCAGATTGAAAATATTGTCATCGGCTTTCTCTTCCATAAAAAGATGAACGTCCTTTAACTCTATTTCTTGTCCTTGCTTGTAGGCCGCGAGTTGTTCAATCAGCGAGCGGGCATGCCAAGTATCGGAGTTGACTTGCCTCGTGATATGGAACAAGGCGTGTTTGCTGGCCCGGCCTCCGAGCTCTTTGATTTGTTCTTCCATCCAGGCCGTGAGTTTGGCACCGATCAGCGGATCAAATTTCTGCACGTATTTCTCCTGCTGCAGTCTCGCCAGCAATCGTTTGGCCTCTCCGGCTTTAAATCGCTCCGCCCCTTCCCAGAAGACGATGACGCTGGTATCGGGGATGGCTTTTTGCTCAATCTTTTGCAGCACCTCGACTTGCAGTTCTTTTTCCTTGCTGGCGAGCAAGTTTTCCACCACCACCATTCTTTTTTCGGCTAAAAAAGCCGGAGTCAGCAGGTGTTGCAGCAGTTTGTCCGGCTCGGTTCGCGCGTCTATTCGCACGGTATTAAATCCGTCCGGATCACGATCGGTTTTGAATTTGTCCATCATTTTGCGCAGCTGCCGCCGGCCGCGGAAGCTGTCTTTGCCGTAGAGGAGTATGATCATAGCAATTCCTTAAACTCGCGTATTTAGCATTCCCCATTATATCCCAACCTTACTAAAAGATGCAAAAAAAAACATTTTTCTCGCGGACGAAACGGGCATGTTTTTTTCTGCGAGTCGGAATTAAATAAGCGGTTTAATTTTTTTTATCCAGCGAAATTGTGGTATAATATATGCCGTGTTAAATAACAATTATGGCAAAATCCAAATTGAAAAAAGTTAAAACAAAAAAAACACATCCTTTGATTCAGTCGAGAAAAAAACTGACTTTTTCCCACCGCGCCGCCGATAAAATGACCGAAATTTTTGGCAGTTGGTACTTTATCTTATCCTTTTTTATCTTTTTGGCCATCTGGATGTCTATCAACGCCTTTGCTTGGCGAAACCGCTGGGATCCGTATCCGTTTATCTTGCTCAATCTGATCCTGTCATGCCTGGCCGCCATTCAAGCGCCCATTATCATGATGACGCAGAACCGGCAGACGGAAAGAGACCGGCAAGCTGCCAAATACGACCGGGCGGTCAACAGAAAAGCGGAGCGCGAGATTCAGAACATGCAAAAAGATTTGGACCAACTCAAGCAAATGATTAAGAAAATCACCTAAAAATCGGCTGAATTAGCCGATTTTTTACATTGATCCGCTTGATCCCAAAAAAAGAATTGTTTTTTTACTCCATCTTGATCAGTCTGACCAATTGCCGTGTAATCTGCGCAACACGATAACGACAGTATTTGCCATTGTTATTGGTGATTTCCAGCTGGTCACCCACTCTGATCGCCTCGGTTTTGCTCAACTCGCGGATGTCGCCGTCAAACTTAGCGTCAAAAACCAGCTGTAAATCATCTTGGTAAATTTTTTTAACCAGCATGGTGGTTTTGCCGCATACGGCCACGAATTGATCGTCCGTGTTTATCAGCAGTTCGTTGGGCTTAAATTCAAGTTTGTCCGCCACCGCTTCCTTAGCCGCGGGCTGGGATTTTTGTTGAACCGATTCGCTGTCAGCGCGCCAAAAAACGAATGAACAGCCGCTAATTAAAACAAGCACCATAATTAAGAAAGGAAAGTAATATCCCATATGCTTATTGTTTCATTATTTTATCTCCCCCCAATTTTTTCCAACTCCGGCTTCCACCAGTATGGGCACGCGCAACTCGGCCACCGATTCCATGCATTGCTTAACCAACGGCAATAGTTTTTTTTCCAATCCTTTTTTTACTTCAAACACCAGCTCGTCGTGCACTTGTAAAATCATACGCGCGTCGCTCGGCCTGTTTTTAAATTCTTGCCGCATTTTTTTATCAATTTCTATCATGGCCAGCTTGATCAAATCAGCGGCCGTTCCTTGTATGGGCATGTTAATAGCCATTCTTTCTCCGGCCGAACGCAGCTGGTAATTGCCGCTCTTTAGCTCGGGTACGTAGCGTCGGCGGCCGAACAATGTCTCCACGTATCCGTCGCGCTTGGCCAAGCGCAGCGTATTATCCAGATATTGTTTGACGCCGGCGAATTCTTTGAAATATTTATCAATGAATTCCCGAGCCTGTTCCAGTGAAATTTTGGCCCGCCATGACAACCCATACGCGCCCATGCCGTACAATACTCCAAAATTTACTTCTTTGGCGCCGTAACGCATCTTTTTTGTCACTTGATCCAAAGGCACACCGTTGATGGCGGCGGCGGTAGCTTGGTGTATGTCTTGGCCTTTTTCAAAAATCTCAATCATTTTTTTATCGTCGGCGAGCGAAGCCGCGATGCGCAGCTCTATTTGCGAATAGTCGGCCGCCAGCAACACATTGCCCGGCTCGGCCACGAATGTATCCCTGACCTGCTTGCCCAATTCGGTTCTGATCGGTATATTTTGTAAATTGGGATCCGAGCTGGATAGACGTCCGGTGGAGGTAACCGCCTGATTAAAGCTGGTGTGTATGCGCCCGGTTTTTTTGTTGATCAGCATCGGCAATACGTCAATGTAAGTGTTGCGCAGCTTTTCCAGCTCGCGGTATTCTTCTATCATTTCAATAATCGGACTGACTCCGCGCAGCTTTTCCAGCTCCGAAGCGGCGGTTGAATACCCGGTCTTTCCCTTTTTTATTCCGGCCGACGGCAGCTCCATCTTTTCGTACAACACTTCTCTCAACTGCACCGAAGAAGCCACATTGAACTTTTCGCCCGCCTCCCGCCATATTCTTTTAGTCAACGCTTCTATGGCCGCGGCCGCCTGCCGAGACAATGCTTTCAGCTTGCCGGTGTCAACCGCCACTCCGTTCAACTCCATGCGGGCCAGTACCGGTATGAGAGGCATTTCAATTTTTTCAAACAACCCTTTGTTCCGCCACTTATCCAGTTCTTCAATTTGCTTGTCTTTAACTTTTAATATCAAATCCAACTGCGCCGCCAGCACTTGCGGATCCACCCCGAATAAACTTTCCTGTTCCGAACCGTCCGGCAACCTTTGATCAAGTTCACGCAGTATAATGCTTTTTAAATCGTGAGCCCTGGTACTGGAATTGAGCAGATAAGAAGCTATCATCACGTCAAACAGCTTGTTTTTTACAACCACATTCTCTATCATCAAACCCTTGAGTAAATTTTTCAAATCATGGCCGACCAAAGTCTTTTCCTTGTGCTTGAATATGCCTAACAGCTGTTTTTGTTGTGTCTTGTTTAAATTTTCCAATTTCACGTAAAAAAAACTGCCGGCTGCCGATACCAACAACCCTGTAAAATCGCTTTTCAATATATTTTTACCACCCAATACCGCTTGTGCCGCGAAAACTCTTTCTCCTTCAACAACGCGTAGTAATCGCTCCAGTTGTGCCCGGCCACCAACCGCTTCCATTTTTACTCTTTTGACGCTTTTTTTTTGTTTTTTTTTACCGGTTATGCCATGATTGCCCGGAATTCTACTGACCAAAGAATAGAATTCAAATTTTTTCAACAAGGACGATATCTTTTCCACGTCCAATTCTCTTACCCGGCATCGGTCAATATCAAATTTCAAGCCTTTAACATCCCGTCTGACGCGGGCCAGGTGATGGCTCATCCTGGCCTGTTCTTTTCCTAAACGCAATTTTTCTAACATTGATTGACTTACCACGCCACCGAGCCGATTATTCTTTCTTTCCATTTCTTTGTAAATATCTTCCAGGCCACCAATCTCGGTGATAAGTTTGGTAGCGGTTTTTTCTCCAATGCCGCTAATGCCGGGAATGTTGTCCGAACTGTCTCCGCGCATGGCTTTGTAGTCCACGATATGCTCCGGTCCGAATCCAAATCTTTTCTTCACCGCCGTTTCATTATATAGATGAAAATCGCTTAAACCTTTACGCAGCAGATAAACCTCCGTGCCGGCGTTGTCAACGAGCTGCAACATGTCCATGTCTCCGGTCACTATCACCGATTTTATGGACTTGTCATACTCCAGCTTCCGCGCCATAGTGCCGATTACGTCGTCGGCTTCATATCCCTTTTTACTGTAAATCGGAATATCAAAAGCGTTAACCACCTCGTACACCAAGGGAATCTGGTCGTAGAGTTCTTGGTCGGCCTTGACACGGGTAGCTTTGTACTCGGCGTAAATCTCATCCCGAAACGTACCCCCTTCCACGTCAAAACTGACCGCCAAATAATCCGGCTTCAAGTCATTGTAGATCTTAAGCAACATGGAAGTAAAGCCATAAACCGCGTTCACCACCGTGCCATCCTTGGCTGTAAGCGGCGGCAGGGCATGATAAGCGCGATGTACGATGGCATTGCCGTCTATGATGACAAATTTTTTTTGTTTTGTTTTGTTCATAAAGCACCATGTAACATAATAATCGTACCACAGATGGGTATTGAAAGAAAGAGGGAATTATGTTATCCTTATCTTACTCAATTAAGCGGTACGGTAGCCAAGTGGCAAGGCGGAGGTCTGCAAAACCTCTACACGCGGGTTCGATTCCCGCCCGTACCTCAACACAAAAAACAGCCTTTGTTATGGCTGTTTTTAGCTATCTTTTTTAAAAGACTTTTTTATTTAATAGATTTCCATCTTCAATGTCTTTACTCCGAACCGGACAGCCTCCTCTCGAGAAGGCATCCAGACGTCAATTCTGGCCTGTCCGTTGTAGCGGGCGTTCATTCTATCGCGAACAATAAATACTTTATCACCAAATACCTCGGGCAGCTTGACCTGAGTGTCAAAGCTCAAAAAGTTGGCGGCGATGGAATTGCCGGAACCATACTTTTCATAATGTTCACACAAGTTATACCCGTTAGCCGGAATACACGGACTGGAGTCGGTCTGAGCCACATCACTAGAGTAAGCGGTAACCACTACCCAGATCACCCTCTTGGGCTCGACCGCATCGGCGATCGGAAAACTTTCTACCTTCTCTTCGGCCGGGGTAAAAGCGGCCAGCACCTGCCCGGCCTGTGTATTAACAGACTGGGGGAATATTACAGTAAACATAAAAAGGGCAGTGGTCAAACCGGCCAAAAAAAACCTTACCGGATTAATCCGTCCATTCTTCCTTTTATCAATTCCGACTTTAATACCATTTACTCTTTTAAAGAGTTTTTTGCTTACTTTAGTCATATTTCTCAATTATTAAGTAATACTACAGATGAATTTGGGCTAAAATCAGCTAAAATCAGCTAAATATATCAAACAATTACTTCAATCAAAAAACTCTAGCATATACTAGAGTTCGTGCCTGTTCGTAATCCGTAAAACAAAAAATTATATCACAAAATTGTCTGTTTGTCAATATCGCACTGCCTCTTCTTTACAATTCTCAAATATTTTAGTATATTTTAGAAGTAATAATAATGTGTATTTTAGCTGTATTTAGGCAAAAATTTAAATAGTCTGCTTGATTGGATAAATATTATTTTTGCACTAAATTAAGCTTTTTTTCAATATGCCCATCCCTCCGCTTAAAAAAAGAATTTATGGCTATACCGACTCCGGAAATCGCAATTCCCGCAGCTATGGCTATGGAGATGAACAAGAACAGAACAGCGAACCGCGACCTGAATTTAAAAAAACCAAAATAACAAATAACATGAAAAAAAAGTCAATGAACACAAAAAAGGAAGCTGAACGCGCTTCCAAAGACGGCTGGCCACTCTGGTTAATGATAGTTTTGCTGCCTTTTAAAGCGGCGTGGCTGTCTTTGAAGTTGCTCTGGCGGCTGTGGAAATCCAGGCCACGTCTAAGTAAGGAAACCAAGAAGAATATGCGCGGAAAATTTGCCCGGCTCATACTGACCGGCCTCGTGTTGTGCTTCGTGGCCGGCATCGGCATGGTGGCTTGGGCAAGTAAAAATTTGCCCGATCCGGACAAGCTCACAGACAGGCAGGTTGCCCAAAGTACTAAAATATATGACAAATCGGGCGAACACCTGCTCTATGAAATTTATGCCGATGAAAAGAGAACGATCGTGGAACTGGAAGATATACCCGAAGCTTGTGTCAACGGGGTCATAGCCACCGAAGACGCCAAATTTTACGAACATCACGGAATTCGCCCGCTTAGCATATTGAGAGCCATCTTTTACGGTGTATTCACCAAACAAAGAATAGCCGGTACTTCCACCTTGACCCAACAGCTGGTAAAAAACGCCATTTTGACCAACGAAAGAACTTACACCCGCAAGCTGAAAGAATTGATTTTATCTCTGAGAATGGAGCTAAAATACAACAAAGACCAAATACTGAAAATTTACTTTAATGAAATTCCTTACGGCTCCACCAACTATGGCATTCAGTCCGCGGCCAAAAGTTACTTTGATAAAGATGTCTGGAATCTTAATTTGCAGGAATGCGCCACCCTGGCCGGTTTGCCCAAGCAACCGTCCTACTATCTGAACGATTTGGAAGCCTTGAAAAACAGACGGGACTTCGTATTGTATAGGATGTACGAAGAAGGATATATAACCGAACAGGAAAAGAACCGTGCCCAAGAGCAAGACTTAACCCTGGAAGTAAACTATACTGAAATAGAGGCGCCGCATTTTGTGCTTTATGTCAAGCAGCTCTTGGTGGAGGAGTATGGCGAGCAATATGTGGAGACGGGCGGATTAAAAGTCATTACCTCTTTGGATAAGGATATGCAGCAAATAGCCGAGGAAAGCATGGCTGAAGAATCGGCGGCCGTGTTTGAAGCGGCCGGTGCCAACAACGCCTCCTTGGTGGCCACTGATCCGAGAACCGGCCAAATCCTTGCCATGGTCGGCTCGCGCGATTTTTTTGATGATACTATTGACGGCCAGTTTAACGTGGCCACCTTGGGTAAGCGCCAACCCGGTTCATCTTTTAAACCGATCGTATACACGGCCGCTTTTGAAAAAGGCTACACTCCGGATACGGTTTTGTTTGATGTTTTGACCAACTTCGCGGTTTCCGGTCCTGCGTACATGCCGCGCAATTACGATTTACAAGAGTATGGGCCGATCACCATGCGTATGGCATTGCAGGGCTCAAAAAACATTCCGGCCGTAAAGACGCTTTATTTGGTAGGATTGAGAAAAGCGCAAGAATTTGCCGACAAGCTCGGGTACACCACCTTAAACAAAGATAATCTGGGTTTAACCTTGGTTCTGGGCGGCGGAGAAGTCAAACTGCTTGAGCATGTGAATGCTTTTGCCACTATTGCCAACCAAGGACGCCGACAAGAAAGCACGGTCATCTTGAAAGTGGAAGATGCCAATGGTGACGTGATTAAAGAATGGAAAAACGAAAAAGGGGAGCGGGTGGTGGACGAAGGGGTTGCCGCCACTATCACCAACGTACTCAGCGATGACAATGCCCGCGCCTACGCTTTCGGACCGAACGGAGTGCTCACATTGCCCGGCCGCCCGGTAGCGGCCAAAACCGGCACTACCAACAACTACATTGACGCCTGGTGTGTGGGTTATACCCCGTCGCTGGTCGCCGGAGTATGGGCCGGCAACACGGATAATTCTCCCATGACACGCGGTTATGGCGGATCGCGCGTGGCCGCTCCGATCTGGAACACTTTCATGTCTCGCGTCCTGCAAGGAAAAAAAGTGGAACAATTCCCGACTCCACCGGCCAATAACGCGAAAAAACCGGTTCTCAAAGCTTCTAAAGGCGCCGGAAAAACCTTGAAAATTGACAAGGTCACCGGAAAACTGGCCACCTCATCCACTCCCGAGGCCTATATAGTGGAAAGAACATTTATCCAACCGCACTCTATTTTGCATTACGTGGACAAAGACGATCCGCGTGGTGATTACCCCGAAAATCCGGAACAAGATCCGCAATATAACTTATGGGAAGCCGGCATTCAAGATTGGATCAAGCGCAAGAAAGAAGAGGATCCGGAATGGGAGATCAGTTTTGAAGAACCTCCGACCGAATATGACGACGCCCACTCACTGGAGCTGATTCCCACCTTGGAGATAATATTCCCGGCGCCGAGCAGTACCCTTTATTCCCGGCAGATTGATACCGATATCAGAGTAAGCGCGCCCCGCGGCGTCAGCAAAGTTACGTATAAATTGGACTCGCGCTACGTGGGAGTAATTAGAGAGCATCCGTTTAACCTTAATTACTACGCGCCTTATCTTGAATCCGGATACCACATATTAACCGTGATCGTGGAAGATGATATTGGCAACAGGCTGGAAAAGAAAGTGTCTTTCAATCTCAGCGCCGGAGAGGCTGAACCCAACGTCTGGTTCAGCGGCGGCAACCAAATATTGTCCGAACAAGACTTTCCCAGAACTTTTCTGTTGAGCCATAGCAAGCTGGATCAAATTGAGGAAATGAACATCTACAAGCAAAAAGGCGCATCCCGCGTGCATACCGCCACCATCTCGGACTTTTCCAATCTTGTTGACAATCAAATCATTTTCAGGTGGGAAGATACGCCCACTAAAGGCACCTGGCGCCTTATAACGGAGATAAAATTGAAAGACGGAGACATAAAGGATGCCGATGAAATTTTGGTGGAAGTGAAATAAAGCAAAAGAATGTCCAAATAAAAATCCATCCCGAAAAAAACCGAGACGGGTTTGTTGTTCAATTCCTGTAGGCCTGAATCAACCGTGAAATGTCCCGGCCGTTGAGGTAATACTCCATACTTCCCATCATTTTTTGACCGGAGGCCATAATTAAAATCCGCCATAATTGGCGGATTTTTCTGCCTGTTTTTTCCTATTTTACTGCCTGATCGGCATCACGATGTACAGGTAATCTTGTTTGTTTTTAGGTCGCAACAAACAAGGTGCTTCGGCACTGTTGACCTTAAATTCCACTTCGTCTTCCATTTGTTGCAGGCCATCCAGAACATAACGGTGATTGAGCAGAATGGAATTTTCTTCTCCCTGCATCTGAGCGTCAATCCGTGAACTATGCTCACCGGTTTGCGTGCTGGTGGACGAAATTCCTACGGTTTTATCAGAGGCGTTAAGATCAAAAGCAACCGCGTTTACTCCGATGGTGGTGAACAAACTGGCCGCCTTTATTTTATTTATCATCACACCAGCCGGCACCAAGGCCGATGTTTTAAATTCTTTGGGAATGATTTGATTATAATCAGGATACTTTCCCTCTATCAAACGCGAGCTCATCTCAAAATTATCATAACGGATCGCTAATTGGTTTTCACTAACCCATAACCTGACCTTGGTTTCCGTTTCCTTGTTTTTGGACAACGCGAGCAAGCGGATCAATTCATAGACTGTACGGCCCGGCACGATGCAATCAAACTCGTCCTTTCCCTGGTCCACTTTTATCTTTTTCTCGGCCAATCGATAAGAATCCGTGGCCGCCAGAGTCAAATTGGCGGCGTCGTCTTTAAAAAAAGAAAAATAGACTCCGGAAAGCTCCGGTCTGATTTCATTTTTTGCCGCGGCCACCACCACTTCGCCCAGTGAGCTCTTAAAATTATCCACTAAAATAACATAGGAGTGCTGCTCTTCAATTTCCGGTATTACCGGATAATCATCGGCCGGAGCGCCTTTAATCTTAGTACTGGAATTACCACAACGCACCAACATTTCATTATTTTTCAGTTCCATGGTAATCTGCTCGTCAGGAAGTAAATTAACATAATCGGCCAGGGTTTTGGCGGGCACGGTAAATTCTCCTTTTTGTTCTATCTTGGCTCTCAGTCCGGTCTTGACCGCTATTTCTAGATTGGTGGTAACAAAGTCCACTTTACTATCACCAGCGCTGATTAAAATATTTGATAATATCGGTAAATTGGTCTGCCTACCGGCCAGCCCTCCAACTAAAGCCAAGGTATGGTTCAAATTTTCCTTGGTACAAGTAAATTTCATATTTATATCAAAATATTTAATTTCTTAATATTTAATTACTCACTCGTATTATAGAATATATATGATCAATAAAAATTAAATTATATATATTTTTTAAATTAGTTGTTTGTTGTAGAAAGGTGGATTAGATGTATAACTTTTTGTTTTTGGCTCAACCGTGTATTTTTTTGTAAATGTTAGAGGTTGACAACCGGTGTGGTCAACGGTTAAAGTTTTGTAGATAACTTTTTTGTTTTTTTTTATGTTGTGGACAAACTTGTTTGTTTTAAGACTTTTATTAACACTTTATTTTTGTTTATTAACAGTTTTGTTCGCGATTAAATCGGTTGATTATAAAGTTTTTGTTTTATCATTTCAATATCCTGTTTTAATTTAAGATCATTTTCCACCTCGGTCGCTATTTTTGTGTGCGCGTGCATGGCGGTAGTGTGATCGCGTCCGCCCAATTCATTACCGATGGCCGGAAAAGACATATTTAATTCTTTTCTAAGTAAAAACATAATGATTTGTCTGGGAAAAGACAGCTTTTTCTCCCTGCTTTTTCCAAGAATGTTTTCCACTGAAACATCAAAGTAGCCGGAAACGGTATTAATCAATTCACGCGGGGTGGTTGATTTGCGCATGGTCTGCGATTCCATGCTGGAGAGAACCGATTTAATGCTTTCCTTGCTCGGTTGGATGTTTTTCAACTCATGAAAAGCTATTATTTTATTTAATGCCCCTTCCAGCTCGCGTACATTGCTTTTTATTGAACCTGCGATAACCGTAAGCAGCTCCTCGGGAACGTCAAAATTTTTTTCTTGACATTTAGCCAGTAGAATGGCCGACCTTGTTTCCAGATCAGGTTCGGAAATATCAGTGATCATACCCCACTCAAAACGGCTGCGCAACCTGTCTTCCAAAGCAGGAATGGCTTTGGGCGGCCGGTCGCTGGTCATGACAACCTGTTTTCCTTGTTGATGCAGTTCGTTGAAAGTATGAAAAAATTCTTCCTGAGTTTGTTCTTTTCCGCCGATAAATTGAATGTCATCAATCAAAAGAAGATCAACATTACGGTACCGATCTTTAAATTCACGTGCTCGTCCTTCTTTGACCGAAGCTACGAATTCATTAGTGAATTTTTCCGAGCTAACATAAAGAATTTTAATGCCTGACCGCTGTTCCAGCATGTGATTGCCGATTGCTTGCAGCAGATGTGTCTTGCCCAATCCGACTCCTCCGTATATAAACAGCGGATTGTACGCGTCGCCCGGTCGGTCGGAAACCGCCTGAGCGGCCGCGTGGGCCAGTTCCGAGCCTTTACCCACTATGAAGCTATGAAAACAATATTTGGGACTCAACCCGAAAGCGCTCAACTGAGGTTTGTTGATATAGACGGGGGCTTCCGTCATGGCCGGAACCGATTCTCTTTGCGATTCACATTCTTTCTCTTCAATGTTTTTAATATTTTCCACCTTGTATTCCACTTTTTTTACCGGCTTGCAGGTAACACGCTCAATGGTTTTGACGATGCTGGAATGATATTTTTTCTCCAGCCAGCTTTTAGTGAATGCGTTAGGGACACAGATGACCACTCGCGAATCACTGTATTTGGCAATGCCGGTATTTCTAAACC
This sequence comes from uncultured Gammaproteobacteria bacterium, assembly GCA_964433095.1. GTDB lineage: Bacteria > Patescibacteriota > Patescibacteriia > Magasanikbacterales > UBA922 > WJJZ01. The sequence continues at coordinate 7,877 of CAYSPW010000011.1, read as the reverse complement.
AGGTAGTAAAGTTCGCTTTGGATATGTTTAGTTCAAATTCGGCCATAACCGATTGCCAAATTTCGTAATTGGTCATAAAAGGTTTATAAAAAAGAAGAAAAGTTTTTTTAAAATAAGTCTTTGCTTATTCTATCACAGATTTGCTCACGGAAAAACCGCTCAACCATGATAAAAAGTTATTAAGCTGGGGAGAAAATGTGGATAATGTGGATAACTCTTCTTAAATTATCCTATTTGTAGTTATTTTACATTTTTATACGAATAGTTCAAGGGTTGTTGATACTCGGATTGCAATTAAGATATCTGCCGCCGTAAACGGTTGACAACCCCTCTCGCGTGAGATATAATTGCGGGGCGAACAAAACAAAATTTTAATATATGCCTAAAAGAACATATCAGCCCAAAAAAAGAAAGCGAGCCAAGACGCACGGTTTTCGTTCCCGAATGAGCACGCCGACCGGGAGAAAGGTGCTGAAAAAGCGCAGGGCAAAAGAAAGAACCAAACTTACGGTAAGCGATGAAAAAAGCGGCAAAAGAACCAGAAAGACTCGCTAAACAGACCCCGGCAACGGGGTTTTATGGTATAATACCAATTGTTCAATAAACAAGTTTTGTTTTCCGGTATGATTCCCAAGCAAAACCGTTTAAAAAAAATGAAAGACTTTGATATTCTGTTCAAGCAGGGTAATTTTGTTCCCGGCGACTTGGTGAACGTAAAGAAATGGAAAATAGCGCCGGAGAAGTATCCAAAAAGAGAGTGTTCAAAACAAGACCTTAAAATAGGTTTTGTGGTGGGTACTAAGATACACAAGGGGGCGGTAAAGCGAAATCGGATAAAAAGACAAATGCGCGCGGTAGTGAGAGAATTGTTGGTAAAAGAAAAAATAAAAAGCGGATACATGCTCGCTATAATGGCAAAACCGGAGATTTTAGGCCAAAATTACATAAATATTAAAGAAAGTATAGAAAAAGTGCTGAAACGTGGCAAAATAATGAAAAATAGCTAAATTTAACTAAATATGCGCGTATTAATACAAACAATACGATATCCTTTCTTGTGGATGATAAAAATATACCAATTGTTATTGTCTCCGGATCACTCTTTTTGGTCTAAGCGGATATTTTCTAATGGTTATTGCCGTTTTTATCCGAGCTGCAGTCAATATGGATACCAGGTGATAAAAAAAAGAGGCTTGATTGTGGGGATTCCGAAAACCGTCTGGCGTATTTTGCGCTGTAATCCGTGGAATAAGGGAGGGGTGGATTTGCCTTAATTTAGTCTAAAATTTCAATTATTTTATTTCGGCTCGTTAAACCTTTGACGATTTTTAATTTGTTTTTTGATGTATTCCATCGCTTGGATAATAATCTAAGTAGTGATTGATTGGCTTTTCCATCCACTGGAGCCGCTCTCAACTTTACTTTTAGGATGCCATCAGCCATTTTTCCGACAATGATATCGGCTGATGAACGGGGGACGACTTTGATTTTTATCCTTTTCGGCATAAAATTTCGTGATAAGTTTTTTTATTGACAATCGTACTTCTTCCTGTTTATTATTAATTATGCTCTTTTTTCTTCAACCGAGGCTTTAGGAGGTTAAGCCATGGAAACTATGCGCGACAACGAGAATAGGCGGGCTGAAATGTTCGCTCTTACGCTGATGGAATTGATTTTGATTAAATCCGTTTCTTTGTCCGGCACTCGGAGAATCAAGCTGGTTTTCAGCCGGGGTGACGAGAACAAGCAGATATCCACCGTTATGGTCATGATGATGCAGGGCACTCTTGTCATTGAGCCCGAGTCTTACTTGACTATGGTACGTGCCTTGAGTAGCAACCGCTGGCCGGATCAACAGCGTACGCTGAACGTACGCCTGGCAAATATAAATGTCTTGACGGCCGGACATTTGGCTCAACAACTGGCGAGCCTCGTGGACAGGATACAATTATACTGATAACCGAGGCCGGTTGCCCCGCTAATTATGGCGGGGTTTTATATTTTCCGACTGTCGTACGCCCAGTGCAACAATGCCTGTCTTTGCTTGCGACGGCAACCCAAGCGTCTTTTGAAACAGCCTTTTTCCACCGCGCCGACGTGTCTTTTGAAAGATTTCCATCGTTTAATCTGACGTTCATCTTCGGCGGGTATGCGTCGGCCGTAATAGTAGCGGCAATACCACTGAAACCAACCGCGCGGATCATCCGGATGGATCCAACCGCGTTTCTGCCATACCCTGAGGGGAAGCGAAGCGTCAACTTTGAAATAGTTCAGGCTGATGTCTTTTTTTTCGGGCGACAATTTAGCGTTAGTAAACCAGCTTTTGGGGAATTCTTTTTGGCAGTCGGTCATGTATTTGCCGCCGAATACGCCGAGCGCCAGCATTTGCTTGGGGGTAAGTTCTGGCTGAAACTCGGGGTCAAAGTTTCTACCGGTCGGTTCGCTAAGATAATACGTGTAGCCCTGCTGCATTTTGTCGTTGATTGTTATTTTTTTCCCTTTTTTGCTCATATAACATATTATATCAATTTTTGTAAAATTTTAAAAAAACAATAAACTTGACATTTGGTATTTTTGAGACATAATAGTTCTTAGTCCTTTTTCAACAAGCACAAGGAGGTGAAGTATGAATTGGTCCGTGTTGTTGTGTATTGATCCGGAAGGATACAAGGGATTAAGTCGCAAAAATAACCGTTCGGTACCCGAGCCACGATGGTTTTGGTATGCGTTGCTGTTGTCCAACATGTTCATATATTTGATGCTCTTGTACTTTATCTTTCCTCCGCTTTAATTTTCGCTTTGTTTAGCTGAAAATATTATGTCTCGGCTAGCACTTGGTTGACAATGTCACAATGATGATATATATTACGGCGTTGGCAAAAAAAAGGAGTCAATGAAAGGAGGCTAAATGTTTAGATACATTCTTCTGTTTTTGGAAGTAAAAGAACAGACGGAATACAATATAAGAGTAGAAATGCTCAATGAGTTGTATTCTGTCAAATGCACGGGGTTATTCAACGGCAAGGGGCTGGTTTTCGTCAGCACCAAAAAGATAGCCAAAGGACATTGCGAAATACTCGGGCTTGAACCGTTTGAATGATCCGTCCATGCCGCGACCGATTTTAGGTCACGGCTTTTTTAATGGAATTCACTTTTTTTTCAGTTGGCGCTGCGGAAGTGGCGGCAAAAGCGCGTCGGATCTTCGGACAAGCAGGAAACGCGCGACAAGGTTTTGTATGTTTTCCAAGTGGTGCGGGTAATGAGCGGAGGATTGAAATGATTGTCAAACACGAAGCGGCGCGTGGCCGGATCGGCCGACGACCTGTTGCGGAAGTTTCCGTAAATTTTTTTGAATTCGGCGTATTGCTTGTCAGAGGCTTGCTTGGCCAAAATGGAAGCTGCGTCGACAATTACATGATTTTCGTTCGCTTTATATTCGGCAACGAGCTTAATTCGTTTAAGCTTGCGCGGATAAATACATATTCGCTTGTTTTCCTTTAAATACTTGGCCATGCTATTAATGCTTAATACTTTAAGTATTTCCCAGTCGTTAATATTGTACCGCTTGTCAATCATCAGAGCGGGCGTAATCTCGTCGATAGCGTGGCAAATCGCGCTTTTCTTTATTATCTTCTCCAGCACCACGCCGGCGATAAAAATACTGCCGATTACCGGGCATTTGGTAGCGTTTTCAATACCCGCGGTTTGTCTGAATTTTTTTGGCGTATTTTAAACCATATATTGGATTGGCATGGCGGTCAACTCGGTTGTTTTTCTACTTATGAATTTTGTTTGATATAATGTAAATGTATGAATAAATTAAATCAATACAAAAAGAAAAGAAATTTCCAATCAACAAATGAGCCCGAGGACGGACAAAAAAAAGGCAAGGGAAATGTTTTTGTGATTCAAAAGCATGATGCCACCAATTTGCACTATGATTTTAGGTTGGAGATGGGCGGGGTGCTAAAATCATGGGCCGTGCCCAAAGGACCGTCCACGGATCCCGGGGTGAAACGGCTGGCCATAGAAACCGAAGATCATCCGCTTGAGTACGCGGATTTTGAAGGCAATATACCTGAAGATCAGTACGGAGGCGGTCAGGTCATTATTTGGGATCGGGGCAAGTACGTCAACTTGAGGGCAAAAGACAAGAAAGAAAAAAAAGATATGAAGCAGAGCTATGGCGACGGCAGGATTGAAGTTTATCTTGAGGGAGAGAAGATAACCGGCGGTTATGTATTGATTAAAACCGGCGATAAAGATGACGATAACTGGCTGCTCGTTAAAATGAAAGACGAGCAAGCCGATGCCGGGCGCGATCCGACCCGCACCGAACCGAAGTCGGTTTTAAGCGGCCGCACGATTGAGGATTTGAAAAAGCAGGCAAAACAAGAAAACAAGGAAAAAGATAAAAAGAAATAATATGGCTTTTCCCGGCTATTTGAGCGAGAAAGAAAAAAATAATTAAAAAAAAGCAGCCCGTGTTCGTCAAACGGATGCTGGCCGCCTTAACAAAACAAAAATTTAATGATCCGATACGCTTAACCTCGCATCACCGCGAGCATGGCAAAAAATACCATAATGAAGCATGCGAAAAAGGATGGGAAGGCGTTATTGCCAAAGACGGCAAGAGCACGTACCGGCATTCGCTTTCTCGCTATCGGCTCAAATTCAAATGCGTCAACGAGCAGGAGCTGGTGGTCGGCGGTTATAGCGAGACAGAGGGTGAACGCCAAGGTTTCGGCGCGTTGCTGCTCGGATATTATGAAAACGGTGATTTTAGATATGCCGGACGGGTCGGAGCAGGATTTGACGATGAGGAGTTTAAAGATCTGAAAAAAAAGTAAAAAAATTGAAATAGATGAGCCGGTTTTTGACAAGTCGGATCAGGTTCCGGATAAAAAGTGCACCGGATAAAGACCAAGCTGGTGGCACAGATCGGATTTACCGGATGGACCAAAGACAATCGCTTGCGCCATCCCCGTTTTCGCGGTCTGAGACGGGATAAAAACCCCAAAGATGATAAGCAAGAAAAAGTATGAGTAAAGACAAAAAAAAGAAAACAACGATAGGGGGACATGACATGGAAATATCCAACCTTGACAAGGTTTTCTTCCCCGGAGTAGGCTACAGCAAAGGAGATTTGGTGGACTACTACGAACGGGTCGCCACCACAATGCTCAGACATGTGGCCGGTAGACCGATTACCATGCTAAGAGCCCCGGGCGGATTTGCCAAAAAAGAAAAAAAATTTTATCAGCAAGAAGTCCCCGACTATTTTCCTACTTGGATTCATACCAGCTCGGTGAAGAAAGAAGACGGCACCAGAATAAGTCACGCGGTAATAGAAAATGAAGCCACACTGGTTTACTTGGCCGACCAGGCTTGCGTCACTCCTCATATCTGGTTGTCAAAAAAAGGAGCTCTGGATAAGCCGGATAAAATGTTGTTTGATCTTGACCCGGCTGGCGATGATTTCTCACAAGTAAAGAGGGCGGCTGAAAAGCTTAAAAATTTTTTTGATGATTTGGATATAGCATGTTTTGTTATGACTACCGGCTCCAAAGGGCTGCATATAGCGATTCCATTAAAACCGCGATGGACTTTTTCGCGTCTGCGCGAGCTGGCGCGTCGGACTTGCGAAGAACTAGCGCAAAAAAATCCAAAGGAATTAACGGTTGAGCATCGCAAGAAGAAAAGACAAGGCCGTCTATTCCTTGATTATACCCGGAACGCTCGCGCTCAAACCAGCGTCGCCCCCTACGCGGTCAGGCTGCGCGCCGGTGCGCCGGTGGCGCTACCGATTGAGTGGAGCGAGTTGGCCGGGTTGTCGGCCTCGGGCGATTATGATATTAAAAAGACCCTTAAAAGATTGGCCGCTAAAGATGATCCATGGCAAAATATTTGGCGTCATCGCGTCAGTCCGGATACGATTAAAAAAAAGTTAACTTAACTAAAAAAAACACCTCGGTATTGACAAGCGAGGTTTTTTTGGTATATTTTTTTACTTAATTTGTTCCAGTTTTTGCTGAAAAAGCATGGTACGGGTTTATCCGAATAGGGGGGATATCTTCCTCGGCCACCGATTCGTCTGCCGCTATTTGGTTTTGCAGCGCCGTGTGCCGCAGGTAGCCGTTATGCTCGCGCTTATAGTCCGGATCGCGATCATTCAACAGATCCGGATTGCAAAAAAAGATATATTCTGTGTCTTTGAGAAAGTTATGCTCAATGTCAATGATTTTATAGCGAGTCTGACCAAGGCTTCGCTGTCTCAAGCATCTGTGAATAGAAAGAGTCCATGAATATTATATTATTTTCCCCGGTTTTCGCCACCAAGTTTGACGATTCGTTTTAATCGGATTTAAATAATATCGGTGCGTTACTAAATTATGAAAAAGGAGATTCATAGTCGCCATGAGTGTAAAATGAGTTTAAGAAAGAGCCATGAAATAATTCTAGATCACATGGATGTCGCGCTACGCAAGATCAGTTCGGGATATATCCAGTTGTAGAACACCGGTATTTACAAGTTGAGGCGTTGATAGAAGTGATAAAAAAATTTTTTTCGCCGCCGGAGGATGTGAAGCCGGTTAAGCCGAGCTGAAAAAAAGATTCAAGGCTGTCTCGGGGATCTGAGAACGTACGTTGAGTTGATTGACCTGCTCAGCATACCGCGGCAAGGCTAACCCGCTCAGCAAGAAGAGTGGGTTATCAATTGTGCGGTTAGACCGGGCTTCTCCAATTTGCTTTGTAATATTCATATTTATTTTCAAATTCTTTTCTGTCACCGATGTTAATGTTTAGTGAACGCGGTTTTTGCTCAAGCAAACCGTATTGTTTTTTTATCTTGTTCGGAACATAATTTTTCCAATTCAATTATGTGTCCGTAGCCTTTGGTAAATACAGACAAACTTTAATATCATTTAGCGGTATTGAAATATTTTTCTGAAGCATTTTATCTCCACCTGCTACCCGAGGGTCGAAAATAGTTTTTACGGTTCATCAAACTATTCTTTGGCGAATTTGATTTAATTTTTTCATGATAATGATCATGAATATGGCTTTTTTTCAACCAAATTTTGAAAAAAGTAATTATTCTTTTGGATTCTCAAATCCTGTTCACAGTTGAAATAATAGGTTTGCTGAAAGTCTTTTTTTTCCAAAACGTTTCACGTAAAATATTCTAACGGCTCTTTGAATTGATCTTCGGCTATGAAGCTGCGTACTTCGGTTTCAATCTTCAAATTTGTTTGTGATTATGGAGGTTAATTTCATAGGTAAAATATTCATCATTCTTTTAACACCTGCCGCAGTTTCGCGACCGCTCGGTCCGGATCGATAATTCCATCAAGGATCTGAAAAACCATTTCTCGGGAAAAATTTTTTTCATCCCTTAAGTCATTTGAGGCTTGAATCAATTCTCCAATATGCCGGCCTTGCTTGTAGCCCAAATTTATCCAATCTCGGCCGCGAGTCAAACTGGCCGGCCGGCTTTCTTCCACTTCTAATTCCCTTGCTCGTGTCAGCAGCCATTCTCTTGCCGGATATTGGTCGTCAGGAAGCAGCAGCAGCTCCTTTATTTCAGGGTCGAAATTACCGCGCCCCAAATGATCTGCCTGGCTGACCAGCACCAGTTCTTGGATGGTGGCCGGATGTATCCTCTGCGCCAGACGCCGAATGGCACCGTCACTTATTTTGTTAAAACGTATATTTTCTTCAATGTATAGCATGGTGGGTATCAAGTGGTTGGCAACCAGCTTAACAACCTTATCTCTGGTCAGATTGTCAATTCCGATGGTAGTCAAGAATTTTTTGGCCGGTTCTTTTCCGGCCTCTTCGTGTCCATGGGAAACAATTTTGCCGTTTCTGTATTC
>CAYSPW010000010.1:0-33899 GCA_964433095.1 uncultured Gammaproteobacteria bacterium | reverse complement strand
GAAAAACTCATTGATTACTTTTATCCAACTGAATTGTAAACAACGCTTGACATTCATACACTTAAGAGAGGCGGATATGATTGGCTCCGCCTCTCTTATCCACGCTCTTACCGATGGCATCCACCACCGCATCCTCCGTGGCCAAACCCTCGGCCACTATTTTCAACTTTTCTTTCAATCTTTTCTTTCATCCAATCTATCTTTTCATCCGCTTGTTCTTGAGCCAGATAGCCGCTTGCTACTGCTTCCTGAAACCTCTGCTGTTTTGCTTCCAGCATACTGTCAACTAACATTTCTTTGTTAACATATTTTTCTTGAGCAATTTTCGCAATGCTTTTACCGTTTTCTCTTTCGGCTTGAATTTCTTTTTGACTCATACCTAAAAGATCGGCAATCACATCAGACGTCACTCCATATCCTTTTTGGATTGTTTGCCCGCACTTACCAACAAAAGAATCAACGTTAGATGAATCATCTGCCGCCATAACAGCGGAAACACCGAATGTCAGCATTAGAGTGAGAACTAAGACCCCCAACCCTAAAGATATTTTTTTGTTCATAATTGTTGTAATTGTGTTTAATTTTTTAATTGCCAGATGCGTCGACCTATTGATAACTGCATAAAAGTTATCCGCACCCTATTATGCAGTTTACCAATTCTATGTTTTCTTATTATGATTTTAGTGTTAAGAAATTGTTAAGTCCAATTATCAATGCGTTGTTTATCCTACAATAAATTGATTAAATATTTAATCAAATACTGCAAATAATAAACTCCGGCGATTAGAAATATTGAAGCGACCGAGTATCTCATCACTTTTTCTACTTTTTTAACTATTTGAAAAGCCTTGCTGACTTTTTGCATTGAAAAAGCGATTAAAAATGAAAAGATAATGACCGGCAGTCCCGTGCCCAGGGCGAAAATCGGCGGCAAGATCAAGCTCTCTGTTGATTTCAAAACCAAGGGAATAAGCGCCCCGAAAAATAACACCCCGCTGTAAGGGCAGAAAGCCAAAGCAAATAAAATTCCCAAAAGCAATGAGCCAAGATATCCCTTGCCGGCCAGCCATTCTTTTAACCTTTCTATTTTTTGGTTTTGTCCGCCGATTTTAATTTTTATCACTCCGAACATGATAAGTCCGATAATAATTAAAACCGGCCCTAAAATCTTATCGCCCCATCCTTGAAATATTCTTGAAATCTGAAAAGACGACAAGCCGAAATAAATTAAAGTGGCCAGCAGGGTGTAACTAATGCCTCGGCCAAGAGTATAATACAGCCCATTCAATAAAGTGTTTCTGACCGTCTTTATTTCTTTGGAAATATAAGCAATGGCGGTGATATTGGTAGCGAGCGGACAAGGGCTGATGGATGTTAAAATACCCAGCAAAAAAGCGGTTAAAAGCGGAATGTTGTAATTATCTATTAAAGCGTTTATTAAATCCATCATATTACTTGCCTAAAAGTTTATTTAATTTGTTTTCAAAATAATTTATAAATCGGCTTTCGTTGTTCACTAAACGCCAGACCGTCACGTCTTCCTCAATCTTATCTTTCCCGTCGGTGATAGCGTTGACAAAAAGCGACGATCCTCCGGCGCGGTATTTCATGACCATGTCCCTGTTTTCCGGCAATTCGCCGTTAATATCTTTAAAAATAATTGTTCCGTTTTCGTATTCTTCCGGAAATTTATTTTTTATTGTTTTTAGCACGTATTTACCGACCGTAACGCATGACCAACATTGCTGAGTGGCGTGGAAATGAACCACTTCAATTTTGTCAGCTTTTATGGCCGCGGTGGCATTTTTTGTCCGATTTGTTCGCTCTTCAGATTGTTTTGAATTCAAACTAGCACCAACCATGATTCCCAAAATAATTAATCCAATAATTGCAACTCCCGCGCCCATTCCAATAAATAAATATTTATGAATCATATTTTTGATTATAATTTTTGTTTTAAATTAAACTACCGAATATAAACCCGGCGATTGTTGAATAGAAAATGACCAATAAAATATAAACCGCTGTTTTTTTGTTGCCTAAAATCCGTCTCACTACCAACATATTCGGTAAGCTTAAAGACGGTCCGGCCAGAAGCAACGCCAAAGCAGGACCCTGGCTCATGCCTTTGGCAATTAAGGCTTGCAAAATAGGAATTTCGGTCAAAGTGGAAAAATACATAAACGCCCCGAATATGGAAGCCACCAGATTGCCGGTGATTGAGTTTGAACCGACTATTTTTTCAATCAGATCTTGTGGCAAAAACGGCATGACAAAACCGGCGACAAACACGCCGATAAATAAAATCGGCAATAGCATTTTGGTAAAGATCCAAGTTTCTTTAATCCACTCTTTGTTGGTTTCTTTTTGAAATTTAGTCAGAGCTATTACAGCGACAAGAACGGTCAAACCGACCATTAAAAAGTATTTGAATAATTGATTCATTCGCAAGCCGTTAACCACTAAAACAGATACCATTGTCAGCATAAAAATTAACACTATTGTTTTGCTGTATGAAGGCTTATCGCTTTGTTCAATAAAGAGATTGCCGTCTTCAATTTTTTCTCTAAATATCAACTGCATGGAAAGACCAACCAGAATAGATAAGAAAACAGCCGCAATAATTCTGGCCAAGCCGATATTGAGACCCAAAACGGATAAGGTTAAAAAGATTGCCGCGATATTGACTGCCGGGCCGGCAAAAAGAAAAGTAATAGCCGGACCAAGTCCCGCCCCTCTTTTTCTAATGCCGGCAAATAACGGCAGAATAGTACAAGAGCAAACCGCTAAAATTGCTCCCGATATAGAAGCTAATGAATATGAAACTATTTTTTTAGTTTGCCCGCCCAAGTATTTCAAAACAAAATCTTTTTTAACAAAAACCGAAATCGCCCCGGCAATAAAGAAAGCAGGCAACAAACAAGTTAAAACATGCTCGCGGGCGTATTCGTTTAACAACTTAAAACCCGACAAGATCGCACCTGTGAAAAATACCGACTCCATGGGCATAAAGTAAAACAGCAAAAAAAGTCCAATAAGCAGAATGAAAATTTTAATTTCTTTATTCATAACATTTAATCATCAATACGCGTTGATATTATGGGTAAAATTTTATCCCTGTCATAAGACAGAGATAATTTACTTATCTTTTTATTTAAGCCAGCTTTTTATTTCTTCCACGTCGGGAATTCGGCCGGAAGCTTTAACTTGCTCGTCAATTACAATAGCCGGGGTGGACATCACGCCGTATTCGGTGATTTTGGCGATGTCATACTCGTGCTCAACTTGACCATCTTTCAAATCCAGTTCTTCCACGGCCTTTTTAGCGTTGTCTTTCAGTGTCTGGCAATTAGGGCAACCAGAGCCCAAAATTTTGATAGTCATATTTTTTTTATTGATTACTAATGTAATGGGATAAAAGCGAATTATATTTATTTATTGCTTGGGAGTTAATACTATAAATCACTTTTGTGCTTTCTTTTCTTGATTCCACCAGTTTAAAATCTTTCAATACTTTCAAATGGTGAGAAACCAAGTTTTGGGGCAAATCAAGATATTGCCAGATATCGCAGACGCACATTTCCTGTTTTCGCAGAATGCATAAAATCTTTAACCGATTTGGCTCGGCAATGACTTTCAAAAACTCGGCCGTTTGGTCAAGATTATTTTTTGATTTTTTGGTTTTACAGCAGTCAAAATTCATAAGGTTATGCACAAGTATCAATGTATATTGATATTATACACGAAAGAAAAAGAAGTGTAAATAACTTTCTAAAATGTCCGGCTATTACCCTGTTTCTGCTACCTGTTTTCCCTTGTGGCGAGCAATTGGAAGGAAATGAGAGATTGACTACACTAAAATAAGATTGAGGATTAAAAAAAGAGCTTATCAGAATAAAAACTCCTTTTTTTGATTTGGTTTGTGACTGGAATAAAAAAATCCCCATCGGGGTGGCTATCGGGAATTGAACCCGAATTGTCGGCGCCACAAGCCGAAGTAATAACCATTATACCATAGCCACCCCGTTGAGGACTTTGGTACTTTAAACACGCGAATTATACCTTAAATATATGATTTTGTCAATACTTATTTGGTTTGGTCAATTACTTTTTAATGCAAAAAAGACCGCTTGACCGCGGTCTTTTTGTTCCAAACATCTTTTCTTCGCTTATTTACCTTCAGCCACTTTTTCAAAAGCTCGCAACACTTCCAGCGGTATGGCGAAAATTACGGTGTTGGATTGATCCGAGCTCAGGTCGTTGAGGCTGTTTAATGTTCTGAGGTGCAAAGCGCCGGGTTGTTTGGCCAGGGTGCTGGCGGCTGAGGCCAGATTTTCCGACGCGGCCACCTCGCCTTCTGATTTGATTATTACCGCTCTTCTTTCTCTTTCCGCTTCGGCCTGTTTGGCAATGGTGCGCTGCATGTCATCTGGCAGAATCACATCCTTGAGTTCCACGCTTTCCACTTTGATGCCCCATGGGTCGGAAGCCGTGTCCACGATCTGCTTGATTTTTTCGGCCGCGGTCTCGCGGTTGGCCAACAGCTCATCCAGTTCCAGTTCGCCGACCACGTTTCTCATGGTGGTTTGGGCCAGCTGGCTGACCGCGAACCAGAAGTTTTCCACTTCCAGAATCGCTTTGGCCGAGTCGTTCACTTTGTAGTAGATGACCGCGTTTATCTTGGCAGAGATGTTGTCTTTGGTAATGGCTTCTTGGAAAGGTACGTCCACCGCCTTGACGCGCATGTCCACCTTGACCATGCTTTGAAATATGGGTATAATCAAGCGCCATCCCGGCTGTATCACTTCTTTGAATTTACCCAGCTGGAATTTTACTCCTCTCTGGTATTCGTTTATCTGGCGTATGCTGATCAAAAGCACTATGACCACGAATACCAATAACCCGGTTAATCCTGTCATATTTTTTATTGGTTAATGAATATATTTGTGAATTAAGTTAGAATAAAAAAAGATTATTCCACGATTTCAGTATATGAGATGATGGGAAAAATTTCAAGAGTCTCGATTATTTGATATAATTGGAAGGAAAAAGATTATGAAAAGAATTATATTTACAATCATTATCTTGGCCTTATCCGTACCCGGCTTGGCATTGGCGGCTCAAGAGACGCGGTTCAAGGCAAAAATAGTGGATATTGCCGATACTTTTGTGCGCGTGGAACGTGTGGATAACGGCGAGCGGTACGCTATTGAGCAGAATTTTGACGTGATCGGTAGAAAGCAGTTCAGGATGGGGGATATGGTATTGGTAAATGAAATACAAATGGAAGACGGGCAAAATCAATACGTGATCGTGGATTTTGTGCGGCGGGCGTGGATATATTTGTTGGTCGCCTTGTTTATGCTCACCGTGGCCTTGGTAGGAGGCAAGCAGGGTTTGCGTTCTCTTTTTAATTTGTTTCTGACTCTGCTGATCGTGCTTTTTGTGATAATTCCACTGGTCTTAAGAGGCTGGAATCCGGTGGCGGTAGTGGTGGGCGGCGGATCGGTGGCCATGCTTTTCAATATTTACATCACTTACGGCTTTAACAAAAAGTCGCACGGTACCTTGCTCAGCGTTGTGGGCAGTTTGGTAGTATCCGGCTTACTATCGGGTTTTTTTGTAAAATACGCTTCTTTGACCGGTTTTGTGCAGGAAGAGGCCGCTTTTATCGTTACCATGGGGTATACCGAGCTGGACATGCGCGGCATATTGCTTGCCGCCATTATTGTCGGTGCCTTGGGGGTAATAGATGATCTGGCCATATCTCAGATGTCTTTGGTAAAAGAGCTGGCCGATTCAAACAAGAAAATGCCTAAAAGAGAAATGTTTAAAGCCGCTTTCAGGGTGGGAAGAGACCATACCAGCTCCATGGTCAATACCTTGGTACTGGCATATGCGGGCGCCGCTTTTCCCTTAATGATACTTTTTACTTTGGGTAATCCGCCGTTTGATTCATTATCGTCCATATTGAACAACGAGGCCGTGGCCACCGAGATCGTGCGTACCTTGGTTGGCAGCATCGGCCTGCTTCTCAGCATGCCGATTGCCACTTGGGTGGGGGTGTGGTTATTTGGTAAAAAAAAGAAAAGCCTGTGATAGGCTTTTTTCTCCCTGTTATAGTTTTTTCAGTGCGCTTGGTCCACTCGTTTTACTGCAAGTAAGGCAAGTCTCGAGTTCAAAATATTGTCCTCGAATTTTTTCAGGTAAATCCATCCCGAGATCATGATATCTCTCCTTCGCCTCTCCTTTGGTGATTTCATATTTACATCCGCAACGTCGGCAGATTTTGTACATAAAACCATCATCAGATTCGAGTGGAGAAGATATCTTTTTCCTAATTTCATCTATAGTTAGATTACTGTCTCCGGCTTTTAATTTGCCGACTGTCCCAAACAGTTTTGTTTTGATATGCATAATACCTCCGTTAATTAGCAAGAGTGTCGACGAATTTTGATGGCGTATAACCTTTTGGGTTTTTTTGTTTTTCTTCAATCACTTTTTTTAGAGCTGCCGCCACATTTTTCACTTTGGCCAAATATTCTTTTTTGTCCAGTTTTGGGTCAAGTCCGTCTTTTGGCATGTAAAAAATTACATCGGCCTTATACTTTCCAGACGCATCGGGCCTGATTGTTACATCCATTGTGACCACAATTGAGTTTCTTTCAAGTTCAATTTCAAAAAAAGCATCAACCCCATGATAGACATCGAGATGAGATCCTACGGCAGTATAAAATTTTAAACTACCGTAATCTTCAAGTTGAAGCTGTTCGGCTAGAGTTGCATGTAAATCATTTGCAAAGGACGGATCAGGGTCAGATGGATCTTCAGAACTTTGTGATTTTTTGACTATTTCAACAGAATTTCTATAATTTATATAATCTTTCTCGTGTGAAAGTTCTGTTATTTTGCCAAAAATTTCTCTCTCCATCATTGTGCCTGTATAGCCGCGTTCTCTGGGCATATAATAAAAGATTAGTATATTTTTAAAAAAGTGTCAAGATCTGAATTTATAATATCATTTTTTCAATAAGTTTGTAGGCCCGCTAGGAATCGAACCTAGATCTAAAGCTTAGAAGGCTTCTATTCTATCCATTGAACTACGGGCCCGTTTGGTTAAAAATAATTTTAATCTAAATTAACCTTTTTGTCAACTATTTCTGCGTTTTTTGCCATGATATTTTTTGTGAATTTTCTTTAATTCTTTGTCCGTGATATGAGTGTAGATCTGCGTAGTGGTGATGGACGAGTGTCCGAGCATGGTCTGCACCGAACGGATGTCGGCTCCGCCTTGCAGCAGATCGGTGGCAAAAGAATGCCTCAAGGTGTGAGGCGTTACCGGCCTCATAATGCCGGCCGCTTTGGCGTATTTTTTCACCGCTCGCTGTATGGTTCTGGGCGTTAAGTGGTCGTCTTGCTCTTGTTGTTTGTTCCCCCCTTTTTTCTGTTTACCGGTTCTTTTGTCATGGGATACGAATAAATATTCGTTTAAGTCTCGGCGCTTTTTCAGATATTCACCCAGCCAATGGCGCGCTTGCTGGGATAAAAAAATGATGCGCGATTTGCCTCCCTTGCCGGTAATGGTAAACTCCTCCTTTTTTAAATTAATGTCTTCTTTTTTCAGTCGCGCTATCTCGGACACGCGCAGTCCGCTGGTAAACAGCAGCTCCAAGATCGCTTTATCGCGCAGTGCGATCAATCCGGCATTGGTTCCGCCGCCCGCGTGCCGCAGTGGCGCGTCCAGCAGGCGATTGAGATCACTGCCTTCAATAACCGTAATCTCCCTGTCCGGCATTTTCATCAATTCTATCTTTTCCGCGGCCAGAGTTTTCACGTCTCTTTTGGCCAGGTACTTTAAAAAGGAACGCAAAGCGATCAGATGGTAGTTTTGGGTATTTTTTTTCAATGGTTCGCCGTGTACGTCTATCAATTTATTGAGCCATAAGCGGTATTGGCGGATGTCTTCCGCTTTCAGAGCGGTGGGGGATTTGTCGCCGTACCATTCAATAAAGCGAGTGAGGTAAAAATGATAATTGCGCACGGTTTTGTCGGACCGGTTTTTTTCTATTTCCAGATGCTCAAGAAATTCCGACGCGTATTTTGATAAATTTTTGATCATAGCTTTAATTATTTTTTTCTTTAGATATATTGTACGACATATTCTTTATTTTTTCAACTTGACAAAAGGCTATTTTTTTGGTATAATATATGTAAATAAAAATAAAAAAATATGGAGGATAAAAACTGGGCCGGAGGCTCAAAAGGTTTGGCATTAAACGGAGGATATTACTTATTCGCGGGTATCATTTTATTGGTAGCTGTTTTTTTATATCTGCCAGGAGGATAAGTTTTTAAACGAAAATTCAATTTTGTTTTTTAACAAACCGGCCCGCAAAGGCGGGTTTTGTAATTTATTTTGTCATTTATTGTTTTTTTGCTATTATGTCATTAATTGATGTTTTTTTACCAATTTGATTATGAAAAAGCCATTTTATCTGATTTTGCCGGATATTCGTTCTTGTCACAACGTCGGATCCATCTTCAGAACCGCCGATGCTTTTTGTGTCAGTAAAATTTTTTTGGCCGGCTATACCGCCAGTCCGCCCAAAATCCAGATAGATAAAGTTGCTCTGGGCGCGGAAAAATGGGTACCGTGGGAAAAGGTGGATGATGCTTTGAAATTGATCAAGAAATTGAAAAAACAAGGGTTGGAAATAATTGCATTGGAAAAAAATGATGAAAGCGTTAATATTGTTTCAACGAAATTTCAGACTTCCTCTGTTTTAATAATGGGCAATGAAGTTGAAGGAATTGACAATCGGATTATGCGTCTGGCTGACCGGGCGGTTCACATACCAATGCATGGACGCAAGCAGTCTTTAAATGTAAGCGTGGCCGCCGGTATTGCCATGCATTATATTAGAAATAATTTAGATAACTAACTTTAAAATATATGAGCACGATCATTTTTGACATAGAAACCATACCGGTGGATTTTGAATCTCTGGATCAAACGCAGCGGCAGTATTTGCTTAAATACGCCAAAACCGCTGAAGAACAAGATAAGGTGAAAGAACAACTTGCGCTGTGGGCGCCGACCAATCAGATTATAGCCATAGGTATGCTATCGGCCGAAAGCGACGCGGGCGCGGTATATTTCCAAAGTCCGGACAAACAAGTCGCGGATTTTGAGGATAAGGGAATTAAATATTCCACCGGCACGGAAAAGGAAATACTGCAAAAATTTTGGAAAGCCATTTCCCACGCCAATAACTTTGTCACTTTCAATGGGCGTGGTTTTGACTGCCCGGTTTTGATGTTGCGTTCCGCGGTAATGGGAGTGAGGTCCGAGAAAAATTTAATGCCTTATCGTTATAGCACCGATTACCATGTTGATTTGCTTGAACAATTTACTTTTTACGGCGCCTACCGCAAATTTAATCTTGATATGTACTGCAAAACTTTTGCCATCCATTCCCCCAAGCAAGACGGCATCAGCGGTAAGGACATACAAGGTCTTTTTCAAAGCGGGGATTATGATAAAATCGCCAAATACTGCGCCGGCGACCTTTATGCCACCAAAGAGCTGTATTTTAAATGGAAACAGTATTTGCGGTTTTAAACTCGGCTCGGTTTTGGTATAATAATGGTAGAAAAAAGAATAATATGCATACACAAGATATTTTGCATACATTAGACATACTGGAAACAATTGAGAGCCGCCTGCCGCCGTTGGTTGACAAGCAAACGCGGACACAATTGGCCGGCTTTTGCCAGCAGCTGCGCGGACGGTCGGATTTGACTTTGGAAAAACTTGAATCGTTAATGATAGAGTATGGCAAAAAAATTTGGCCATATTACCAAGCTTTCCACCATTTGCTGAACGCGCACGCGCGAAGCATGGGGGATACTTTTTTATTGTCTCTTCTGCGGTCGGATATTAAAAAAAGATACCGGCAGTTCAAAAAATGCGGCGGCGGCTATTTTGATTTGAAAAGCGGGGAACCAATGAATTTTTTTGAGCTGGAGCATCGGCCGATACTGGCCGAGTTGGTGGTTCGGGTGGAAAAATCCATCAATGAATTCGCGCGCATGCGGGCCGTGGGTTTGGAGAGGCAAATATATTTGGATTTAATTTCAGCTTATGAAGAGAAATTAACCGCTATTGAAGACCGGCTGCGTGTTTTGAGACGGTTGGCCGAACAAGAGTCGTCGCTGCGGGCGGAAATTGAAAGTTGCGTAAAAGAGATAGAGCTTGGTTTTTGTTTTTTGGCGCCGTCGGTTGACTATAATCATGTGATGGAGCTGGAAGAATTTTTTCAAGAAAGGAAAGGAGTAAAAAATATTATGAGATTAATATATGCCTGAATACACACTCAAATTATTTCAAATTTTGTTGGATAAAACTCCGACCCCGGTCAATGATGCGGTAAAGGAAGAAGGTCGGCAGAAGTATGAGCAATTGGCCGCGGGCGGAGCCGGCGTGGAAGAAATTGAACAAGAAATGATAAGATACGGCAAACAGATATGGCCTTATTTGCGGGCTGAGTTTGATTTGATGGAAAAATACGGTGAAGAAAAGCGGCAGGAATATTTTTTGGCATCTTTACCGGCTCAATTGAAAGACAAATGGATTCAATTTGAAAAACAAGGTGGAAACATCCATAATTACAAGCAAGCTAAAGATTATGAGCAGGCGTTTGACGCTGATGAAGACAGAATAATCTCGGAAAACATGGTTGAGGCGCGTAATCGGGCTCTTAAATACGTGCGTCGGCTGGAACAGCAAGACAAACAGGAAGAGTTCAGTTCTTTGGTTGAAAAGTACCGCCGGGAAGAGGCGGAAATTTTAGAAAAAATAATTGAACTGAAGAGTTATAAAGAGCGGGGAGAAAAATGGGACAAAGAAATTGAAGAACTGGTAAATTTTTTTGAAAAAGGCTTTGCCGGGTTGGAAGAAAGACCGACGGTTGAAAAGGTACGGACGAAGATTGATTGGTATGAGGGACAAATTCAGGCCGGCAATATTTAAAAAAGAATTTTTAAATTTAATACTCAGTGGTTATGAATAAAAAAGTGCTATTGATAATAGCCGGGCATGATTTTCAACCGATTGAATATGCGGATAGCAAGAAAGTGCTGGAACAAGCCGGCGTGCAAGTTGTAACCGCCAGTTCTGTTGACGCGCCAAGAGCGGCGGACGGCTCAAGCGCGCAAGCGGACGTGTTGGTTGAAGACGTGGTAGTGGATAATTACGACGGCGTATTTTTGATCGGCGGTCCGGGCGCGCTTGATGACTTGGATAACGAAAAAATACATTCTATTATGAAGGCGGCGGCGCAAAAAGAAAAACTCTATGGCGCCATTTGCATTTCGCCTCGTATTTTGGCGGGGGTTGGACTACTGCGAGGAAAGAAAGCCACCGGCTGGAACGGAGACAATAATTTGGGGGAAATTTTGCAACAGGCCGGAGCCGAATACGCGCGGCAGGACACGGTGGTGGATGGAAATGTGATAACCGCGAGCGGCCCGGAGGCGGCCGAAGAGTTCGGACGAGTAATTGCCGAAACACTCTGATTATTTTAAAATCAAAGGATATTAAATAGAGCCTCGCGCGGCTCTATTTTGCTTTTTGTTTTTATCTTTTTACTTCTTGGTATTAATTTGAATCATTTGTTCAAGCCGGCGAATATCAGCCAGCAGTTTGGAGCGATCTTTGTTAAACATGATGATATTAAATACGCTGCTGCCGCCGTTTTTGGCGTAAGTGCACCAATCGCCAATTTTTTTGTTGATGTATATCTTTTTAAATGATTTTAGCTCCTGCGCTTTCATAATGCCCTTGAGTTTGGTCAGCTTGCCTTCGTTTTTGGCAAAAAATTTCATGGCCACTGTATATCCTTTTAATTTTTTCGGAATAATCGGCTTTTTCGGGATATGAATCATGATATCGTTTACGGTATGATTGATCCCGTAAGAATATTTGTACAGATCATGCCTGAATCCGCCGATTCTCGGCGCCAGCTCAATAATTTTCCAGCCTTCTTCGGTTTTCATCATTTCAATATGCGCGGTGGTATTCCTCAGCGCGAGCGCGTGCACCGCTTCGATAGCCATTTCTCTCGCTTTGTCCTGCTTGGTCGGCCGCATCAGCGTGGGAGTAATCTGCTGGTAGCCGAAAAAATCGTCAAAGCCGATTGATTTGCCCGTCTTTATGTGCACAAAAGGGCAGAAATATATGGTGCCGCGTGAATTGACATAACAATCAACCGAATACATGGTACCCTCCATGAATTGTTCTACCAGCACTTTCGGTTCCCCGGTGCCGCCTGTCTTTTTATACGCCGCCCTAATTTTTCTAAATACTTTGTTAAGCGCTTTTTTCAATTCTTCCTTGTGATAGCAAATGGTTACCAAGCGGCTGGCGGCCAGTCCGGTCGGCTTGACCAAGAGCGGAAATCCCACTTTTTCCTCTATTTTTTTTAAAGATTTTTTAGTGGTGTCGGAAACTATTGTATATGCCGGGGAAATTTTTTTATTTTGAATTCTTAGCCGACGCCTCATCAGCAGCTTGTCAGTGGACCAAAGCAAAGAATCGCCGGTCGGAGTGCGCAAATAAGGGACATGCGGTACTATTCGAGAAAACATGGGAATTTGATCTTCTCCGCGGCAAGTGATGGCCAACAGCTCTTCTTGGTAAGGCAGCAGTACTTTTTGGATGGCGGCCGTTTTTTGCGTGTCGCAGGCCATTAAAATATCCACATGATTCAAGTTGTTTTTTTGCGACTCTTTTAGTTTTATTTTAGAATCGTATAAAAAGGCGACGCGGTATTTTTTCTTTTCTTTTTTTTCGTATTCCCTGACCGCGTCAATTATGTGCTTATACAGTTTGCCCACGAATATTATTATATTTTTTTTTGGTTTTTTTTGCATAAAAATTTCCATACTTTACAAAGCGGCACCCATTCATTATATCTTCCCCGCGAACTTCAGTCAACAGATGGATGTCCTTTTCAATAAAAGTGAATAAAGTATATTTATTAAGATTGCTATTTAATTTCCTTTTTGTTAAGCAGTCCTTTTTGCGCGCCGAATTGGCTGATTACTCCGGAGGCATTGGCCGTACCCCATTTCATGGCTTGTCTAATCGGCAGATCGTAAAAAAAAGCCGACAAAAAACCGCTGGCATAAGCATCGCCGGCGCCGGTTTTGGCTACCGCCTTTTTTTTGGAAGCGGGCAGGAAATATGTTTTTTCTCCATCCGAAGCATAGGATCCTTTAGTACCGGCGGTAATAACGGCGTTCATTACTCCCAGCTTGTGTAGACGTTTGAAAAGTTTTTTTATGGGCAGTTTTTTGCCCGCGATTTGCCGCGCTTCATCAACATTGACAAAAAGTAATTCCACTTTAGGTAGTAGAGACCTTACTTTTTTTATGCCTTTTTTCATTTGATATGAGCCGGGATTGAAGGCCAATCTGACGGTGGGATTTTTTTTCAAACGCGATTCCAGTTTTTTCTGCAATTTTTCAAAGCTTTTGCCTAGCGACGTATAATATATCCATTTTGTTTGCGGCAGCTTGGGTAACGTGTAGTCGCGTTCGGCATGATAGGATAAGATCGTTCTTTCACCTTGATGGTTCAAGATTACGGCGTAGCGTGTTTCCTTGTTTTTATGTGTTTTTAGCATTCTGGTATTGACTTTGCTTTTTTCCAACTCTTCTTTTACCGCCAGCCCGTTAATATCATCACCAAGCTCAGTGACTATGGCCGTTTTCAGACCTAATTTTTGGCAGCCAACAGCTACATTGGCCGCGTTGCCGCCCATTGAATAGTGAGTTTGTTTGATCGGAATTTTGTCCGCGTAATTGAGGCAGAGCAGACATTTATCTTTTTGCAGATCGCATTGGACCGTGGCCTCGTCAATGACCACAAATATATCCAGCGTGGAATCTCCGATAGTAATTAGATCATACATAAATATTTCAAGTTAAGTTAGGCTAAGTATAGCATAAGTTTAGCAATTAAAAAATCCGTCGCTAGGCGGCGGAGAGTCTTTTATCGGCCAAAAAGTCTTATCAGTGTTTTTTCTCCCATTTATTAATATATTCAATAGCTGATAAAGCGGCGGTTACCCCATGTCCGGTCGCAATGGCGATCTGCTTGAACGGAATATTGGTGACGTCTCCGGCCGCGAACAAGCCATCGCAGCTTGTCCTGCACTTAATATCCACTTCAATTTCCTTGTAGTTATTTTTCTTGGCACAGTCCACAAAGTCCGAGTTCGGAATCATGCCGATATGCACCATCACCGCGTCCACGTCAAGCTCATGTTCTTCTCCTGAATTCAAGTCTTCATACTTAATGCCGGTTACCTTGTCTTGACCTAAAACGGCATTGGTATCAGCGTTATATAATATTTCAACATGATCCAAATTCTTTACTTTGTTGATTAAAATATCCTCCCCTTTGGGAAAACCACCGTTTTTTTCCTCATTATTGGGATATTTGGTCACCAAATATACCTTTTTAGCGATTTCAGACATCATCAGAGCCGATTCCAAAGCCGAATTGCCCGCGCCGATAGTGGCCGTGGTTTTTCCTTTGAAGAGCGGTCCATCACAGACCGTGCAATAGGTCACTCCTTTGCCTTTCAGATCTTCTTCTCCTTCAATGTTCAGATGCCTGGGATGAATGCCACTTGCCACGATAACGGCGGTAGTGCTTAGATCCAGCTTCTCATTGTTGTCGTTTTTGGCTTTTACTATGTGGTAGTTGTTTTTTTGTTCAATTTTGTTTACTTCAAAACCGTTTTTGATATCCACTTCGTAGTGTTTAAGGTGATCATGAAAATCTTTGGCCAGCTGGGCTCCGGTGGTGTCAATTATTCCGGGCCAGTTATTCACTTCTCCGGACAGCGCCACTTCTCCTCCGATATCTTTGCTTACCACTAAAAAATTTAGATTGCGCCTGGCCGCGTAAATGGCCGCTGCCGAACCGGCGGCCGCGGCTCCGATTATTACCAGATCGTATCGTGGTTCATCTGCCATATTTTTTTGTTACTTTAAAGCGGTAATATTTTAGCATTTTTTTGTTTCACGGTCAAAGCCTGGGCAAGGCTTTTTTTAATTCGTCGTAGTTTTCGGCCGGGCTGGCATTTGAGTTGAAAATAGCGCTGCCCGAACAAATAATGTCGGCGCTGGCTTGCGCAACGCGAGCAATATTGTCTTTGTTCACTCCGCCGTCAACCTCAATAACCATATCCGGATAGTTTTCTCGCAGCCTCTTTATCTTTGGTAAAACAGATTCTTCAAAACCCTGCCCCGACTTTCCCGGATCAACCGCCACTATCAACACATGAGTAAGAGGAAAATCCAGCAGTGATAGAATGCCGATATCAGTATTGGGCTTTAGCGCCAATCCCACTCGCGCGCCAGATTGAAAAATTTTCTTCGTCCCGAGCAGTAATTGCGCCGTACGGCATTTTACTTGCCCGCAATCAGACTCGGCGTGAACGAATACGGTTTCAATATTTTTTACCTTAGTCCAGCGCTTCAGTTCCAGAAGCGGATCGTTGGTCATCAAATGCAATTCATAATTGACTTTTCCTTGTACGCGCGCGATCGCTCGCGGATCATGCCAATTTTTCCAAGCGGTGAATTTTCCATCGGCAATATCTATCTGCACGGTTTCAACTTCATTTTCTATCGCGCGCAGATTGGCTACGAACTGCCGCTCACTTAATACGTTAAGTGTCGGTATGATTTTAATCTTCATATTAAATTTCGTTTTCAAATTCTTCTATCTTGGCTATTCTGCGTTCGTGTCTGGGTTCATGGCTAAACTCGCTCTGCAGCCATCTTTTTACTATGGCCATACTGTGTTCTTCCGAGGTGAGCTTGGAAGCCAGGCATAAAATGTTGGTGTTGTCATCCGTCATCATGGTTTCGGCGGCCATCAGGTTGTATCCGATACCGGCCCGCGCCTCTTTTACTTTGTTGGCGGCCACGCATACTCCGATACCGTTTTTGCATATTAAGATGCCTCTGCCATCTTCTTTCACTACCTTTTCGGCCAAAGGAAAGGCAAAATCAGGGTAGTCGTCTTCTTCATCGTATTTATGCGGTCCCATGTCGGTTATTTTCAAATTCAGCTGGTTTTGAACAAATCTGACCAGTCTTTTTTTTAATCCGTACCCCCCATGATCCGATGAGATCAATAATGGTCCTTTGTACATAGAGATTTTGTTTAATTTACCCGAGTATATCATCAAAATTACCTGATCACAAGCGGCTGTATGATTATCCTTATGCGGTAACATTTTGCTAGAATAGAGGTTACAAAGGGTAACCATTAAATTTTAGCAAAGATATATGGCAAGTAAGTATGAAAAGCCGCCAAAGGAATTGAGAGGTAGATGGTATTTGCGAGTAGAAAAACATGGGAAATCGGTGGATGGAAATATTACCCAAGCTTGGAAACAAACATGGTTGAGAAGAAAGCCGAACCACCGGTTTCTTCTGTCGTGGAAAAGCCCGACACGCTTAAAAGCACGGAGCCGGACAGAAAGCTGTCCGAGAAAAAAAGAGCTTTTTGATTTTGAAATCGAGATTGACAAGCTACAGAAAAGCTTGAGCGAGCTCAAGGAGCTCAAGAAGATCGCAGGCTCCGAGCTGGCCGCGCTCGCAAAGAAGAGGGAGTGGCGCGAAGAAATAGACCACAAAGTCACGGAGCCGCCACAAGGCCTGTCGCCGGAGATGCTTGAGGCCTTGCGCTACAAGCTCATATTTCGGATCGTTTTCCCGGCATTGGGGGTGCCGGGTATTTTTTTTGCTTTTTTTCATGATTTAAGTATAATATAGCGCAAATCATTTTAGTTCATTTTCATTAGTCAAGGAGGGAAAGCATGGAAAGTGAGAGAAAATATAATTTGATCCGTCTTTTCAGCGGCGAACAGATCGAGGAGCGTGCGACGCAAATGGGCGAACAAATCGCCCGTGATTACGAAGGCAAAGACGTTCATGTGATTTTGGTCCAGCTCGGCGCTCTCATGTTCGGGTCTACTCTGGCGCGGCGCATTCATACCGAGCGATTGACATTGGACTCCATTCAGCTATCCAGCTACAACGGAACCGAGCACAGCTGCGGCATGGTGACCGTTGTTCGCGAGTTGGTGCATCCGGTAGAAAATCGCCATGTGCTGGTGGTGGAGGATATCGTGGATACGGGCCGAACGATGACGCTGCAGGTTGGCAACCTGAAGCGGCGTGGCGCCGCCTCAGTAAGAGTGGCCAGTATGCTGGACAAGCCGGGTAGGCGGAAAATAGATTTCAAACCCGATTATGTGGGATTTGAAATCCCATCCGACAAATTTATAGTCGGATACGGCCTTGATTACCAGGAAAGATTGCGTAATCTGCCGCACATCTATCATATGGTTTTTGACAAAGATTAAAGTTCACAACCCGCGACCGTTCAGCGGGTTTTGTATTGTTTTTGTTGACACGTTAGATAAATTGGATATATACTTTAAATGAAAAAAACAATCGTAAAAGCGTCATTTACCTGCTATCAACAGGGATTCCTTCTTGGAAGCGCTGCCGGAAAAAAATTGTATTTGTCGACACTTAAAGTTGCGTTTATATACTGAGTAGAACCGGCCGGGCATGCCCGTAACAGCGGTAATGAAGACACCATGGCCTCAGGGTGGTACCGTCCGGAAATGGACCCCTCGGCAAAAAGGTGTTTTTTTAATTGCGGTTAGGATATAATGAAGGAATAAATTCAATTGAAATAAATTTTACTTTTAAATTATTGTTTTTTATGCCGTATAATGCCAGTAAACATGAGTGGAAGATACTGAATTTCTGGGATAAAGAAAAAATATTTCAGAAATCGGTAACAACCAAACCCGAAGACAAGCGCTACGTGTTTTATGACGGCCCGCCTTTTGCCACCGGCTTGCCGCATTATGGACATATCGTGGCCTCGCTGGAAAAAGATGCGGTGCCGCGTTATCAGACTATGCGCGGCCATAGAGTGGAAAGAGTGTGGGGTTGGGATTGCCACGGACTGCCGATTGAGAATTTGATAGAAAAGGAGCTTAATCTTGAGACACGCCAGGATATTGAAGAATACGGATTAAAAGAATTCAATCAAGCTTGCCATAAAACGGTAATGCGCTACGCCGAGGAATGGCAAAAAACCATTCACCGCGTGGGTCGCTGGGTGGACATGGTCAATGATTACAAGACCATGGATATTGAATATATGGAAAGCGTATGGTGGGTATTCAAGCAATTGTGGGAAAGAGATTTGATCTATGAGGGTTACAAAGCCATGCATATTTGCCCGCGTTGCGTTACTCCGCTTTCCAATTTTGAGGTATCGCAAAACTACCAAACCATCAAAGATTTAACTGTCACAGCCAAGTTTAAAGTGCTTAATGCCGGGGAAAAGTTGCAATTAAGCCAAGCTGACGACGTGTATTTGCTTGCTTGGACCACCACGCCTTGGACTTTGCCCGGAAACGTGCTGCTCGCGGTGGGAAAAGATATTGAGTACAAAATAGTGAAAAAGGATGGAAGTGACGAGCTGTATATCGTGGCCGAGGATCGGCTGGAGCGGGTGATGGGGGATAAAAAGTATGTGGTCAGGGGTAAAAAGAAAGGATCCGAACTGGTGGGGTTGGAATACCGGCCATTATTTCCATATTTTAAAGATACTGAAAATGCTTTCCGGGTGTCGGCGGCCGATTTTGTCAGCACTGCCGAGGGTACCGGTATCGTGCATATCGCCCCCGCTTTCGGTGAAGATGATTACAAGGTGGGAAAGCGCGAAGGTACCGGCTGGGTGCAACACGTGGACATGGAAGGAAAATTTACGTCCGAAGTGGCGGACTTTGCCGGCATGGAAGTGAAGCCAAAAGAAGATCCAAGCCGCGTGGACGTGGAAATTCTGAAATGGCTGGCCAAGAGCGATCAGCTTTTTTCCAAAGAAAAGTACGAGCATGCTTATCCTTTTTGTTGGCGCTGCGACACGCCGCTTTTGAATTACGCAACCTCGTGTTGGTTTGTAAATACGACTTTGTTTAAGCGGGAGTTGCTTGAAAACAATGAGAAGATACATTGGACACCCGACCATATCAAGTATGGACGCTTTGGTAAATGGCTGGAAAACGTACGCGATTGGGCCGTTTCACGAAACAGGTTCTGGGGCGCGCCGCTGCCGATATGGAAAAGCGACGACGGTGAAGTTATTTGCGTCGGTTCGGTGCGAGAATTAAACCAATTGTCCGGCGGCAATGTCAGCGACCTGCACAAGCATGTGGTGGATGAAATC
The DNA here is from genome assembly GCA_964433095.1 of uncultured Gammaproteobacteria bacterium. Taxonomy (GTDB): domain Bacteria; phylum Patescibacteriota; class Patescibacteriia; order Magasanikbacterales; family UBA922; genus WJJZ01. Next base: position 14,560 of record CAYSPW010000010.1, on the reverse strand, counting down.
ATTATTGAAAAAGACGGCAAACAATACAAGCGGATTCCGGAAGTGTTGGATTGCTGGTTTGAATCCGGGGCCATGCCTTACGCTCAGATGCATTATCCGTTTGAAAACAAGGAAAAATTCGAGGCTAATTTTCCGGCGGATTTCATTGCCGAAGCGCAAGATCAAACTCGCGGCTGGTTTTACACTCTGCACGTGCTCGCGACCGCTTTAACCAGAGGAGATCGTCCGGCCATACCGGGAAAGGAAAGCAGACCGGCTTTCAAGAATGTGATCGTGCACGGAATCGTGCTGGCCGAAGACGGAAAAAAAATGAGCAAGCGGCTGAAAAACTATCCCGAGCCGGATACCATTATGGAAAAATACGGCGCCGACGCGGTGCGATATTATCTGATAAGCTCTCCCGTATTGTCTGGGGTCAATCTGAATTTTTCCGAAGAGGGTGTTAGGGATGTATACAACAAGCTGTGCAATACTTTGTGGAATGTGTTTAGTTTTTACAATATGTTCGCCGACCAAAGCATGTCCAAAGATACGCGACAGCCGGACAATGTTTTGGATAAGTGGATTTTGGCAAAGTTGAATATTTTGGTGCGCGACGTTACTCGGGGCATGGAGGAATACAAGCTTAACGAAGCCAGCCGGCCGATTATGGATTTTGTCGGCGAACTGTCGCAATGGTATGTCAGACGTTCTCGTGATCGCCTGAAAGGTGAAGACGAGCGAGACCGACAGGCGGCCATTGGCACTTTGCGCCGGGTTTTGTTGACTTTGTCCGAGATAATGGCTCCGTTTACTCCTTTCATGGCCGAAATCATTTACCGGGAGATGGTCAAAAAAGAATCAGGATATCCGGAGTCGGTGCATCTGGAAAAGTGGCCCGAGATCAATGAAATTTTGATTAACAAGAAAATCTTGCATCAAATGAATCGAACCAGGAAGATAGTGGAGTTGGGATTATCTGCCAGAAAAGAGGCTGGCATCAAAGTCAGACAGCCATTATCCTGTATCCGCTACCAGGGGGAAGAATTAGGAGAGCAGTTTGAAGATTTGATAGCGGCGGAATTAAACGTCAAGCGGATCAAGCATACGGAAAACATTCGCGAGCAAGCCGATAGAATCACCAAAGAGGAAGCTGCGGTAAAAATCGGTTTAAATATCCTCATTGATGAACAATTGAAGCAAGAGGGTTTGGTGCGAGAGTTGACTAGAGCCGTCAATCAAATAAGAAAAGAAAAAGGCTTGACCGTAGAGGATAAGATAAGATTGGTTTACCGCGCCGAAGAATCGGAAGTGAAAAATATATTTGAGAAATATAAACGGGAAATAGCCAAAACGGTGCTGGCCGATGAGATCGTCTCCGGCGAAGGGGAGAAAAGAATCAAGTTTGATGACAGTGTCATATATATTACGGTGGAAAAAGTTCAATAACCATACACCAGGCCAAAGAATAAATAATGGTAAATCCCGCTTTAACGCGGGATTTTTACTATCCAAGGCAGTCTGAGCTGGCTGGTGGTATATTTTTGCTTCAGTCCGATCGGGCAGGTCAGTTGTTCATTGATTCGTCTTAGAATATATCGGATATGATCATTGTAGTTCACGGTTTTGGGCAGCAAGTAGTGCTTGATTTTGTGCTTTTTCAGTATTTTTTTGATGTTATTATCAATGGTTTTTCTAAATTGTTCGTTCGTGGTTCTAAAGCCGTCTTCTTTAGCCCGTATATCCAATTTTCTGGTTTTAAACACCAAATCGTAGCTGTGCATATGTTCTACCGCGCGCGCTTCCCATTCGCCAATGTTTTTATCCGGTACCGCCTGGCGAAAATACGCGAAATTATCTATGGTGGCGCGATCACAAAGAAAGATTTTGTCTTGATGGTCAACATTGTTTTCTTGCTCCAAATGCTTTATTTGTATCCAGGCCTGCGCTTCGTAGCTGGCGCGCTCATTGACCGGGAACGGGCATTGCCTGGAAAGCTCAAACAAGATGGTAGTGCGAAAGCCAATTTTTTTGATTCTTTCATCCAGCTTGTTGATCAAGGTGGTTTTTCCGGTGGAATGAGTCCCTATTATCGCTATTTTCATGCGCTCTGGTTATTTATCCATTATATCACATTTTTTCTTTTCAAGCGGAGAAATTGACTGATTGCTTTCATCAAGTTACAATTCAAATGTGTGGAGCAAAAGTTTTTTCAAATCAAAGAACTCCGCCGGGAGTTCTTTGATACCGTTTTTTTGCAGGTTTTTCATGCCCGCGACCAGCTTCGTACCGTGGGTATGATAAGAAAACAGGTATGACAAAAATTTAAATTAAATATATTATAGGTATAATTAAATATTTGAAATTAATTAAATAATATGACTATTGAGCAAATATTCAAATTGGCTCTACAGATGGGCATCGAAGCCGATCCCAGAGGAAAAAAAGGAATCAAGCAATATTTGGAAACGGTGGAAAAAAAGTACAAGCAAATGAAACCCCAAGAAAAGAAATATTTTGATAAAGATAAGCTGATTAATCCGTTTTCCGACTCCAAAATTCATGTCCAGACGGATAAAAACAAACCGGTAAAAACAGTGATGGTCGGCATAGATATTGGCGATGGGGAAATATTGTTGGCCAGCCAGCTGGGAGAGAGAAAAAAACAGATAGATCTGGTAATATCCCATCATCCGATCGGAGCCGGATTGGCCGATCTGCACACGGTGATGGATATGCAGGTGGAGGTATTTGTGCGGGCGGGAGTGCCTGTGCATGTGGCGGAAAAGATTATGGAAGAGAGAATGAAAGAAGTGGGCCGAGGAGTGCATCCGATTAATCATTACAAGATAATTAACTTGGCCGAGCTGCTGCGGGTGAACTTAATCAATACGCATACCATTACCGATAATTTGGTGACTGAATATCTTAATAATCTGTTTGTTAAAAGAAAACCGTGCCTGGTAGGCGACATATTGGATTTACTGCTGGAGATACCCGAGTATCAAGAAGCGAAAAAAAGAGGTGCCGGTCCGTCTCTTTTCACCGGCTCCAAGGAGCATCGGGTCGGATTTCATTTGGTGGAAATGACCGGCGGCACCAGTCCGTCCGATGAGGTTTACAAAGAGTTGTCGCGTTACGGTATCTCTACCGTGGTGGGCATGCATATGAAAGATACGGCGCGTAAAAAAGCGAGCAAGCATCACATGAACGTGATTATAGCGGGACACATGGCCTCGGATTCTTTGGGTATGAATTTGTTTTTGGATCAATTGGAGAACAAAGGCATAGAAGTGGTTCCCTGCGGCGGTTTGATCAGGGTAAGCAGAAGTAAAAAATAACTATGATCGCCTACATCAAAGGTAAAATTATCCAAAAGCAAGGAAGAAGTGTTACCGTGCTCGCGGACAGTGGCATGGGTTATGAAGTGTCTTTGTCTTTTTCCCATTATTCCACGCTTAAGATTAAGCAAGATATTGAGTTGTTCACATATCTTAAGATGAGCGACAGCGCCGCCGAACTGTACGGTTTCGCGAATATACATGAAAAAGAATTTTTTTCCCTCTTGCTGTCCGTTTCCGGCATCGGTCCCAAGGGCGCAATGAATATACTTGATTTGGGTTCAATCGAGCAGATCAAGGCGGCCATTGCCCGTTCTGACTCCGCCTACCTGACTCAAGTACAGGGCATGGGAAAGAAGACGGCCGAAAGAATGGTGGTGGAGTTGAGATCCAAGGTCAAGGTGGATAATATTGAACAAGCAAACAAAGCCGATTATGATAGTGGCAAATTGACAGAGGTTGTGGGTGGATTGATGGCCATGGGTTATTCCAAAGAAGAAGCTAAGAACGCGGTGCGGGGATTGGAAACGGCAGACAAGAGTACGGAAGAATTATTGAAACAAGCTTTGAATAAAAGTTAAAAGCATCTCGGATGAGATGCTTGAAAAAAGATCTTTTATTTCTTTTCCCGGTATGGCCGAGTTTGTTCCAGGAAATCAAGGCGTTCATAGATGTCTGTGACGCCTTCCCTTTTTTTTGACTGCCGGATTTTTACAAATATATGTCCGGTAACAACGTGCATTATTTCCAAAATTGTTTGAAGCGAATGGTATGGTGCTAACAGCTTTTCGTCTTTTGCGACCCACAAAATCGGTTTCAGCTTCAGCGGATTATTTTCCGGATCGTTTCTGAAATACATTTCAATACTGTTGGAATTGAAATTGTAAACAATGAGCACCACTTTAGCCATGTTTTGCTTGTTTTTGTTCATGGTTTCTCCTTTTTGCGGCAGGAATGATCAATAAATATATATTTTATACGCTTTTATCCAATTTGTCAATACTTAAATCCGGTTTTTAACCGGATCTAAGTATTTTTTCACTTGATTATTTTCTTTTTGTTCTTACAACAAAGCGGTGGAAGCCACTTTGTCGTCGTTTTCTTTGAAGCGCATTAATCTTACTCCCTGAGTAGCACGCCCCAAGGTGGAAATATTTTTCAAAGCGGTGCGTACCACTTGGCCTTTTTGCGATATCAACAACAGATCTTGTTCTTCGGTGTTGTTTATCACTCGCGCGTCAATGATCGGTCCGGTTTTGTCGGTTACGTTCATGGTTTTGATGCCACTGCCGCCGCGTCCTTGCACTTTGTACTCGTTTAATTTGGTGCGTTTGCCCAGTCCCTTTTCCGAAACCACCAGCAATTCCAGTACTTTTTTGGTCACCAGCAGTGGGCTGATTACGTCCATGCCTACCACCTGGTCGTTGGACTTTAGTCTGATGCCGCGCACTCCGGAAGCGGCCCTACCCATGGCTCTGACATTTTTTTCCTTGAATCTGATCGCTTGACCCAAAGCGGTGATGATGGTCACTTCGTTTTTGCCCGTACTGGGGCGAACCCATTCCAGCATGTCATCCGATCTGAGCTTGATGGCAATCAGACCCGAGCGTCGCACATTGGAAAAGTCTTCAATCGGGGTGCGCTTGATGGTTCCTTTATTGGTGACCATGACCAAATATTTGTACTTGCTCACGTCATCTACCGAACGGATGGAAGAGATTTTTTCGTTGGGAGCGAGCTGGAGAAAATTCACTAAGGCTTGGCCTTTGGCGGTACGGGCGGTTTGGGGGATATCATAGGCTCTCAACTGGAATACTCGGCCGCGGGTGGTGAAAAACAAAAGATTATCGTGAGTGTTGGTGGAAATAAGAGATTCAACCACGTCTTCTTCTTTAGTGGTGAGCCCGATCACCCCTTTACCGCCTCTTCTTTGCGATCTGAAAATGCTCGGCGGCAGTCTTTTTATGTAGCCGTCTTTGGTGGTCATGATGATAGTGGCTTCGTTGGGAATCATGTCTTCTATTTTGAACTCCTTCACTCCGCGCGTTATCACTTGAGTGCGTCTGTTATCTCCGTATTTTTCTTTCACGTCTTTGACATCTTTTTTAATAATGCCGAGAATTTTTTTCGAACTTTTGAGAATTGATTCCAGTTCTTTTATTAAAGCTTTTTTTTCTTTCAATTCATCTAAAATTTTTCGCCGTTCCATGTTAGCCAGCTGCTGCAGGCGCATTTCCAAAATGGCCACGGTTTGGCGGTCGGTGAATTTGAATTTTTTCATCAAATTGGCTTTGGCCACTTCTTTGTCCTTTGATTTGCGAATCGTGTTGATGACCGCGTCAATTTTGTCAATCGCTTTTTTCAGGCCTTCCAGAATATGTGCTCGTTCTTTAGCTTTAGCCAGATCAAACTCGGTTCTCCTTTTAATTACCGCCTGGCGGTGCTTGATGTATTCTTCCAGCACGGTTTTGAGATTGAGCAGCCGCGGCTGAATGCCGTCCACAAGAGCGATCATGTTGACATGGAAAGTAGTTTGCAGGTCGGTTAATTTAAACAGGCGATTGAGTATTTTCTTCGGATAGGTGTCTTTTTTCAATTCAATTACTATTCTTACTCCGTCCTTATTGGATTCGTCTCTCAAGTCTTTGATGCCTTCAATTTTTTTGTCTTGAACCAATTTGGCGATTTTTTCTATCAATACGGCTTTGTTTACCTGGTAAGGGATTTCATTGACCACGATTTGGAATTTTCCGCCTTCGCGTTCCTGAATGTTTGTTTTGGCTCTGATAACAATACCGCCACGGCCGGTGGCGTAAGCGGACAAGATATCTTTTTTACTGTAAATAATGCCGCCGGTGGGAAAGTCCGGTCCTTTGACGTACTCCATCAACTCATCCACGCCGGACTTGGGTTTTTCGATGAGATGAATCACGGCGTCACAGAGCTCTGATAGGTTATGCGGCGGAATATTGGTGGCCATGCCTACCGCGATGCCCATGGTGCCGTTGAGCAGTAAATTAGGTAACTTGCTCGGCAGCACTACCGGTTCTTTTTGCGAGCCGTCGTAATTGCCCATGAAATTAACGGTTTCTTTTTCAATGTCTGCCAGCATTTCTTCGGCCGCGGAATGCAGCTTGGCCTCGGTATACCTCATGGCCGCGGCCGAGTCTCCATCCATGGAGCCGAAATTTCCCTGGCCGTTTACCAGAGGAACGCGCATGGAAAAGTCCTGCGCCATGCGCACCATGGAATCATAAATGGCGGCGTCGCCGTGCGGATGATATTTACCCATCACGTCTCCGACCACGCGGGCGGATTTTAAAAATTTGGCGTTATGTTTTAATCCCAACTTCCACATGGCATAGAGAATTCTCCTGTGAACCGGCTTCAAGCCGTCGCGCACGTCGGGCAGAGCGCGGGCCACAATCACGCTCATGGCATAATCCAGATAAGAAGTCTTCATCTCGTCAATAATCGCTATCGGCTCAACTTTTCCGATCGGATCAATTTGCAGAGATTCTTGTTTCGCGTTCTTTTTTTTGGACATAATTTTTCAATTTAGGTGGCGGATTTATTCAGGATGTCATTTATCCTGGCGTTATTTAACATAGCCGCTTCTTCTTCCGATATTTCGGTCCCGGTCGGAGCCTTTTCGGTAGCTGGCGTGGTTTCGGGCGCGGTGGTGGAAGGAGTGCCGGTGGCGGTCTGTAAAAGAGTGTATAGAAATTTCTGCCATTTATCTTGTTGTTCGGCTTCAGGCTTATTTTCTTCGCTGTCATTGGTCATATTTTGTCGATCATTTTGTTCGGCGGCCGTATGTTCTTTTTCGGTCACGCTTTTGAGCATGGTGCCCAAATCGGCTTTGGCCGTGTCCACGATCTGTATGGCTGAATTTTTCTCTCCGCTGATGCCGCCCACCATCACGCGCGCGTTCCAGATCCACATGATAAAAATGCATAAAGTAAGCGCGCCGACACCCGACCACATTAAAAGCCGGCTGGCCGAGTTGGGGTAGTTGTCGTAGATATATCGCGGTTCGCTTTTATTGGTTTTTTTATTCGGTTCGTCAAAATCAGCGCGTTCAAAGATTAACCCGGGCATTCTTTGTTTTTTTGTTTTTTTCTCGGCCATATTATTCTTTGTCCAGCACTATTACATCGGTTTCTTCCTGGGGCAGGTCTTTTTTCTTTAAAATTATCTTTTTTTCCGGCTTGCCGTTACTGTGTCCGATTTCTTTTAGAAATTTGTCCACCTTATCGTATTCAGGGTTATTCTCGCTTTGGTAGACGATCGGAATTACCACTCGGGGTTCAAGCGTATTGACCACCTTGACCGCTTTTTCCGCGTCCAGGCAATCCTTTCCTCCGACCGGAACCATCAATACGTCCACGCCGTTCAATATTTCAAGCGTCGCACCGGACGGTTCTTTGTCAATGTACCCCAAATGTCCGACGCTGATTTGCTCGGCATCCAGTCTGAATATTATTTTTTTTGGATTGTCGGTGCGGCCGGAGGCGATCAGTACTCCCTTGGTTTCGCACTCACCCGCGGTGGACAACACGAACGGCTTGCCCGACAAGGTAATGGAGCCCTTTTCGCCGGCCGAATAAAGAGCTATATCCGGCGTCAGACTACGCGGAAAAGAGCCTTTTTCCGGCTTGTACGGGTCAATGACAATATTTACGTCTTTATCAAATGGCTTGGCTTGAATTTTTACGCAACTGTCTCCGAGCCAGGAAATATGCATATGTTTTTTTCTTCGTTATTTTGTAATATTTTAATAAAAATGTTCAATTCAACGCGTTTATTATACAGTAGTATTTAGGCCGGCGCAAGGGTAAAAGACACTGTTTTTTATTGTTTAGCGCGCCTCTTGACGCTTGTTATTTTTAATGCTATAGTTAGCCCGTTAATTATCTAATTTTACTGTTTTTCCGCGTATTTTTTTGCACGGAAAAGCTTGTTCAAAAAAAAGAACGGGTTAATTTAATTTTTAATTTATGACAGAAGACAACGGTCAAAGCGACTTTAAAAAATTGGTCAAAGACTATTTTACCGCCATACCCAAAGAAGGAGAGTTGGTTAAAGGTACGGTAATTTCGGTTGATCACGGAGAAGTCAGAATAGATATCAACGGTGTGACCACCGGCGTGGTCAGGGGCAAAGAATTGTTCGCCGAATCCAGCGAATACTCGGATACCAAGCCGGGAGACGAGGCGGAGGCCACGGTTGTGGAACAGGAAAATGAAAACGGAGAAATGGAATTATCTTTCAGAATCGCCGGGCATCAGCGGGTTTGGGATCGTATGGAACAATACAAACAAGATGAAAAAGAAATTGACGCCAAGGTAGTGGCGGCTAACAAAGGCGGCTTGATGATGAAAGTGGACGCTTTAACCGGATTTATGCCGGTTTCGCAATTAAGTCCTGATAATTATCCTCGTGTACCGGGTGGCGATAAAAATAGAATTTTGGAAAAATTAAAAGAATTGGTGGGGGAAAATTTAAAAGTGAAAGTAATAGACGCCAACCAAAAAGAAGAAAAATTGATCGTATCGGAAAAAGCGGTTTGGGAAGACGAACAGAGATCGGTACTGGAATCATACAATATTGGAGACGTGGTGAAAGGCGAAGTGTCAGCCTTGACTTCTTTCGGCGCTTTCATTAGATTTGGCGAAGGCCTGGAGGGCTTGGTGCATATCTCGGAAATCGTCTGGCAGCGCATTGATCATCCGAGGGACGTGCTTAAGGTGGGGGATAAAGTAAAAGCGCAGATTATTGACTTGAATAAATCAAAAATTTATCTTTCCATCAAAAGGCTGGTGGAAGACCCTTGGAAAGGAGTGAAAGACAAATATGAAGTGGGACAAATCGTGGAAGGCGAAATACATAAAGTGGAACCCTTCGGTTTGATGGTCAAGCTGGATGAGGACATCCACGGACTGGCCCATATCTCCGAGCTTTCGGATCGAACCATTCATGACGTGTCGGAATTAAGAGACATGTTCAAGATCGGAGAAACCAGAAAATTTGAAATCATGAGCATAGAGCCGGCCGAGCATCGGTTGGGATTGAAGCTGGAAGGCGTTGCCGGTAAAGAAAAATTGGCAGCCGAAAAAGAAAGCAAATCCGAATCTGAAGCTCAAGCGGATAAACCGGACAAAGAGGAATCGAACAAAAAAGAGGAAAAAAGCGAACAAGAAAATATCCAAACCGAACAAACTCAAGAGCAGGAACAAGAGAAACCGGCAAGCGAGAAAGAAGAGAAATAACGGGAAAAGAAAAAGGGGCGCCGCCGAGGCGCCTCTTGATTTTTCTTACAAATTATGCTACACTAAGGCGCATGCCGGGGTGGTGAAACTGGTAGACACGCGTGCCTTAGGAGCACGTGCCTAATCGGTGTGGAGGTTCGAGTCCTCTCCCCGGCACTAAGAAAAAAAGGCCTAAGAAGGGCTTTTGTACATATTAGGAATTGTCGTTTTGGTAGGATAATACTTTAGTCTAGGATAATACTTTAGTCATAGAAGAGGCTTTCGGTCGTGGTTCATATACCACATTTAGCGGGAAGTTTTTTTGTTAGTGTTTTTTAGAACATACAAATAATTTTTTAGCATGGTTCCGTATCTTATCCTTTTCCATATGAAATTATGATGTTAAAATGATAAGGAATGGATTTTAAAGCAAGATGGACAAAAAACAAGCCAAAATTTACTCGGCAGAAATAGGGGCGGATATTCTCGAGCTTGATTTGCATGGCTTTCGCGTTGCTGACGCTCTAGACAAAGTGGAGTCTTTTATTTTCAATAATTATTTCGAGGGTAAAGTTATTCGGGTAATTTACGGAGGCGGCAGTGGTACTTTGGAAAGGGAAGTGGCGGGATATTTACGTAAACATCCTCAAGTTGAGGATGTGATAAAATACCCCGGGAGTTGTTTGGTTGTTTTTTAATTTTTCTATATACTTTTTTATTTAAAAAAGGATTTACTGTGGTGTAAGATTGTACCAAAGTTAATACGCTATGGCATGATACTCATTAAATAACCGTTCGAAAAGGGCGGACTTTTAATAATGATACTTCTTGCCATGGATAATAGTGGCCGCCCTATAAATTTGCTCTATCAGAATGATCCTGGCAATCTGGTGGGTGAAGGTCAAAGAAGATAGGGAAAGAATATGATTGGCTTTGTCCAGAATTGATCATGCAGTCCCAAAGGTCCACCAATAACAAAAGTTATTTCTTCTCCTTTGGTGGAGTTGGTATCCAGAAAGCCGGCAAACTCAATCGAATTCATTTGTTTGCCCCGACTATCCATTGCCACCAGAATACCATCAAGGTATTTTTTTAATTTTTCCGCCTCAATCTTTTTTACTTGCTCCGGCTCGTCGGATTCGCCAAAAGACCTTTCCGGAATCGAGGTTATCTTGATTTTGGCATAAGGGCCCAGTCTTTTTAGATATTCTTGCTCGGCTTCTTTCCAATAGTTTTCTTTGAGTGAACCAATTAAGACAATGTGTAGATTGAACATAAGTGTCGATTTTCCGGAGATTGACGCGTCTTATTTTTAATGTTATTATTATACGTCAATTTATATTCGATTGGCCATAGTCAAAAAGGTTCTTAAATTTAAGATTTTTTTGAGTAAGGCTATCGGTGGTTGTCGGACATACTGTTCATTTGATTTTACGGTGAAAACCTAAATAAAAGGAGAAACCGCCATGGACAAGCAGACAGTGGAGTTGATCTTTATATTGTCGAGAATTTGCCTGATTTGCCAGATGAGCTAACGCGGTATCGGGTTGGGAAACCATAGGCACTGGGGAAGGCATTACAAGCTCTTAATAAACCTGGGATTGCCTCGGGAGATTTTAGGATCTGGAAAACAATCAAACTCGGCACTGGAGCTAAGAGAGACCGGGTCTATGTCTACACTGGAAAGATCAGGAAAGCTGGATTTGAAATCAATAATATGGCGCTTAAAATATTCGGGCGGAGTATATGCGCAGGTCGCCAAGGGTAAGGAAAATTGATTTGGTCTTATTGTCTGGCTACAATTTTGGTTTGACCGAGGCTGTCATTTGTTCACAGACACGTAACGTGATTTTTGACAGTGGTTTGGGATTTTGTCAATCAGAGGTTGGTCCGGCACTGTGTCTACAGTACGAAATTCAGTCCAAAGGTGAAGTTGTTATAATAGCAATGGAGTTTGTTTCCAGTTTCGACTCGGAATACCCCCTTTTATCATGAAAATTTAAGCTTACAATGCACTACTTTATGAATAACTTCATTTAGAGTTTGGTAGTCTAACCCCTTTCTCAAACGGTAGTTTGCCTGTATTTGTAATATCCTCGTTTATAATCTCATGCATATTGGTTTTCAGTGATAAATACTGTCTAATCAGCTTATTTGAGTTCATTTAACATATGTGCCACCTTTATGTTCAAAGTCATATTTTACCATTTGGGTGGCGTATTTAGTTTATAATGTTGCCTTGAATTCGGCCATTGACAAAAGCCTTTTTTTTTGCTATACTTATTTGTTCGTTAAAATTTCCACACAGGATGATGCAATGAAAAAAGTAGTCGTAGTAGAATTAGAAAAATCGGAACGCGGAGGTTTCATCGCGAAAAACGTGACTGACAACGCCGCTTGGGTAGTTCCTGGTAACAGAGAACGACACCAGGCCCCAGTAAAATTGGGGGATTGGAGTTTGGTGGAGATAACCGGTACGGCCAAGAGTGGACGGCTCCGGTTTTGTAAAATTTTACTAAATGTGGATGAAATCTTACACGAAAGTATGCAAGGATCAAATATCTCCATCAAAAATTTCAAAATAGTAGGTATGGATGTTTGTTTGATAAAAGACCTGACGGGGGGATTCAGGTTGAATATCCCCTTATACTCCTGCATAGAGGGGGTAGAAAGGGGGAAAACAATCGTCACCCTCGAACATCCCAAAATGATATGGGAGTGGGAGAAATGGACGAGAGAAGAAAAATTGGTGATAGAGGGGCAGCTTAAAAAGCTTCTCTATCAATTCCTCGAAGAGAGGAAAAAAGAAAGAGAGAGAATAGAAAAAGAACAGTGTCAAAAAAGAAAGGAATTGATTTCTAGAGCTCTCACGGACCCCGAGGACGAGCTGGGTAAGATCGTGAGGGAAATGGCCCAAGATGCCCTCAAAAAAGGGAGAAGTTATACCATGAATGAGAAGCAGGAGAAACTGCTTGACGGTATAACTCAACATGAGATTGTTCTAAGATCAATTGCCGAAGCCTTGAAAATCGGTAATTTCAAGGTTGGCATCGCCAACCATAGGTATTACATAGCAACAGTGGAAGGTCCCGAATCAAAAAAGGCCTTCCTGGAGGATCATCCTGAAGCCGATTTTAAGGAGGATGATCCCAATTTCTGGAAGAAGGCCTGCGAACTGGCCGGGGAATTTCTGTATGAATACAGAACCAAATGTTATTGCCTGGTAATCCGTCACAGGATGTACAGAGTGATGGCAGGAGGAATTCCCTTAAGAAAGTCGTTTGAGGTCGGTAGCGGGATCGACCACGACCAAGACGACGGACCGAGATATATGTAAGATATTCTAGGTATTCTCGCTTTTTTCCTCGGCATACATCCTAGACACTGTATGCTTGAACCATCTGGACCTTGTTGATTATTCTTCAAGGTCTTTTTTTATACGGCAAAGGCCGGAGAGAGATTTAGGTTGGGTAAATATGTATCCGCATAAATTATCCTTTTCTCCATTTATTTTGATGTTCACAACTTCTCCACAGTTTGTTTTATTGAGCTCTTGACAACTTTTTAATGCTGATGTATATTGATTAAGAGTTAAAAAAGAAAATCCATGTCCAAAGCGCTGCTTGGACCTCTGAAATGACTAAGAAAAAAACATATCACTCATGATAGTGTTTGAACATCTTAATTACTCAGATAATTCAAGCAGTTAAGGGCAATTGAATATTTTGTTCCGACCGCTTGAAGGCGGTTTTTTTAAGCTCGTTTTTTTATCACTGGTACAAATATCAAGTGGGGATTTGAGAAGAAGTGAATCGAGTTTGTACAAGTAATAAGAAAGTGAGAGTGAAAAGAGATTGAAACGAGACGGGCTCGTTACAATTGAATCAATCAACAATGAAAATTGTAAGTAAAATCATGATTATTTATTCAACGTAATCATGATGGGTAATAAGCACAATTTTGTGTTTTCGTTGTACGCAATTAAAGGGCGTACGGTGGATGCCTAGACACTAAAAGTCGATGAAGGACGTCGCAGGGTGCGATAAGCCTCGGTTAGGTCCCAAGCAACCTTTGACCCGGGGATTTCCGAATGGGGGAACCCACCTCTTTATGAGGTACTTTATACTGAATTCATAGGTATAAAGGGTCGACCTGGCGAAGTGAAACATCTCAGTAGCCAGAGGAAAAGAAAACAAATTATGCTTCTTTTCTACACCTTGAAAGTTTTTGCTTTTAAGGTGTAGTAAAAAAAGCTGTGATTCCCTTAGTAGTGGCGAGCGAACGGGGAACAGCCCAAACCCATATCGTGTTGTCATATTTTATCGGTCTTTGGACTTTTGGAATATGGCTTAAAGGACAGGCCGTTGCGATATGGGGGTTGTTAGGACAAAAATGTCAGTAACCTGTTTAGCTGGACATTGATTGGTATGTATAGCTGAAGACTCCTGGAAAGGAGCATCATAGAAGGTGATAATCCTGTAAGCGAAATATATATTAATTGATGTGGTTTTTGTTCCTGAGTAGGGCGGAGCACGTGAAATTCCGTCTGAATCCGCCGCGACTATGCGGCAAGGCTAAATACTTTTAGTGATCGATAGTGAACAAGTACCGTGAGGGAAAGGTGAAAAGCAGCCCGGGAGGGCGATGAAATAGTATCTGAAACCGTACGCTTACAATGAGTTGGAGCCCGCATCACGCGGGTGACAGCGTTCCTATTGAAGAATGAGCCTGTGAGTGTGTAGTTGTTTGCAAGCTTAAGAGCCTCTGGTTCGAAGGCGTAGGGAAACCGAGTCTTAACCGGCGAACTTTTAGTAGCAATTACACGACCCGAAACCGGGTGAGCCATCCATGACCAGGTTGAACCCCGACGAAAGTCGGGGGGAGGACCGAACCCACGCGCCGTGCAACACGCGGGGATGAGTTGTGGATAGCGGAGAAATTCCTATCGAACTCGGTAATAGCTGGTTCTCCTCGAAATAGCTTTAGGGC
>CAYSPW010000009.1:0-35272 GCA_964433095.1 uncultured Gammaproteobacteria bacterium | reverse complement strand
CTTTTCAATAGTATCGCCAGGCGGAAAATCACCGTAGGCAACGGCAGTTCCGCTCCGTCAATTTCATCTGTAACTTCTTTTTTTTGATCGTCCGGCTCTTGGTCATCGGTAAAAATATTGTGTTCGCCGCCGGCGTCCATGGTCATGGTCAGATTTTTCTCGCTCATCAGAATTTCTCTTGGCTTGGCGCCATCGGCCGGTCCGATCAGTCCGGCTTCTTCCAATTCATCCAAAATTCTGGCCGCGCGCGCGTAACCGATCTTTAATTTGCGCTGCAAAAAAGACGCGCTGGCCTTACCGGCTTCCAGAATCGCTTGCTTGGCTTGGTCAAACAGTTCGTCGCGTTCGGCGCTTGATCCGCCGAACATGCCGCCTCCGGTCAAGGCGCCTCCCTCCAATATGGATTCGTCAAATTGCGGTTTTTCTCCACTTTTCAGGTATCGTACCAACCGTTTCAATTCTTCTTCGGAAATGTAGGCGGCCTGCACGCGCACCGGTTTGGATAATTCGGCCGTCTGGAACAGCATGTCTCCGCGTCCGATCAGCTTTTCCGCGCCGGCCGCGTCCAGAATGGTTCGCGAGTCGGTGAGCGAGGCCACTGAGAAGGCGATTCTGGCCGGAATATTGGCTTTCATCAGTCCGGTGATTACGTCCACGCTCGGGCGCTGCGTGGCCACTATCAGGTGTATACCTACCGCTCTCGCCATCTGTGCCAGCCTGATAATTCCGGCTTCCACTTCCGAGGCCGCGGTGGCCATCAGGTCGGCCAATTCGTCAATGATGAACACTATGTGCGGCAATTTGTCGTTGGCAAAGCGTCGGTTGTATGAATTGACGTCGCGGCTGCCCACTTTGGAAAGCAGGTCAAAGCGGCGGTCCATTTCACCAATGGTCCACTTAAGCGCGTTGACCGTTTTTTGAGTGTTGGTGATGACTGGAAACAGAAGATGCGGTATATCGTTATACAAAGTCAGCTCCACCCGCTTGGGGTCAACCATGATTATACGCAAGGTTTCGGCCGTGTTTTGGTAAATAAGGCTGGTAATGATGCTGTTGATGCACACGGTTTTGCCCGAACCGGTGGCGCCGGCGATCAGCAAGTGTGGCATTTTGGGCAGATCGGCGAACCAAGTTTTCCCGGCCACGTCTTTGCCCAGGGCGATCATCAAATTGTGCTCTCGTTTTTTAAAGCTTTTGCTTTCCAAAAGTTCTTTAAACGAGACCAGGGCGGTTTTTTGGTTTGGCACTTCTATGCCGACCAAAGATTTGCCAGGAATTGGCGCTTCTATTCTGATCGGATGGGCCGCCAGAGCGAGAGCCAAGTCGTTGGACAGGCCGGTAATGCGCGATAACTTCACACCTTTGGACGGCTTGAGCGAATACTGGGTTACCGTCGGACCGACGCGTATGTCGCCCATGGATACGTCAATATTGAACTCGGATAAAGTATCGCGGATAATCTCGGCATTGACTTTTATATCTCCACTCGTAGGCTTGCCGCGTTTGTCCGAGAGCAAGGAAAGAGAGGGTAGGGGCTTGACGATTACTTTCATGGCCCACGGACCTTCATCGTTTTGCTTATCCGCGATCGCTTTGGGCAAAGGCCGCGGTTTTTCTTCCGGCTCCGGTTCAAAGTCGTTCATATCCGCCTCTATTTCTTCTTTTTCTTCATCTCGTTCGCCCAGTCTTTTGGCAAAAAAACGCCTGCGCTTACTCGGCATTTCTTCTTCCATCTCTTCGTATTCCATCTCATCATAATCTTCATCATCGTCCGCTTGCGTCTTTTTCACGAATGCTTTTTTTGTGAAATTAAAAAATACCCGGCCGAACCAGCCCAGTCCGGCAAATAACTTTTTATTAATCATTACCACGTGCACAAGGGAGGTATTGAAAACGAACAGCAGCGATACGGCCGCCAAGCCGGCGAGAATCACCAATCCGCCCACTTGTCCCAGATAGCGCTTAACAGGCCAGGCAAGCATGCCGAACACTCCGCCGCCGTTGCCTTCCAAAGCTTGGCGCCACATTTCTTCGGCTTCATATCCGATGTGCATGATGCTGGAAGCGGCCAGGAAAAACAAAAATCCTCCCACCAAATGCGTGGGCCGGTATTTGTATTTAATATCCTTAATCAGAAACCAAGCCAGAATAAGGATAATTACCGGGGCCGCGTGGCGCATTCGGCCGAACAAAAAGCTCAGAATGTATTGATCCAGAGCCACTCCGACCGCTCCGGCCATGTCAAAAAAACTCAACAATATTATTATCGCCGTAATTACCAAAACTATCGCGATTATGCCGCGCGACAAGGTCGGATTAAGCATCGCGTTTCGCTTGCGTCTTTTTCTTGCCATAGTATGGATATTGTATCATAAAAGAAAACGCAGGAAAACAGGCATTTGGCCCGGGGTTTCTTTTTTTGCAGGATTTGTATATAATATATTGTAAAGGCATGGTTTACAGTTATTTGGTAAATATTAAAATAATTAAAAAATATGCAAAGATGGAAAAAATATTTGGAAGATCTCGGCTTGAGCGAGAATGAAGCCGCGATTTACCTTTATCTGCTGAAAAATGGCCAAAAGCCGGTGCAGAAAATAGCCAAAGGGACCAAATTGTCACGGGTCACGGTTTACTCGGCCATTGAATCGCTCAGTAACTTGGGGCTGGTGAGCAACTTGCAGAAAGGCAAAAGAAAATTGTTTACGGCCGAACCGCCCGAGCGCGTTATATCGATCGCGGAAAACAATCTCAAAAAAATGGAATCCACGGTCAAAGAAATGAAAAGCCAGATTCAAGAACTTAAGCTGTTGCAAAGCGGGGACAAGCCGGTGGTCAAGTTTTTTGAGGGCCCGGAGGCTTATAGGGCTGTTTATGAGGATCTTATTGAATCTCAACCGAAAGATATTTACGAGTTTGGCAATATTAAAGATATTCATGCCACTTATAGTAAAGATGATGAAATAATTTTTTCATCTTTACAGAAAAAAGTAAACGAGATATTTGTGCAAAGAGATGTAAAAAGAAGATTGATTTATTTGGGTAATTACGATCCTGCTTTTTTTGTGGATATGGGGGACGTGAAGAGAATATTTTTAGACGACAATAAATATGATTTTCATGGAGATATTTTCCTTTATGGAAAGAAAAAAATTTGGTTTTCCAGTTTTAGAGGTAGACAAATGTCAGTTTTGATTGAAAGTGAAATTCTCTATCAGACCATGAAAAGTGCTTTAGAAATAATTTGGGAAAGTCAAAAAAAAGGCCCAGTGCGTAAGTAGCGCTGGGCCAGGCCCGGCCTTACAGGGCCGAGCCGTAAAAGTCAGCAACCCATGTCAACCTCCTTTCTTTAGGAGTTTTAGGAGTTTTTGTTTGCCTTTGCTTCCCGGTTGCTGTTTTTTTCATGATTCCTCCTTGCTTTCGGCAGCCGTAAAATAGACCGCCTCGCCTTTGACTACATTTTCATTTTCTAGCGACCCATTTCTAACCTCCATTCGAATAAGACCCCTATTGAGGGATGGTGGACAGAGGAAAAGAAGGGGTTTCCGCCTTTTTGGGGCATGATTTTTCTCCTTCCAACCCCTATCCTTTTGCCCGCTCTTTACTTTGGCGGGCCACATTATCATGCCCGGGGGTCGTTCAGGCACGATGAACATATAATCTTATCATAAAACAAGCTTTTTGTCAAGAGGGGTTAAACAAAAAAACATCAATAAAGAACCACCGGGTTCTGTTTTTGTTTATCTATGTTAAACATTTTTAATACTCAAAATTTAGCTAAATTAAGCTAAAAATGTATAAATATGGCCAAATATTATACAAAGGGTCTTGACAAACTTCGCGTTTTATGCTATTATTATATGTTCACTAAAATTGAATGGAATAAAAAAAGATTGCATTTTGCGACCAGGCCCGGACATATGAAAGAGGACAAATGGGAAATATTAATCATTTAGCCCAATATTCTCCTCTTGATTTCACCGGCAATAGGCTTTTCTACCGGCTATATGAACTTGGGCATCCAAGAGTCTAACAAGCTTCGGCGCGTTTACTCAGCCAATGTTTCAGTAGCGGGCGGATGGCCGGCCACCGTCTCCCGGGCTTAGTCGCAGGAAGTAATTTCCATGCTTGTCGTGGGTATAAAAGTAATTAATTTTACATTCATATATATGGAAGCAATCATATTCATATATGTAATCACGGTTCTGGCTTCTTCGGTCCTGATCATTTCATAAGCCACGTTGAAAACATCGGAACAAAAAAGACAAACCATCGTTCGCTTGTCGCGCTGAATAAAAAATTAAGCTCGGCAAGGGGACGGTAAAACGTCCTTAAGTTATTTCAACTTCATTCAACTTCAAGGAGAAAAGAATGGAAAGAACAGACATCCGGAAAACCTTGGCGAAAGCCGAGGAGTACTATGTCAGCTCTGTTGTAGTTGCCGGGGGCTTCGGCCTCTGGGTTCTCACCGCCCTTTGTCTCTTCTAGTAGAGTCCTCCGCTAGAGCCCCCCGCACATTGCACATTCTCACCTATCCCCGGACATACACTCACCTCCGGGGACTTTCACTCAGCTCTTGATCAGTCAAGGTTTGAGTGAAAGTTCGTTATATCCATATATTGATTATCACTATTTTTTCTTACCTTTTCCCAATCATATTTTCCGGTTCTTTTCCCTCTTGATCAACTGATTAAGGGTGGAAATAACCGGAAAAAAAATTGAGAGCGATCGGATCGCTCTCGCAAAAAAGAGCCGTTTCAAACGGCGGAAAGGACGAGATGGAAAAAAAATCCGCAGTGGTCTGTTGTTTGTGCGCCAAGCAGGTGCACGAAGACAGGGCCTGGGTGCCGGGCTTCGGCCTGATGCAGAGCCGTCTTGACAAGTGCTTTGTAAAGGCCGAGGACCTGCCCGCCTGCGCCCTGTGCGGCCCATGCGGCCGCGTCCTGCGTAAGGACGGCCACCGCACCTACCGCCTGGTTGACACCAGGCAGAGAATGGAGCGGCAGGCCGAGCAGCGGCGCCAGCGGAGAGAGGCGAAGGTCAGGACGACCTTCGCCGAGAAGTTCAAAATCCAGGACAAAAAGATCGTCGCTCGTTAGCGGCGATCGGAAAGGAGGATTCCCGACCCGTGGCAAAGGTTTGTCAGGGTCGGGGGTTGAAATAACCGGGGTAGTGGTTAACACATGTCCGGTTATTTCAACCGTAGTTGAGTGATAAAAAAAGGAGGGCAAACAGCCCTTTTTTATATTAAACAAATAAGCGCTTTCCGTTCCGAAAGCATGGATTTTACTAACACGGTCGGCCGGGCGGGGCCGGCTCCAGCAAGGAGTGTCCATGGACCAAAGTCTAAAAGCAGTGTTGCG
This sequence comes from uncultured Gammaproteobacteria bacterium, assembly GCA_964433095.1. GTDB lineage: Bacteria > Patescibacteriota > Patescibacteriia > Magasanikbacterales > UBA922 > WJJZ01. The sequence goes on along the minus strand of CAYSPW010000009.1, from coordinate 29,909 downwards.
CATCACGCGGCATGAGCTGGATGAGGGCCGGCTCGCGGCCCTCAAGGACGCTTTCGGGGACGACGTTCGCGTCGTAACCGAGGACGTCCGCTTTGGTGACGACCCCGTGGCCGCCATCAGGACGGCCATGGACGAGCTCGGCGACGTAGTCGCCATTGAGCTCGTGGCTCCCTTCCCGGTCTTGATGAAGATCGTGGACGGGCGCCGTCGTCTGGACGACGTCCCCATTCTGCGCGCGCAGTTCCGGCGCGGCCAGGATGGTCGGGCGGTCGTCGCCGGACAGGACGCCTCCGGTCGGGACATCCTGGCCTTCTCCCATTACGAGGAGTTGGTCCGGATCGTCTTCGAGACCAGGGCGTTTCCGCCGGCCTAAGGTTTTTTTTCTAGGGAATGAATCGGGCAAGCATCCTAGATTCTGCTTGCCCATCCTTTTTCAGCACGCATCATGATTGTTGATCCGTGTTGAAAAAGGATCGATCGCACATTAAACAACGTGGGTGGAGTCGCATGACTCCGGAAAGGTAAATCGTGGATTACCAAATTATAATAAAAGTCGCCGTTAGTGACGCTATCATGAATTTCTTTGCTGATTGGAAGGAACACCCCCCGAAATATCCCTTTCCGCATGAATACGAGGAGGACGAATACGGGGAGATCGTACCGGAAAGGCAAGAAGAGGTCAGAAAGTTTCATGAAAAAAATGAAAAAATGGAAAAACGGCTGATGAAGCGGGCCGAAGACCTCGGTCTGCGCTTGATGTATAGTCCTAAGTTGGTTGAGGGACTCCACCCCTCGATGATCTACTGCACTATTGAAGGGTCGGAGCAAACCGAGCCCAGGTTGGCTCTGATAGATGATGACGGCTGGGTGTGGGTCGAGCTCAAGTTCGACTTTTACATCAGGCTACACCAAGAAGTCGGTGCCGGACCCCTTTTACCATTGAGTTTACTGGAATGTGGTCTGCCCTCCGGCCGTTATGGTTATAGAAAGAGGGCGGTGGAGTTGGTGGATGATAAGTCGAGCTGGGGAGCCTCTACCTTAGAGGAAGTATGGGGGACCCGCCAACAGCAGATTGAATTCCGTCGGGAATTGATCGAGCTGTTGAAGGATTCCCTTTGATAGGGCGTTTCCGTCCAAATGATTTTTTCCCTTCTAGGAGGGTATTCGGGGCAAGTATCCTAGATTCTGCTTGCCCATCCTTTTTCAGTGCGGATCATAATTGTTGATGTGTGTTGAAAAAGGATCGAGAGCACATTAAAACAAAAAAGGAGGTTAAGATGGCTAAAATAAAGGTAAAAATTACCGCCGAGGAAATCATTAACTTTTTTCGGGAATACCGTGAGCTGAATGAGCGTTATGAAAACTACCCGTTCCCCAATCGCTATATTTATGATGAGTACGACGATGAAATACCCGAAAGGGTGGAAGAAGTATTACAATACCATCGAGAAGAAGCCAGAGTTTATGAAGAGATGAAAAAGCGCGGCGCCGAGTTGGGCATGCTGTTCATGGATCTCGATGGGTGGGATATGCTTAAAGGAAATTTTCACCTTTCCTTAACCCGGGCTGACGTCCACTTGCCGGAAAAGACTTTGTCCAGACCGGTATACATTGATGACGACTGTTGTCTCTGGGTCGAGGTAAAATATTGGTTTTATTTGAAGCTTCATCGAGAAGAGGGCGCCGGTCCTCTACTGCCCATGCAGTTTACTGCAGTCGATATGGGTGACTGGACCAACAATGCAATTTACTATCATAGGGGTCACTATGATGAAGGAGGAATGCAAGAATTATGGGGGGTTCGACAGGACCGGATCGATTTCCGCAAGGAATTGATTCGACGTTTGGCCGAATCTCTCTAAAATATATGGGATGAACTCTTTGCCAAGTTCATCCCTTCTCTATTGTGTCCTTATCAGGTTGATGAGGATAAAAAGAGAAAAAAGCAAATGGAGGCGTCCGTCATGTCAAGAACATGGAAAAACACCTATGGCAAGCCGGAGGTGTCAAAAAAAGCCGGTTTGAATAAGATGAGAAACCACCATCTTCGATTGCGCAAAAAACGCGAGCGCGAGTTGGATAGACACCGCTGCGGCGCTTGCGGTAAGGCGTATTGTCATGGGCGCTGTGAGCCCATGAGCGAGCAAGAGCTACAAGCATTGCTCCGCTTCTGTGGTGTGTCGGACGAGGACTGGAAAGAAATCCTCGGACTGCCAACCGACTAACTTTTTTTGGAGGAGTGCTCTGGAGTATTTCAGGGCAACTTTTCCTGCCGTGTTTTTCACAAAGCACGTCGGGATAAGGATAGTTCATTCAATTAAACAGGAGGAAACATGAGCGCGGAAACAGCCATAGAATTTTTCCGAATGAATAACGGACAGGTTTGGGGCGGTATCGTCCGTGTGGGCGACACGGTGATGGGTAGCTATGGAAAAGTCCACATTTTTTTTAAGGGCGACTATGATCAAGCCCGGGAATTCATGGACAGGCAAAGGAGCATGAATCAGATGGGTGAAGAATATATTTATACCGAGTTCGGTGGAAGCCTGCCTTCCCGCGAAGCGATGGAGAGAAAGCGGGTGAGTTTTGTCAGAAGCCGGGTGTTTTTTCGCCTTAAAAAAGGCGATTGCGGGCACTTGATTGACGGGTGCCGTCCGGCCACGGCCCGAGATCTGCTCGGCAATGAATGGGAAGTGGTTGAACTCTCAGATGATACGGAGAGAACGGTGGCCGATAATTTGTCTTTTGTCCATGCGTTCAACCTGGCCGGCATGTACGCTATGCAGCAGCCGGGAGAGTGCAAGGTGGACTTGCGATGGTATTTTCACCACGAGTCCAAGAAAGACAGCTACGGCTGGAAGAAAATGGATTTGCCGGAGGACGCCGGATGTATCAGCATACCCGGCTACTGGTACGGCTTTGATGATTAGATCATTTTCGTTCTAGGGAAAATGCATATACTCAAAAGACAAATATCCTAGACACTGTTTGTCTTTTCTTTCAAATTAACAATGACTTGATTGTTGACTTGAAAGAAAACAAGCACTTTAAACAAATTAAGGTAAAAAAACCTTTTTGGACAAAGAAGTCTCATACCAGGCATTTTTTGCTTGGCGAGCATCCAAAATGCTTGTGTCCTTGCCGAGCAAGCCTGGTATGAGTTTTCTTTACATAAAATTAAGGAGGAAATATGAAAAACGGCTCAAAAAAACACTACACTCGTCGTCGTCCGGCACATCCGGATGATGCTCACACCAAAGCCAAGCGGTTTTTCAAAAGAAAAGGCCGCAAGCGCGTGCGGCGGGACTTGAAGAAGAGCCTTAAGGAGAAAGGAGAATAACATGTTTTTTTTGAAAATTTACACAAAAAAACAAGAGGATCAAATATCCTCTTTTTTATTTATTTCTTTCATTAATAGTAGGATATTTGACAAATTTTGCTTTAGGTATTAATGTATTATGTTGCCTACATTGACAATGATAAACCCGTATTAAGGATTTGTGGATCCGGGAGATAAAATGAAGCCAAGGGAAAACAAAATATACGGCTCCAATATTAGAGAATTGGAGTATCTGAAGCGTGGAGAAAAATATCCAAAGGAGGGAGAGAAAATTGAGATTTGGTTTCAAGATGGACTTATGTCAGGACGCTTTGCCTTTGAAATAGGAGGCAATGATCAGGTGGGATATGGATTTTCACCGGTCATAATAAAGGAGATTTATTGGCCTTTTTTTAGAAAAAAGGAGAACAAAAAAAGGAAAGAACTCGGGTTCGCGGCAAAACTTTGAATCGGTAATACTTCAGTGTTGCCGATTTTTTAATCTTTTGTTATATTGTATACGAGAGTTTTTTTATGTTCTCCATCAATAGACATTAAATTTATGCTTGAAAAAGGTTCGATATCAAAAGAAAAGAAAATACCCCGCAAAGAAGAAGTTTTTAAAGAAATACAAAAAGGGGTTGAGGATGTGACGGATGCAAGGGAAATAATAAATGAGTTGATTGAATTGGGAGAAAAGCCGATCGTAACGGTGCCGATAAAATATTGGCATGAAATACAAAGTAAAAAATTAATGGAAGCAAAGGATACTTGGATTCCGGGTTTTAAAGGAATAGTCGGGACTTTGGGTAGGCCGGCATATAAATTGGACAAAGATAGAATAGCTTTACAAGTTGATAGTTCGGATTTTTTACCGGAACCGCGTTTTACGGGTAAGGATAGAAAATTTTATGGAGTGGTATATTTTCCACAAAGTAGAATACCTTTTGGAAAATTGAAAGTTATGAAATAAAGGGTCAAATATTTTTCAAGACAAAAAACACCGCTAACGGTGTTTTTTTGTCTTGCTTGATAAAAATATCTCACAAGCGCGGATAAGCAATCGGCTTAAGCCTCAGAACTTTGAGGGACCAAAGCATCAAGTCGCCGTTTATCCTTTCCCGCCGAAGCGGGAGCTGTAAATTTGAAATAAACATCCACCTCACAAAGATTTGCGAGTGGAAGGCTATACATGATCCAGGCACTCATGTACAAACTTCCTCTACGGAGCCCCTTGAGCACCAGGCCCAAGAAACTCGGTAGAGGGCGGGATAGTAACACGGACTATTTTGAAAAAAGAAGTGTGCGACACGTATCGCTATCCCGCCGTGTGGGTAAAGCACCCCGCCAAAATTACCTATTATCCTAAGTGGCTTTGGTGGGGGAGGGTAACCGGACGTTTGAGCGCTGCGGCCGTAAGTTGTGGCATTAGCCACGCCGCGATATTGTGACGTCCGGCTCCCTCGGAGTTTTGGCCCGGTTAACGGGCCAAAACAGGCTTTTTGATGTGCATTTTTCTCCTTTCCGGAAAGAAGTTTATTCCTTCCAAAAGAAAAAGATTTTTTATTTCGGCTCGCGGGTTCTAGCGCTTGGGCGAGGCTTTTGCGAGCCCGCGATGGGTTCCGGTTGTAAAACCGGGCTTGCGAGTAGCCATCACAAACCCCTTTTGGGGTTCCCACTTGATGTGATGGTTGAACGTTACGGCCCCCTCGCAAACAAGGCCTAAATATTCTTTCTCATTTTATTTAATACTCCTTGGTTGAGGTTGGCGTGACCCATCCTCGCGGGCCACTAATGAGAACGATATATATTATCACATTTTTTTAATTTTGTCAAGAGCCTAAAAAGTCAAATAATATATAATTACCTGTATTTGGTCAAATGGTATATCAACAGTAGAGTGGCTGAATTAAGCGTATTGGAAAAGTTGTGGATAATCCGGATCAAAATAGCATGCATAAATGTATTTTTTTACTAAATTTAGCTAAAAATATGTATCAGTCTTGACAAGTATTTATCCACGTGCATAATTTGACAAATTTATTTTTTTAAGGTATATTGTGAACATTGCATAAGAGTTATAGTAATTTCGGCTTTGTTTAGCAAAATTAACCGGTGAACGAAGCGGAAATTTCTTTTTTGGAAAATCAACTTTTTAACTCACGTTCGTATCCGTGGACTACGGGTCCTTCCTGCATAAGCCGGGTTTTAAAATATTAAAAAGGCCGGTTCAGGGACAACGATAACGTGCGCTCCAAAGGTTTTTTACTGGTTTTACAAGGTGTCTGAAGCGAAAAATACCCGAGTGCGGGTAGAATAATTGACCTTGGTGTGCTGGCGGCAGCATGCACCACGAAAACGGAAAAAATTAAAAAATTACTAATCCATTAAAAGTGGAAGTTTTTTTGTGTCCGAGTAATAAAGGAGAAAAAATCAATCTTTTAGATAATTTAACAATAACTGTTTAAAATAATTTACAAATTTAAATAAAAAAATGTTTAAATAATTTTATGCCGATATATAAAAGACAAAAAAACGAAGACAAAGAGCGCAAGTTTTTTACCGAGGTACGTGAAGCCATACCCTCTCCGGATTTGATTGCTTTGCAAAAAAATTCGTATAACTGGTTTTTCAAAGAAGGGATCAAAGAGCTGTTTGAAGAGGTGTCTCCGATTACCGATTTTACCGGGCGTGATCTGGAACTTTATTTGGAGGATTATTACATTGATCAACCCAAGTTTGACGAAGTGACTTGTCGCGACAAGAATACAACTTATGAGGCTCCGGTTCGCGTGATCGCCCGCCTGATGAACAAAAGAACCAAAAGCAGCGAGTCGCAGGAAATATATTTGGGAGAGATTCCGGTGATGACCGATCGCGGTACTTTCGTGGTGAACGGCATTGAAAGAGTGGTGGTGTCGCAGCTGATTCGTTCACCCGGGGCTTTTTTTACGGCCAACAATATACGCGGCCGCCGCTATTATGGAGCTAAAATCATTCCCAACCGCGGTGCCTGGATAGAGGTGGAGACCGATCAAAACAACGTTATCTGGGTTAAGGTGGACCGCAAGCGAAAAGTGGCCGCCACTTCGCTGCTGCGCGCTTTCGGCTACGGCACGGATGAAGAAATTTACAAGTTGTTTGAAGACGTCAATACGCATGAGAGTATTGATTTTATTGAAGCTACCTTGAAAAAGGACGCAGCCGAAAATGAGGATGAAGGTCTGATTGAAGTGTATAAACGTATCCGTCCGGGCGATTTGGCCACGGCCGACAATGCCAAAGGCTTGATTCACGCCATGTTTTTCAATTTTGAACGCTATGATTTGGGCAAGGTGGGTGTTTACAAGTTCAACACCAAATTTGAATTGAATTTATCCAAGGAAAATTATGAATCCAAAGAAGAGCGGGTGCTATCTTCGGAAAAGTTGCTGCAGGTATTGAAAGAAGTGGTGCGCTTGAATATTACCCAGGAAGAGCCTGATGACATTGACCATTTCGGTAACAGAAGACTGCGCGCGGTGGGCGAGCTGGTGCAGAATCGTTTCCGAGTCGGCCTGGCGCGCATGGAAAGAATCATCAAAGACCGAATGAGCACATACGAGATTGAGGGTCTGTCACCGAATAAGTTGATTAACGCCCGCCCGGTGATCGGCGCGGTCAGGGAGTTTTTTATGAGTTCGCAGCTATCGCAGTTTATGGACCAAGTTAATCCATTGGCCGAGCTGGAACACAAGCGCCGCGTGAGTGCTCTTGGCCCCGGAGGGCTGTCCAGAGATCGAGCAGGATTTGAAGTCAGAGACGTGCATACCACTCATTATGGACGCGTTTGTCCGATCGCGACTCCGGAAGGTCCGAATATCGGTCTGGTTGGGCATTTGGCGAGTTATACCAAGATAAATGATTTCGGTTTTTTGGAAACCCCTTACCGTAAAGTGATTAATCAAGTACCCAACGAAGCGCGATTTACGGTCGGCGAGGTGGCCGGAGAGACTGTTCGAGGCGTTGTTAAGGATGGAGAAAAAATATCAGAGTCCGGGGCCAAGAAATTGGAAAAGAAAAAAAATATTGAAAGTATTAAAGTCAAACCGCGCGCCACCAATGAGGTGGTTTACTTGAATTCTTTTGAAGAAGAAAGAATGGTTACCACCGGTGCCACCGCTCCGCTTGACGCGGACGGATATTTCACGGCTGATCGTCTGCCGGCGCGTGCCCAGGGCGAACCCACCACGGTGCCGGTGGAAGAAATAGATTACATGGACGTGGCTTCCAACCAGATATTGAGCGTGGCCACCAGCCTGATACCTTTTCTGGAACACGACGACGCCACCCGCGCTTTGATGGGTACGAACATGCAAAGACAGTCCGTGCCCTGCATTATCACGGACGCGCCTCTTGTCGGTACGGGCGTGGAAAAGATAGCGGCGAAAAATAGCGGCCATTTGGTGATCGCGCCCGAGGACGGAGTGATTACCGCGGTAAGTGGCGGCAGAATAGAGCTTACCACCAAAGACGGAGAAGTGATTGAGTATCAAATGAATAAATTCGTCAGATCAAATGCCTCCAGCTGCATCAACCAAAGACCGCTGGTGGAGCTGGGACAAAAAGTAAAAAAAGGAGAAGTTTTATGCGATGGTCCATCCACCGACCAGGGTGAACTGGCCCTGGGCAAAAACGTGCTGGTGGCGTATATGGTTTGGGACGGCTACAATTACGAAGACGCGGTCATAATTTCCGAAAGGCTGGTGCAAAATGATACGTATACTTCGGTGCATATTGAAGATTACAGCACCGATGTACGCGAAACCAAGCTCGGATCCGAAGTGGTAACCGCCGATATTCCCAACGTTAGTGAAGAAAAATTAAAAAATTTGGATTCCGAAGGCGTAATCCGCATCGGGGCGGAAGTGCAGTCGGGAGATATTTTGGTGGGTAAAATTACTCCCAAGGGTGAAACCGAATTGTCTCCGGAAGAACGGCTGCTGCGCGCCATTTTCGGTGAAAAAGCCAGAGACGTACGCGACTCTTCTCTGTATTTGGAGCACGGCGAACACGGCAAAGTAACCGATGTCAAAGTATTTTCAACCGAAGAAGGCGACAAGCTGCAGCCGGGTGTGAGCAAGCAGGTTCAGGTAACCGTGGCCGACATGCGCAAAATTCAGGTGGGAGACAAGATGGCCGGAAGACACGGAAACAAGGGCGTGATTTCCAGAATCGTACCGGCTGAAGACATGCCTTTTTTGGAAGACGGCACTCCGGTTGATATTATATTGTCACCGCTCGGAGTAATTTCACGTATGAACTTGGGCCAGCTGTTGGAGACTCATCTGGGACTGGCGGCCAATGCCTTAGGTTACAAAGCGGCCACGCCGACATTAAACGGCATCACCGAAGAACAAATCAAACAAGAGCTGGAAAGAGCCGGCTTCACGGTTGACGGCCAGCTTACTCTTTATGACGGACGGACAGGAGAGGCTTTAGACAACAAAGTAACCGTGGGATACAATTATATGCTTAAACTCAATCACATGATTGAAGATAAGATGCATCAACGTTCCATCGGTCCTTATTCGTTGATCACGCAGCAGCCGCTCGGCGGTAAGGCACAGTTCGGCGGACAGAGATTCGGCGAGATGGAAGTGTGGGCGCTAGAAGCTTACGGCGCCGCGCATCTGTTGCAGGAAATTTTGACTATCAAGTCCGACGACGTGCCCGGACGCTCAAAAGCGTATGAAGCAATTATCAAGGGAGAACAGATAAAGAGAGTCAACATTCCCGAATCTTTCAACGTATTGGTACGGGAAATGAAAGGTTTGGCGCTTGACGTGGAATTGATCCGAGAAAAACGGTTTTTGGACGAGGATGAATTTGAAGAAGATCGGACGGATGAAAAAAAGCGAGAGAATGAGGAATAAAAGCAGAGCGATAAGGAATAAATTAAACTTTAATTAATTTCACAGTAAATAAATATTTATGTCACGCGAACAAATTAATCCCAAAGATTTTGACGCTCTGCGGCTCAAAGTGGCTTCTCCGGATGTGATTAAAGAATGGTCGCACGGCGAAGTTACCAAGCCCGAGACCATCAATTACCGCACGCAAAAGCCGGAAAAAGGTGGCTTGTTTGCCGAGGAGATTTTCGGGCCTACCAAAGACTGGGAATGCTATTGCGGCAAATACAAGAAGATTCGCTATAAAGGAATAGTATGCGACAAATGTGGTGTGGAAGTAACTCATTCACTGGTGAGGCGAGAGAGAATGGGACATATTGATTTGGCTTCTCCGGTCAGTCATATTTGGTTTTTTCGCTCCATTCCTTCCAAGATCGGTTTGGTGCTGGATTTGTCCATTCAAGCTTTGGAAAAAGTAATATACTTCGCTTCCTTTATCGTTATTAAGGTGGACCAAGAGCAGAAAAAGCAGACTCATGAGGCACTGAAGAAAGAATACAAAAGCAAGCGCAAGCAGATAGAAAATGAATTCAATCAGAAAATCGCTAGCGCCAATAACAACAAGGAAAGCAGAGGCAAAATTGAAGAATTGACCAAAGAACAAGACCGCAAGCTGGCCGCTTTGGAAGAAGATTTTAATGAAGCCGAAAGCCAGCTCAAGCAAATCAAGATGATGAATATCATTTCCGAGAACGAGTACCAGGAAATGTCTTTGCGCTACGGGCATTTGTTTGAAGCCGGCATCGGAGCCGGCGCGGTGCGCGGATTGCTGGAGAAGTTGGATTTGGACAAGACTATAGACAGGCTGGAGCAGGAAATGGAAAAAAGTAAAGGTGCGAAAAGAGACAGATTGGTAAGAAGAGTAAAACTGCTAAAGAGTTTGCGTAAAAATGCCATCAGGCCGGAGTGGATGATTCTTACGGCCATTCCGGTGGTACCACCGGACCTGCGCCCGATGGTGGCTTTGGACGGAGGGCGTTTTGCCACATCCGACCTCAATGATTTGTATCGGCGCGTGATCAACCGCAATAACCGTTTGAAAAGACTGGTGGATTTGAACGCTCCGGAAGTGATCTGCCGCAATGAAAAAAGAATGCTGCAAGAAGCGGTAGATGCTTTGATTGACAACAATGCCAGAGCTTCCAAAACCGTAACCGCTTCCACCGGACAAAAAAGGCAGCTCAGATCGCTCGCCGATATTTTGAAAGGCAAGCAGGGTCGGTTTAGGCAGAATTTGCTGGGTAAAAGGGTGGATTATTCCGGGCGTTCGGTGATAGTTGTCGGACCCAAGCTGCAGATAAACGAATGCGGCATTCCGAAAAGGATGGCGCTTGAGTTGTTCAAGCCGTTCGTTATGTCCGAGATAGTTAAGCGTGATTTGGCGCATAACGTGCGCAGTGCTTCCCGTTTTATTGAAAGCAATGCTCCCGAGGTGTGGGATATTCTGGAGGAATTAACCAAGAAAACTCGCGTGCTTTTGAATCGCGCCCCCACTTTGCATAGACTGGGTATCCAGGCCTTTCGACCGCAGTTAATCGAGGGCAAGGCTATTCAGCTGCATCCGCTGGTTTGTTCCGGGTTCAACGCCGACTTTGACGGCGATCAGATGGCCGTGCATTTGCCTTTGACCGAAGAGGCAAAATGGGAAGCTGAGAACTTAATGGCCTCGGAGAAAAATTTGCTCAAGCCGGCCACCGGCACGCCGGTGGTTACTCCGGCCCAGGATATCGCTTTAGGGTGCTATTATTTGACCAAATACAACGAAGGCGGTCAAGAGGAAGTGAAAAAATATTTTTCCGGCATCAAGGAAGCCAAGTTTGCTTATCAAAACAGAAAAATTGATCTTAAAGAGAGAATAAAAATCAAATTTGATGATCTGAATAAATTTTCTCATGATCAAGGTCCGATTATTGAAACTTGCATCGGTCGCGTTGTCTTCAACGAGATGTTGCCGAACAAACTTCCGTATTACAATGAAGCCATCACCAAAAAGCATCTCAGCGCCATCATCCAGCTGCTGCTTGAGTTTTACGGACAGGAAGATACCGCGTATGCTTTGGACAGATTGAAAAGGCTGGGCTTCAAATACGTGACCAAGTCGGGTTATTCATTGGGTATGGATAATTTCGGCAACATTGAAGAGAAGGCGGCCTTGGTGGAAGAGGGGGACAAAAAGGTGCTACAAGTGCAGGAACAATACAACGAGGGTCTTTTGACCGATTCCGAGCGTCATTCCAAGATTTTGGAAATTTGGTCAGATGTCAAAGACAAAGTGCTTTCGCATAACAAGGAAGGCTTGGATAAGGACGGTCCGGTTTTCGCCATGATTGAATCAGGAGCGCGCGGATCCTGGGGGCAGCTCGGCCAGGTGATTGGCATGAAAGGTTTGGTCGCTTCTCCGAGCGGAGAAATTATTGAGTTGCCGGTTAAAGGAAATTTTAAAGAAGGATTTGATGTGCTGGAATTTTTCATCTCTTCCCACGGTACGAGAAAGGGTTTGTCCGACACGGCCCTTAGAACGGCCAATGCCGGCTATTTGACCAGACGCTTGGTTGATGTGGCCCAAGACGTGGTGGTGGTCAAAGACGAATGCGGAGACAAAAATGGTGAAGTGTTTACCAGGGACAATTCCGAGGCCATGGGAGAAAAATTATCCGAGCGCGTGTTGGGACGCTTTGTCTTGTCAGACGTGAAAAAAGGCAACAAAAAGGTGGTTAAAGCGGGTGAAGTGGTAACCGAAGACGCGGCTCGGCAAATAGAGAAGCTGGGAATAGACGAAGTGCACGTCAGATCGGTGCTGCAGTGCAAGCTGCCCAAAGGAGTGTGCGAGAAATGCTACGGCTACGATTTGTCCAACAACAAAGTGGCTGAAAAAGGTACGGCCGCCGGAATTATCGCCGCGCAATCCATCGGCGAACCGGGCACGCAATTGACCATGAGAACTTTCCACTTGGGCGGCGTGGCCGGAGGCGGAGACATCACCCAAGGTTTGCCCAGAGTGGAAGAATTGTTTGAAGCGCGTAATCCGAAGCGCAAAGCAATTTTATCCGAGGTGGCTGGTAAAATTGAAGTGGAAGACGCCGACGGTAAGGTGATTACATCTCCCACCGGCAGAAAAGTGTTTGAAGGCCGGCGCGGACAAAAAATAATCAAAGTGCATTTTGAAGGTATGGAGGAGATAAAGATTAAAATTAGAAAGATTGACGAGATACAGGTACAGGACGGACAAAAAGTGAAAAAAGACGAAGACTTGCTGATCAGAGGCAGCTCGGGCGAAAAGGTTAAGGCACAGTATGCCGGTAATGTTAAAATTGACGAAAAAAATTTAATTTTAAACTTTACGGGCAAACACAGCAAAGAATACATTATCCCGATCGGTTACAAATTGTGGGTGAAAGACGGAGACGAGGTGGAAAAAGGCCAGCAGCTGACCGAAGGCTCGGTGAATTTGCAGGAACTGTTTGATTTGAAAGGACGAGACGCGGTGCAGCGATATATTTTAAGTGAAATCCAGGCCATTTACGCCGGGCAAGGACAGAAACTGAACGATAAGCATATTGAGATTATCATCAAGCAGATGTTTAGCCGGGTTTACGTGGAGGATCCGGGCGATACCGATTTGTTGCCGGGTGAGACAGTGGAAAAAGCGCAGCTTTTGATCGCCAACCAAGAAATGGAACGGGAAAACAAAAAACCGGCAGTGGGCAGAGAACTGTTTCTCGGCATCTCCAAGGTGTCTTTGTCCACGCAAAGCTTTTTGTCCGCGGCTTCTTTTCAGGAGACGGCCAGAGTATTGATTAATGCCGCCATTACGGGCAAAAAAGACAACTTGTCGGGCTTGAAAGAAAATGTGATCATCGGCCGATTGATACCGGTGGGTACGGGTTTTGAAGAAGAGGAAGATTAAACAAAACGCCAAAAAAACTCCCGTCCGGGAGTTTTTTTTGATGAAAATTGTTATTAAAAATCATCAAAAGACAGTATTAATTTTGTTTTTTCTCGCTTGAGCTGATCAGCCTGTTTTTCCTTTTTGGTCATTCGGCGCCAGTTTTTCACTCCGGTTAAGCCTTTGTTGGTGAACAATACCCGGTAGTCAAGGCAGGAGTTTCTTTTGCTTTTGAGATTTTTGGTGGAATAAACGCGAATTTTTTCTTTTGACTCCACCATCACGTATCCGCCTTCTTTTTTATAAATGAACTTCAGTTGTTGGTAGTTTTTTATTTTGCGAAAATTTACTTTTTCGCCCGGATTGCATAACTTTATTTCCTTAAATATGTTTCTTATTTTATAATTCCGATTTTTTTTCGGGATGAAATGAATATGCGCGTGCTCTATGCTTTGTCCCCAAACTCCGTATTCAATAATGATCGGATCGGCGAATTTTTTCTTTATTTCCTTCTTCAGCTTTTTTTTTAATTGATCATATTTTTTAATAAGCGCGAGCGGCGCCTCGGCCAGGCAGGCGTAATGATTTTTGGGAATAATCATCACATGTCCGGGGGCAATGATGGCAAAACCGACTTTGACGTAAAAATCTTTGTTTTGGTAAATTATTCCTTCTTTTATTTCGGTTATTTTACAGAATTCACAGCCTGTCTTTTTGGACGGTTTTTTTCTGTCCATTTGTTTCTTTTAATTATGTTTAATAAAAAAGCGCCTTTAAGCGTTTTTATTTTTTTCGTTTTCAAGCTATCAATCGCCATTAAGACGAATACAGCGGCACTCATCACCGGGGCTAAGTATTCAAGCTTGTAAGCGGGTTTACTGCCGGTCGCGATGTCATCAAGAGCCGTTCCGTTAATGAAGAGTAAAAAAAAGATTACAATTATGTATATTATTTTTTTGCGTTTTGTCATAATTTAACCGACAAAGATCATAGAATATTTTATCCCTTTTTTTCAAAAAAAGTACAGATCCGGTTGTGGATCCGTACTTTTAAATAATCAGTCGTCAATCTTCGTTCCGCCTTCCGCTTTAGTGGTGAAACTAATAATTTGCCATTGGTCGGACGGAAAGTACAAGTCGCTCGCTCCGGCTTCGATATTGTTGGCGTTCAGGCCGTCATAAGCGTAATTTTCTCCGCGCCAAAAGTCTATTCCGGCCTGCACCACCGCTTTGCCGGTAATTTTTACCATTGCTTCAAGGCGCAAATATTTCGTGCTGTCATTGATCGGTTTTCTTTTTGAGCCCCACCAATGGTAGACCCACTGTTTGTATTCATGCGGATAGAAAGTGATCACTCCCTTGCTGCCGGTATTTACGCGCATGGGAAAATTGTATTTTTTTTCATCAAAAAAGTACGGGTATCTTTTGAACAGACGGCCTTTGTCAAAAACCATGGTGGAGGAAACCGGATAAAAATACTCATCAACCAGTAGGACGTCTTCTCCGCGTTCATCAACGGCATACAGTTTAAGATAGTCCACTTCAATTTTGGCGGTATCGTTGTTTTCTCCGGTGTACAAAGCCTGCATCCAAGGTATGGCGTGGCTAAATCCTTCCGGAGGCAGTTGATGCTTTACGTAATGGCGAGTAATGGCCATTTCCGCCGGCACCCTTTCATCTATTTTGAGGCTTTCGCCAGCAACATGCGAAACCGTGGAATCAACCAGGTTCAAATTAAAGCCGACGCCGTTGAAATCATTGGTGTTGGACAAAAAGGATTCACCCAGCCTGTTGTCGTTCATGGTGACAGAGTTGGCGTAGATGCCTTTTTCCGACCCAATCCATTCATAGCGCTCATGGTCTTTATTCGTGGTCGCCAAGATATTGAATTGATGGTTGCCTTCGTTTTCAAAACCTTCATATTCAAAAACATAATTATTCTTCTTTTCCATCTCCACCACTTTGGTTTGTCCGTCAAAATTATGATATAGCTCCACTTTGTCCGAGTAGGGATGGGGCATGCGCACCATAATTGACACATCCACTTTTTGGCCGCGAATCACCGCCGGTATGGCGAATACCAATACCGATCCGGCGATGGTTAAAAACAGCAGCGCGAGCAATATTTTTAATTTTGGATGTCTGTCTGTAATTTTTTTCATTTTTTAGAGTAAAAAAATTTTTTAAAAAAGAAGAGAAATTATCCGCGGATTAATTCTCTTCCTAAAATGATCATCTGGATTGCAAGATCAACGCGCATAGCCGTCGCCAATCCACTTGATGCATCAATACCGCCAATTCAGGTGGTTTTCTGCCTTTAACCAGCTCCTCCACCTGTCGGGGGCTGTATTCTCCCGCCGCTTGCAGCATGTACCGTGAAATGCGGTCGGTTCTGTTCGGGGGCAGGGGAAGGATGTCTTCGGGTCGTTGTTTAAGCACGTCTTCGCGTGGCGAGCATTTTTTGCCGGTTACAATGAAATGCCGACAAGCGAGCGGACGCAGTGGGTAGATTGAACAGCATTGATCCAGCAAAAACGGACAGGCCGGATTTCTCGCCATGCCGATGATGTTTCTCATCAAAAGTCGCTGAGTGCCGTAATCCACGCATTCGCACACGAACCAGGTAATGGCCAGTACCTCCGGCTTTAGAATTGGTACCGAGGCGTTCAAACAGCACGCGGAGCAGCCTTTCGCGCACACTACCGGCGCCAGATTCAGCTTTTTCCTGGTTTTTATCACCGCCCGGGTGAGGGCATCCGCTTCGGTATAGGCTTTTTTGAGCGCATAGAGCCATCCGTGTTTGTTTATCACCGCGAGCGTGATGTATTGATCCAGAACATTCCTCGCCATGATTTGCGACCTCCTTTGTTAAAAGAGCTTAAAACCGAATATATTGAATATATTTTACCACAAAATTAGCGAAAAATCAAGTTTTTTCGCCCTCATTTTTAAAAAATATTAATTTTGACGCTCCCGCACCGAGCAAAAAAGACAATGGAGCAGCGAAAACGGCCAGTAAAAAAGTACTAATATGTAAGCCTTCGGTCAAGAAAAGAAGTAGGCTGGATCGTTCGGCCATAAAACCGAGCGCATAAAAAATATTATGCAGTAGCACCAGAGGTAAAAAAGATGCCGCGCCGATCCCGGCCATAAGCAGGAAAATTTTCAATCTGCCCGATACTTCGCGCTTGATTGTTAGATAGACCAACACAATGCCGAGCAGCGAATAAAACAAAGCCAGGGCCGCGGCCAACGGAAACATGGCTTCGGACAGATCGGCGCCCGCAGGCGCGAAAAAGTACACGAATAACAGTAAAAACAATATGATACAGCTATCAAGCGTGATCTTAATATCCGAATATTTTGGTTTAACCATAATGCTAAATATTATACCACGAAACAAGGCATAGTGGCTATATTTTTTGACCGGGTTAAGCGGTTGTCTTGACAAAAGAAATAGTATATGCTAAAAAATAATGTTCATTTTCGTATAAACCCGTAACTCATAAAAGAAGGAGGTAAGGTGAAAAAACTGAAAAAGGTGATAAACTCACCACGCGCGTTGACCGCGGCTCTGGCCGCCGGAACCATATGCGCCCTGTTGGCCTATCTGGTGGGGCAGGAGGTCGGTTCCAAGCTGGCGGCACTGGTAATATTCGCCATCCTGCTGTTTCCATTGGTGTTCATGTGCCGCATGCTGGCCGATCTGATTTTCAGGAGGCAAGATGGACAACGATAAGACCATTTTTTACATGATGGAGCGGTGGATGCCTTACCGGCCCAAAGAGGTGGTGATGCAGCGCTACGTACTGCCTTGCACCTTGAAGGATGAGGCCGAAGAGGAAGCCGCCGCCCGCCTAATTTCACTCAGTCAGAAATTCGGTGACTGGGTCGGGGTGCGGGCAACGTACTTGACGATCCGGATGTATGATGATCAACGTCACTACAGCGAGTGGTGGCTCGCCATAATGCGCGAGCAAAGGCGCTTTAGGCGCCGACGGCTGGCCTATGGTCTGCTGTGCTACTTGACACTCGGAGCGATCAAGTTGTTCGCGCGTCCCGAATACATACCGCTTCCGCGGCCGAAGAACGTGCCGTTGAGGAGTTTGGTGTATGACAGCCTGGGCTTTTGTCAGGTGATGGAGGCATGGGATCGGCTGGAAGAGCGAGGGTTGGTCAATTTCGGTCACCCTCCCAAGAGGCCTGATTTGCTGGTCGTGTTTCCCACGGCCAAATTGCTAAGGGCCGTGAGGAAGTTTGATCAGCTTCACTAAGAGCAGCCGCGCTTACCGGCTGTCGGCGTTTGCTCTCCAGCAAGCGCCTTTTTATTTTATTCATTTGATGCCGATTTGATCTTTCAGGTCAATATCGCGCACATAATCCGTGGGTTTTTTTAATTTGCCGCTTCTCATGTCTTTTCTCAATTGGCTGATTTGTTCGTCTCTCGCTCGGTAGCCGACATGGTGGACGGTTTCTCCGTTGAGAGCGCCCCGCCTTGATTCTTTGTAAATGCCGATTATTTTAAGCGGATATGTTTGGCAATTAATAATCCGCAAAGCAATTTCATCGTATTTGTCATCCGGATTTACGTCCACCGTTTTTTTACCTTCAATGAAGGTTTTTGGTAATCCGGGCATAATAGCGGCATAATTTAAATGATTATCTGAATTAAATACTAACGGTTGACAATCAGTTTAAATGATGATATCTTTTCAAGATGCTTTTTTGTTCTCGCTATTATCAACAAAAGGAGAAGAAGATGGGAGAACACGTTACAAATTTGTCTTTTTTCAGCATCCTGTCCGCTTCGGTCATGGCCGGCTGGTACGCGTTGAGCGGCTATCCGCAGGCAATTTACACCGAGAGCGGCTGCCGCATTATATTTGTATCGTTATTTTTCGGAGGGCTGGTGTTCTTTTTTGTCGGACTGTTTGTTGACTCGGCAACTTTGTTTCTGAAAGGAGGTGGCGGATGGGAGTCTGGCAGACAAGAATCCAAACGCTTGTAATCAAGATAATTACCGGCTCCGGAACTCGGCAGTCGGTGACACAAGCTATAGCCGAATGGTGCGCCGATTACGCGGTCGGTTGGCGACTCGGAAAAATTTTTTATAACGGTTTCGCGGCCGGTGGAAAAATTCAGTCGGCCGAGATTGGCTTCGTGCTGGAACATCCGCTCGCCGATCTGCGCTTGCATTTTAACATTACCATCAAGTTTACCATGGCGCGCTCATGACCCTTTGTTTTTTAAAGACAAAGGGTTTTTAATGCTGTTTACCTTCCCAATACCGTTCGGCTTCATCTTCCATTTTTTCCAGGCGGTCATAGTAGTCGGGAAATTCATTCAGATGAGCCAAAGCTATTTTTCCGGTTATTAGAGGATCATCATCACTGACATTGGTATTTGAATCCACCAAACCATGCTCCAGTTCTACTTCCATGCCTCTTCTGAATTGTTCAACATTAAATTTATTCCAGTCTATACCCAGTTTTTCACCCACTTGTTTGGCTTGCTCGTCGTTGAATTTTTTATTCATATGTTGAGAATTAGAATTAATACTTACAAATATTATACAGTTTAAAAAGTGAAAAGGCTATAGTAAAATTTAATTTGTAATATTTTTGTTTTGTTGCTAAATTAATTGTATCAATAATTTAAAAATTTTTAAATTTTGTCCTGACAAAATAAACTACAAAGAATAAAAAAATATGAGCGGACATTCCAAATGGCAAAAAATTCAACATAAAAAAGGCAAAGCGGACAAAGCCAGAAGCAATATTTTTACCAAGTTGACTCGGGCCATAACCGTGGCCGTCCAGCAAGGTGGAAGGGATCCGGAAATGAATTTTTCTCTACGTTTGGCGATTGACAAAGCCAAGGCGGCCAACGTACCCAAGGACAACATTGAACGGGCTATTAAAAAAGGCACCGGGGAAATGAAGGATCAAGATCGGTTACAAGAGGTGGTTTATGAGGGTTTCGGGCCGGGCGGCGTGGCCGTGGTAGTGGAGGCGGTTACGGACAATAGCAACCGCGCCGTATCCGAGATCAAGCATATTTTTTCCAAAAACGACGGATCTTTGGCCGGGCCCGGATCGGTCCTGTGGCAATTTGAACAAATGGGAGCGGCGCGTTTGGTAAAAAATAAAAAAGAGCGCGTTGAGGATTGGGAATCTGCGCAGCTGGCTTTAATGGACGCCGGAGTATCCGATATCAATGAAAGTGAGGACGGGGTGAAGTTGGTTTGCGCAAAAGAAAATTTTCAGCAAATGATGGAGGCGTTGCAACAGCTGGGTATAGAACCGGATGATTCCGGCCTACAGTGGATGGCCAAAGAAGAGGTGGAAACCGACGAGCAGACCGCCGAGAAAATGGAACGGCTGCGCGAGGCCTTGGAAGAGCTTGACGACGTGAAAGACGTGTATACCAATGAAAAGTAAGATATTCGCATGAAAAAAGATAAAATAAAAATATTGGGCATTGATCCCGGCTTTGGCCGAGTTGGTTTCGGAATAATTAAAGGCGGTGGCGGCGAGTGGCGCGCGCAAAGCTACGGCTGCATTGAAACCGACGCCGGCAGATCTTTTTTGTATCGTCTGGAATACATTCATGACACCTTGGGGCGGATAGTCAAAAAATATCGACCCGACTTGGCTTCGGTGGAGGATTTGTTTTTTTACAAAAACGCCAAAACCGCCATCCAGGTGGGCCAAGCCAGAGGAGTGATTCTGCTCACTTTGCGCCAGGCCGGCTTGCCTGTGGAGGAATTTACCCCGTTGCAAATCAAGCAGGCTTTGACCGGCTACGGACGGGCTGAGAAAAAGCAGATCCAAAGGATGGTAGCCATACAGCTTAATATGGAAAAAAAGCCGTGCCAGGACGATGCGGCCGATGCCTTGGCCGCCGCTTTGACTTGTGCGGTATCGCTAAGAATGCGCCGGGTGCTCGGAAAAAGCAAAACCGGCTGAGTTTGAATTGAATGAATAGGTACCGGAAAAATGATAAAATTAATCCGGTTTTTTTAAAAACTTTTTCTTCAACATAATTAAAAGGAGAATGTCATGGAGCGGAGAAAAACCGAACTGAAGCGCCTCTTCTTTCACGCAACGCCGGGCTGTGGCCAATGTATCCCCACCATCCGGTCTGCTCTGAGATCCTTCGCGCGCAAGTTGTGGGAATTTTACCGGTGCCGGTGAGAAATTTTTGTTTAAAAGGTTGGATAATTTGTTAATCAGCATAGCGGCCGCGTCCGTCGTGAGTATGGTGATATGATACCGTTCCGGGCTTAGGAATGATATTCTTTTTGGCTTTGTTAAGTGAGAAATGTTATTGACCGAATATATACCTATATGTCATGACATTATCCACCAAATACTTGACAAAGCTTGAATAATGCAATATACTGAGATTGTTTTTCAATAACGATTATATATTCTTAATTATTCGGACCGCGGTCCTCATGCTAGATCGTCGGCCGTGTAGTAAAAAGGCATGATATGTTAACCAAAGAACAAAAACAGAAGATAATTAAAAAATATCAAACCCATGAAGGTGATACCGGTTCCACCGAAGTGCAGATAGCCATCTTGAGTGCCGAGATTGAAGATTTGTCCGATCATCTGAAAGATCATCACAAAGACCATTCTTCAAGAAGAGGTCTGCTCAGGAAAGTGGGGGAAAGACGCAGGTTGCTGCGAAATTTGAAAAAAGAAAACGCCGCTTCTTACGAAGATTTGGTGAAAAAACTTAAACTGAAACAGGCTAAAGTATTTTTAAAAAAAGAACAACTTGAACCGGAAAAGCAGGATAAAGAAAAAAGAAGATGAAAAAGCAAATTAACACAACCAATCCGCTCAAGCACCCCGATCAACGTGTAGGGGTGTTTATTGATGTACAGAATTTATATTACTCGGCCAAAAATCTGTACGGAAAAAAAGTTAATTTCGGCAATATAGTTAAACAGGCTTTGGGCAACAGAAAATTAATACGAGCTATCGCTTATGTGGTGAGAACCGAATCTCAAGAAGAGCAGCCGTTTTTTGAAGCTTTGTACAACCTGGGCATTGAAACCAGAGAAAAAGATTTGCAAGTGTTTTTTTCGGGCAGCAAAAAGGCCGATTGGGATGTTGGACTGACTGTGGACGCGATTCGGCTATCTCCCAGTTTGGACGCGATCGTACTGGTATCGGGAGATGGCGATTATATTCCTTTGGTTGATTATCTGCAGAAAAGTTCGGGCAAACAGGTGGAAGTGGTGGCTTTCGGCAAGACGTCATCGCGTTCTTTGGTGGAAACGGCGGACAATTTTTTTGATCTTGATGAAGATTTGGGTAATTTCCTTATTATGGATTCCAAGGCCAGGAAAAGAAAAAGTAAATAATTTACTATTAATTAACGCGGGTTGGTCCGGAGGTATCTAGGTCCGAATAAAGGATCTATCTCATCTGGATCAGCTTCAAAATATATTTTATGTTGAATATGAAAACATGGTCCATCGAGTGGGGTGGGCGACAGCTTAGCGTAGAAGTGGGAAAGTTGGCATTGCTCGCGAGCGCGTCATGCACGGTGCGTTATGGCGATACCACTATTTTAGCCACCGCGGTGAGAAGCAAGGAAGAGCGCGAAGGAATTGATTTTCTTCCGCTTTTTGTGGAATTTGAGGAAAAACTTTACGCGGCCGGAAAAATAAAAGGATCGCGCTTCATCAAGCGCGAAGGTAGACCGAGCGATGAAGCCATTTTATCCGCGCGCATGGTGGACAGATCAATCAGACCTTTGTTTGACGACCGGATGCGTAATGACATCCAGGTGGTGTTAACCGCCCTGTCGGTTGACGGAGACAATGACGCTGCCATTACCGCCTTGGTGGCGGCGAGTATAGTTTTGTCCATTTCTTCCATACCGTGGGATGGTCCGATAGCCGGAGCCAGGGTGGGAAGAGACAAATCAGGCAATTTCATTTTAAATGTCACCGCTAGCGACCTTGAACAAGATAGCGATCTTAACCTGGTGGTAGCCGGCACGTCCGACAAGCTGGTTATGGTTGAGGCCGGCTCCGATGAGCTGCCCGAGGAATTGGTATATCAAGCCATGAAATGGGGTTCCGAACAATTAAAGCCCGTGATAGAGCTGATTAAACAAATTCAGTCCGAAATTGGTCTGCCCAAAGATCAGGTGCCGGCATACGCGAACGACCTGCAACAGGTGGAAGATTCGCTGGAAGAAAAAGTGCGCCAGCTGACGAAGGAATTCGTTGCCACCAAGGCTGATTCGATGATTTTTGACAAAGTGCGCGTTTCACGAACGGAAAGAGTTAAAATGGTGGATGAAATTAAACAAGCGGTCAAGCAGATGTTGGATCAGTCGGGAATTGACCAAGAAGCGCAAAAAGCAGGTTTGGATAATATTAAAAAGTACGTAGCCGCTGAGATTTCCAAGAGAATTTTGCAAAAAGAACAGCGATTGGACGGACGTCAGCTGGATGAAATCAGAAACCTGGAGATTGAAGTGGGTTTGCTGCCGCGTGTGCACGGTTCGGCCATGTTTATGCGCGGCGATACTCAAGTTTTATCCGTGGTGACTTTGGGCGCTCCCGGTGATGTGCAGATACTGGATACCATGGAAGAAGATGGAACCAAGCGCTACATGCACCATTACAACGACGCGCCGTATACTTACGGCGAGACCGGATTCATGAGAGGTCCGGGGCGGCGCGCGATCGGACACGGAGCCTTGGCCGAAAAAGCCTTGGAGCCGGTATTGCCGAGCGAAGATGATTTTCCTTACGCCATGCGGGTGGTCTCTGAAGTACTCGGAGCCAACGGATCCAGTTCCATGGCCTCCACCTGCGGATCAACCCTGTCCCTAATGGCTGCCGGTGTTCCGATAAAAAAGCCGATAGCTGGCATTGCCATGGGCTTGGCTTCGGACAAAGATGGTAATTACAAAATTTTAACCGATTTACAGGACGTGGAGGATGGCGAAGGCGGCATGGATTTTAAAATTACCGGTACCGCCGACGGCATTACCGCTATGCAAATGGATACAAAAACCAAAGGTCTGAGCTGGCAGATAGTGGAAGAAACTTTACATCAGGCGCAAAAGGCCCTAAAAGAGATTTTGGATAAAATGTCAAAAGTGATCGCCGCCCCCCGAGAAGAGTTATCCCAATACGCGCCCAGAATAGAAACTATAAAAATAGATCCGGAAAAGATTGGCGATATAATCGGACCGGGCGGAAAGACTATAAAGAAAATTACCGAAGACACGGGAGCTGATATTGATATTGAGCAAGACGGCAGGGTGCTTATCACCACCAATGACCAAGAAGCCATGCGGGCGGCCGAGAAAATGATTATTGAATTGACTAAAGAAGTTGAAGTGGGGGAGATTTATGAAGGTGAAGTGGTCAGGTTGGAAGATTTTGGCGTTTTCGTACAGATTTTGCCCAACAAAGACGGCATGGTGCATGTGTCGGAAATTGCATGGGAAAGGACCAACAAACCGGGAGACGTGCTTAATTTGGGAGACAAGGTAAAAGTCAAAGTAAAAGAAATTGATAATTTGGGTCGCGTCAATTTAACCATGAAAGAGCTGCTGCCTAAGCCGGAAGGTCACCAAGATCGTTCGCCGCGGCCTTTGCCTCGCAAAAGCGATTACCGAAATCGCGGACAGCGTAATGACCGTGATAGAAGAAAAGGCTTTTTCCGCAATAAAGATTAGACAAAAAACCGCTGTTCAAAGCGGTTTTTTACTGATAAAAATATCTAAAAATCAAATTTTAATCGTGGTTAATTTAATTGACAAAGCTTGTTGTTTTAGATATATTAAAAAAACTTTGAAAAAGAAAAAAGCTAAATTTAGCTTAACAAATAAATTATGAAAAATCTATTTAAAAATTTCGCCATCATATTTTTATCTTTGTTTATTATTGCCTCATTGCTCAGTTTTGCGGATTTCGGCGGTGAAGAACCGCAGCAGGTGGGAGTGAACCAGTTGGTAAGTGAGATAAAAGACGGGCATGTGCGGGAAATTAAAGTAAAAGGGGATACCTTGGAAGTGGTTTTGGAAGAGAGCGGCGAGGTGCAGAATGTAAAAAAAGAAATTGGTCAGTCTTTTTCCGAGATGATGGATAATTACGGCGTGGAGCCGGACAAGCTGCAGCAAATTGACATTAAAGTGGTGGATGATCGCGGTTTCGGCTACTGGGTGGCGGCACTTGCTCCTTATCTATTGCCATTTTTACTTATCATTGGTTTGATTTATTTCATGAGCCGGCAGGTAAAGGGAGTAAACAACACGGCAATGGGATTTGGTAAGACCGGCGCGAAGGAAAGTAAAAAGGATGATAAGAATAAAAAAACTTTCAAAGACGTGGCCGGGGCAGCCGAAGCCAAGGAAGAGTTGCATGAAGTGGTTGAATTTTTAAAACATCCGAAAAAATTCGCCGATATGGGAGCCAAGATTCCCAAGGGAGTATTGCTGATGGGAGCGCCGGGTACGGGGAAGACTTTGCTCGCCAAAGCGGTTGCGGGGCAAGCTGACGTGCCATTTTTCCATATTTCCGGATCTGAATTTGTGGAAATGTTTGTCGGTGTGGGCGCGAGTCGGGTGAGGGATTTGTTCAACAAAGCCAAAAAAGCGGCTCCGGCTATTATTTTTATTGATGAGATAGACGCCGTAGGCAGAAAGCGAGGCGCCGGGTTGGGTGGATCGCATGATGAAAGAGAGCAGACTTTAAACCAAATTTTAGTGGAGATGGATGGTTTTGATCCTAATTCCGGCGTAATCGTGATCGCCGCCACCAATCGTCCCGATGTACTGGACAAAGCCTTGTTGCGTCCGGGAAGGTTTGATCGCCGGGTAGTGATAGATTTGCCCGATATTAAAGATAGAGAAGCGATATTAAAAGTTCATGCCAAAGGAAAGCCGATTTCCGATCAAGTTTCCACGCGACGCTTGGCCGAGAGAACCCCCGGGTTTTCCGGCGCCGATTTGGCTAATTTACTCAATGAAGCCGCTATTTTAACGGTCAGACGAGGCAAGAAGAAAATAACAGAAGATGAGATATTGGAAAGCATTGACAAAGTGCTGCTTGGCCCGCAGAAAAAAACCAGGGTGATGAGCGACAAAGAAAGAGAAATGACCGCCTATCACGAAGCCGGGCACGCGGTAGTATGCCATTTTTCTAAGCATTGCGATCCGGTCAGAAAGGTTTCCATTATCGGCCGCGGCGTGGCCGGTGGCTATACCTTGTCCATGCCCGAGAGCGATGTGCGCTACCGCACTTTGTCCAAATTTGAAGACGAGCTGTCCATGATTATGGGCGGATACGTGGCTGAGCGCGTGGTTTACGGCGATGATGAACTTTCCACCGGTCCTTCAAGCGATTTGAAAAAAGCAACCGCCTTGGCCACCGACATGGTTATGCGCTACGGCATGAGCGAAAAATTGGGGCCGAGACAGTACGGTGAAAAAGAGGATTTAATCTTTTTGGCTCAAGAAATTCATGATAAAAAGAACTACTCGGAAAAGACGGCCGAGCTGATTGATGGAGAAATAGACAGAATACTGGCTAAAGCGCAGAAGCGGGCCGCCGACATGATCAGCGAGCATCGGAGGCAAATGGATGACTTAGTAAAAGTGCTATTGGAAAAAGAAACGGTTGAGCAGGATGAATTCATGGAAACCATGGGACAAAAAGCGGCCTAAGAACAGATTGAGCCGCAAGAAAAATTTTCCATGAACGAGTTGGGAATAGAAAAAAATTAATAAGCAGTATCCGGGCATTTGCTCGGATATTTTTTTGGCTAAAATGGCTTAGTTTAATATACTGTGGTATAATAGCTGAAAATAGCTTAAATTTTATTCTTATTTTTCAATATATGAAAAAAGCTCTTTACTCCCGCGCTTTGAAACAAGGCTGGCATTTGGCCTGGGAGCATAAATTTTTATGGGTGTTCGGGTTGTTCGCCACTTTTTTGGGACAGATGGGTATATTGGATATATTAATAAAAACCGGCAAAGCCGGGTCAAGTTTCGGCATTTATCCCACCTGGCTTGGACTGCCCAAGTTTTTTATCCATACTATAAAAAACATGCCCATGAATGGAGAGCAGGTGTTATGGCTCATCTGTCTGGGCTTGATAATCTTGGGCATGCTTATTTTTTTCACTTTTCTGGCAGTGGTTTCTCAAGGAGCGATAATCCACTCAGCAGCTCAATTTAGCAAATCCAAGCGAAAAAAATTGCCTGATATCGGTGAATCCTGGCAAGTGGGCTTAAATCATTTTTGGCGCTTGTTTTTCATAAATTTATTTAAGAAGGCGATTATTATAATATTTGCCGTATTGGTAGGCTGGAGTACTTTGAGCGTTTTGTACACCGGGGCGGGTATAGATATTCTGTTTTTCATCATCATCTTTTTGTTGGCGGCTTTGGTCGGGTTTGTGCTGTCTTTTTGGTCAATTTACGCGGCCGGATACGTGGTGGTGGAGGAGTATGGTTTATCCAAGTCCATTAAATCAGCTTGGAAATTGTTTTTGGAACATTGGTTGGTTTCCATGGAAGTGGGATTGGTTGTGCTGCTTTTGAATGTATTGGCGGCCATTGCGGTTATTATTGGTTTTTTTGTATTGTTTTTACCGACAGTTCTTTTGTGGTTTGTATCGGTTCTGACCGCCAATGCCGCTCTATATATAGTCGGAATGTTTGTCGGTTTGCTGCTTTTTACCGCGTTTATCGTCTTGCTCGGTTCTTTTTTCACCGTATATACCACTTCGGTGTGGACTTATCTATTCATGAAAATGCATAAAAGCGGAATATTAAGCGGTATTGTCGCCGTGTTTAAGAAATAATTATGAGTGATTTTCCTTCCATTGACGAATTGAGAAATGGCAGCTCGACCGGTTTGGGTAAATCCAAGTCCGCAATCGCCTCCAAAGAAGCTGAAGAAAAGTTGGAGAAAAAAATGGCTCAGGTAACAGAAAAAGAAAAAGAGGTGGAAGCAATGAGAAAGGCCGCGCGCAAAGGTTTTCCGCATATAGATTTGGAAAATTTTCCCATCAGCCAAGAGGCTCTGCGCCAACTGCCGGCAGAAGAAGCCACAGAAAAAAAAGCGGTCTGTTTTTACATTACACCGGAAGAGGTAAGGCTGGGGGCGGTTAATCCCGATCGACCGGAAGTGGTTGAATTGTTGCATGCTATGGAAGAAAGAAATCATGCTCACGGCATTGTTTACGCCATTTCAGAGGATAGTTTGCGACGAGTACTGAAGCTTTATGAGAATTTACCCACCGTAAAGCCGTTGACAAAAGACATTGAAATAAAGGAAGAAGAATTGGAAAAAGTAAAAGCGGATGTCAATAATTTTTCCGGGCTGCAGCAGCTTTTGAATAAAAAAACCGCCACCGACATTTTGGTTTTTTTGTTGGGCGCGGCTTTGAAGCTGGACGCATCCGACTTGCATATTGAAGCGGAAGAAGAAGGGATAATCGTCAGGTTAAGATTGGACGGTATTTTGCACGACGCGGCCGAGTTGCCCAAAGATTCGTACAAAAAATTAGTTTCGCGCATTAAGCTGGTATCTTCCTTGAAGATAAACATAACGGACAAGCCCCAGGATGGTCGTTTTACCATCAAGCTCAAATCAGGAGACGTGGACGTGCGCGTTTCCACCATACCGACCATTTATGGCGAAAGCGTGGTTATGCGCTTGCTGCACCAGGAAAGAAAAGGATTGACTTTGGATAATTTAGGATTAATCGGACAATCCTATGACAAATTGATGGCTGAAATCAAACGGCCAAACGGCATGATCATTGCCACCGGACCGACCGGATCAGGTAAAACTACCACTTTGTATGCTATCATGCAGCTCCTGAACCAGCCGGGCGTGAAGATTATTACTTTGGAAGATCCGGTGGAATACAAGATGGAAGGAGTTAACCAAAGCCAGATTGACAGGAGCAAAGAATACACGTTCGCGAGCGGTCTGAAGTCAATGTTGCGCCAGGATCCGGATATTGCCATGGTCGGGGAAATACGCGATTTGGAAACGGCCGATATCGCCATTCAAGCTTCTCTTACCGGACATTTGATGTTGTCAACCATTCATACCAATAACGCCGCCGGCGCCATTCCCAGATTTTTGTCCATGGGCGTCAAGCCTTTTTTACTGGCTCCGGCCTTGAACTGCGTGATCGGCCAAAGGCTGGTAAGAAAGCTGTGTCAATCATGCAAGCAGCCGACTGAGTTGAACGACCGGAATAAAAAAAGGGTGGAGCGGATAATCGCCTCCATGCCCGAGCATGCCAAAGGCGAACTGCGAAATGATCTTGTTTTTTACGAGGGCAAAGGGTGTGAAGATTGCAACGGTATTGGATACAAAGGCAGGATCGGTATTTACGAAATTTTTATAATGCTCAAGCAAATAGAGGAAATGGTGCTTTCAGCCAAGGTTTCGGAAAGCGAAATAGAACAGGCGGCAGTGGAAAACGGTATGGTTACCATGGTGCAGGATGGCGTCAGAAAGGCGGCTGGGGGCATAACCTCGGTATCCGAAGTATTTAGAGTAATAGAATAATTAAAAAAACCAATAATTGATTATGACACCCAGAAGAAAAGAAACCAAAATACCATCCGGCCACCCGGCGCGCTTTTATAAAATAGTGGCATTGTCTTTTTTACTGATGACCGTGGTGTTGCTGGTTGTTATCGTATTTATGTCTTCCAAGCGGGCTACCATTACCATTACCAGCAAATCATCACCGATTGAGATTAACCGTACTTTGGAAATCGGTGAAAGTGTCGCTCCAAACAGCATAGATGGCGCTGTTACCACCACCATAATCAACTTAAGCCGCAGTTTCAATCCGAGCGGAGAGAAACATGAACCAGGACATGCCGGCGGTAGTGTCACCTTACACAATGAAGGGAGCGGCGATCAGGTATTGATAGCGACCACCAGACTGTTGGCTCCGGAGGGTATTCTATTCCGTCTGCAAGACAGAGCGGTAATTCCGGCGGGCGGTACTGTGGAAGCGCTGGTATTGGCCGATGAATTGGGTGAGCAGGGAAATATTGGTCCGGTGGAGAGGTTTACCATTCCCGGATTAAGCCGATCCAGTCAAGAAATAATTTATGCCACCAGCGACAGTCCCATGACCGGAGGAGTGGTTACCAGCGGTATTTTATCGGAAGACGATATACGCAAAGCCGAGAAAATATTACTGGACAGCGCCGAACAAGAAGCACGAGCCAAAGCTTTAAGCTTATATCCTGATCAGCATTATTTAATTAGCATTGAAGAAATCGGTATGCCCAGCTCCAGCCGGCAGGTGGGAGAGGAAGTAAACGAATTTACCATGAACCTGAACGTCAAAGCCGTCATCGTTGCGTATTCTCAGGATGAGCTGCTTGCTTGGGCCGAAGACATGCTGATGAAAAGGGCGATAGACCAATCAGAGAATATTGAACCTTCAGGCGAGATGCCCACCGTGACTTTACAGGAAAACAATGATAAAAGGGCGATAGTAAATGTCATATATACCGGTATTGCCGGTATTAATCCGGAAGGTCAGCAGCTGGCCAAAGATATTTTTTACGGTAAAACCAAGGAAGAAGTGAGAAAATATTTGCTTTCATTGGAACATGTGCATTCGGTTGATATTGATTTTTCACCGGCTTGGACGCGCACCGTGCCCAGAGTGGAAGATCACCTGTCCATTATTGTGCAGCATATATAGTGGAGAATT
>CAYSPW010000008.1:0-39838 GCA_964433095.1 uncultured Gammaproteobacteria bacterium | reverse complement strand
AAAACTGCTGTGCAGTTTAATTCAAAAGTGTAAACAACGCTAGGATATCTTACAGATTATTATATTATATTATATTTGCTTTAATCAGTAAATGATAAATTTTTTCGCATTACTATTGCCTTTAGCCACTCTTTGTGGTATACTGTGGATAAAGTAATTCTTAAAGTAATCAACTATGCCGAGGAAAGCCAATCCAGCTCTAATGAAGCCGATGAAGCTGTCTGCCGAATTAGAAGCTGTAGTAGGTAAAGGTCCAATGCCGCGGTCCCAGGTCGTAAAAAAGATGTGGGAATACATTAAAAAGTATGACTTGCAGAATCCGGAAAACAAAAGGAATATTTTTGCAGACGAAAAGTTGAAACCAATATTTGGCGGCAAAGACGAAGTAACGATGTTTGAAATGACCAAGCTGATGTCAGATCATCTGAGTTAGTAAAAAGACAATTATTGAAGAACGAAAACACCCGCTTTAAAGCGGGTGTTTTCATAAAATCAATAACAAAATTGTTTTACCGCGATAACTTACTTATTTATTATATTTTCTATCGCCGCCCATTCACTATCCGAGTCTTTAGGTATCAATACTACCGCCTCATCTCCGTTTTTTCCTTTGTGGAAGGTTACAGAGGCACTGAGAACTTTATAGTTTTTGCCGTTTGCCAGTACAGAATATTCATCGCTGTCCGTTCCGTTAAACAACTCACCGATTATTCGACTGCGCTCGGTGGGGCATGTTTGCTTGTAGATGAACGTACCTTTTTTGGTTATAGTCAACTTCATCATATCACCCTCCACCAATTTGGATTTGCTGGCATAGTTTGGTGGTACGGCATATTCTTTGCCATCCGGACCAATCATGGTTTCTCCGTTGAAAACACCCTCTATTATTCTTTCTTCGCTGTCCCAAACTTGTTCTGCTGATGAGTTGTCTGATTGGTTGACTACATCGGTTTGTTTGTGCTGTAAAATTCTAAGCAGGCTGTCCAGTTCATCTTTGATATGATAGATTTTGGTTTTTACCGCCTCTATATTCAAGGATGAAGCTTGGTTTTGGTGGTGAAATTGAATATGCTCTTTTTGATTGAAAGATTCATGGTATCGCGGTGTGGTGATGGTATCAGATGTTAGCTCTTGGATGAAATTACCTGCCTGCTGAGTAAATCTATCTTTCGGCGTAGGATCGTAATTGTCCATAATATTAGCTTTGCCTTCCTTTTTATGTGAAATAATATCGCCGATCTGATTCATATTTTTTATTTTTTTATTTGCAAGTGCTATTTATTATTACGCTTAATTAAGCTTTAGGCAAGGTAATCAGGGGAAAGGATGGGTATAAATTGTTGATAAAAAAACCGATAATCGTTTTAGCCGGATTATCGGTCATATTTTTTCATTCTTTATAAGCTCGGCTCCACCGACTCTTCGCTGCTTTTAATTTGAGCCTCGCCCAACTTGGTGCGTTCCATGATTTCCGCTTCTACTATTTGGCGGTCGCGTCCAAATTTAAGCCTGGACAATTCCTTGATTGCGTTACCCAATTCTCGATTGCCTTCTTCCGGGGGATACACGCTCATCAAAAATGGTCTGGAAGCGGCATCGTCTATCAATAATTTTGTGTACCAGGAAAACATAGGGGCGTTAAGCAAGTCGTAGGCGCCGAAAGTGGGAGCAAATTCTTTAGCCAGTATTTCCGCGTCATCCGGTCCGATACGAGCCGAGCAAATGGTGCCGGCGTTTCCCAGTACCGCCTCTTTAATATCGGCCCGTCCCTTATCATCAATTAGTTGTCCCATGTATTGATGAGCGATAATTAGATTGAGACGGTATTTTCTGGCTTCGGACAAGATGGTGGAAATAGAATCAGTCACAAAATTTTGAAATTCATCAATGTATAGGTAAAAATCGTTGCGCTCCTCTTCCGGCAGATCAGCTCGGCCCAGGGCGGCCATCTGTAGTTTCGCGACTACAATTAAGCCAAGCAGTTTGGCATTTACTTCACCGGTTTTTCCTTTGGCCAAATTGACCAGCAGTATTTTTTTCTCATCCATTATTTTTCTGAAATCAAAACCCGATTTTTGCTGGCCCATAATATTTCTCATCATTTCGTTTTCTACAAACCTGCCCACTTTTGATATCAAATATCCCAGCATTTCGGATTTATGAAAATCACTGGTTTTGGCCATTTCCTTTTCCCAAAAGGCTCTTACCACCGGATCTCGAAGTTTAGCCAGATATTTAGCCACATATTCATCATCGGTAAACATGCGTGGGATATCTATTACCGTACCCGGATCATTGATGTCGGCCATTAAGGTTAACATCACATTGCGCATATAGTGTTCAAACATCGGTCCGATCATTTCCGGCGGAAACAGTTTGTAAAATATGGATATCATTTCTTGCACCGCAAAATCTTTTTGATCATCGGTTTTGGCTTCCAACATGTTTAAACCAAGCGGTCTTTCCGTGTCTGAGGGATCAAATATTACCACATCGTCCGCTCTTTCTTTGGGTATGTGGCTGAGCACGTATTCAACTAGATCACCATGCGGGTCTACCACGCATACCCCTTCTCCGTTCGCGATATCTTGAACCGCCATCTTGGAGATGAAGACAGATTTGCCGCCGCCGGATTTTCCAATAATGTAAATGTGTCGACGGCGGTCGGATTTTTTCATGTATACATCGGTTTTTTGGCCGCGATATTCCACGTAGCCGAGCAGCAAGCCCTCTGTCGGTAAATTGGATGGGGGAGGCGCTTTTCTACCGATCAGCCATTTAATATTGGGAGCTTCGGTGGAATGCAGCGGCAAGTGCCACAAACCGGACATTTCTTCCGTGTTAAAGACAATGGAGAATTTTTCATTAAAGGAGCGGTAGATAAAATTCTTGATCAGCTTGGTTTGATTGCGGGGTACTACCGCGGTGAAACTGTTGCCGTACTGATATAGATTGAACTGTGAATAAGCGTTAATCAGGTTGTCCAAATTCAAACGAGCATTATCTTCCATATCTGAAACGCTTAACAGTCTGATATTAGCTTCCATGCCGCCTTTGGAAATTTTTTCTTCTATTCCTTTTAGCATTTCTTCTTCCATGGCCGACGGTTGGTATAGCGCTTTTTCGGCCGGTTGTTGCGTCGGCGTTTGAATTTGTTCTCCAACGCCTTTGCCGATTGATTTTAAGACTTTGATCACTCCGGAGCCTCCGACCGCTTCTTCAATTTTTTTCCCTTTTTTTACTTCGCGTACTATGGATTTTCCTTGAGCGCGCCATTGTTTTTTGGCCGGTCTAAGCGTATATTGAATGGCGGCCGATGATTTGTCTTCTCTAATTTTTGACAGCACGTTTAATATGGCAGACATCGGATCGGAGTCCATTTTTTTGTAGGTTTTGAAAGGAAATACTTTTGGTGTTTTTGAATATAGATAGGCACCAAAAATGGTACTGTTTTCATAGAAAATATTGTAATCGGTCATTTGTTCAATATGCGCGTAAGGATATTGGGCGTGTATTTGCTGTTCAATAAATTGCCGCATTCTCTCCGGCACGGTTACGTAAAAATATATCAATCCTTCATGGACAATAATTTCAAACGTAATATGATCACCGCGGCCGCGCAACCAGCTTAAAATACCGGCTTGCGGTTTTATTCCGGAAACGGCCGCAAATATCGTTTCAGTCAGACCAATTTCTTCCTTAATTTGTTCCAGTCTGTCTTCTTGAGAGCCCTGACCTTCCGATTTACGTTCTTTCGGTACTGTTATTTGCAATACGCTGCGATGAAATGCTTTGCTCTGCCTGGAGGCTGATCGTAAAATCGCGCGTAAAACAAAAACCAGTCCGATAATAATTAATAAGCTAGCGACTCCTAAAAAAAGGCCGAATATTATCGTTTGATCTAGTAGGTTGGGGCTGAAGCCGTACTGAGGTTGAGCCGGTACGGTGGAGAATTGAAAAATGAACTGCATAAATATCATCTAGACTTTTTTAAGGCGATAATTTTATCGGCTTTAATTTTGGCTTCCTGTTCCAAAAAAAATTTGTTGATGCCGGGAAGTATTTTCAACCACTCAAACAAGGCCAGGAATATCTGCTTTACTTTTACTCGCGTCGACTGCAGCAAACTCCGTATTTCAAGCGCTGTTTCTTCTCCTTTAATTTTAAATTCTTGTTTTTGAATCGGAGTCAACTCGTTAAAAGCGTCTTCAATTCCTTCTTCCATGATTTTTTCAATCTTAATGGTTAATTTATCTCTTATTTGTGGTATTTTTTTTGATTTTACGCCTTTTTTAAAAATTTTCCGGTCGGGCTTTGTTGGTTGGTATTCGGTTTTTTCCATGGACGAAGAAATGTCAGGAACGGTTTCCGGTTGTTCATGTTCTGTTTCTTGTACCTCAAGTTCTACCGGACCTTCGGGAATTTTTTTTTCAGCTTCTTGTCCTTGCGTATCCCGCGCGGGCTTAAAAGATTCCGGCACGAAAACGCTGGACTGAGGTTCTGATTGGATTGGATCTGCCATAAAAATACTATGCTAAAAATTCTAAAGCCTTTATTTTACTTTAGACAAGCCATTGTTTAATATTATATCAAATAATACATAATCTGCCTATTTTTTTTACTTTTTGTTGACCATAATCAGTTTTATGGTAATTGTTTGTTTGTCGGAAGGATGAATAAAAAAAGCAAAAAGAAGGACACATGAAAAATTATTTTCAGGTTAGGAAAGCGATATTGAAAAACGTTACCATATTCATTGTTGTTGTGTACTTTCTTTGTCTTCTGTCGGCATTCCAATTTCGCGGCTTCTTTGGTGTTAATTTTTTTATAATTTTCATATTAGCGGCATTGATTTGTCTGGTTTTGGCCTGTTGACTGTAATTAAAGACAAAATAACCGGAAATAAAATAATCCGCAAGCACTGCTATTTTTATTTTAATTATGCGCTTTTTTTATTTGTTTAACTAAGCTGCGAATTTTTTCTTGCGCTTCCTTTATATTTCGTACCAGTACATCCTTAAAAAAATCAAGATTAGTATAATCACCGGGCTGGCCCACTATTTCCAAAAAGCCGTCGCCTTTAACCTTTTTGTCCAGCATTTTTCCGCTTACCGCGGTTGGTCCTTCCCAGTAATATATTCTACCGAAGATCATTTCCTGTTTGTTGGTTTTTGACCTTACAATCAGCTCTAATTTTAATTCGTTCAGCGTTATTTTCCATGATAAATCGTATCTGGCCTTTGTTTTCTTACTCTGCCAAGTGTCGCCGAGGGGATACATTTCAAAACTATCAAAATGTTTGCTGCTTCCGTCTGAGAAGATAATGCTGGCCAAGCGGGTAGAGGTTTTGTTATCACCATATTGAATGCAGAGCAGTTCCGTTTTGTTATCAAGCTGAATGGAAAACCATGTCCAGCTGTCTTTGGAATAGGCGCTGTTTGCCCATTGGTGGTCCATCCATGATTTACCCCTAACCTTAAATCTATCTCCTTTGATATTCAAATATCCGCCGGTTTTTAAATCCGTCATTGAATAATAGTAAGTGGATTTGTGGTTCAATTTTACATACCCGTTGCCACCGACTAATAAAGGTTTTTTATTTGCCGTTAATCGCAGGTCAATAAAATCGTTTTTAATAAAGATTTTTTCAGAAGATGTTTGTTTAATGTGGCAATTGACATAATCGGTTAAGGTAAAAGGGTTTATATAATTGATATATAATTTATCTTTAGTGAAGCTGTCCTTTGACAGTAGACAAAAATGGTTCATTTGCGGATAAGATTTCTTTCGGGCGACATCAATTAGCACGAAATGAGAAAAATAATGATTTTTAAAAATGGTTTGGTTTAACAAAGGTAGATTGGCTTTTTTCGGATCTACTTTGAAAAGACAATACATGTAGGCAAATTCCTTTTTTTTCTTATCATGCAAATGGCCGTTGAAGTACCACCACTCCACCGCGTAATTATGACCAGCCGAGTCCTTTGGTAATTGTATTTTTTTCATATTTATTATGTTATTTGATTAAGCCGACCTGACTCTTGGTTTATTTTTTTATATTGTCTCGTTGCTGGCGGATAATAAACAATATAAAAAGGAGGTTAAATATGACAAAACCGAAGTTTTTTTGGCGGCGGCGGTTTGCTCGGTTTTGGCAAACTGCTCGCTCACGGTACATATATGATGCCTGAACTCGAGTGTGTCGCGACCGGTGCGTTTGTGCCCGGCGAACAGATTTTATATCGCGAGCTCCACGATGAGCAAGGGCATTATTTGAAAAAATATACTATCATAAATCCGGCTGGCAGACACCGCAACCAACGCGCCAAATTCGTCAAGTGTTTTGATTTTACCGAGAAGGCGGTTTTGCCGGATCCGGTAAATCGGCCCTTGCCGGTATTTATACGCGACAGTCCGCGCGTCCAAATGACGCGAACGCCTAAATGCCTGTTTTGGGTTAAATTACCGTTCATTAAGAATTGAGCTTTTGTTTACTGACTTTTTTATTTTATTCTTGATATTTTTTGTCCTCGGTCAGTATCTTCCACCTTATACCCCAACCGTTCAATTTGCTCGCGGACGCGGTCGCTTTTGTGCCAATCCTTCTTTTGTCTGGCCTGTGCTCTTTGGTCTAATAAGGATTGAATTTGTTTTTCCGGTTCAATTGTTGTTTCAGAATTTTTGTCCAAGTTCAGTCCCAATACCCGATCCAATTTCAGTAATGTGGAAAATGAAATATTACGTTGTTTGATATTATCCCAAACTAAAGCGAGTGCTTCCGGAATATTTAAATCATCATTGATTTTTTCAGTGATTTTTTTTTCAATATCGTTATCGCCATGCTCCGGGTTTTCCTGTCTGATTTCTGAAGTAAGACGATACAGTCTCTCCAGTCCGGATTGAGCCGCGTCCAGCGCTTCATATGAAAAATGCAGTTGCTTTCGGTAATGTGTTTGTAACAACAAGTACCTATAAGAGAGCGGTTGGTAACCGTTTTTTTTGAGAGTGTCAAGTGTGATGAAGTTATCCGCCGATTTGGCCATTTTATTTTTATCTACGAGTAAAAACTCTCCATGCAGCCAGTATTTGACCCATGGCTTTATGCCGGTGGCGGCTTCGCTCTGAGCGATTTCATTGTTGTGGTGAATACTCATGTGGTCCACGCCGCCGCAATGAATATCAAATTGTTCACCTAAATATTTCATGCTCATGGCAGAACACTCCAAATGCCAACCCGGAAAGCCTTTTCTGCCGAAAGCCTCCCATTCCATTTGTCGTCGGCTGTCTGCCGGAGAAAATTTCCATAACGCGAAATCATGCGGATTCTTTTTCCGGCCCATTTCAATGCGAGCCCCGGCCTGAATTTGCTGATCGCGTAAATTGGTGAGTTTTCCATAATCACTAATCTTGCCGGTGTCAAAATATATGCCGTCCTCGGTTTGATAAGTGACGCCTTTGTCAATCAGTGTTTTGACCAAATTAATCTGTTCCGGGATGTGTTCGCTTGCCCGACACCAGACATCCGGTTCTTGAATATTTAATTCTTTTAAATCCTTTTTGAAAGCTTTAGTGTAAAAGTCGGCGATTTGTTCAGCGCTACGTCCGCTTTTTCGCGCCGCTTTTTCAATCTTATCTTCACCATGGTCCGCGTCGTCGGTTAGGTGGCCGACATCAGTGATGTTCATCACATGCTTTACTTGGTAGCCGTTGAATCGTATAACGCGTTTTAGAATATCCTCAAACACATAAGTACGCAGGTTACCGATATGGGCGTAATTGTAAACGGTCAATCCGCAAGTATATAGTCCTACTTTTTTATGGTTTAGGGGAATAAAATTTTCTTTTTTGTTTGTAAGTGAATTGTATAGTCTAATCATAGCCCATTGCAAAATATTAATTCCTTTTCATTATATTTCAATATTTGGTACCTGTAAAGAAGAAATGATTGAATTAAAAAATATCAACAAATGAAGCCGGATCAGGCTACGTATTTTTTTTAAATTATGGTATACTAAATCAGTAGTGGATTTTTTGATAAAAAAATTATGGCATTATTTGCAAAAAAAGAATCATATATCGGTGTTGATATTGGCGCTCACGGCATGAAGATGGTGGAATTGAAAAAAACAAAAGGCAGGGCGCAGTTGTGGACGTATGGAATCGCCGATGAAATGCTTGATATACATATTAAAGAGAAAAAGGCCAAGGTGCCACCGGAAGATATGATGATAGAAGGCGGCGGCGAGCGGTTAGATCGCAGTGGGCCGGAAAGCGGACTGTTTACCGGGGAAAACGACCCGCGGGTAAAAAAATACGGCCACATGCTCAAAGCTCTCTGGAAACAGAGTAAAGTCAGCTCCAATCAAGCATCGGCCAGCCTACCTGTTTCGCAGGTTTTCCATGCTGTCATAACGCTGCCCGAGGTTGATGAAAAAGAGATTGACCATCATGTCAAAGCCAAAGTAAAAAAAATGCTTCCTCGCCCGATTGAGCAAATGCAGGTGGTGCATCAGGTGATTCCCGGACAAGGAGAAAAGAATAAAAATATTTCATTGCTGGTAACCGCCGCTCCCAAAGCGTTAATCAATTTTTATACCACTATTTTTCAGGCGGCCGGATTGCAATTGGTGGATCTGGAGACCGAAGCCTTCGCACTGGAAAGATCTTTGATCGGCAAAGACAAGGCCACGTCCATGATAGTGGATATTGGCGCGGAAAGAACCAATTTTTTTATTATAGATCAAGGATTGCCCATAACACATCGCTCCATTCAAACCGGGGGAGACACCATTGACATGCTGCTCACGGATAAGCTTGGCATGGATAACAAAGAAATAATGCAAATCAAGTCCGATATTTCTCGCATGCCGGTGAATGAAATAGAACAACTGCAGAGTATTTTTTCTCCTGTAATTGAGCCGATAATAAAAGAAATTGATTATAGTTTCAATTTGTTTTTAAATCAGATCGGTAATGAAGAGAAAAAGCCGGAAAAAATTGTTTTGACCGGTGGTTCTTGTGTGTTTCCTTTTTTTGAACACGAAATAAAAGATAATTTCCCGATGCGCGTATTTATCGGTGATCCGTGGGCGAGAGTGGTGTACCAACAGCGTTTGAAAAAAATTCTAGATTCTATCGGTCCGCGCATGTCGGTGGCAATTGGGCTGGCCATGCGCAACATCGTTTGATATCCACATATATTTTGTTTCAAATAAATTGAAAAAATTGTATAATATTATTCAATAAAAAGAATATGATAGAAAATAAGGCGCATGTGTTACTTATAGAAGATGATAATTTTTTGATTGATATCTATAAGACAAAATTTGAAATGGAGGATTTCAAAGTATCGGTCGCTGATAATGGCGAAGTCGGACTTGAGGATGCAAAAAAGAAAAAACCGGACATAATACTGCTTGATATCTTGCTGCCCAAAATGGACGGGTTTTCCGTACTGAAGAAAATCAAATCAGATAAAAGCATTAAGAATATTCCGGTAATACTACTCACCAATTTGGGCCAAAAAGACGATGTCGACAAGGGGCTGGAATTAGGCGCCGCTGATTATTTGATCAAGGCGCATTACAAACCTTCCGAAACAGTGACCAAAGTAAAAGCGGTTTTGGCAAAATGATTTTTGTTAATTCTTAATTATTAAGAATATGAAATCCTACCAAAGAAAGGGGGTGAACACATGAACAAAAAAGGTTTTACGTTAATTGAATTGCTGGTAGTAATTGCTATTATTGGTCTGTTGTCCACCCTCGCGATTGTAGCTCTGGGTTCAGCCAGAGAGAAAGCCCGAGATTCCAAGCGTCTGTCCGATCTGAAACAAATTCAGACCGCGCTGGAGATGTACTATGGAGAGCAAAGCACTTATCCGACATCCACCAATGCCACTTTGGGAGAAGGCAATTATGCTTGTTTGGATTCTACCGGTTTTCACGCGGCAGGAGGTTGTACCGACGCTTTGATGGGCTTGGTACCGGATGATCCGGGAACAGGCAGTTATATATATAATTCATCGGACGGAACTACATATAGTATAGCCGCAACCCTGGAAGGAACGGTCAATGGCTTGACAGGTACCGTGACCGCCACGCCATCGGGAATTCAATAAACATACTATAAAAAGGTTGAATTTAACGGCCTTTTTATTCAGAATAAAAAGCGCTCTCTTTACAAAAAAAGAGGGTGTTTTTTTCTCTTAATATTTTATGTCGGCTGTGGTATAATTATCAATATGAATTTATTAATTTATTTGTTTATATTTCTACTGGGAGCGTCGTTCGGCAGTTTTTTGAATGCTTGGATTTGGCGCACGCGCGGCAAGAAATCAATAATGAAGGGCCGATCCAAATGCACGAATTGCGGCGCTGAAATAGCATGGCATGACAATATACCTGTATTTAGCTATTTTTTTCTGCGTGGCCGTTGCCGCCACTGCAATAAAAGAATTTCCATTCAATATCCGTTGGTGGAATTAGTAATCGGCCTGCTTTTTTTAATTGTACTCTATCATCATCAAAATACGATAAAGATCGAACTGATCAGGGACTTGCTCATAATATATTTTCTCGCATTCATATACATATACGATTTTAAATACAGAGAAATTTTGGATAGGATTACTTTGCCGTTAATTGTGATCTTAAGTATTTTTTCATTGGTTTTTAACTGGCATAGTGTTCCTAATTTGTTTATTGGCGCGGCGATCGGAGGTGGATTTTTTATACTGCAATATTTGTTGTCTAAGGGAAGATGGATCGGTGGCGGAGATATTAGACTTGGAATTTTGATGGGGGTGATTCTGGGTCCGCGCCTGGTGGTATTGGCCATTTTTTTGGCTTACATGATTGGTGCTGTGGTGTCATTGATATTAATTTTACTAAAAAGAAAAAAAATTAGCGACAGCACTTCTTTCGGCACCTATTTGACGCTCGCAACGGTGGTGGTCATGCTTTGGGGGAAGGATATTTTAAGTTGGTATTTAAGCTTTTTAGGAATATATTGAATATGATAAATAAAAAAACTAAACACAGAGCTGAAAAGTTGCGTGACCAAATAAATGATTTGCGTTATCGTTATCATGTATTGAACGACCCGGAAATTACCGACCAAATGTATCAAGGCTTAATGGATGAGTTGCGCGGGTTGGAAGAAAAATATCCGCAGTTGATAACACCTGATTCGCCCACGCAAAGAGTGGCAGGAAAGCCGCTTGATAAATTTGAAAAAGTTAGACACCCGGTGCCGCAATGGTCTTTCAACGACGCTTTTGATCGTCAAGATCTGGAAGATTGGATGCAAAGGGTGTTGAGAATATTAAGTAAGGAAATGGAAGATGCGGTTGATGATATTTCTTACAGTTGTGAAGTTAAAATAGACGGCCTGCATATCGTATTGACTTATGAAGATGGATTACTTGTCAGCGCGGCCACGAGAGGTGATGGTAAAATAGGGGAGGATGTGACGCAGAATATTAAAACCATTCATTCAATACCGCTCAAGCTGCCGCGCAAGCTTAACTTGATTGTGGAAGGGGAAGTTTGGTTAAGTACTCAAATGTTAGAAAAGATAAATCGCGAGCGCAGAGCGCGAGAACTACCGGAATTTGCCAATCCCAGAAATGCGGCGGCCGGTACCATTCGTCAGCTGGATTCACAAATAGTCGCTGACAGACAATTGGGTTTCACCGCCTATGATATATCATACGGAGATATTCCCGCTAATCAAGCAAAGGAGTTGGAAATGCTCTTTAAGCTTGGATTCAAGACCGATAGCCATTGGCGCGTTTGCCGGGATGTTGATTGTATTATGGATTTTTATCAGCAACTCAATGAAACAAAACAAAAAATTGAATATTGGGTGGATGGCGCGGTAATTAAAGTCAATCAAAAAAAATATCAAGATATTCTCGGTTTTACCGGGAAAGCGCCGCGCTGGGCGATTGCGCTTAAATTTCCGCCGGAACAATCCACTACAAAAGTGAAAGATGTTTACGTACAAGTAGGAAGAAGCGGAGCGCTTACTCCGGTTGCATTAATGGAGCCGGTCAAGCTGGCCGGCACTACAGTTACTCATGCCAGTTTGCATAATTTTGATGAGATACAAAGACTTGATGTCAGGGTTGGGGATACGGTGGTGGTGGAAAAAGCAGGGGATATTATTCCCAAGGTGGTGAAAGTCTTACCCAAGCTTCGCTCCGGCAAAGAAAAAAAAATTAAGCCGCCGCAACGCTGCCCTAAATGCGGGTCAAAAGTGAAAAAAAAGAAAATTCAGGATAAAAATTCATCAAAATCAGCGGCCGTATTTTGTACCAATCCGAACTGTTACGCCAAGCAACAGGAAAGAATCATTCATTTTGTATCCAAGAAAGGCTTCAATATTGAAGGACTGGGGGAAAAAATTGTAGAACGATTACTGGATAATGGTTTGATAAAAAACCAGGCCGATATTTTCAGCTTGAAAGCCGGCGATTTGCGACCGCTTGAAGGTTTTGCCGAGAAATCAGCCGGCGATTTGATTGAATCCATAGAAAATGCCAAGAAAATCAGTCTGCCTCGTTTTTTATTCGCTCTTGGTATTGATCACGTGGGCGAAGAAACCGCCATTCGCTTGGCCGAGAATTTTAATGGCTTGAATGATTTGAAAAAAGCAAGTGTAGAAGAATTAACCGGGATTGAAGATATTGGGCCGATTGTAGCTCGCTCTGTTTATAGCTACTTTAACGATAAAAAAAATTTGCAATTGCTGGCGGAATTTTTTGACAAAGGAGTAAGGATAAAAAAATATCAAACGAGCAACAACAATAAATTAAAAGGAAAAAATTTTGTTTTAACGGGTTCGTTAGAACATTTTACTCGCGACCAAGCGGTTGATTTTATCAGGTCGCGCGGTGGTAAAGTAACAGGTTCGGTGAGCGCGAAAACCGATTATGTGGTTACAGGAAAAAATCCGGGTTCCAAATTAAAAAAAGCGCAACAATATGGCGCGACCGTGATAAATGAAAATAAATTGCGTAAGCTGGGACAATAACCCAAGTGGTAAAATAAAATGAGCAACGGCGTTTAGTTGTGGAGAATAAGGTGGGTCTTCGCGGTTTTCCCAAGTCGCGGCAAAACATTTTCGCAAGAACTCAGGTGAGACGCCGTTGCTTAGCGTATATAATAATGATATTGAAATAAAAGTCAAATTTTCGCTTGAAAACACATCTTTAATCAGGTATAATAAAAACATTATGAAACTGGAAATAAACGATGTAGAACACATCGCCGCATTGGCGCATTTGGAATTGACGCCTCGGGAAAAAGAACAATATACGGCCGAATTGTCTGCCGTGCTTGAGTATATGCGGCTCTTGAATGAAGTGGATACGGATAATGTAACAGAAACCACTCAAGTTACCGGACTGGAGGATGTTTTTACAGATGATAAGATTCAAGAATGTCCCTCCGGTATTAAGAAGCAAATCATAGAAGCTTTTCCGGAAAAAAGCGGTCGATTATTGAAAGTGAAAGGTATTTTTGAACAAGAAGTATGCTGAATCAATTAACCGTTAAACAGGCACGCCAAGGATTGGATAAGAAAGAATTCAGTGCCGTGGAGCTGACCAAAGATTGTTTGCATCATATTTCAGATAAAAATGATAAAATCAATGCTTTTATTACTGTTTGTGGTAACCGTGCGATGAGACAGGCGGAACAGGCCGATAAGATGATTAATTCCGGCGACTGCCGGACGTTGACCGGCATTCCTTATGGAGTTAAAGATACAATCTGTATCAAGGGAGTTCGTTCAACCGGAGCGGCAAAAATTTTGGATTCATACCGGGCACCGTACCAGGCGACAGTTATTAAAAAAATAGACAGGCAGAACGCGGTGATGATAGGAAAGCAGAATTGTGACGCTTTTGGCCATGGGGCCAGTAATGAAAACTCAATGTATGGCTTGGTGCGAAATCCGCATGATCAAGCAAGGGTGCCCGGAGGATCTTCCGGCGGATCTGCGGCCGCGCTGGCCGATAATCAGTGCTTGTTTTCTGTGGCGGAAGATACCGGCGGCTCCATCAGACAACCGGCGTCTTTTTGTGGAGTGGCCGGCTTGCGTCCCAGTTATGGCCGCAATTCGCGTTACGGTGTAATGCCTATGGCCAGTTCTCTCGACACAATCGGCCCGATGGCAAAAACAGTGGCCGATATCGCTTTAATAATGACGGTGATAGCCGGATTCGACGACAAAGACGCCACCACTTTGCCCAAAAAAGTTCCTCAATACGTGAGCGAATTAAGAAAAACTGTCGGTGATTTAAAAATCGGCATACCTAAAGAATATTTTGAACTTGATGGACTGGATTATGAAGTTGAACAAGTCATGAGCGAGTGTATTGAAAAAGTCAAGAGCTTGGGAATAAAATTGATGCCATTATCC
Source organism: uncultured Gammaproteobacteria bacterium (assembly GCA_964433095.1). Classification (GTDB taxonomy): domain Bacteria; phylum Patescibacteriota; class Patescibacteriia; order Magasanikbacterales; family UBA922; genus WJJZ01. The sequence continues at coordinate 25,408 of CAYSPW010000008.1, read as the reverse complement.
TTACCTCACACCAAATATGCAATCGCCGCCTACTATATCATCGTACCGAGTGAAGACAGCTCAAATTTGGGACGATTGGATGGCATTCGATACGGGCAGCGTTTTAAAGCATCCGATTTGTATCATACTTATGCCAAATCCAGAGCGCTTGGATTTCCGTCTGAAGTAAAAAGGAGAATCATGATGGGCACTTATGCACTGTCAGCCGGATATTATGATGCCTATTACCGCAAAGCACAGCGAGTGAGGACGTTAATTAGAAAGGATTTTGACGAGGTTTTTAGAAAAGTAGATCTGCTGCTTACGCCGACATCTCCTTTTCCGGCCTTTAAAGTGGGGGAAAAAGTTGATAATATTCTTTCCATGTACGCGGCCGACGTGTTCGTAGCTCCCGCGGCACTGGCCGGACTACCGGCACTGAGCGTGCCCATCGGTGTTACTAATGAAAATCTGCCGGTAGGCGCGCAAATAATCGGCAGGACTTTTGAAGAGGAAAAAGTATTATGGTTTGGGGATAAAATTGAAAAATAATATTTATTATTTATGCGCGAACAAACAATCAAGAAAATCGTCCAACTATCAAAGCAAGATTTCAGTTATACTCTGAATGAAACAGGTGAATATCGCGAGCCATGGAGAATATTTAGAATCATGGCCGAGTTTGTGGACGGATACCAATTTTTGTCTCAGTTTGATAGGGCTGTCACTATTTTAGGTTCGGCTAGGCTAAAAATTCATAGTGAATATTATAAAATCGCGCGCCAGTTGGGAGGATTGCTCGCAAAAAATAATTTTACTGTCATAACGGGCGGCGGACCGGGTATAATGGAGGCAGCCAATCGCGGTGCCAGCGAAGTCAATGGTGGTTCGGTCGGTTTGAATATTCAACTTCCGTTTGAACAAAGAATAAATCCATACGTAAAACAGTCCACCGCTTTTTACTATTTTTTTACCAGAAAGGTGATGTTGACCGCTCCGGCGCAAGCATTTGTTTTTTTTCCCGGCGGATTTGGCACCATGGATGAATTTTTTGAAGTAATTGACATGATGGAGTTAAATAAAATGTCCGAGTCGCCGGTTATTTTGGTGGGTTCTGATTATTGGAATCCGCTTGTTAAGTTTCTGGAAGATAAAGCGGTTCAAGTCGGCTCGGTGAAAAAACAAAACATAAATTTTTGGCACTTGGTAGATACCGCCGAAGAGGCGTATGAAATAATTGAAAAAAATAAGAAAGACAGGGCCGAGCTATGTGAACTTTCACCGTTGAATTTTCGCTGTGATATGAATTTGGATTGGAAAATATTTAGAATAATGGCCGAACTGGTGGAAGGTTTTGAATTTCTTACCGGATTGATAGAAGACGTAACCATCTTGGGAACCAAGAGCATCCCGGTTGAAGGCGAATACTACAAGGCCGCTCACGAAGCGGCTGGCAAATTAAGCAAGCAAGGTTTCACCATTGTAACCGGCGGTGCTGGCGGCGTGGCCGAGGCGGCAAATAAAGGGGCGATGGAAGCCGGTGGCGCGTCTTTTGGGATCGGTATGGAAGTGGGAGACAAAGCAAGGATGAATCCTTATGTGACCAAGTCTATTATGTTTAAGTTTCCTTTTACCAGAAAGCTGATTGTTACAGCTCCTTCCAAAGGATTCATTTTTTTCCCCGGGGGGTTCGGTACCATGCATCAATTGTTCGAAGTGCTGACATTGGTCCAGACAAAAAAAATTACCAAAGTACCATTGTTGCTTTATGACCATAATTTTTGGCAGCCTTTACATGAATTTATTAAAAAAGTTTTCGTGCATCAATTGGAAACCATAAGCGACGAAGACGATGAAATTTATCAAATTATTGATGATATTAATAACGCGGTTGATATAATATCCGAATTTAGAAAGTAGCAATTTTTTATGATACCCTGGTTTCAGTTTTCCACAATAAATTTAGGTCCGCTGCAATTGCAGGTTTGGGGGTTGCTTGTGTCATTGGGTATGCTTATTGCTGTGATGATAGTGTGGAAAAAGAGCCGGCCCGAGGTGATGAATACTGATTTATTGATGGACTTGGTGATTGCAATTACCGTATTCGGACTGATTTTTTCCAGAATTTTTTATATTTTGTTCTACCAGCCGGCATATTACGCGGCCGATCTTTGGCAGGTATTAAAATTGTGGCAAGGTGGCTTGTCTTCGTTTGGTGGTCTGTTTGGTGGTCTGTTTGGTTTTTTGTTGGTGATAAAATTAAAAAAAATTGAAAAAGCGAGAATTTTAAAAATTGCCGACCTGATCAGCTACGGCGCTTTATTTGGATGGTTGGTCGGGCGCGTTGGTTGTTTGATGATACACGATCATCTCGGTATCAGATTTAATTCCATTTTTTCCATTGTTACGCCGGACGGACCTAGATTGGAAATGGCTTTAATTGAGATAATACTGCTCATGCCACTGGCTATTGTTTTTTTGGTTTACCGTGAAAAGTTCTCTACAAGCGGCATATATTTTGCTACTCTGCTCACATATTACGCCAGTTTGCGCTTCATACTTGATTTTTTTCGCGCATACGATATCATACCGAGTGATCCCAGATTTTTTGGATTAACTCCCGCACAATATTTTTCTTTGATTTCAATGGTTGTTGGCATATATATATTTTACAAGATTAAGCTGAAAAATAGTAAAAAATCTCTCAAATAGGTGGGGTGGCCGAGTGGTCGAAGGCGCATGTTTGGAGTACATGTGTGCCGCAAGGTACCGCGGGTTCGAATCCCGCCCCCACCGCGAATATAAAAAATTGCTTAATTTAAGCTTTTTTTTATTATAGAAATACTATTGGAAATACCATTAACATATTGTTGAAAAATTGATACTATACACAATCTTAAAAAATTGTTATAATTTTAATGAATCAAATTAAACACTATGTGGAATAAAATTAATCGGTTTTTCTATCCTGCCAAATCTATAGAAGAATTAAAAAAAGAATATAATATACCAAATAATTTTAACGCGCATATCTAATACGCTCCACTTTTCTTCGCGAAACAAATTAATTTTTAATCATAATGTTTATGACAAAAGAAGAATTCATCAAAGAGCTAAACGGTGATTTGGAATATGAATACGCGGCCGCCATTCAATACGTGCAGCATTCAGCTGTTATTACCGGTCCGCAATATGACGCCATAGCCGAGGAATTTATGGTTCACGCTAATGAAGAAATTGCTCATGCCAAGCAAATTTCCAATGTTATTTGCGATCTGGGCGGTACGCCGACAATAGAGGTGGATGAGCGCAAAATTTCCCAAGATGCGGTTACCATGCTGGAGCAGGATCTGGAAGGAGAACTGACCGCCATTTCCAGGTACAAAACCAGGATAGAGCAGGCGGAAGAGCTTGGTGAATACGGCATCAGACGCGTATTGGAAGAAATTTTAATACAGGAAGAGGAGCACAGGAGAGATTTATTGGGCGCGCTAGGAAGATGAAACAAATAATTTTAGGTCCTTTCAACTCCAATTTAAAATTAATGATGCGGAGGTTGGGTTATGCTCATATATATAATCAATTTAGCAAGCAAGAAAGTTATGTCAGGCGGCTGGGATCAGGCCTTTATCCGCGGTTTCATTTATATGCCGATGTTGAAGAACAAGCCCTAGAGCTAAATTTGCATTTGGATCAAAAAAAGCCTTCATACAAAGGACACGCCGCCCATAGCGCGGAATATAGCGGTTTGTTGGTGCGGGCTGAAATGGATAGAATAATCAACATTATATATAATAAACATATTTCCTGATCAAGCCGGCTTTACCAGCCGGTTTTTTCAATAGCCCTTTGTTTTTTTAAAGGAATAAAAAAAGGCCGTACTTAACAATAGATGCAAAAAAGAAATAATAAATGAATAGATGAGTATGGCGAAGAAGATCCCCAAATACTGGTTGATTGACAATATATATTCTGTAAAATCAATACTTAACCAGAGAGCGATCAAATTAATGATCAATAAAATAACCATAATAAAGAATAATCCACTCCACATTGCCCGCCTATCTTCTTTGCTTGGGGCTATGTGCGCGCTCACGCAAAAAGAAATATATAAAAAAATCCAAAAACTTAACGAAGAGACGTTGGAGAAGACGAATAATTTTTGCAATGTCAATTTGATTGAATTAAGTATGGCCGGCAGCGAATCACCATTTTTGAGTGGTGCGAATATTTCTTTGCCGCCGGGTACTATAAAATATAGTAGAAGCACTAAAAAAAATGAACCAAAAATCATCGGTGCTGCTCCGATAAAAAAATTTCCGATTCTTTGGTATAGGCTGCGGCGGTTATAGTTGTGATCTACATTTCCCAGACTACCGGTTTTTGGATTGGGACGAAATAAATTCACTTTGGTAACTTTATGATTAAACAATTTGGCAAAAAACAGATGACCAAGCTCATGAATGGGGGTTCCTATCCAAGCCGTTAATAATATACCTTTCCAACCAATGATTCGGCGGTAATTGGATTGGGTTTTTTGTTGCAAGAAGAATAAAATATATCCAAAAACAAAAAAAATTCCAAATAAGGCTACAATTTGGACGAAAATCAATTCAGCCAATTTAAATAATACATTCATCTCAGCTGTAAATTAAAGCGCCAAAAGCGATAACAGTATTTATGACAAGCCACAAAGCTTTTGGCCGAATATATCTTATAAACCTGCGGCAAAGCGGTCATCGGCCACACTATCCCCACTATGAAAATAAATTTATCCATTAATTTTTTTAACGGATCATGGTGGAAAAATTTTTCCAGTTTTGAGTAAAGTCGTTTTTTTTCGTGAACGTGGCGTATGGGTTGCGCCATAAAAAATGATTAATATTAAAATCATTATATCATTTAAGCGCTTTATACTCAAAAATAAAGAAGCATTATTATTTAATACTTCTTTTGGTTAATGTGTTTATCCTCTGGGAATAATACTGACAAATTTGGTGAATTTCAGAGTTTTATCAAACCGCCTTCTTTTTTTCTGAGAAAATTTAACATTGCCGTCTGTCGTGGCGTAAAGGCTATCGTCTTTGCCTTTTTTTACGTTTTTACCGGGGTGGATTTTGCTACCTCGCTGTCTTACCAGTATCATACCGCATTTTACTTTTTGTCCGTCGCCGATTTTTACGCCCAGGTATTGTGGATTGGAATCTCTTCCCAACCGAGTTGAGCCACCGGCCTTTTTATGTGCCATATTTAAATAGCAATTATTGCTTGAAATAATTTATCCAAGCAAGCCGCCCGCCCTTGCCTCCTTGACCAAGTACGACGCTAACCATGCCGTTAATTAAGACGGCGTTATTGTAGCGATATTTCTTGTACTTGTCAAGCCGACGGCGATCGTGTATAATTTAGCTAAATTAAGATAATAACTTAATGATAGGGTATGGATATTACGGATAAAATTAAACTGGTTATTGATGAAAAAATTAGACCCAAGCTAGCATTGCATGGCGGCGATATACATGTGGTTGATTTTGACCGAGCAAAAATGGAACTACTGCTCAATTTTTCCGGTCAATGCAAAAATTGTCCGGCGGCCGACTGTACTTTTACGGATTTAGTGGCAGTGGAAATTAAAAAAATAATACCCGAAATAAAGACGGTTAAATTAGCGGACTAAAGTGAAATTTTACTATGTTTAATGATATTTATCCTTTTAAATTATACTTTTTAGCAAAAAGAAATATTATCCTTTTTTTTATTTCTTTTCTACTCAATACAGCCACTTGGGTTTGGCTGTTTACGCAAATTAAGCCGCAGGAAGATTATTTATTTCTTCACTATAATATATTATTCGGAGTTGATTATGTGGGTGACTGGTGGAAGGTTGTTTACGTTCCGGCGACCGGTTTGGCCATTTTTATGATCAATATGCTGCTGGGATGGATTTTTTACGGCAAAGACAAATTTGCCGCCACTTTATTGAATGTGGTTTCAGTTTATTGCCAAATTTTCTTATTTGTAGCCGCCTCATTATTGGTTTTCTTAAATGTATAGTGCTATGAATACGGCCGCTCACAATCGCACCGATTATGTCCTTCTTACTTATTTTATAATTTTACTGATTTTCGGTCTGGTAATGCTTACTTCGGCCAGCTCTCCGCTCGGTCACCAGAAATTCGCCGATGCCTATTTTTTTATCAAGCGTCAAATAATTTATGGTGTCTTGCCCGGTCTGGCGTTGTTTTTTTTATTTGTCAATATCAGCTATCAAAAATTAAAAACTTTTGCCCCCTTGATTTTCATTGCTACAATTGTGCTCCTAATCCTGGTATTCATTCCCGGGTTGGGGGCGAGTTTCGGCACCGGTGCCAAGAGCTGGCTCGTGTTTTGGAACATGTCGGTTCAGCCGGCCGAGATCGCCAAGTTGGGTATAATTATTTTTTTGGCTTGGTATTTATCAGAAAAAGAGAAGACCATTCATGATTTTAGGCGTACTTTTATACCGGCCGTGCTATTGAGTTTAATGCCGATAATTTTGGTGGTCTTGCAACCCGACATTGGCACTGTTTCCATTTTATTTACCATTTTGCTTGGTATATTGTTTGTGGTAGGTACAAAAATTTCGCATATAAGTATAATCAGCATAATCGGTATCGCCGGATTAATAGTTATGATTTTAATAGCACCGTATCGGGCGGCCCGGCTGACAACTTTTTTACATCCAGAACTTGATCCGCAGGGTATAGGCTATCATATCAATCAGGCCTACCTGGCCATAGGTTCAGGTGGGTTTTTCGGTCTGGGTTTGGGGCATTCCAGGCAAAAATTTCAATACTTGCCCGAAGTGCACGCTGACAGTATTTATGCCATTATCGCTGAGGAAATGGGTTTTTTTATTTCTTTTTTCCTGGTAATTTTACTGGTATTGATAGCCGGCAGGGGTTTGAAAATTGCCGCCCGCGCACCCGATCTTTTTGGCAGATTGTTGGCGGTCGGGATAATTGTATGGTTTTTGGCTCAATCTTTTTTAAATATCGGAGCAATGGTAGGCTTAATGCCTTTAACCGGCGTGCCACTTCCTTTTATCAGCCATGGTGGAACCGCGCTCATGATGTCCATTGCCGCGGTTGGAATACTGATAAACATCAGCAAACAACAAAAAAAAAATTAAAATTACGTAAATATGAAAATAATCTTTTCCGGAGGAGGGACGCTCGGCCCGGTTACTCCTCTACTGGCCGTTCATGAAATCATTTCCCAAGAATACAAAAATTCAGATTTTCTTTGGGTAGGAACAAAAAAGGGGCCGGAGATAAATTTGGTGAGGCAGTATAATATTCGCTATGCCACGATTACATGCGGCAAGTTGCGTCGATATTTATCACTATTGAATTTACTGGATTTATTTAAAATAATGATTGGTTTTTTTCAAGCATTGATATTGATTTGGAAAGAAAATCCAGATATCTGCATATCCGCCGGCGGATATGTTTCGGTTCCCGTTCATTGCGCGGCCTGGCTTTATGGCGCTGAAACATGGATTCATCAACAGGATGTGAAAGTGGGATTGGCAAATAAATTGATGTCACCGTTCGCCACGCAGATTACCACCGCAATGAAGAAGAATTTAGAAAATTTTCCGAAAAAAAATACCGCTTGGCTGGGAAACCCAATACGTCAAGAAATTCTCACCGGCGATAAACAACGAGCTATCAAGTTATTTAATTTAAAGCCTGATTTACCCGTAATTTTTGCCACGGGAGGAGGTACGGGCTCACTGCGCGTCAATCAGATAATAGTGGAATCGGTTCAGCATTTGCGGGGCATATGCCAGATAATTCATTTATCCGGCAAAGAGCGCCCGCAAGAATTGGTGGAAAACGCGCAAAAACATTTTGATGATTATCAGGTCCATCAATTTTTCACTACTGAGATGAAAGACGCATACGCGGCCGCCGACTTGGTAATATCAAGGGGGGGTTTTGGTAGTTTGGCTGAGATAGCGGCTTTGTCCAAGCCGGCTATTTTAATACCCAAACCGGGACACCAAGAAGAAAATGTATCCTTTCTGGCCAAAGAAAAAGCTGTGGTGCTTGCCAATGAGCGGTTGGTTTCCGGTCATAGTTTAGCCGGTATTATCAAAGAACTTTTGGGAGATCAAAAAAAGAGCAAGCAAATGGGTAAAAAACTCAATGAATTGCTGCCCAAAGCCAAGAAGGGTACTATTGTCAAAATAATTAAGCGGTTAAAACAGTAAGCCGAACTGGCTTAAGAGTACCAAAATACTGAAAAAGCCAAAAAATGACAATATGGCTAACATGATAAGCTTTCTTAAGCGGCCGGGCTGTAGTTTTTTAGGTAGCAGCGAGCGGTTGGTGAGATTAACAAGAGCGATATGCACGAACATGGCAAAGGCGTTAATTATCGCTCCCAGCACGATTAAGGACTTGGGTTCGTAAATATTAAATAAAAATAAAATGACTCCGAATAAAATCTGTGCCCACAGAAACGCGTAATAGAGTAAAGACAAATTAATTTCTTTATCCGGGTTCCCCCCCAGTTTTTTGATGGCCAAATTTTCACTCATTATACGCGAAGTGGAATCCATTACTCCGAGCTGTGTTTGAAATAACATTACCGAAGCCACCAACAAAAATAGCGTTCCAAACGCGGGCAATAACTTTTGCCCGATTATGGTGCCCTGATTAATGACAAAATTTATTCCTTGTTCGCTACCGGGAACTCCATGAGCGGTGGAAAAAGACAGTAGCATAAGTAATAGCATGGATACCAGTCCGACCGCCCAGAAGACTATCAGATGTTCTTTGTTAACCAAATACCACCATTTTTTGAACCTGGTAATGTTTTGTTGATTTAATTCAAAATCCGTGCCGGTCAGCCTAATTTTCTGCTCTTGAGAGTAGTTTTTAAAAAGGCCGGAAATTTTTTGCGCATATTTTCCCATGCCGTATCCTTTTTCTTTGATGTAGATGGATTGGGTCAGATTCAGATTGCCTCCGGCTCCGGAATAGGCGAAGGCGGCAAAAAACGTGGCTAATCCGATTCCGACCGGTAAAAAGTAAAAGCCGTCGCCAATGCCCATCACCCCTTTGGCAAGCGCGCTCCAGTCCGCGCCGGTGGCGATAATTATGGTCAGTATAAATATAAAAGGCACGCCTATAATGATGATGGTTTTGGTTAGTTTTTCCATCAATCCGTAAACCGTTTTACCCGAACTTAAAATTATGCCGATAAAAAACAAAAAAAATATTGCTATCCATTTAAACTGCTCAAAACCGATAACATGCGAAAAAACTTTTGCTGAGGCGGCTATTATGCCGGGCAGCCCGAATCCGATAAAGGTGGAAAAAATAAACCAATAGGCGGCCCATTTGAATTTTTTGTTTATTCCCACAAAAACACTTTCGCCCTTTACGAGAGCATACCGCTCTATTTCCATATTCATGAAAAATTGGAAAGTGATCCCCAGTGCCGCTCCCCAAGCTATACCCAATCCATAGTTGGCGGCCAAATACGGCCACAGTATCACTTCTCCGGAGCCAAGTCCGAGAGCCAATATGATGAAACTCGGTCCTATTAATTTTTTTAACTTAACCGGCTTTGGGAATTGTTTTTTAAACATAAAAAATTAGTAGTAATAAAAAAATTATTTAAGAAATTGAAATCTTGATATTTCCCGGCCGTCCATCGTAACTTTTTCCATGAAAATGTCTTTAGGTCTTGCCCACAAATTACGTCCCGGATTACCATGGCTTTTATAAATTACCAGCTCTTGCGGGATTTCGCTGTGTTTAGCAATTCCAATTATATGATACTTTTTACCTTTGTAATGCTTATAAATTCCTAATTTCGGTTTTGACATATAAATAATTAACAGTTAAAAAATTCCGGAAAGTGCTTAAAATTCAATAAGTTCCAGCGGCATGTATCATGGACATCAAGCCAGCATGTCCTGTCTCAATTCTACCATAACTGTCTTGTTTTCTAAATTTTTATCAGATTTTAATTTAATCCTTACGAATTCCGGAGTATACCCTTCCCAGAAACCATTCCTTTTTCCTTCAAATAAAATTTTCCTTTTTTGTCCGGTTAATTTTTTGTAAAATTTTTGCCTAACTTGTTTGGAGATTTTTATTAATTTTTTTACTCTTGCCTTTTTAATATTATCTTGGACTTGATTTTTCATATTTGCCGCGGTTGTACCCGGGCGGGGGGAGTAAGGGAAAACATGCACCTTGGCAAATTCTATTTTTTTTACAAAATTAACAGATTCTTCAAATTCTTTATCAGTTTCACCGGGAAATCCAACAATTACATCAGTTGTAAAGGAAAAGTAAGGATGATTTTTTTTACATTTTTGAACTATTTTATTATAATTTTCAGCTGTGTAATTTCGATTCATTCTTTGTAAAACCGTATTTGAACCGCTCTGGAGTGATAAGTGCGTGTGCGGGAGTAAACGCGGATTTTTGTAAACCGAAATTAATTCGTCCGTGATCAGCCGAGGGTCGGTTGAGCCAAGTCTGATTCTTTCAATATCGGTTTGGTCAAGTATTGTTTGTAATAAAGTGGGTAAAAGCAATCCATTATGATTATATTGGCAGACATTAACGCCGGTGAGAATAATTTCTTTGTAGCCACCCTCTCCAGCCTTTTGTACCTGTTCAAGTACTTTGAGATGGGAAATTGAAAAAGATTTGCCTCTAAAACAAGGAATTATGCAGTAAGCACAGCTAAAATTACAACCATCTTGAATCTTGAGCCGCAGTCTTGTGTTTGTGTTATTTTTAATTTGCTTTTGACTCTTTCGCGGTTCAAAATTATTTTTTACATATGTTAGAATTTCTGCATTATTTTTTCCGATAAAATCAATTTCCGCCAAATCTTTATTTTCAAGACAGCCTGTGGCGATTACATGGATCCCTTTTTGCTTTATCCTTCTTATCATTTGTCTGGTTCTTCGCGAAGCGCCGCCGGTCACCGCGCAAGCTCTGATAATGGCGATATGCTCCGCGGTGTCATAAGGTACAACGGAAAATCCGGCTTTAAAAAGCTTGTTTTTCAGTTCATGGGTTTCCGCTTGGTTTAGTTTGCACCCCAAAGTACAAAATGAAATTTTCATGTTTTATTTAAATTGTCCTCAATTATATTAAAACAGGTGAATTTGACCGGTTCGTATTTTTTGAAAAATTTTCAATCGTTTCGCGTTTGTCAAAATTTTTAACGCAAATTTCGTCGCTATCATATCCCGGCCGCGGCGACGAAATCGACGACAAGAAGCAAATACCGTTACATGGTGCTTATTTCTTTTTTGCCGGCGATAGCCCGCCGTCTTTTGTTGTTATTCCTATGTCTATATCAGTAAATTTATCCATATAATTGACATTAGTTAGCTATAGTAATTATACTATACATATATCCAATATAAAATTTCAATCATTATGATACGACAAATAAAACATTATCCATCGCTTTTACTTATAGCGAGCATCTATGAGGCCAACTGGTATGAATTGGAAAAAAATTCCATAAAATTAATCAATTCTTTAAGTAAAGATAAGTCGTCATATACCGATCGTGAAGGATATTTTATCACCAGAGGTAGGGGAGTGAAATTGCAGGGCGGCCAACCGGACAGCGTATCCGACTTGCGCATGCAAAAAAGAGAGGATAACGTATCTGAATACGCGCGCAAAACCAACGAATTATTGAGGCAAAAGCCGTATGTTCATTTTTGTTGCGCCTTGCCGCAGAGACTGAAAGGTTTTTTTGATGATGAGCTGCAAGCGCCGAATAAAATGGATATTCGCTATTTATTTGGTAATTTTACTTATCTGGAGAATAAAGAAAAAATCAGAGAAATCTTTTTAAAGTGCCTGCGCCCCAAATAATATTCAAGTTACTTGTCCCAGCACCGGTATACCCACTCTTTGCCGAAAATTCTCTCCGGCAAATAGAATTTGCTTTCTTTGCGCTTGCGTGCTTCGTTTTCCTTGGTGCCGGAGGTGGTTCATGGCTTTGAAGCTGGAACCGAAAAAAACAGTATGCTTGCCGTATCTGGCATCAAGTTCATCAAGACTACCTAAAATTTTATTCATATTTTCCACTTTTATCGGGTCGGAAAAAAGATCAAGTTGCGTGTTTTGGTTTATATCCAAATTCATCAACACTATACCGGTAGCTCGGTATTGATTTGTTTTGAACAGTTTTTGATAAGGTTCTTTAATGGCGTTAATGATGTCACCGGGTAAATTACTGCCTCGGTTTAATCTTATTTCCGCTCCCAGATATTTAAAATTTTGAGTTTTAAGATAAAAAAACATTCTTTTGCCGCTCAGTTTATACCGCCTGGCTTTAATACAGGCGTTCTCCACGTTTTTTGATAACTGGGAAAAAATGAAATCCGGATCGGTGGATGGTGGGGTAAAAGTTTTGGTTTTGCTAATGGAACGATAATTTTCTTTTTTGTCACTTTCTACTTTAAAAACGCTTACGCCTCTTAATTCTTGCCAAATTTTATAATGCGGCTTGGTCAGTTTGTCTTTTATCCAGTCTTTATCTTTATTGACAAAATCCAATGCTTTTTTTATTCCCAAACCGTTTAAATAGGCGCCGGTTTTAGCGCCGATTCCCCATACCGCGTCTATATCCAAATTTAACAAAAATAAATGTATGTTTTTTCCCGGGATATTGGTCAAGCCGGAAGGCTTTTTCCATTTTGATCCGATTTTGGCCAGAACTTTGCTTGGCGCCAGTCCGACGGAAAAAGTCATACCCAATTCATTATCCAACTCTTGTTTTATGCGCCAAGCTATTTTTTCATAGCTCATATTAAGCGGCCTTTGCATGCCGGTCAGATCGGCGAAACATTCATCTATACCGTATTCTTCCACCAGCGGGCTATAGCGTCTGACAATACCAAACATGCGCAGCGAATAAAGAGAATAAGTCTCATAATCAGAAGGCAGCATTATGGCCTGCGGGCAAATTTTTTTTACTTCACGCAAGCTCATCGCCCTTTTAATCCCCAAAGCTTTGGCTTCATAGCTCAGCGACGACACTATGCCGCGCTCCATGCCCGTAATTACCGGCTTGCCTTTTAATTGGGGGTTCTTAGCTATTTCGCAAGAGGCGAAAAAACAGTCTCCATCTACGTGAATAAGCGCTTTAGGATAAGAATGAATATTGATAGGCTTCATGTTAATATTTTCTAATTACCGCTTTTACCACGGCTGCTATTTTTAATTTTTCTTCCGCTATTATGTCTTTGTATTTTTTGTTGGCCGCTTTTAAATATATTTTGCCGCACTTTTTTTTGAAATATTTCATGGTCCAGTTATTGTCAACCTCGGCTATTACTATATTTCCATCTTGCGGGGACAAGCTGCGATCCACTATTACCAAATCACCCGGCATAATTCCGGCGTCTTTCATGGAATCTCCGGAAACTTGCAAGATATACGCGGCTTGTTTGTTTTTGATTAAAAAATCATCCAAAGATATATTATCGCATAACTCTTCTTCAGCCGGAGAAGGAAAGCCGGCCTCAATTGTACCCAATATTTTTGTATATTGGATTAATTTTTTTGGAATTAATCTGCCTTTATCGTCTTTGGATAAAAAATCTTCCCGGCAAAGTTTTTTCACCAGTTCAAATACCGCGTTTTTTGACTTGAAATTAAGCAGGTTCATGATTTCCGAGTAGGTGGGCATGCGCTTGTTATCGTGGTAAAAGTCAATGATTTTTTGTTTGTAAGACTGTTTCATGGAAAGTAAATATCCGAAAGTAAATGTCTCCCATCCGTTATTATACTGAACAATCGTTCAGTCATCAAGATAAATTTTAAAATAATGGGGATAGAAGCAAAAACAATCAAAATTAAAGTTTGATAATTTTTTAATTTTATATCATTTATCATTGACAATTATCGGCCAATACTGACCAAATGAAACGCGAACCGAGGCGCTGAAGCATAACGCCGCGACCTCCGGCAGAAATGCGTGTATTTATCAAACTTTATTAAATACTAGATCGGAAATCAGCAGTGTCGCGTGATAAATATTCAGGATTGGAGGAATGTCTTGATGTGGTGGAAAGTAAGTCGCGAGCAGTTTAAATAATTCAATCACATATTAAAAATCCGCCAAGAAGGGCGGAATTTTTATTTTCGTGATCCGGCTGGGAATCGAACCCAGGACCGTCAGCTTAAAAGGCTGCTGCTCTACCAGCTGAGCTACCGGACCGTTGTTTAATTTTTTTATGTACGCAAATATGATATACTATTTTCTGAATTAAGTCAATATTTGGCTAAACTATGTATCATTCAGACAGTATATCACAAGTTTTAGAAGAACTAAACACTTCCGAGAGCGGTTTGAAACAAAACGAAGCCGAAAAAAGGCTAAAAAAATACGGAGAAAATGTTCTCCCCAAATCGGGAGAGAGGGTATCAAGACTGAAAATATTTCTCAATCAGTGGAAAAGTCCACTGCTCATTATTTTACTGATAGCCGGCGTCGTTAGTGGTATTTTAAAGGAATATATTGACATGACCGTAATTTTGCTCAGTGCCATGATCAATGGAATTGTCGGTTTTGTACAAGAGGACAAGGCTAACAAAGCCCTGAATAGGCTACAAACGATGATAGAATATAAGGCAACGGTTTTGCGTGATGGAATAAAAAAATCAATTTCAAGCGAAAAGGTGGTACCCGGCGATATATTGTTCATTGAAGCCGGGGACCGCATTCAAGCGGATGGCAGAATAATTCAAAGTCATAATCTGCAAATTCAGGAGGCCGCTTTGACCGGCGAGTCCGAGGCCGCGCGGAAAAAAGCGGGCAAATTGAAACCGGACGCGGTAGTGGGCGACCGCGCCAATATGATCTTCCGCGGAACGGTTGTGGCCGAAGGCAGGGCAGAGGTGGTGGTTACCGGCACCGGCGGCGACACCGAAATAGGGAAAATAGCTTCCATGGTTAAAAAAACTCCTGATGAAAAAACGCCCTTACAAAAACAGCTGGCGCGTCTGGCCAAGATTCTGGGTATCGCGGTTTTTTTTATGTCTACCGCCATTTTTATTCTTGGGGTGGTTAGTCCGAAAGAACGGCACGGCTTTCTTGAAATGTTTGAAACCGCGGTGGCAATCGCCGTGGCCGCCATTCCGGAAGGGTTGATAATATCGCTGACAATCATCTTGGCTGTGGGCATGCAGCGAATACTGCGCAAAAACGCGCTGGTGCGGCGCTTATTGTCAGCCGAAACACTGGGTTCGGTTTCTGTTATTTGCACGGATAAAACCGGCACATTGACCGAGGGCAAAATGCATGTTACTTATCTGGTCAGCGCGAGCGAAGATTTAAATTTTAAAGAACTGCAAACCATTAATATGGAGGAAGAAGAACGGCACCCGGATGCGCTCAAAGTATTAAAAATCGGCATAATGTGCAACAATAGTTCGCTTGAGAATCCGCGGGATCCGGAAAAGAAATGGAAATTTATCGGTGATACCACCGATACTGCGTTGATCCACGCAGGCATGGGTGTTGGCTTGGAAAAGCATCGTTTGGATCAAGTTTTTCAGCGTCAGGATGAAATTCCATTTGATTCCGGCCTGCGATACATGGCCACTTTGCATAAAAAAGACGCGGATACGGTAATATGTATCAAAGGAGCGGGTGAGAAAATATATGATTTTTGTTCACATTACGAGGAAGATGGGCAAAGAAAAAAAATGAGTCAAAAAAAATCGCGCTGGTTTAAACAAGAAGAAAAGAAGTTGACCGGGCAAGGTTATCGGGTGTTGGCCGTGGCATACAAAAATGAAAAAAAGAGCAAGAAAAAATTGAACACGCAAGATCTGACCGATATGACCTTGACCGGACTGGTCGCTTTGTCCGATCCGCTGCGCTCCGACGTTAAGGAAACGATTGAGATAGCGCAAAAAGCAGGTATACGTATCGTTATGATTACCGGCGACCATTTACGCACCGCCCAATCTATCGCCGCGCAGATTGACATGCCGCACCAGGATCAATACACCATGACCGGAGGCGAGATTGAAAAAATTAAAGATTCAGAGCTGCGAAAATTGGTAAAAAAAATTCATGTCTTCGCGCGAGTGGAACCAAAACATAAGATTAGAATAGTCAAGGCTTTCCAGGACAATAATCAGGTGGTGGCCATGACCGGCGATGGTGTAAACGATGCGCCCGCTTTGAAAGCGGCCGACATCGGTATCGCACTGGGTGCCGGATCGGATGTATCCAAAGAAACCTCGGACATGGTGCTAATGGATAATCACGTTTCTACAATCGTTTCCGCGGTAGAAGAGGGTAGAACCATATATCAAAATATTCGCAAGGTGGTGGTTTTTTTACTTTCTGACAGCTTCACCGAAGTGCTTTTAATCACCGGCTGCATCATATTGGGCTATCCGCTCGCTATTTTGCCGGTACAAATTTTATGGGTAAATTTGATAGAAGACACTTTCCCCACCATCGCTTTGGCTTTTGACAAAGGGGATAAGGAAAACATGACCGAGCCGCCCCGGAAAAAACATGATTCCATTTTCAACAAGGAAATGAAAATGCTTATTGTCATAATAACAATAATTTCCGACCTTACTCTATTTGGCATTTTTCTTTACTTTTTTGATTATTTTCAGGGCGATATTGATTTGGTGCGGACCATGGTTTTCGCCGCGCTTACCATTGACTCGCTCTTTTTTATCTTCCCGGTGCGCAGCATGAATCACATGGTTTGGCATATCAATCCGTTCAATAACAGGTATATAATCGGCAGTGTGTTTTTCGGAATGCTGATGCTAGTGACTTCAATATATTGGTCGCCTTTACAAATTCTTTTGAGCACAGTACCATTAGGTTGGTTTGAATGGGGCATAATACTGGCTTTCGGAGCTCTGAATTTAGTGCTGATTGAGCTAATCAAAGGTTTTTTCTTGGTTAAAAAATATCATCATCTAAGGTAAATTTATGAATATAATACAAAAAAAACATATCAAATCAATCAAAAGGCAGATGCTTGCGTACGACAAGATAAGGAAAGATGTTATCAGTATGAGTAACGACGCGCTGCATCATTCCAAAAGAGCAATATTCGCACTGCATCGGGATGATAAGATTGAAGCAAAGATAAAATTGAACCAAGCCAAGGAAATTTTTCAAAAAATGGATTCCGAATTTAAAAAGGAGCCACGAGTATTTCATGAAGGATCATACAAAGCTGCGGCCGAAGAATACGTGGAAGCCTGTTTGTTTTATCAGTTTGTGAAAAAAGATAACATAGGAGGGGTAGCCGGTTTATCGGTGAGTCCGGAGGTATTTACGGCCGGTTTGTGCGACGTGCCCGGTGAATTGTATCGCTACGCGGTCAAGGCGGCCACGAACAAAGACTTGGATATGGTAAAACAATGCGCTGATGCCGCTCAGGAAATAATCGGAGAATTGATAGAATTCAATCTTACCAAATATTTGCGCACAAAATTCGATCAAGCCAAAGCGGCGGTGCAAAGGCTGGAAGGAATCGTGTACGAATTAAGCCTAAGACAATAGATTGGAAGTCTGTTTTTTTATGAAAAAAATATTTAAACAATACTTACCAAAAAATTTGCTCAATTTGCGCCATCTGTTTTACGCCGGGCTCGGGTCAATTTTGTACCGTCGGCCTTCTCGTGAGTTGCTCGTAATCGGCGTTACGGGCACAAGCGGCAAATCCAGCACCATTCATATAATCCGTCAGTTACTTGAATCGTGCGGACTGAAGGTGGGTGCTCTAACCACTATCGGTTTCTATCTTCCGGGAAAAAGCAAGTTGAATGATCAAAAAATGACCATGCTCGGCAAGACGCAGATTCAAAAATATTTACGCAAAATGGCGCAAAAAAAATGCGTCGTGGCCGTATTGGAAGTCACGTCCGAAGGAGTGGTTCAACATCGCCACCGTTTTATTAATTTCGACATTGCCGTATTAACCAATCTTTATCCCGAACATATTGAATCGCATGGCGGTTTTGAAAATTACAAGCGGGCAAAGCTGGATTTTTTTAAGTACGTGGCATCCTCGACTCGGAAACAAATAAAATCCCTAGCCTTGCCGATAAAAAACCCGATAAAAAAAACCGTAATAGTCAATGGCAATAATGAACACGGCTGTGAATTTTTGCTGCCCGATTTTGACAAATCCACTGTTTTTGCTCGCGATGATCAAAATAGATTCACTACTTGCGTGGATGAATTAATCTTGGCTGACAAGATAAAAGCGGATAAAAAGGGATTGCATTTTTCGGTAAATCAAAACCTGATAAATGTCAATATGTACGGCGAGCACAATGTAATGAATATTTTGGCCGCTCTATGCGCGGTCAAGGCGGTGAATTTAAACTGGAAGAAACTGTTGTCGGCGTTACAAAATCTTAAAGGCATACCCGGCAGAATTGAGTTTATTAAACAAGCGAAGAAAAAAGGCTTTCAGGTGATTGTGGATTATGCTTTTGAACCGGTGGCTCTTGAGGGATTATATCAGGTGGCGCGTCTGCTTGAGCCAAACAGAATAATACATGTATGCGGCGCCACCGGAGGTGGCCGCGACAAGTCGCGTAGGCGGCCAATCGGACGTTTGGTGGGAAAAAATGCCGATATTTTTATCATTACCGATGAAGATCCTTATGATGAAGATCCCCAGCGGATAATGGAGCAGGTAGCCGCCGGAGCGAAAGAGGCGGGTAAGCAAGAAGGCAAGGACTTGATGCGAATTATTGACCGCGGGCAGGCCATTTACAGAGCGATTGAAATGGCTCGGCCAGGAGATTTGGTATTGATAACAGGAAAGGGTAGTGAACAGGCCATGTGCCGTGCCGGCGGTAAAATGGTGAAGTGGGATGACCGAAAAATAGCGCGTCAAGCAATTGAAAGAAAATAATTATTTTTACATTTAAAAAATTTGAATTATTGTTGTAACAATGATATGATTAATGAACGACTATGGAGCGACCGACAAAAAAATCAATGTTTAAACGTTTTTTTGTATCGCGGCTTTTTTTTGTGGTTGCCATTATCCTGCTGGGTTTGATTACTACCGGCTACATGCGCGCGTATTATCAAGATTATAGAATTAAACAAGAAATTATACAATTGGAAAACGAAGTGCGAGCCCTTGAAAGTAAAAAGATTGAATCCATGGAGCTGTTGGACTATGTGATGAGCCAAGCCTATGTAGAGGAAAAGGCCAGGGTGGAACTCAATATGAAAAAAAAGGGTGAAAAGGTGGTAATAATAAAAAGCGATCAGAACGCGAATGATATTGAACAAACAAATTCAGACGGCACGCGCTCCGATATCTCCAATCCGGTCAAATGGTTTTACTTTTTTTTACACAAACAAATTTAAAATTAATATTAAAATAACAACAACATATGGATAATGAATCAAATATGGAGGTCAAAGAAAAAAAACAGACCGCGGGCGCGCAAAATCGCAAGCCCATTTGGCCGATGTTTTTACTCGGACTGGGTATAATTTTAATCGCGGGGCTGATAGCGGGGTATTTTGTAATGGTGCGAGCGGTGGGCGCGGCCTCTACCAATCCAACCGTAATAACAATTGCCGAAACCTTAAATTATCCGGCGGCGAAGGTGGATGGTAAAAAAATTTCTTATTCGGAATTCGTCAACGACCTGCGAGCTTTAAAAATATATTCTTCACATGAGCAGGGATTAGAAAACTCCTCGGAAAAAGAACTGGCCGGACAAGTGATAGCGCGTCTGATATTAAGCGAAATATCACAGCGGTTGGCCGACCGGTATGAAGTTGAGCTGATAGACGAAGAGGTTGATTCGGCAAGTGAATTCATTTTAGCCAATTACGAGAGCAAGGAACAGGCTGACGCTGACACGGAAAGACTTTACGGTTGGAATTTTGATCAATACAAAGAGCGAGTACTGAAACCCTTGATGCTTGATGATAAGATTTACCAATATTTGGCCGCTAATTATGAAGATTCGGAAAATAAATACCGCTCTTCGGAAATGATCGAAGTTAAATCCGCTCACATATTGTTTATGACCGACGAAGAAAATCAAGAACAAGTAAAACAGGATGCACGGCAGGTATTGGATAGAATTAATCAGGGAGAAGATTTTGCCAAATTAGCACAAGAATACTCTGAGGACACGGCTTCCGCCGTAAAAGGAGGAGATTTAGGCTGGATGGATCCTGGCATGACCGTGCCGGAATTTGAACAAGCGCTACGTGATTTGAACCCCGGCGAAATTTCTCAAGAGCTGGTAAAAACCGACTACGGCTATCATATTATCAAGGTGGAAGACAAGCGCGGGGTATTTGATTACGAGTCTTTTGTGCTTGATCAGGTGGATGAAAGCGACATTGATATCAATATTGACGTGGAAGATCCTTTCCAAACCGAAAATTCGGACGAGCAATCATAATCATTCATCGGTACTTCAATCAGTCCCGAATCTTTTTTCGGGATGACGCGGGTGTCGTATAATGGCTATTACGCGAGCTTCCCAAGCTTGATACGAGGGTTCGATTCCCTTCACCCGCTCAATTAAAAAAGCGAGGGACGACTGTTTCTCGCTTGGAAAAAGATCTATTCAGTTAGGCTTTCTTTTTCGAACCACCTAGGCTCGGAAAAGGAGCCTCTTCTTCTTCGTCATCAACCACTTCTTCATCCACCACGCAGGGTAATCCCGTCATGGTGGACATGACTTCGTGGTGGCGGTCCGGAAACAGGTGTCTGACGTTCAGCACCTTTCCGTCATCACTCTCTTTCTGGGCCGTATCCAGCATCGGCCACGAAGTTGAATTCCGAGAGCGGAATTTTTCCTTTTCCGCTTTCGCAGGATCGCCTGATGCAGGCTTCTCCTTGGGAGAGGCGTGAAACTCCCTTTCTCTCCCACTCCGGACTTCCCGGTGTCCGGTCGGGTGGTATATTTGTCTGCGGTCAAGACCGCCAGTTTCACTTTGCTTTTTTATCACAATCTTCACCGTCCGCCGTTTGGCGTTAAAGTAGTTAAAGTATTTACGATAAAGAAATAGTCCGACAAAAACTGTCACCACCTGCGACACCAACAGTGACACTATCACCAGCATGGCGATATTTTGAAAACCCATGTTTCCTCCTTTTGACGCTGGGGCGCCAAATGTTGAGCTCATATTTTTTGACGAACCAAGCCGGTAAATATAACAATAAAACGAACAAAAGTCAAGTTTATTATACCATGACTGGTAAAATTAAGCTAAATTTAGATAATTTTATTCAAAGAAGCTTAATCTTAAATTTTTGAATTGTTGACTTTTTGGCCAAACATAGTAAAATATATTGCATAAATATGCCGATATAGCTCAGCTGGTAGAGCAATTCCTTCGTAAGGAAGAGGTCGTCGGTTCGATCCCGACTATCGGCTCCACTTGATTGGAAAGTAATCAACAATTCACTTATTTAAGTGATTTTTTTTATTTTTCAGTTTATGATATAATGTTTATCGTATGATCAAGCTAAGCGGAGTAAAAAAATATTACACAAAAAAAAGCATTGGACTTGATGACGTATCGCTTTATGTGGAGCCGGGTGAATTCGTGTCAGTAGTTGGACAAAGCGGAACCGGCAAGACCACCTTGGTAAAATTACTAATTGCCGAAGAACGTCCGACCGCGGGCAAGATTGAGGTTGGTGGTTGGGATATAACCAGAATTTTATACAAGGATATTCCATTGTTGCGCCGGCAAATCGGAGTTATTTTTCAGGACTTCAAATTATTGCAAAAAAAGACCGTGGCCGAGAATGTCGCTTTTGCTTTGCAAGTTTCAGGTGCCACCCATGCCAGAATCAAAGAGATGGTGCCGCGCGTGCTTGACATTGTGGGACTGAAGCATAAGGTGGACAGCTATCCTCATCAAATCTCGGGCGGAGAGCAACAGCGAGCAGTAATTGCACGTTCATTGGCGCATCGGCCTAAAATACTAGTAGCTGACGAACCGACCGGCAATCTGGATACCATCAACAGCCAGGAAATAATGAACATTTTGCAAAAAATTAATGAATTCGGCACCACAATTTTACTTGTCACCCATGACAAGGACATGGTCAACCAGCTCAACAGGCGGGTGATTACGCTTGATCAGGGAAAAATAGTGTCTGATGTCCAAGAGGGGAAATATAAACTATAAATATGCTAGCTTTTTTGCGCGTTATTAAATTCGCTTTTGAAGATTTTATACGCAATATCAGTTTGTCATTTATGACAATTTTGATATTGGTTTTAATGCTGCTTTCTATCAATTCTCTACTGATTGTACACGTATTGACCGATGAAGCCGCTCTTTCGGTCAAGGATCAAATTGACGTCAGCGTATATTTTTCAGAGGACGCGACCGATGAAGAGATTAAAGAGGTTACCGAATACGTGGGCTCGGCTCCCGAAGTGGTGGAAGTAAAATACTTGTCGCGTGACGATGTCCTGGAAAAATTCCGCAAGCAGCACAAAGATAATTTACAAGTGTTGTCAGCACTTGATGAATTGGATGAGAATCCGCTGGGACCCACCTTGGTGGTAAAGACAAGAGAGCCGGGTGATTACCGGAAAATAATCAGGTCGCTCAGTGTTCCGGAGTACGAAAACATCATTGAGGCCAAAACTTTTGCGGACACGGAAAAAGCGATTGAAAGGATTGATACCATTACCACTGAAGTGCAGAAATTCAGCATCGCCTTGAGCGTGCTTTTCGGCATCATCGCGTTTCTCATTATCTTCAACACCATTCGTGTATCGGTATATACACAACGCGTGGAAATCAGCATAAAAAAACTGGTCGGGGCCACTAATTGGTTCGTGCGCGGCCCATACATCATAAATGCCACTATTTTCTCTCTAATCAGCGTTTCCATTACATACACTTTGGTTTACTTTGCGGCCAAATTCTTAGATCCGTTCGTGTCTGTGGTATTCGGCCGCTATTCAATGTTGACAGATTACTTCGTATCTAATATAATGATGCTCGCCGGCGTACAATTTGCCGGAGTGCTGATTCTTACGATTTTTACTTCAGTATTGGCCATGCGTAAATATCTGAGAGTATAAATTCGGGGCTCGTCTAATGGTAGGACACCAGGTTTTGGTCCTGGGTATCGGGGTTCGAATCCCTGGCCCCGAGCCAAACTGGGAGAATACGGTTGAAAAGATATTCAAGCAAAACATTGGCAATTTGCTTTTGGAATTTACGGCCACGATGGACTTTTTGAATAAAAACATTGTTGAAAAATACAAAAACAAAATTATCTATAAATACGAGCTAAAGGAATTTAGAAATGACGGCTATTCCAAAGACGTGGAATTACTGCATACTGATACCAATAAAAAAGATCGTATTATTCAGGCAATAATACTTAGCCAATACCGGCAGGAAGTAGCCGGCAAAAATGGTTTAAATTTAAAGCCTGTTATTCTATTTAAAGCCCAGCGAACTATTGCTGATTCGGAAGCTAATAAAAAATTATTCCACGAAATTATAGATGATTTAAAACCGGACGATATTGTGAATATCAGAAAGCGAAGCAATGTGCCGGTTTTACAGAAGGCGTTTAACTTTTTTAAAGATAATAAAATAACTGACGCTATTTTAGTTAAAAAATTAAAAGACGGCTTTGCCGAGAATAAAACTTTAAGCGTCAACGAAGAGCAGGAAAAAGAAAAATATCAGCTGTTATTAAACTCGCTTGAAGATAAGGATAATAAGATCCGGGCGATATTTGCCGTGCAGAAATTAAACGAGGGTTGGGATGTGCTTAATCTCTTTGATATTGTCCGCCTTTACGACACACGCGACGGTAAAAATAACCGTCCGGGTAAAACCACTATTTCCGAAGCCCAGCTTATTGGCCGGGGCGCGCGATATTATCCATTTAACTGAATGACGCTGATGACAAGTTTAAACGCAAATACGATAAAAATTTAGAAGATGAGTTAAGAATACTTGAAGAATTGCATTATCATAGCCATAACGAATCAAGATATATTTCGGAAATAAAGACTGCTTTGATTGAGGAAGGAATGATGGATGAGGATGAGGTGGAAGTTGAATTAAAGTTAAAAGAAGAATTTAAAAAATCCAGTTTTTTCAAATCAGGGCTGGTCTATGCCAATGAAAAGAAAAAGAGAAGTTTTGAAAAAGTTAAAGAGCTGGCTGATCTTGGCGTAAGTAAGAAAAACATTGTTTTTAATGTTTTATCAGGCACCGGCGTTGAGACGCAGGTGTTTGAAGGTAAAGACAGTGGCCGGGAAGTTAAAAAAGATAGAAAAGACATTAATCTTAAAACTATTGAACCGCATATTATAAAAAACGCTTTGGCCAGAAATGATTTTTACTCTTTTGATTCTTTGAAACATTATTTTCCGGAGATTGAGTCGGTTAATGATTTTATAAGCAAAAATAACTATCTGGCCGGGTTGTCTATTACTTTTGAGGGCAGTAAATCTGAAATTAACAATCTTAATAATGAGAATAAATTTTTAGCGGTTTTGTCGTTGCTTAGTAAAATTGAGACGGAGATTAAGAGCAATCTAACTGAATATGAGGGAACGGAAGAATTTATTCCGGCGTTGATCAATAAAAAGATAGGCGACAAAAAGATTAAAATTAAAAAGGATAGCGAGCGAGCTGATGGGCAGGCGGAGTTTTTGGAAGATAAAGATTGGTATGTGTTTAACGCCAATTATGGCACAAGAGAAGAAAAAGCTTTTGTGGAATTGATTGACAGGCAGATTGACGAATTAAGACAAAATTTCAAAAAGATTTACTTAGTCAGGAATGAAAGACAATTGAAGATTTATAATTTTAAGGATGGCCAAGCATTTGAGCCGGACTATCTCTTGTTTCTAGTTGATAAGGCCGGCAAAGAAATTACTTATCAGCTTTTCTTAGAGCCAAAGGGACCGCAATTGGCCGGAAGCGAAAAATGGAAAGCCGACTTTTTGGAAGAGATAAAAGAAAAATTTAAGGATAAAGTTTTGGAATTTTCTAAATCGCAAAAATATAAAATAATCGGCTTGCCGTTCTATCACCAAGAAACAGAGAATGAGTTTAAGGAAAAGCTGTTTGCAAGTATTGGTTAAAATCGTTCAAATTCTTTCAATTTCGTTTTGAGGGTATCAATCTCTTATTTCCTCCCAATCGCTCGCCACAGGGGCAAACAGGTGGCACAAACGGGGCAACAAATCGGTATTATCATGGCAATATAATAAAAGTCGTAAATATTAAAAACAATAAATTAAAAATATGGACATCACAATTTTTTTAGCCAGATTTTTAGGAGGCTTTTATCTAATCTTTGGCCTGCTATTTATTATCACCAGACAATTGGGTAAAACCA
>CAYSPW010000007.1:0-44997 GCA_964433095.1 uncultured Gammaproteobacteria bacterium | reverse complement strand
GGTATCATTAAAATATACCTGGATTTCTTTTTCTTTCAAAGCACTGTACATCTGATTCAATAATTTCATCAAATCATACGAGTCAGCCTGAGCCAAAGTACCCAATATATTTTCCAACGTATCGCCGATCACCTGCTTGGGCTTATTTAATTCTTTATCGTAGTTTATTTCCACCTCATACTGCAACTTTTCGACTGCGTCCTGCCGCGACAAACTTTCATTTTCAGAGCCCATGTCAACCGGTCCCAATACCGAAAGCAACCTTTCCAAAACGCTGGCATTAAGCGCTATCACTCCGTCAAGAGTGGATTGGCGGGAATGCTCGTAAAACCACTGCGTCTTTTCGGCTGAAGCCGGAAAGTGGGCAAACCAATTTGCGTCCTGAAACTCCCATCGTCCGTTGGTAAGCTGTAGCGGCAAGGGCGGTACGACATACTGATCAAGCTGACCTTGCAAGTCATAGCTGCCTCCGCCCGGAACTTCCAAATTAATGATTTTCCCTTTTTGCAGATCCAAAACAGCATAACTACCCATGAATCCGCCTGTCGGTCTAATCTCATGGCTATTTTGAAATACTATCAAATATCTTTTCAAATGATCGTCACCCAAAACCGCGTTCAATCCGGTCAATAACTGTTCCATATCCGCCATGTCGTCAATAAAAGCGGCAAACAACAATTTGAATTCGGCAAACGGTTGTTGAAATTCGGCCGGAAGCGAAGAGGAATGCACCTGTCCCAAGTCCTGCAAAGCGGCTTGATACTGCGGCCGCGCGCTGCGAAGATGATCGCGTAAAATTTCCATTCTTTCGGTAAAGGCCAATCCTTCGGCCATTTTGGCGCTATCTATTCCTTTGACCAGATAACTGTTGCCGAGCGCCAAATGGTGTCCGGCAGTAAGTAAATACTGACGACTGGTTACTTGTTTACCCAACTCCGGCAGCAGACTGGTGACGTAAAGCAGCACTTGATGCTCGCGCTCCATAATTGATTCCACCTCTTTGAATGAACGCAACGCAATGTTGAGATCGTTTTCCGCTTGGCGCAAATCCGAACTCATGGCCGCCACGGTGGATGACTGCAATGCCAAAAAGGCATCGGTGCTGCCGGACACTATTTTTTCACTGTTTTGCTTCACTTTGTGGTAATACCCGATAGCCGGAAAAGGCAAACAAAAAATCAACAACATCGCTACTGATGAATATGCCAACTTTTTATAATCAAAAGTACGGCGCCAACCATGGACCGACTGCCGCCACTTGCGAGCGATTACTTTAAATCTATTGCCAATCAAAGTTATGCCGCGAGATAAGGACGGCTTTGATTTTTTACCGAAAAATCGACACGATTTTGACAAATCAGGAATTTTAAACACGGACTGAGAGTCCTGTTTAGATTTTGATAATAACGGTTTTCGTATATATATTTTGCCTTGTTTTACCGACGCCTTTGTTTGCGTGATTTTTTTCCGATTGGCCTGTTTTACCATTCCCGCAAAATCCACTCGCAGTCTTTTTTCCAAGCCGCGTCCTCGCGCTTCTTTGTAAGCATGCACGCTGTTCCAAATCTCCTCTCTTTTTTCGTCCTTCAAATTAATCACATGTGGCGAACAATAATCTGATTCGTGAACCTTAATCAGCACAGTACCGGTGGCTGTGTTTTTTTGTTTTTGACTAACCTCTTCCTTCTTGTTTTTGCCTTCGGCATCCTTAACTAGAAGCACTGATACGGCCTCTTTTTTGCTTCCGGACTCTGCTTTGCCAGAACATGTTCTGGCATTATGGCCGGTTTTTCCGCAAATTGAACAACGCGGCGGTCTTCTTTTATTGCTTGTTGCCATTAGAAATGAAATTAATTAAGCATTTATAGTATATCACAGAAAAAGTTTCAATTAAATCCTGAATTAAGGCTAATTGTTAATAAAAAAACCGACAAAATGATTAGTTATTTTGCCGGTGGAGCCAAAAGCGAATTACGACCACAAACCGCTCAAGAATCGGTAATTTTTCGTCCCACGCTTTTGTCCAGCCAGTAATCGGCCAAATGATAAAGACCGACCACCAAGATAGAGCTGGAATACAGCGACCAATCTTGTAAAAACAAAGCCAACAGCAGACCGGCGAACAAAAACACATTGAAAGCCGCCATGCCGATCAAAATAGATAGAGCCGCTGAAAAAAGAACCGTGTCAACTTTTGTTTCCATCTCTCACTCCTTTTTTTTTACCGCATTGTTGTAGATGTCCAACGTCCGCTTAGCGGCCGCCCGCCAGTCAAAACGCCTGAGTTCAAAAATGGCATTGTGCCTGATCTGCCGGCGAAGCTGCTGATCGTTCAAACTCTTGTATATCACCTCGGCCATCTGCCGGTAATTTTCCGGATCAAAATATACTGCCGCCTCTTGCAAAACCTCGGGCAGACATGACGCGCACGAAGCCGCTACCGGCACCCGGAAGCCAAGCGCTTCCAGCGGCGGCAAGCCGAAGCCCTCATAAAAACTTGGGAAAACAAAAAGACTGGCATTTGTGTATAAATTCACGAGCTGTTCATCACTGACAAATCCCAGCCACACCACATTAGCCAAATTCAGCTCGCCGGCACGACGCATCAGCTCGGCGTAAAAGAAGCTATCCTTTCCGCACAAAACCAGGCCGTAGCTTGAACCATAATTTTGTTCAAATATTTTCCACGCCTCCAACAAGCCGCTCAAATTCTTGTGCGGATAGGCACTGCCCACGTAAACGACATAATCGCCATTAATAGCCGGCGCTGCTTTTTTATCGTCAACATGAACGGCTTGGTCGGCCGGTATTAAAGGCGCCGGGGCCGGATAAACCACCGCGATTTTCTCCGAATCAACTCCCAGTGTTTTGATTATATCCATTTTACTAAACCGCGATACGGTAATAA
Source organism: uncultured Gammaproteobacteria bacterium (assembly GCA_964433095.1). Lineage (GTDB taxonomy): Bacteria > Patescibacteriota > Patescibacteriia > Magasanikbacterales > UBA922 > WJJZ01. The sequence goes on along the minus strand of CAYSPW010000007.1, from coordinate 42,089 downwards.
TTTTTCCGGCGCGCCGGACCGCTCGCTTGACCAGCAGTCTGTGCGCTTTGTTTTTAAAAAAGTATTTCAACGGACCCAGGGTGGTTGCCTTAAGACGCGGATAGTGAAACATTATCAGATCATGAATTGTAACTACGAAAGGGCCCTTGTAGAAATATGGAATGTTCCAATGCGGAAAATGCATCAAATCCAATTTTTGTGTGTTGATAATTTTATGCATTTGCCACTGCTCGCGCCAACTGTACCAATTCACGTCCGCCAGTACTTTTTTAAAATTATCCATGCTTGGCCGGTACAAATCCCAATTGTCTCTTTTTAAAAAAATTACATACTGATTGTATGAATCTATTTTTTCCAAATGCCTTATCAATTGTTCAATATAGCGGCCCAATCCGGCCTGCTCCGGACCATACATGCGCGCGTCAATTCCTATTCTCATAAAAAATTATGTATTTTAAATTAACTTTTGCACATATCATTTAGTGCCCATTTTGCATCACCGTTAACAGACGTTCGGCAGAGGATAACCAACTGAAATGCTCCACTCTACTACGCCCTTTTGCTATTAGAATATCAGCCAAAGATTCGTCTCGCAATAGCAGCTCTTCCATTGCCCGACGGATCTGAGTGATATTACGAGGATCCACTAGTATGGCCGCGTCTTCGGCAACCTCGGGCAAAGATGAATTATTAGAAGTAATTACTGGCACGCCGGCCTTAAACGCTTCCAAAACCGGCAGTCCAAATCCCTCATAAACGCTCACGTATACGAACGCGCTCGCAAGCGAATATACGGCCGGCTTATCCGACTGAGGAATATATCCGATGTAGCGTACGTTTTCTTCGCAAGCTATTTTTTGCAATATTTTTTTATCGCTCCAACCGCGAGCGCCGGCAATTACCAGCTCAAATCCGGCTTGATTCAGGTAATGAGAACGGCAAAAAGCTTGGATGCAGCTTTCAATATTTTTTCGCGGCTCAACCGTTCCGAAATACAAAATGTACTTCTCCGGCAGATTGTATTTTTCTTTAACCGTCTTTTTATACTCGCGATCCTCGATGTCCTTTTCAGTAAATATTTTGGACACCGAAGGATTAATTGTGATTATCTTTTCCGGATCCGGTCCATAAACTTCAATCAGGTCACACCGACTGCTACGCGATGGAGTAAACAACCAATCGGCTGAGTGGCATTGTCTGCGAGCCGACAACAGATTATGCCAATATCTTCTTTTCAGAGAAAAATACTGTGGAAAAAAAACGAAGCTCAAATCGTGTATAGTGAGTAAATATTTTGTTCTTTTATCCAAAGAGGTAAAATTGAGATTGAACGAAAGCCAACAGTCAATGGGCTGATTAATCGCGCACCTTGTTTGTATTAATTTATCCAGTCGCGGTCGCCGCGCCAAAATTTGACAGCAGTTGAACAATTTGTTCGGATAACTTGTTTTTACAATGCGAACATTTTTACTTTCAAAAGCTTCAATTTCTTGCGGTATTTTTCTGCGGCTGTTGGTAAATAGAAAATATTCATTTTTTTTGTCAATTACCAAAAGAGCTTGCAGCATGCCATAAGCGTATTCACCCACTCCGGTCCTGTCGCCGAAAGAAAGCGGACGTATATCTATTGCGATATTCATAATTAATTTCTTTAGCGGATATCAAGTTTACATTGATTCAATTTCCGATTGAACCGCTCCCTGCGCTCTTGAGTATATTTTTTTATCCTTTCTTGAAAATTTTTCTTGCCGTAATGACTGGCATAATCTCTAATCAAACGCGAATCCCATTTATTGTGGTCAAATTTAATAATGACATCCAAAATTGATTCCCAGCTCTGTTCTCTGAAAAATATGCCGGTTTGTCCGGCCACGATCGTCTCGGCGGCTCCGCCCATGGGATAAGCGATCACCGGTCGTCCGCTGGCCATTGATTCTATCGGCGTGATTCCGAAATCCTCAACCTGGGGATGGATAAAAGCTCGGGCTTTGCTTAAAAGCTCAGCCTTTTCTCGGTCAGATATTTTGCCTAAAAATTCAATATTATCTTTGGAATATTTTTTCAGTATTTCCATTTTCGGTCCGGTGCCGAATATTTTCAAGCGGTATTTCAGCCTGTTGAAAGTTTTAATGAGCAGGTCGAATCGCTTGTAAGCCACCAGGCGGCCGCCGGAAACGAAATAGTCCCCTATATCATGGGAAATATAAAAGTCCTCCACGTCCACGGGCGGATAAATGATGTCGCTTTCTCGCCGGTAATATTTATCAATCCTGTTACGCACGGTATTTGAATTGGCCACGAAATAATCAACACGGTCCACGCTCATTTTGTCCCATAGTCTTAATCGGTGAATCAATTTAGGCAGCATCGCCTTAATCAACGGATTCATCTTTAAATCTTCTATGTATTCATGCGTATCTGTCCATAGATATCTGGTTGGAGTATGGCAGTAAGAAATATGCAATGTCTCCGGCCTGGTAATTATTCCTTTTGCAAAAGCACTGGTGGAAGAAATTACCACGTCAAAACCGTGTAAATTATGCCGCTCCGTAGCCAGTGGCATCCAGGGCAGATACCAGCGATACTTGCTTTTATGCCATGGCATATGAGATAGAAATGATTGGCGGATGTTTGCTTTTTCAAATCCGGATATTTTTTGCTTGTCATGAAATAACACAAAAATAGGCGCTTCCGGCCATATTTCATGAAGCGCCTTTAACACTCTTTCCGCCCCTCCGTCTTGAGATAAATAATCATGTACCAGGGCTACCTTCATATCAGTTGCTACAGCGCTTTGCGCTTTTTAAAAAGTATAAACGGTGTTTTGATAAAAATAATGAGATCGAGCAGCAAGCTCCAATTTTCAATATAATAAATATCAAGCTTGACCTCCTGTTCAAAACTGAGATCACTCCTACCGGAAATCTGCGCCAATCCGGTAATACCCGGCTTTAGTGTCAAAATTTTCTTATGACTTTTCTTGTATTTTTTTACTTCTCTCGGCTGATGCGGCCTCGGTCCGACAATACTCATGGAGCCGGCCAAAACATTAAAAAACTGCGGCAACTCGTCAATACTGTATTTACGGATAAAGCGGCCAAACCGAGTCACTCTGGGATCGGAAACAATCTTGTACACAGGTCCTTTTTTAATGCTCTGTTTGGCAATCAACTTCTTTTCTTTTTCCAGAGCTTTTTTGCCGGCCTCGCCGAATTGTTCGCCGGTGCTGTCCTTTTGATACATTGATCTGAATTTCAAAGTAAAAAACTGCCTGCCTTTCAATCCCACCCGCCGATTCATATATATTACCGGACGCCCGGTTTCCAATAAAATAACGAAAGCGGTCAAGAGCATCAACGGTAAGAATAAAATGATCATAATGATGCTCACCGCTAAATCAAAAATTCTTTTTACCACCCGCCACCAGCCGTCCAATCTGGTTTTTTTAAGCTCTACTATCGGTATTCCGGCCAGCGGATTAACGGCCATGTTGGTGGAATAAGTGTCAAACAGGTCGGCCGTATATTTAAAAGTGATATGATACTGGTTGCAAAAGTTCATTGCCGCCAAGCTTTCTTTGGAATTGACCCGCGGATTTATTAAAATTAATTCATCCAAATAGAGCTTTTTTAATTTTTTGGCCGCGTCCTCGGAAAAACTGTCATAACACGCTATGACCTTGTATCCCAGCTCCGGACGGCGCTCAAGATTTTTAATCAACTGATCGGTTGTAACTTCGGATCCTACCACTACTACTCTCCTCAAGCCGACATCGAACCTATACATGATGGATTTCAAACCTCTTATTAGCAGGCGGCCGATAATAATCATAATTATGGCCAAAGTCCAGCCTATCAGCAGCAAAAAGCGCGAATCAAACGGTCTGGCGCTGAATACTATAAAAGCGGTAACAACGGCCAGCCCGACCGAACAACCGATAAAGGCGCGGCTGATGTCACGGGAAAATTTGCGGTTAGGATCGGTTGAATAAAGCCCCACGAAAGCAAAAATGATCTGCCAAATTACGGCAACGGCGATGGAAATCTGCAAAAACTCTCCCGCGCTTAAAGAAAATTGAACCGGCTTTATTCCTATCGCCCAATCGGTAAAACGTAAATAGTATGCCGTAGTGGCCGCAATAATAAGCATTAAAAAATCAATCGGAATTTGCAAAACCATTAAAAAAACCTCTGAACGCTTCATAATATTATTAACATTGATATTTTTTAGTATATTACAGCAAAATTTAGCCTGAGTCAATAAAATTGAGGTCGCTGTTTGTTATTTGGCTTTATCTTGACAATTCTCTTATTCTGTGATATATTTGTATCATTCCGCTCATTATAGTTGATCGTGTGCCATCGCGAAGATCGATGGCGCAAGGAAAGTCCGAACTCCCCCTTGATTTACAAGGGTCGTAGTAGTGGGTAACGCCCACCCAAGCTCTGGCGACAGCGCTTGCGGGATCAGTGCCGCAGAGACTATACTAGCCCTAACGGGCGAAAGGTGAAAAGTGTATGAGTGTTTAATTTTATCGCGTACGCTGTAAATTAAGCTATCATACTCCGGTCATGGCGACATGAACCGGCGGCAAACCCTGCTTGGAGAAAGAGCAGCGTTTCGAATTTACGAAATGATAAGTTAGCTCGTTTGAGCCGCTTGGTAACAGACGGCCCAGATAAATGATCAGCCCTTGACAGAATTCGGCTTATTTAATGAGTGGAATAAAAAAAACAACTCCCATTTGGTTAGAGTTGTTTTTTTGTGCTCAGAGCGGGATTTGAACCCGCACGAGGTTAACCCTCACAAGCCCCTCAAGCTTGCGTGTCTGCCAATTCCACCACCTGAGCTAAAACTTTCTATTCTTGCCCACTATCATTTCCACGCGGCTTTTGGATAATCTTATCTTTATCCTGGTTTCTTTTGATCTTTTACCATCCGCTTCCACCACGAAAGGCTTTTTGCTGCTTACCACCATTTCTTCAAACGGAAATATGCTCGGATCCTCGGTCTTGTCTTTGCCCCAGAAACCGGTCTTTATGACCGGCAAAACGAACGCTTCCAGCTTTCCATCCTGCGGATGCACCACGCAATCATTTTTATTCTTTCTGTGCCAAATAAATGGCTGAAGATTGCAAACCACGAGCTCCAGCTTGCTTTTATCCGAAGACACCTCAAAACGCTCGTCATACTCTATCATAATATCGCTCGGCGGTATATGGAGACGGGAGATAAAATAACGGTTATTCATCCAGCCCGCGTCCAGTTTCAATTTCCTTCTTTTGGACAACACATCGCACGCGTCCTCGCCAACCGGTATACCTAAAACCTTTGCGATCTCGTTATTTTGACCGATCGGTACAAAACCAAATAAAACATCACATGTGGCCGCGCGCGACAACACATGACCGATCGTTTCATCATTACCCACTATTACAATGGTCGTGGCTCCCTTGGAAACTTCTTCATCGACAATCATCTTGCTGTCGCTGAAATTCTGCAGCCGGATTATCTTACCGGCAATGCCATAATCTGTCAATCTGGTTTCTATGGAATGGACCGTGGGCGCGTGTTTTTTTTGTCGTAAAAAATTGTCGTATAAATAGACATACATAATTCAACTCTATTTCTCATCCGTACTAAGAATCAACGTTTTTCTTTTTAGACTTAGGCCTGCTCAATCCGATTTTCTTTTCCACTTTAAACTGCTCCACGTCAAAACCATGCATGGTTACCTTGCCCATAATCAATGCCCCCCCTTCCACAATCAAAGTTTTGCACTCAATATCGCCACCGACTTGAGCGGTTGATTTCAACTCCAAAGTATCGGTCACTTTTACATTTCCTTTTATGGCTCCGGATACCACGGCATTGCCGGCTTTAACATTGGCAAATATTTTCGCGCCGCCCTCCACCGTCAACAAACGACTGGTTTTGACCGAACCGGATACCGTGCCTTTGACGACTATATCCCCTTCGGAGGCGAAATCCCCTTCAACAGTAACCGAAGGCCCGACCACGGTTTCCACCTTGTCGCTTTCTTGGGACACGGGAATGGTTTCCGGTTCCCGCTCCTCTTCTTCGCGGTCTTGTTCCAAAGCGATTTGTGAAGATGGTTTTTTGAACATATTGGTTCCATATTAATTATTTAAGCTAGTATATATTTTACTACATTTTAACACAAATTCCAATATTGACTCAATTAACCTCTCCTTTATTAAACGGCAGAAAAAACCCGAATGTCGCTCCTTTACCATTGCCCTCGCTCCGGGCGTAAACATCGCCTTGATGCGCCTGCACGATTTTTTTGCATACGTACAACCCCAGCCCCGTACCGGGAATTTTACTTTTTTTGGCGTAGCTGCTGCGGGTGAATTTTTGAAAAAAAAGAGATTTGTCTTCTTCCGAAAATCCTGCTCCTTTGTCTTTAATCTCCAGGTAAATTTTATTGCTTTTTGTATAAATTCTCGCCAAAATTTCTCCTTCTTCGGTATACTTAATGGCGTTATCCAAAAAATTAAATATAACCTGGATGATCTTTTTGCGATCCATAATCACAGTGCTCGGCTTATTCGGACTTTTGATGGCTATGTTTAATCCCTTTTCTCGGGCTCTGTTATCCATGGATCCTACCACTTCCTCAACCACTTTTACCATATCAACGGTCTGAAAATCAAATTCCATTTTACCTTGTTCTATTTTTGTGATGTCCAAGAAGTCATTAACAATTACTGCCAGTTTGTCATTACTTTCTTTTAGCTCCGATATCGCTTCATGAGCCTTGCGATTCAATTCGCCGTACGCTCCCAGTTGAAACAACTCTATCTGTCCGGAAGTTATGGATAAAGGGGTCTTCAATTGATGCGACGCGATGGACAAAAATTCTGTTTTCTGCCGATTAAAATTTTTCAATTTTCTGTTGGCGACTCTTAATTTATCCGTCACTCTCTCCAGTGTGTTTTTTTGCCTTATTTCTCTTTTCAAAGCACGAACCGTATACAGACCGGCAAAACCAACCAAAAAAACAAACAGAACTCTGAATAACAGATCGACCCAAGACACGGAAAAAAAAGACCAAATAATACTCAACAAGAACACCGAGCCGCTAATAAACTCGGCCGCGAGTACCCTTATCTCAAACAGGCGGTATTTCAAAATAGCGACTGAGGTCATTAAGATGAAAAACAGGGCATAAAAATTCACCAAAGATATATTGTATGAATTTTCGGAAATAATGACCGGAATCAATAGTGTGCTGGTGGTGAATATCGAGAAAACGAAAAAGCCCAATGTGATGAACAAAATCTGGCGTTTTGTTATCTTATCCGCCTGAATATACTTTCCGATAAAGGAATGGATTATTAAAAATGTCACGCCAATAACGTAAAAAGCAAAAAGAATGACGGCATCTCCCCCAACCGGTTTAATTTGTCCGTCAGCAGACAACTGCGAATAGTTGAAAATTAAATGAGTTTGAGACATGACCATTATACTTGTAGCGAAAATTAACACGCCTATAAACACTCTATCACTCCGAATAAATTTTTTGTCCAGATTCCTTATTAAGAGATAAAATAACAACAACATCGGAACGGCCAAAAATATACAACCTCTCATGATCAATAAATTGGTGTGTAAACTGCCATATATTTGTAATGAAGAAAAAAACATGGCCATAAGCCATAATGAAAGAATTGTGCTAAACAGCATGAATATTTTATTGCTTGCTTTTGTTTTATCTTTAGAATAGACCAGAAAGGATAAAAAAGTGTTTATCAACACCACTGTTGCCAGACTTACCAGATCGAATTCCTGTGGAAAATTCATAATATTTAGATATAAATTGTTTTGATTATTATTTTACATATTGGTAAATAAACAACAGTTAAAATTTTTTGTCAACATGTTTAACGTTTAAGGGGCAGTGAAAAACCGAACTCACTTCCTTTTCCCAATCCCTTGCTTTTGGCCCAGACTTCTCCCCCATGACCTTGAACGAATTTTTTTGATACGTACAGACCCAAACCGGTTCCGGTAACATTTATGCCTTTGACATTTTTTCCTCTGTAATATTTCACGAAAAACATCCCGCCATTTTTCTTATCAAAACCCACACCTTGATCCGTTACACTTATTCTAATCTTATTATTCTCTCTGCTCAAATCAACTCTAATCGTGCCTTTATCACTGTATTTAATTGCATTATCAATATAATTATAGATCACATGAAAAATTTTATGCCTATCAATGCTTGCCATGATTTTATTCTTAGGCATATTAACCTCAAGCTTAAGTTTTTTATCTTTTACATTCTTCCTAAGCTGTTTTACCACTTCATTTATTAAATCATTAATATTTATTTTTTGAAATTTAAATTTCGATCTCTGCTGTTCAATTCTGCTGATATCCAAAAATTCATCCACTAATTTAATAAGTTTTTCATTACTTTCATCCATATTATTAAGCACCTCGGCAAACTTTTTCGGGGATTTATTAAAAGTGCCTTCTCTAATCAAATCTATATACCCTTTAATAATTGATAGTGGTGTCCGTAATTGATGTGACGCTATTGATAAAAACTCCGTCTTTAGCTGATCCATTTCTCTCAAACGACGATTTGCCTTTTTTAAATTCTTAGCCATGACAACCAATGTCTCTCTTTGCTTTACCTCTTTACGCATAGTTTTAATCAAAAAAATTCCGATTAACAGTATAATTACAAAAACGCCCAGGCGATAAAATAACATGATACTGTTACCGGCGCCTACCACGTCAAATAATATGGCGGCAGCAAAGCTGAAAATCAAGATTTCAGTGGTCAAAACTTTCACGTTCATCACCCCATGCTTGATAATCGCATAACTGGCGCAGGCTATAAATGGAAGAGCGAAAATTGAACCCAAAGCAACAAAATTGGAATTATATAAAAAGGCCGGCAAAATGAAATTAAATATAATTTCCAAAATAAAGGTGGCTAACGTTCCCGCTAATATTATTACCAAAGCACGTTTATTTTTTCCGTCGCGAGATAATCTTATTTTTTTTATTAAAACACTGAGAGCCAAAAAAACCAAGCCTATGCTGACAAAAGCAAAAAAAGGTATCGCCGGCCCGCTAGCTACCGTTTCAATTCCGCTATCGTAAGAAAATTCCATCACTCTCTCAAAAATAAGTGGAGTTAAAGTAAGCAACGCAGCTATAATTGTAAGCGGCACAATTATATACTTATATTTTTTGCCAAAATTATATTTTTTATACGGAAAAACACTAAAAAGCCGATGTAAAAAAAACACTTGTGCCAAAGCAAAAAATAACACAAATCTCAAGCTCCATAGTGCCAGCGTTGGAGAAAAAGTGATGTGATAAGAAGCATAATTAATCAAGCCCCACAAACTTGAGCTGATCGCAAATCCCAAAAAACTCCTATTGGTAATACTCTTGCGATCATTAAAATAAACAATAAATCCTAAAAAAATTATATTGGCCACGCTCAATCCCACCAAAAATAAATCAAAATTTTTAAAAATATACATAGATTAATTTATATTTTGATATTTTATCTGAGCTTTTTTTCTTGAAGATATTTCGCTCGGTTCATCAGCCCTGCCAAGCCTCAAAATCATCAAAGCGTCTTCGTCATGTCTCATACCTGATGTCGTTCTGATTTCATCATATGATTGTTTAATTTTATTTTCATTTTCCGAACTCAAACTACCTTTATCAGCGTTCATTATTCTTTGGTACAAAAACAATATTCCACTCACCGGATGCGCGCTCCATCCGTGTTTTACCGCTTTTAACCACACTCTTTGCGTTACTCTGCCGGCCTGTATATAGGATAACCTATTCACCCGGTTAGATGTTATTAAAGCAAAACAAGAACAAGAGGCATATAATTGGGCGTTTTGACGCGCAATTTTTTCAGTCAAACCGACTTTATTGGCAATTTTCATCATATTCCAGTTTCTCGCCATCTTAAATGCTTTCTCTTGAATGGGGTCCATCTCTAAAGTCTTAACGAATAAGCCGGTTTTTTTTGATAATTCCTCTTCCTTGCTCCACACCACATGCTCAAAAAAAACTTTATGCAGCTTCGGCGTTGTTAAAACCACCCTTTCATTGATCGAAGAAGCTTGCGCTATTTGACTTTTTTGATCTTCATCCTCAACCAGCAATAAATTAACACCCTGGATTTCAAAAATCGTATTCTTTATCTCATTTTTTAATTCTTGACTCATCTTCTCTTGATAATATTTCTTTCTATTGGTTGCGCGTTTAAAGATATATTCATACAAGGGATCCACGATAATCTGGCTGTTCCGATTAATTTCAATCTCAAAGATCAAATCTTTTTTTGTTTCGTCAGGAAATAATTTCACTCGCGTATTATAGCCAAACTCTCTCGCCGCAATTATCATATTTTCCAACGCGGCCCCATGGGCGACGTGTGAACCGTATTGGTTAAAATTAAAAAACTCAATGTCTTTGTCCGGTAAATTAAATAGTGAAATTTTATTTTCTTTTATTTCAAATCTCCAAGGTTGAGAATTATCTCCGGAGGGAGCATATACGCCGGCTTCTATAATTTTTTCCATTGCCAACCTGCTATCAATATCATAATTTATTTTTCGTTTAAATTCGGACTTTTTGACTTGTCTTCGCTTTACCACTTCGTCATGGTTGTAATCTGACTCGAATATGGCGTCTAAATTTATTTCATACCTGCCCGATTTTATCTTATCTTCTCTCATGGCAATTTTCCTCACCAAAAAAGCAACCGCCGAACCACATAAATTGGCCGCGGTACCAAGCTGCGGCCAGGAATACAATGACTTTCCCACCTCAAGTACGGAATTTTGCATACGTTCACAAGCCAAATCAGCGCCCGCTATTTTAGCGGCCATCTTGGGTAATTGTTTCGGTTCCATATCTTTAAAATCCTCAGAGGTGATATTTTCTGCCAAGCCGTTCAATAATGGTAAATCCCCATCGTTATCAAATCTTTCAATATCAACAAAAATATTATCTCCGTTGTCCGTGGCCATAATAACCGGAATGCCGAATTTTTTGGCTACTTCTCTTACTTTTATTTTGTAATAAGGGTTATCCATTTCTTCAACCAAAATATCAACACCGCCATCTCCGGTTAAAAAGTCGACCACATTTCTATCACTTATACCGCGGTCAAAAATTTCCAACTCGCTATAAGGATTAATCCGGTAAATTTTTCGGCAGAGTATGGTTGATTTTGCCAAACCGATATCATTTATTCCCGTTCTGAGTCTATTCAAATTTGATCCCGATAAAATATCATAATCGGCCAAGTTCATTTTTTTGGCACCACCGGTCATGGCAATTGTTTCCGCGATATGAGATCCGACGCTTAAACCGAGAATGCCGATCTTGGTATTGTAATAAATTTGTTGTTCTTCCTCGGTAATTAAATTTTTATTTCTTCCGGTTCTAAGTTCTAAAAATTCGCTCTCATCCAGCAAGTGTACCACTTGGCCAAGCCAAGGATAATAGATCCAAGAACCAAAATCATTCAAATCTCTCCCCTTTTTATAATCAATAAGCCATTTCTTAAAATCAAGATGGTAATCTCGGTCAAATTTAAAACGGGGATTTCTCAACAAAAACAATTCTTTCAGTTGATCCAGGTAAGTATCAAAAATTTCCAGCTTATGTTCATCTTTTTTTAAACCTTCAATTTCGTGCTTTAGTCGCCTGTTATCCAAAAATATCGGTTTTTGATTTGAGTTCACCATAATTTAATTTATTTATGCTTTGTCCATTTTTGTTTGATGCCCGGTTTAAAAAATTTTTCATGGCCGAAACACCAGAGTACTATTTTCGGTTCTACCTTTTCCGGAATTTGAGAATAAGTTTTGGCGTATTCTGAATTTTCCTTTAAAAGTCTGCGAATAACGGCCTGCTTTACCCTTTTTTTAAATTTTTCACTTTCTTCCGCATTAAGCCGGCATGTTTTCTTCAATTCCAAATTTAATTCCAAATACTGATTCATTTGATCATCATAGTCAACACTCATGCTGAATTTTCCGCTTAATTCGTCATTGAATGATCTCTCTTGTATCGCTTTTTGAATGGATTGAGGGTAGACTTGAAACGCGTATAAGCTTACCGAAAAATCGTCGCGTTCAAAAACATATACGAATGGCACCTGCCAGATCGTTTCCAAAATGCCGGCTTCTTTTGCCTTTTCCAGCAAATCAAATTCTTCTATAATCAAGGAACAATTAAGTTTTTGCAGTGAAAATATTCCACCCCTATCTTTGAGGTCGTATCTGACCAACGGTATGCCGCTGTAAGCCGAACATATGAGTCGGTTATTGCAAGTCTCGAAATAAAAAAGCTCGGGCAGATACTGGCATAAAGTCGGCTGTCGATAAAAATCAGCGAACAGATTATCTGCCACTTGCTTATAATTTTGACTCAATCGACGCAACAAAATACACAGAGGAGTCTCATGAGCCATGGTGCCCAAATCAACAGTGCCATAGTGGTTCAGTGTGGTCGTATATCTATTTTTTAAGCCGGTTTTTTCAATAATATAGTCTCTGAATTTTTCCGTGAAACCTTCGGCCGAAAATATGAAACCTAGATTGTAGTCGCGCCACTTCAAATTTTTGTTGATACCTTCATCGATCGCGTCTTTTAAAAAAGGCGGATAACACCCTATAATAATTTGATCAAATTTTTTACCGAATTTTTTAACCGCTTTTAAAATCTCTTCGCTATTTATACCGACTGTGATAATACTCAAGGGATAACCTCCTCTTCTGGCCAGAAGCCTAATAGCTTCATAAGTAAAGACGCCTCCTATCCATGGACCCATTGGAAACGCGTTGATATACAAAGTGGATTTATTTTGAATTTGAAAGTTATCTCTCAAATACATCTCGGCTAAAAGCGCGTATTGCCAATCTTGCCGTACGGTTCTGGGGAAATAAAAAGGCGTGCCGGTAGAGCCTGATGTGGTGGATATACTCCAACTTTTATTTTTAAAATTTCCATCAAAACACAAACTCTCAAGCGGATATTTCTTCAAATAATTATCCTTATCCAAGGTAGGTACGCGTTTAAAATCCGCCATGGTCTTGACCTTTTCGGCGGTAATCCCTTTTTTTTTCAAAAAATCTTTATAAGCCGGTACGCGAGACGACATCTGTTTAAATAAACCCAATGCCATTTTTTCTCCTCTTTTCATCCAAAAATATTCCGGCAAACTCTTTAATTTCTCGGAAAACAGCACCGGATCCAAATATTTATTGAAAGCCATAATTAAACTCTGTTCACTATTTCTTGATTAACAATTTTCTGAGCCAAAAAATCTGCTATACTAACCATGGGAGTATCATTTTGTTTTGATTTTTGCATAATTTGTTCCAATCTGTCTCTCACCAACAAAATTTTTCTCATAATTCTCTCATCGTTGTGGACTTGGTTTTCAAACTCATCCACCACGCTGATCAAACCTCCGCTGTTTACTATATAATCGGGCACATATATTATTCCTTTTTGCTTTAACAACTCAGCGACAGATCCACAGGCCAATTGATTATTGGCCGAACCGCATATAATTTTGCATCTCAATTTTTCAACAACAGCCTCCGTTAAAACCCCTCCTAAAGCGCAGGGGCAGAAAAAATCAGTTTCCAAACTGTAAATTTCTTCCGGTTGAATGATTTTTACCTCGGGAAAAAGTATTTTTATTTTTCTTAAAGCATCGGTGTTTACATCACTCACGTATATTTTCAAATCCTTACCCGAAATTAATTTCAATAAATTAGAACCGGTTTTACCCACGCCTTGTATGGCAATTGAATGGCCGGCAAAATCACTATCTCCCAAATAATGATAGAGACACAACTGTAAAGCCTGAAAGACTCCGAATGCGGTATAATAGGCCGGATTTAAATTTTGACCGATGACATATTTGGTGTATTTCATCATCAGTTTGATGTCTTGGTTGGAAACGCCGACATCGGTGCCGGTAATAAAATTACCTTTTAAATTATTTAATAAAACTGCATATTTTTTAAAAAGCTTTTGTCTATCTTGCCGACTGATTTTATTTTCTATCAAAACTGCTTTGCCTCCGGTGTAAGGCAGACCGGCCAACGCGGACTTATAAGACATTAGTTTGGATAATCGGAGACTATCTTTGAGAGCATCTTCTTGGTTTTTATATAACCATAAACGAGTGGCTCCGAGAGCCGAGAAACCAATTTTTTGTCTATGTATGGCGACAAAACCCAGAAGACCACAATCTTTATCCTTTAATTTAAAAACTTTGCTATGCTTATCAAATTCATTTAAATATTCTAGCTTTGAAATCAAATACATATAAATTTATTTTTATTTCATCTCCCTTATTTTATCATATTTTTGACAAAAATATAAGAATTTAATTAAAATAGAAAATCACTTTATTAATCTGTTATTTAATATGGAAAAAACAAAACAACTTGGCCGCGCTGTTTTACAACAACTGGTGCAGCGCCTAATGTGCTTGGCGATGATAATAATCACTCCTTTACCGCCCCTATATAATCTTGAAAAATGGCGGGAAGCTGAAAATTGGAAAAGATTAAATAATAAAAAAGACGCCTGTTCGGGAAAGCAAATACTGCGGCATCTTTACGCTTGGAAAGCCAGTGAATTGGCCGGTAAACAATGGGGAGAATGGGTGGCAACCTCTTCCACGCCCATGCACATCATTTGGGCGCGGTATCAAATATGGCGAAAAAAACCGGCGCCTCCATTGAAAAAAATAACTGATTGTCGCGGTAATTATAAAAAAAGCGACTAACATATTAGCCGCTTTTTTCTTGATAGTTCTCCGCCAACTTTTTGTTAATCTTCTTCACCACAAACGGTCCGCCGTAAATGAATCCGGTAATCATCTGTACGGCGCATGCCCCGCATTTGAACTTCTCGTAAACATCTTGAGCCGTGAAAACGCCGCCCACGCCGATAATCTTCAATTTACCACCGCTTTTTTTATGAATGTAGCGTATGGTTTCATTGCTTCTTTGTCGCAAAATCTTGCCCGACAATCCGCCCGGACGCGCAAACAATTCTTTTCTCCCCCGGGTGAGCGTGCCTTTCCGGTCTTTCAATAAATTGGTGGCGATTACGGCGGACACTCCATGGCTCAAGCAAAACTCAATCATCCGATCCAGGTCATGTTCTTTCATGTCCGGCCCTATTTTCACAAAAAAATCCTTATCAATATTTTTCTTTTTCTTTATTCCATTGATCAGCGCCAGCAGGCGCTCAATAAAATCAATTTGAGTGGTAAAATCGCAAGCGGTCACATTGGGGCAGCTGATATTCAAGGTGACAAAATCAACATATTTATGCAATTCATAAAAAGCATTGGCATAATCATTCACCATTGCTTGTGTTTCGGTGCCGATCGTGGCAATACTGATGCCAAAAGGTATATCCATTTTACTTTTTATGGATTTCAGCCTCCGCCTGGCCGCGGCCGCGCCTTGATTGCACAGGCCGTAATAAACGATCAGAGAGTTGTCTTTGGGCAGCCGCCAAAGCCGCGGCTTGTCATTGCCCGGATGCGCGCGTAAGGTTACCGAACCGAATTCCGCGAAACCAAACCCGAGCATGGAATAAGCCAAAGGCGCTTCAATATTTTTATCAAAACCGGCCGCCAATCCGATCGGATTCTTCAAAATCAAATTTCCCACTTTCACCTCCATTTTTTTGTCAACAAAAAAAAACTTTCTCAGGATATTGCAAATACGGCGGTTTTCGCTCGTGAACTTCAAAAATTTTATGGCCAGATTATGAATCCACTCCGGATCAGTCAAGAAAAAAAGAGGGCGGATTACGCGCTTGTATAACATGCGGAAAATATATTACATTTCTTCTAAAGTATCCATGGTGAGCAAACTCAAAGCTTCTTCCAATACCTGTTTTACCGCGGCGCACAAATATACTCTGGCACGGCTAAGTTCTTGGTCATCCGCGCTGATGATGCTGTATTTGGCGTAATAATCATTAAAAGTCCGAGCCAGATTGAAGCAATAATTGGTAATAACCGAAGGGTTTAAATTACTAAGAGCTTTTTCCACCGTTCCCGGATAAAGCCCAAGCGTCACCAGCAACTTTTTTTCCGACTGAGAAAACAACTCAAAATCAATCTTATCTTCATCAATGTTTTCGGCCTTGCGCATAATGCTATTGAGGCGCGCCAGCGCGTACAGTACGTAAGGCGCGCTGAAACCTTCAAAACCGACCGCTTCCTCGAAATCAAAGCTGATTACCTTGCTTGATTCATGCTTGAGCATGGAAAACTTCAACACGGCCATGGTCAAAATTTTAGCGTTCTCAAAGATCTTATCTCCGCTCCAGTCCGCGTGTCGGTCGGCTGTTTCTTTTTTCATTCTCGCGAAAACACGATCACGTAAATCTTCATATAAAATAACGTTGCCGGCTCGTGAAGACATTTTTCCCTCGGGCAGATTCACCAAGCCGTGTCCGATGTGCACCATGTCCGCTTCAAAGCCGTATAGTTCCAATATCTTGTACAATTGCTTAAAGTAAAAGGTCTGCTCGCTGCCTGTAATATTCACGCTGCGATCAATGGTGTATTTGTCAAGTTTCACTTTAGCCAAAGCCAAATCGCTCGTTATATACACTCCGCCGCCGCTACTTTTCCTAATCAAGGCGGTATTAAGATCATACGCGGACAAGTCAACCACAACCGCTCCTTTTTCGCCTTTTTCAGCGATTCCTTTATCCAGCAAATCATCCACCATCCGCTGGCCGGATTCTTTCAACTCGCTTTCATAAAATACGTCTTCGTGCTTCACCTTTAATTCTCGCTGAATCCTCTCAAAACCTTGTACGCTCCAATCCTTGGTTTTTTCAAATAACTGCCACACGGCCGGATCTTTATTCTCCAGTTTTTCCTGCAGCTCATCCAATTCAGCAGCCAATTCTTCGTTCTCGGCGTGCTCGGCGATGTATTGATTGGCTTCGGCGTACACCTGCCCCAACCATCTTTGTTTGTCCTCGCCCGGTTCCTCACCGAAATGAAACTTTCTGATGCCCCACAAGCAAATCACCACGTGACGACCCAAATCATTCAAATAGTTTACCGGAATCACTTTATACCCGCTTTTTCTAAACAGGGAAACCAAAGTATTGCCGATACACACGTTTCTCAGGTGGCCGATATGAAATTCTTTGTGCGTATTCTGGGAGGGATATTCTATCATAATGGTTTTTCCTTGGCCATTATCCGAAGTTTCATAATTATCCCACGAATTTTTGTCGAGCATTTTGGCCAGCTCATTACATTTGAGAAAAAAATTAACAAAAGCTCCCTGCGTCTCAATTTTTTCCACCAGTGGATGCGGTTCACTTTGTTTTAAATCGGTAACCAACTTCCGAGCCAGTACCATCGGCTCTTTTTGCATTTTTTTTGCCACTTTTGAACAATTAAAAGACAAATCGCCCATTTCCGCCCGCGGTGGAACAACCAAGTTTATTTCTCCACCAATGCCGACTTTTTTTAATAAATTCCGTAATTCTTTTTTTACTTTTTCCATCATAAAATTAGATAATTTTAATATATCGGCGTTTGCCTTTTCGTACCACATCGCCTGGCTCAACCCGCGATTCAAAATCCACCACTTTTTCATCATTGACTTTTACTCCGCCCTGGCCCAAAGTGCGCCTTGCATCCGATTTGCTGGAGCAAAGACCGGACTCCACCAGCACTTCCACGATATTGGAATCGGCCGGCTTGATCTCAGGTATATCTTCCGGTTTATCTCCGGCTTGAATCACGGAATAAAAATGCTGTTTTCCTTTTTCGGCCGCTTCCGCCCCCAAAAAGGTTTTTGTAATCTCATAAGCCAAACTTAATTTATGGTCACGCGGATTTTCTCCCTTTTTCAACCCTTTCTTAATGCTCGCAATCTTATCCATTTCCACGATTGTGCAAAGCTCAAACCCGGGAATAATCACATCATCGGTCCAGCTCATCACCTTGCCGAACATTTCTTCTCCAGAGTCGGAAAGAGCAACCATGTTGCCCTCGGTTTTACCCATCTTCTTGCCACTCGTGTCCACCAATAATTTGGTTGTAAGCACAAATTTTTCTTTCTTCTTTATTTCTTTCATCAAAGTACGGCCGGAAAGCATATTGAAAGTCTGATCGTTTCCCCCCACTTCTCCATCCACGTTCATAGCCACGCAGTCGTAAGCCTGCAGCACCGGATAAAGAAATTCGTGCAGATATACCGTCTTTCCTTCTTTCAGACGATTCTGAAACATATCTCTTTCCAAAAGCCGCGGCACGGTAAAATGTCCGGCCAGCTCCAAAATATCGGCAAAATTCATGGGCGACAGCCACTCGCTGTTGTACTTGATCTCCACCGGATTGGGCCCGTCGAAATCCAAGATGGCCGAAGCCTGATCTTGATAAAAACGGCTATTTTCCAAAACCTGTTCTCTGGTCAGTTTCTGCCTGGCCGAAGACTTATCGGTGGGATCGCCGATCATGCCGGTAAAATCTCCGATCAACATAATCACTTTGTGGCCCAACCGCTGGAACTGCCTCAATTTCAAAAGGGTGATGCCATGGCCGATGTGCAAAGTGGGCGCGGTCGGATCATAGCCGGTGTACAAAGTCAGTCTATCACCGGATTTTAATCTATCTTCCAAAAAATTCCTGCTCGGATAAATCTTCTCAACCCCGCGAGTGAGCAACTGATTGATTTTGTATACATCGGTGATCGCGTTCATATTGATTATTTTAAATTTTGTAATTGTTTTTCCAGTTTTTGAATTTTTTCTTCGGTTTGTTCCTTTTTTATCTTCTCTTTTTTTACCACTTCTTCCGGCGCGTTTTTCACAAAATCCGCGTTTGATAACTTTTTTTCAACAGTCGTCAAATACTGGTTTTTATTTTCCAATTCACTCTTCAACCGCTGTTTTATTTTATCCACTTCCGAGTCAGATACTTTTATATACCCTCTATCGGCCGAAGCCAGCTCAATCGGCTTCCATTCGGGTGATGTCGGAACTTTTTCGGTTATTCGCAAACTTTCCAAATTGGCTTTACCGATCATGTATCGCTCATACTTCTGAAAAAAATCATGTTTTCCCTCGGCCACCACCATCACATCCACTTTCTCACCTACCTTACCCAATTCATTGATGCCGCTTCTTATCATTTTAATATTTCCTTCAATCAACAACTCATAATCGGCCGCCTCTGATTCATGGATATCCTTCGGCCCGATCGGACGCGGCAGCTTCTCTACCATCAAAAAAGAATCCGATCCATACATTTTCTGCCATAGTGCTTCGGTTATAAACGGCATGAAAGGATGCCATAGTTTCAAAATGGTGTTTAAAATGTAGTTTAACAGAGCCGGATTGCTTTCTTCAAACTTACTGGCTTCCAAATAATCGTCAGCCAATACATGCCAGGTAAATTCTCTCAATACTTCACCGGCCTGAGAAAATTGAAAATTTTGTATCATATTTTCTTCATTTTTACCCTGGCCGATCCGCAACAGAATATGATTTAATTTACTAATTAAATATTTTTCAACCGCGGTGCTGATTTCCGGCAATTTTTGATCTTTTTTCGGCCGGTCAATATTCATCAAAATATATCGCGAAATATTCCATAATTTATTGGTAAAATTTCTAAATCCGGCAATCTTTTCCTCGGATAACTTCATGTCGCTCCCCGGCGTGTTGCCGATCAGAAGAGACAATCTGGTGGCGTCGGCTCCGTATTTTTCAACCATGTCAAGCGGGTCAATCACGTTATCCAGACTCTTGCTCATTTTTCTCCCCTGTTCGTCCCTGACCAGCCCGTGCAGATAAACGGTCTCAAAAGGAATCTCGCCCAAAGAATAAGTGCTCATCAAAATCATTCTGGCCACCCAGAAGAAAATAATATCATAACCTGTTTCCATCACGCTCGTCGGATGAAATTGTTGCAAATCCCGGGTATCTTCGGGCCAGCCCAAAGTGGAAAAAGTCCACAGCCCGGCACTGAACCATGTGTCCAGCGTATCGGTCTCCTGTTTCCAGCCACCTCCTTTAGGTTCCTCCGTACCGACATAAATTTGATCGCCTTTATACCAAACCGGCATGCGATGACCGTACCAAATTTGCCGTGAAACACACCAATCGCGCAAATTGTCTATCCAGTTAAAATATATTTTATTGAATTTTTCCGGAATAATTTCTATCTGCCCGCTTCTCACCGCAT
Organism: uncultured Gammaproteobacteria bacterium; assembly: GCA_964433095.1. Classification (GTDB taxonomy): domain Bacteria; phylum Patescibacteriota; class Patescibacteriia; order Magasanikbacterales; family UBA922; genus WJJZ01. The sequence goes on along the minus strand of CAYSPW010000007.1, from coordinate 21,802 downwards.
GGTCCATCAGTTTTTTCAGACTCACCATTTGTCCGTCTTCCAAGCCATGAATCGGATTTTTCTTTGATTGCCTGAATTTGAAGCGCTTGTTCACATCCACGAACCACTGTTCGGATGGAAGCGGTTCAATCGCGTTGGAACAACGGTAACAAACTGACAAATTATTATCCACTTCTTGCTCGCCCGACAACAATCCTTGCTCTTCCAAAGCTTTCACTACCTGCTCTCGCGCCTGCTCCACTCTTATGCCGGAGTACTTGCCACCGGCTTTGCTTGTCATTAATCCATCTTCGTCTATAATTTTGATTACTTCCAAGCCATGCTTTTGCGCCAGCTCGTAATCGGCATGCGAATGAGCCGGTGTAACTCCTAAAGCGCCGGTGCCGAATTGCGGATCAACGCTTTCGTCCGCAATTATCTTAATGTTCAAATTTGTTCCGCCCGCGAAATTTTTAACTTTAAAAATCTTTCCCACCAAATCACGGTACCGGTCGTCTTTCGGATTGACGGCCACGGCCGTATCTCCAAGCTTTGTTTCCGGCCGGGTGGTGGCGATCTCCAGTGGAAAATCTTTGTCATATTTAAAAATATACAACTTGGTTTTTTGCCCTTTGTATTCCACCTCATCATCGGCCAAGGTAGAGTGACAGCGAGGACACCAATTCACTATCCGGTAGCCGCGATAAATCAATTGATCATTATACATTCTTTTGAACGCGGTATACACGGCAGTTTGTCTCGCCTCATCCAAAGTAAACGCTTCCCGACTCCAATCCAAAGACGAACCCATTTTTTTTGTTTGATGGATAATTGTACCCTGAGATTGTCGCGCAAATTTATCCACTTCAAGTAAAAACGCGACTCTGCCCAATTCGCGCCTGGGGTCTTTAATACCTTGTTTGATCAGCTCTTTTTCCACCCTGGTCTGAGTGGCTATGGCCGCGTGATCCGTACCGGGCAGCCATAAAGTCTTGTCTCCTTTCATGCGGTGATATCTGACAATCAAATCTTGTATGGCGAGCATGCTGGCATGGCCCATATGCAGAGTACCTGTTACGTTGGGGGGTGGCAGCATCATGGAAAAACTTTTTCCGCCGGCGCATTGGCCCGCTTGCTCGCACCGGTCGGGATTAAAAAATCCGCTTTTTTCCCAGCGATCATATGTCTGACCCTCGTATTTTTGCGGCTCGTAGGCTTTTTCCAGCTCTTTCATAAAAAAATTTTATTTTTAATTAACTAAAAAATACCTTTATTAAAGTAATTTTAACTTTTGTTAACCTTGGTTATGCTTCTGTTAAAGATTGTACTAAAATTAGACAAAAAGAGCAAGCTTGAAAAAAAATATATTGACAATATTTGGCTGTATTGATAAAATATTGTATTAAATTTAACGTCCATTTTAATAGTAAAAAAAGAATAAGCAGGGCAATCAAGGGAAAAACATCTCTCAAGCCGGTTAAACATTGACAAATCTTAAATTCAACGAAGGGGCGCGTACCCTGTTATTTTATACTTAAAATACCGGGGTTATACATTTTTATGGCAATGACACAAGCACAGCAAATTCAAAATATTCTGAAAGATAAAAAGCATATTTTAATCACTTTCAGAAAAGACGGAAAAGGCGACGCCACCGCTTCGGCAATTGCTTTGTTTTTGTTTGTGAAAGCCGACAATAAAAGAGCCGACATTGTCTGCGATGGTCTCAAACCGCCCAATACCATGAAATTTCTTCAAGGATCGGACAAAATACGATCTCAATTCTCGCATCTGCAAAAATTCATTCTATCCATTGACGTCGGCAAAACCGGACTGCGGGAGTTAAGCTACGATGTCAAAGATGATAAGTTGAAAATATTTATCACCCCAAAGCAAGGCTTTCTTTCTCGTGGCCGCGTTACCACAGCCCAGTCTGATTTCAAATATGACTTGATTATTACGGTGGATACGCCGGATCTAAATTCGCTTGGTTCCATTTATGAAAACAACACCGAGCTTTTTTTTAGAATACCGATCGTGAATATTGACCATTCTTCCGGCAATGAGCATTTTGGCAAAATAAATAGAGTTGATTTGGCGGCCACCTCCACGGCCGAAGTAGTATACGGGCTGCTAAACAAAATTGCTCCTGAACACATTGACGAGCATGTGGCGACCGCTCTTTTGAGCGGCATGATCACCAAAACCAACAGCTTTAAAACCGATAACGTCAAGCCGCACACCTTGGCCATTGCCGGCGAATTAATCAGCTTGGGAGCAAAAAGAGATAACATTATTCAAAATTTATACCGAACGCGCAGCATATCAACATTGAAGCTCTGGGGTAGAGCATTGGAACACCTGAAAACCGAGCCGGCTTTCGGGTTGGTTTCTACCACCATCACTCGCGATGATTTCATACGCTCCGGCGCCGAACGGGAAGAATTATACGACATCATTGACGAACTGATCAGCAATTCCCCGGAAGCCAAAATTACCTTGTTGCTGCACGAGCATCCCAAAAAAGGAGCCACCTCCATCCACGGCATCATCAAAACCGACCGTCTGTATAATGCCAAAGAGTTGGTGAAAAAATTTATTCCCGAAGGCAATTCCAGTTGCGCCAATTTCCAAATCAAAGGTAAAACTTTGCTGGAAGCGGAGCAAGAAATTATTTCTTCCATTAAAGAAAAAATAAAAAACCCGCAATAAAATCGTTTAAACCAAGCTCTGACCACTCATCTCGGCCGGCTGTTTAATTCGCAATAACTTCAAAATTGTCGGGCCTACATCGGCCAATGTCCCGGCCGGCTGGATCAAGCTCAAATCTCCTTCGGGCGGGTCTCCGCTCGGACCGGCCCGGCCGCGAAAATCTGAGTTAATGATGAAAAAAGGCACCGGATTGGTATTGATTTCAGCGCAAATATTTTCTCTTACTTTTTCCGCTCCCGAATGACTGCCGACCAAAACCAAAGTGCCGTTTTTGGCGCTGACATGATCGTTAATATGCGCGATCACCTTGTCAATCGCCTGACAGGCCTGGATACAGCCTCCAAAATCGACCGATTTTTCCAAAATTCGTAAATTACAGAAATTAACCAGATAAAAATCATGACTTTTTTTATCTATATTCTCGGATAATATCTTTTTAATGCTTGCGGCCGCCATCCGCGGGTTGCCGCTGTAATCATCCATTTCGGGCGACGGAACGAACATTCTGCTTTCTCCCTCAAAAGGCTCTTCGTTGTGGCCGCTGAAATAATTGGTTACCGATCCGTAGCCCGGTGCTTCCGCCAGGCGCAACTGAGACAAACCGACACGTGCCAAAGACTCACCCAAAGTATTGTGAATAATCTGCGGAGGATAGGCTACCAATGCCGGAATCTCCCTTTCATATTCAACCATGGTGACAAAAAATACTTGATCCAAATATTTTCTTTCAAATTTATTAAAACCGGGCAACAACAAACTCTCGGTCAACTGTCTGATACCGCTTGGTTTGAAATTCATAAAAACCACGCTGTCTTTTTGTTTAATGTAACAGTCCTTGCGCGTGCTTTCGCAAATTCTGGTAGGATCAAGTTTGGTATCTTTATCCTTGAGCGCGTGCTTTAAAAATTTAAGCGCGTTTGAATTTTGCGCTTCGGTTTCGCCGGTCAACATGCGATACACCGCTTCGGTTCTGTCCCACCACTTGCCCGAATTCAAAGCGTAAAAATCGCCGCTTACGCTGCCGATGCGATAATCGCGCTTCACCTTGAGGACTTTGTTTATTTGTTTTAACACATCCGGAGAATTTTTCTTTTCGGCGACCGAAGTCGGTAAAACGCAGTGCACGAATAATCTTTTAATTCCGCCGGAATGAGCCAGTTTGACCATTGCTTTCAAATGATTCAAACTGGCATATTTTTTTGACAAATCAAAAGCGCCAATCAAATGCAAATCGCTTTTGTGTTCTTTGGCATATTGCACCGCCTTGAGCAAAGCTTGATTGGCGTAAAAACTGCCGTCTGCAATACTCTTATCAATTCTCGGGCCTTGCTCGCATACTGTTCTGCCCGCTCCAATATTCAAATGACCGGCAATCGCGTTGCCGGCTTGCCCGGGCATTAAGCCGGATTCGCCGCCGCTCGAATACAAAGTCATCACCGGATATTCTCTCACCAGTCTGTCAAAATTGGGAGTTTTTGCTTGAAAAACGGCATTCCTGTCCGAATCCGGCGCCACCCCCCAACCGTCCACGGTAATTAAAATTAAAGGTTTGCTCATAAATTAATTGGTCGTTTAATCCGGAATCAATCAATAGAGTGCTTTTCCGGTCATTTGCTTGGGCTTTTTAATATTCATCATCTTCAATAAAGTGGGGGCCACGTCGGCCAGCTTTCCTTTCTTGAGCTTGATATTTTTTGCTTTTTTCTTTATCAAGATGCATGGCACCGGATTTAAAGTATGCTCGGTCATCATCTCGCCGGTCTCCATATTTATCATTTCTTCGGCATTGCCGTGATCGGAAATAATCAAAGCTTGTCCGTCTTTTTTCAGTACGACATCCACCAATCGCCTGACCTGCTCATCAACCACCCTGACCGCTTTTTTAGCGGCAGCTAAATTTCCGGTATGCCCAACCATGTCCGGATTGGGATAATTGATACACACAAAATCATATTTATCCTTTTTAAAATAATCAACCACTTTATCAGTCAACTTGTGGGCACTCATCTCCGGTTGGTCGGCATAAGAGCGTATTTTGGGCGAAGGCAACACCTCCCTCTCTTCGCTGTTTATCGGTTTGGCATAGCCGCCGTTGATAAAATACGTTATATGGGCGTATTTCTCGGTTTCGGAAATGTATAATTGCCTGTAATTTACATTAATCGCTTTGGCCAAGCTGTTTTCCACGTCCGGAGAAGGAAAAGCGGTAAATACTCCGGGTAAGTCCGGACCAAAACCGGTCATAGCCACAAAACGGGTATTTTGAGGAAATTTTTTTCTCTTAAACGTTCCTGAATTCATCTTTTCAAAATCAGGTTGCACAAAAGTCTTGGTAATCTGCCTGGCCCGGTCGCTGCGGGCGTTTATGAAATAAATGACATCATTATTCCGCACCGTGGCCACCGGCTTGCTATTTTCAATTATTACCGTCGGGCAAACGTATTCATCCGTATCTCCCCTATTATATGACCGTGTCAATGCTTCTTCAGCACTTTCGGCCGTGCAGCCGCGCCCCAAAACCATGGCTTCATATGCCTGCTGCGTGCGGTACCATACTTTATTACGGTCCATGGCGTAATAACGGCCCATAACGGTCGCTATCTTTTCATGAGCAAGCATATGGCCGCGCAACTCATGCAAAAAATTGGCCGCCCCGTGCGGAGACGAATCGCGTCCATCCGTAATCAAATGCAAAAAGACTTTTCTCTGATTCTCACGTCTAAAATACTCAAGCATGGCATAGACATGTTCGGGATAAGCATGGGCGCTGTGACCGTCGGTAAGCAGCCCTAACATATGCACAGCCGTATCATATTTTTTGGCGTGAAACAAAGCTTGTTTAAACGCTTCATTTTTGAAAAAAGTACCATTGTGAATGGCCTCTGAAATTCTCACCAAATCTTGTTTCACCACCCTGCCGGCGCCGATGTTCAAATGGCCGGCTTCCGAATTTCCTTTTTGCCCTTTAAACAGCCCGGCCGCTTTGCCGTAAGTGATAAGAGTGGAGCTGGGAAATTTCTTCATATATGAAAAAATATTCGGAGAAGTCTTCGGAGTAATGGCATTGCCTTTATTTTTTGGATCGGCCAGGCCGTAGCCGTCAAGGATTATTAGCAGAGTGGGAATAGTTTTGTTGTTCTTTTTTTTACTCATATATATTTTATTTAAGTGTTGCTATTATATTAGTTTTGAAAATTTTTTTCAATTTTTTATAAGCTTGGAGTTGCTCTAATTTAGCAATAATTAACTAAATTCTCATGTTTAAATTAAAAAAGCGCCTACTCTAGCAAGTAAACGCCTATTCAATTGACTGAATTTTTTCAACGAATTCCGTATCTTTTATATAAAAACTTAAACAAAATATATACCACTAACACGGCCAACGAATACTCAAGCAGAAAAATTATGACAAAAAGCAACAAAAAATTCATGGCAAGGGCCGCTCTCCCAAACATGGTCACAACCAAGGCGACAGTGGTAAATATTAGTATAAAGGGCAAAGTAAACAAAATTCTTATGATAAACCCGAATCCGAATGATTGTTGAAAGTTCATTTTTACCTCCTTTAGTTTGTTGTTTTTTATTTTCTTTATCCGAATTATTGCAAAAATGACAGTTTTTGTCAACTATAGTTTTAAACAAAAAACCGCCCTTTACTAAAGGAGAATTTTTAACATATCTAGTTTAATCTTTATTTGATCTCGTTCTCAATCTTCATCAGCCGATTATACTTCTCCACTCTCTCGCTCCTGGACATTGATCCGGTTTTAATAAACTCGGAATTAACCGCCACCGCCAAATCGGCAATAAATGTATCGGCCGTTTCTCCGGAACGATGGGAAACCGATACTTTATATTTATTATTTTTGGCCAGATAGATAGCGTCTATTGTTTCGGACAAACTGCCGATCTGATTTAATTTAATCAAAACAGCGTTCGCGACCTTCATGTCAATTCCTTTTTTGATGCGCTCTACATTGGTAACAAACAAGTCATCACCGACAATCTTCACCTTCTTACCGATCTTCTTGGTCAATATTTTCCAGTTCTCCCAGTCATCTTCGGCCAAAGGATCTTCAATGGACAAAATCGGATATTTCTTTACCCAGCCTTCCAAAATTCTGATCATCTTATCCGGCCGCGATGCTTGCCTGGGCGAAGTAAAGTAATATTTACCACCGCGATAAAATTCCGAAGCGGCAATATCAAGTGCCAAATAAACGTTTCTACCCGGAATGAAACCTGAAGTCTTGATCGCCTGTATTATCAATTGCACCGCTCTTTCATTGTTAAGCAAATCCGGAGCAAACCCACCTTCGTCGCCGACCGCGGTGCTATAGCCTTTTTGGTTCAAGATGGAAGCAAGAGAATGAAAAATCTGCGAACCCATTCTCACTCTTTCGGAAAATCTTCTGTGAATAGGCACTATCATGAACTCCTGACAGCTCAGATTATTGTCCGCGTGACGACCGCCGTTTAGTATGTTCATGGTTGCTACCGGCATGCGCCAGCCTTTTTCTTTTAATCGGTATGTTTGGCGGATATGCCTGTATAAAGGCTTGCCTTTGGTGTTGGCGGCCGCTCTGGCCACCGCGAGAGATACTGATAAAATAGTATTGGCTCCCAGTCTTTTTTTGTTCTCAGTACCGTCAAGCTCAATCATTATCTTGTCAACCAATCTCTGCCGCGACGCGTCCATTCCTTTCAATTTTCTGGCTATCACCGTGTTGACCTTTTTTACCGCTTTCAAAACTCCCTTGCCGCCGTAGCGCATGGTATTGTCTCTCAATTCTAAAGCCTCGTGCGTGCCGGTTGATGCTCCGCTCGGAACGGCGGCTTTGCCTTTGCCTCCTTGCAATATCACTACGGTTTCCAAAGTGGGATTTCCCCGCGAGTCCAGTATTTCGCGTGACACTATCTTTTTTATCTCGGTTTTCTTCATAAAAATATTTTTTGTGCTATGACCTGATTTCAAATACGATATTAACATTCATGATCACTTCTTCACTGCCCGATTCAATCTGCGGCTCCGCGCCTCCGCCCAATCCATCCACTGCCATGGAGCGATATAATTCCGGCTGCGCTTCACCTTGTTCGTGTTCATTGTATGAAACCACGCTTACCATATTCACGCCCAGTACTCTGGATAAAAAACGCGCTTTCTCACCCGCGTCAGACAAAGCTTTCATTCTGGCTTGATTCTTGTATTTTTCTTTATCATCAATGGTAAACTCCAATCCGCTCACCGTGTTGGCGCCCACTTCTCCGGCCAAGGCCAAAATCTGATTGGCTTTACTCAAATCCTTGATTTTAATAGTCACGTTTTGTGAAACCTGATAACCGCTTAACTCCCGGCCTTTTTCTTCGGTATAGTCATACCGCGGATAAATATTGTAATTGGTGGTTTGAATGTCCTCTTCGGTAATCCCCAAACTTTTCAATCTGTCTATTAAATTATTCATTACCTCGGTATTTTGTTCTTGCGCCTCAGCCACTGTTTCCCCTTCGGCAATCATACCCATAGTGGTAACCGCCACATCGGGCCTGGCAGTCACTTTGCCCTGTCCTTGAATGGATATGGTGCGCTCCTGTTTGTCCGCTTGACCGATAAATTTAAATTCCTGCATTTGGTTGCGGATCAACACGCCCAAGAGCACGATTAAATACACGACCAAAATCGCTCCCAAAGTATAGTAAAGAATGCGGCAAAAACTCATTGATTCGGAATTGCCCAATTGGCAAAAACCCGATCTTTCTTTGCTTGCTTCTTTTTTGTTTTTTTCTGTTTTTTTAACAGGCATAATTTTTTAATTAATGATTAACTTTAAGTATTATATCAATAATTCGTCTTTTTTTCCATTGCTCGTGACTAATCTTTGCTTATCGCTTTCAACCCGGGCAATTGCTTGCCTGACAAAAACTCCAACATGGCGCCGCCTCCCGTGGAAACGAAATCCAGATCCCGCAACACATTCGTTTGCATTAAAGCCTGGCGCGTTTCTCCGCCGCCAACAACACCAAATACGCTTTGGCGCGCGCAACGCCTACCGATCATACGGGCAATGCTTAGAGTGCCGATATCGTAGGGTTTTTGTTCAAAATATCCGACCGGCCCGTTCCATACTAAAGTTTTGGCTTTGTCTATATATTGCTGAAAAATTTCCAAACTTCTCGGCCCGATATCGTAAATGGCTTGATTTTTATTGCAAATTTTTTTGTCTTCTCCCACTACTACCGCTTTGGAATCTTTTCCGTTTTTTTTACCCACAATCACATCCACCGGAGTAATAATGTTGCTGTTCTTAAGGCATTGAGCCGTTTCTTTCAAACAGCTGTCATCCACCAAAGATCGGCCAACATGATATCCTCCGGCTTTTAAACAAGTGTTGGCTAAGGCTCCAGCCACGATAATATGATCAGCCTTATCCATTAAATTTTTGATCACCGGCACTTTGGTTTTAACCTTGGCTCCGCCCATAATGGCCAATAAAGGCTTTTTCGGTTTGAAAATTACTTGGTGCAAATTTTTTATTTCTTTTTGCAGCAACAATCCGGCATAAGCATCCATATATTTAGGCACGCCGGCTACTGAAGCCGAGGCCCGATGCGCCACCGCAAAGCCATCCAGTACGAAAATATCCGCCAAAGCGGCCAATTGACGGCTCAGTTTGCCGCTGTCGTTTTTTTCATCCGGCGAAAACCTGATATTTTCCATCATGGACAAGCTTGAATTTTTCATGCTATCCAATTTCCGTAGCAAATTTAATTTTTGCCGATCGGTTAAATTCCAATCGCCGGTTTCCAGCTTTATTATTTTTTTGCCGATTATTTTGCTGAATAATTTTAGCAATGAATCAATTTTCAAGCCGGAAACAATCTTACCGTCCGGCCGGCCCAAATGAGTAATCAGAATTATTTTTGCCTTTCTTTCCAGCAAATACTTGACTGTAGGGACCGATTGGCGCAGTTTGAAGTCGTCTTTGACCACTCGATTTTTTATCGGTACATTAAAATCCACGCGCAGCAATACCCGCTTGCCCGACAAATTATTTACTTGCTTGATATTTCTTACCGTCATAATTCTCGCTTGGAAAAATCCTTTTTTTATTTCTTTTTTCCCACAATCTCAAGCATCTCGGCCAAACGCAACGCATAAGCCCATTCATTATCATACCAAGCCACCACCTTGACCAAGTCTCCGCCGATGACGCTAGTGATTGACAAATCCACTATGGCAGAATGAGGATTACCGACATAGTCGGAAGAAACCAGCGGTTCTTCGCTCACTGCCAAAATATCTTTCAAGTATGATTTTGATGCTTGCTTGAACGCTTTGTTCACCGATTCCACGGTGGCTTTTTTCTTGGTCAAAATTACGAAATCGGTCAACGACACCGTAATTGTGGGCACGCGTATTGCCAGTCCGTCAAATTTATTTTTCAAAGCCGGCACCACCTTGGCCGTGGCCGTGGCCGCTCCGGTACTTGTAGGCACGATATTTTGCGCCGCCGCCCGCGCCCGCCTTAAGTCTTTATGCGGACCGTCTTGCAAATTCTGATCGGCCGTGTATGAATGAACAGTGGTTAAAAAAGCGCGTTTTACTCCGAATTTATTCTCCATAACTCTCATCACCGTAGATGAACAATTGGTTGTGCAAGATGCATTGTCAATCACTTCTTCCTTACTGTACGATTTGCAATTCACTCCGCGTATATATGTTTTTATACCCGAGCCTTTTCCGGGAGCGGAAATTATCACCCGTTTGGCGCCGGCATTCAAATGCTTGGCCGCGTCCTCTATTTTTCTGAATACGCCGGTGGATTCTACCACAATATCCACTTTGAGCTCTTTCCAAGGCAGTTCGGCCGGATCTTTTTCCGCATAAGTCTTGATTTTCTTTTTGCCGATAATCAAATTCTTGTCATCATAATCCACTTTGCCCGAAAATTCAGGATAAGCGGTATCATACTTAAGCAAATGCGCCAAGGTTTTGTTGTCAGTCAAGTCGTTTATGGCCACAATTTCCACTTTTTCCCTATTCCAAACCGCTTTGAAAGTGTGCCGGCCGATACGGCCGAAACCGTTTATGGCCACGCGTGGTTTACTCATAAAAATTATGATAAAAATTATCTTCTTAATCTATTAATATTCTAGCACTTATACGGGAATAAAAAAAGTCCTTTTTTTGTCAAAACCGACTTTTTCGCGTAAAAATGTTTTTTTTGACTTTCATTGTTCTTGCATCCCTTCCAATACTCCCGGATTAACTTCCGGTTCCCACAAAATCCCTTCCGGCACCGTGTCATGATCAGCGTTGTCTTCTTCCGTGTTTTCCGCGTTCAAATCCAATTGAATAATAATTATGATAAAAACGCCATTTTTAAACTATTAACCGCCAATATTATTGTCAATAGTAAATAAATTCAGGTAATTTACGTCAAAAAAAAGAACGGATAACCGTTCTTTTTATGCTTTCATTTATTTTTTATGATTTTTATCTATTCGCCCAACTGTTCGGCCACTTCTTCGGCAAAGTCGCAGCCTTTTTTTTCCAAACCTTCTCCGAGCTCATATCTGGCAAATCTTCTCATCGTTATTTTCTCTCCGATTTCACCGCTGGCCTGAGTCAATAATTGTTCAATGGTTTTATCTTCGTCTTTAATAAAAGGTTGTTTAAGCAAGCACACCTCCGAATAATATTTATTCATTTTCCCTTGCACGATATCTTCAATCATGTCTTCCGGCTTGCCTTCATTTTTCAGCTGTTCCCGGTAAACATCCTTTTCTTTCTCTCGCGCTTCAGCCGGAACATCTTGTACACCGACATAAAGTGGAGCCATCGCCGCTATATGCATGGCCACATCATTGACCAATTCTTTAAAATCATTCGTTTTGGCCACGAAATCTGTTTCGCAATTCACTTCCACAAGCACTCCGATCTTGCCGCCGGCATGGATATAGCTACGCACCAAGCCTTCGGCCGCCACCTTGCTCGCTCTTTTAGCCGCTTTGGCCACGCCCTTTTTACGCAGTATCTCCACCGCCCGTTCGTAGTTTCCCCCCGCTTTTTCCAAAGCCGATTTGCAGTCCATCATGCCGGCTCCGGTTTGGGAGCGTAATTTAGCGATGTCTTTGGTGTCAATGTTCATATTTTTTTGTTATCTTTCTTATCATTTTTTTGCTGTTTTTTTCGGCATTGTTTTGTTCGCCGGCCGGCTTGTTTTTTTCATATTCGGTTCTGCCCTGTTTCACCGCCTCCGCCACCAGTCCGACTATCATTTTTATGGACTTGATTGCGTCATCATTGGCCGGAATTATGTAATCGGCCCGATCCGAGTTGGCATTGGTGTCGCATACTCCGATTACCAACACGTTCATTTTGTTAGCCTCGGTGACGGCCGTTTTTTCTCTTTGCAAAGATGGTAAGAAAAGCGCGTCCGGCATTTGCTTGAGTCCGGCCAAGCCTTGCAAAGTCTTATCCATTCTCTCAATTTCTTTGGCCATGTCCAGTTGTTCTTTCTTAGTATATATATCCAACTCGCCGCTTTGCTGCTTTGCTTTAAGATCGTTGTATTTGCTTATCAACTTTTTTATCTCCGGATAATTGGTCAACAATCCACCGATCCATCGATCCACCAAATACGGCATGCCGCAATCAATGGCCTCTTGTTTTACTATTTCGGTTGCTTGCGGCTTGGTTGTGCTGAATAAAATAACTTTGCCTTCTGCGGCTAATTGCTTGACCGCTGACAAAGTTTGCTCCAGTTTTTCCCGAGTTTTTTCCAAATCAATAATATGCACCCCGTTTCTTTGAGTGAATATATATTCTTTCATTTTCGGATGCCAACGCGAAACCTGATGTCCGAAATGGACTCCGGCCTGCAGCATCTCCAATATGGTTGGTAATTTCATATTTTTTCCTTTTTGCCTCACTGCCGTCCGGCTCTTTAAAAAAGAGAGGAAAAATGCGGCAGCTGAGAGATAAATAATAATGCCAATAGTTTAACAGTCGCGCTTAAAAGTGTCAAGCGTTTCAGCTGTGCTTAGCTCTATGTTGACTTTTTGCAAAATATGCTATACTATGCGCAACTTAACCGCGTTATTTTATGCCATCCGTATTCTCCGCCGATAAAAAAAGGCCGACCTGGTACAAGACTGTCAGCGGCAAAATTTTGCTGACCACATTGGCTGTTTTTTTTATTCTTCTCACCCTGTTCGGCGCGCTCACCGCATACTACTTGGCGCGCATTAAATTGGGGGATGAAAAAGAATTGGCCCGACAATTTTACAGCGATAAATTCAGCAGTGCCGATCAACTGGAACAAATCAAAGCCAACAGCGTCAACCTGAGAGTACAAGACTATGCGCGTGATCACAATCCGAGCTTCGGGCAAAAGCAGGCTCCGGTGACCATCCTGGTGTTTATAGACTACAGGTGTCCGTTTTGCCGTGAAGCCCATGCGCAATTTGAAGATATCGCACGAAGGTACAAGGACAGTATTCGGGTAGTATATAAACAATTCCCGTTGGATATGCTGCACCGGGATTCATCTCAATTGGCTCGTCTGAGCTTATGCGCGGCCGAACAAGAAGGCTACGCCCGGTTTTATGATCGGCTGTTCACAAATCCTGATTTCGCTGACATGGAGCCGTCCGCTCAGGCGGAGGTACTGGGCCTGAAGGCGGCCGGATATATTGACTGCGCAAAATCAGATAAATATAACAAGCAAATCCAGCAGGACATAAAAGATGGCCTTGAACTGGGAGTAAGAGGCACGCCCACATATTTAGTCAATCGGAATAAAATAGAAGGAATAGTGGAACAACAAATTTGGGATCAAATTTTGATACAAGAAATTACCACCTCCGAGCAATAAACAATTTCAATTCCATTTTTTTCAATGAAAATATTTATGCAAATCATTAAAATGTTCGTTTTTATGCTGATTGGCGGGGTACTTTTGTTTCCCGGTCACGTCATGGCCACTGATCAGCGCTGCTTTACCGAAGAACAGTGCCGCGCGGCCAGCGCATACTGGCAGGCCGAGCAAGAGCAGCCGCTTAATAATTTCATTACCGACACTCCGGAAGTAATCGAAGCCTGCGACGGTGGCAATATTTATACTTCCGAAGGTTTAAAAAAATTGGGCTTTTGTCTTCCCAGCCAGCAAGCCAGAACGGCAATCAGCTTCGGCGGCCGCTCCGATTTTGCTTCCATCGCCGATTTTATACGCTACATCTACCGTTATTCGGTTGGCGCCATCGCCATCTTGGCCGTGGTGATGATTATATTCTCCGGACTGCAATGGGCCGCTTCCGGCGGCAACACCGAAACCATTTCCCGTGCAAAAAAAAGACTGGCCGGTGCCGTAACCGGACTAATTATCGCGGTCGGTTCCTACACCATACTAATCACCATCAGTCCGGACCTGGTAAATATTTCTCCGCCACAACCATACATGATCAACACTTTTAGCATCGCGCCCACCTACTGCCATGAACTGGAAGATACCAAAGTGGCATTGGCACTTGACAAATCGCAAATAAACGGTCAAAATAATTCTCCGGCCGATCCACTAACCGCTTTTCAAAATCCGAATAATGTTTTTGACTCCACCGATGCCGAATGCGGCAGTCTTTACTACATTGAAGGAGCGGGCAGCAATACTTGCACCGGATCCAAGTGTCCGGAAGAGAATAATACTTGCTATAAGAAGCCGGACCAAGAAGTGGCTCAGTGCTTTACCGGCAACCTTGTCGGTACCATTTACAATAACGACTTGGGTACCAATTTTATGGTCAACTCGGACAATGCTTATATTGAAATGGGGGGCGTAATAGTGGGAGAAGGCTGGACATGGACCGATTCCGACGGCTGGGTAAACTGGACGGATAGTGATGGCTTTGACATTGATTTTGATGTTTTCGGCATCTGCAACGACGGATACATCGGCAACCCGGTCTTTGCCAGGCGCGGCATGTTCAATGATGTGGATGTTGATAAAAAAAGACAATTTTATCAAGTTATCTACGATAATGAAAAAATCCGCAATGCTCCCGATTATTGCGAGAAAAGAGGCGGATTCAAGGGCTTTGCCTTGAGAATAATGCCCGATGAGCTGGGATCCGAAGACGATGAATGGCATTTCATCGGCAGAAAAGGCAAAGATCTGGGCGCTTACGGCTATTACAACTTGGAAAACGGAGTACCGATCCAACCGTATTACCAACTTTGGTATCAATACACGCAAATGTGCCAGTGGAACGGCAATCACTTCTTCACGGTTGATGATCTGCTGCGCGGCCAGGCTTTGAATATAGATTTGGGGAATGTGCATGATGTTGATAGTGTGGATGAGTTCGTGGCCCGTTACCCCTCCATGGGAGAAGCCTGCAAAGAGCGTGCCAGAAAATATTTTCCCGAAGATTTGGATACCGTGGTGGATTCGCTGGCCAAGGCCCATGAAACCGTGGTCAGTACGGCCCTGGATATTATTTCCGCTTCGGTTGAATACAGTCCTGGCTATCAAATAATCAGAAGCATTATAGAATAAAAAAGAAAAAACAAAATAACTATGGATTCTATAAAAATAAAGAACTCTCGCGTGCATAATCTGAAAAACGTATCTGTTGAGCTGCCCAAAAATAAATTTATCGTCATCACGGGACTTTCCGGATCAGGAAAGTCTTCTTTGGCATTTGATACCATCTATGCCGAAGGACAAAGAAGATACGCGGAGAGCCTGAACGCCTATGCCAGGCAGTTCATGGAAGTGCAGGACAAGCCGGATGTAGACGAGATCCAAGGATTATCCCCGACCATTGCCATTGATCAAAAAAACACCTCGCAAAATCCTCGCTCCACGGTTGGAACCGGCACGGAAATTTATGATCATCTGCGGTTGCTTTTTTCCCGCATCGGCACTCAGTATTGTCCGGACTGCGGCGTGCCAATCAAAAAATACTCGCCCGGAAAAATAACCGAAGCAGTACGCAAACTGGCTCGCAAGTCATCGGAAATAACCGTACTCGCTCCTTTTATTCATCGGGAAAAAGTAAATCTAAAGCAATTATTGCCTTCCATTGAACAATCGGGATACAAAATGGTGCGCGTCAATGGTTTTCCCATGAAGCTGTCCGATTTCAGCAAATACCGCTTTGATCCGCGAAAAGAATATGATATTGAAATAATAACCGGCAGAATTACTGATTTGAAAAAACAAGATATTAGAACCATGGTAGACGATACCCTGGATTTGTCCAACGGCACCATCACCTTGACAGATAACGACAGCGGCGATGAATTCTGTTATTCACTCTCTCCCACCTGTTCGCGATGCGACCGTCAATTTCAACCGATTGAACCGAGAACATTCAGCTTCAACAGTCCTTACGGGGCCTGCGAGCGCTGCACCGGATTGGGGATAACCCTTAACGTTGACCCGGATTTAGCCATCCCCAACACTAGGCTTACCTTGGCCGAAGGCGCGATTCAGCCTTGGACCAGAATCGTGGGCAATCAAAATCATTACCAAAAATTACTTGGCGCGGTGGCGGACAAACATGGCTTTTCCGTCAACAAACCTGTAAGGGAATTATCCAAAAAAATCATGGATATCATCTTGTACGGCACTGATGGCGAAACATATATTATTGACGAAAAAAAATATCAATTTGAAGGCCTAATTCCAAACCTGACACAAAGACACGCCGAAACCAATTCCGAGTACATCAGAAAAGAAATTGAACAATACATGCGTGAAAAGACTTGTCCGGTCTGCCAAGGCAAGCGGCTTAAGCCGGAAGCTTTTTTCATCAAGGTGGGAGAATACTCTATTTCCGACCTGACCGAAATGAGCATTGAACAAGCCGGAGAATTTTTCGAAAAACTAGTTGATTCAAAAAGCAAGCTTTACAAAAGCTTCAGCAAATCGGAAATGTCTGTAGCTGAGCCGATTGCCAAAGAAATCAATAAGCGATTGGCGAATTTGATGAGAGTGGGATTGTACTATTTAACACTGGACCGATCTGTCACCACTTTGTCCGGTGGCGAATCACAAAGAGTAAGATTGTCAACGCAATTATCAACCGGCCTGACCGGGGTAATATATATCCTGGACGAGCCGTCTATCGGCCTGCATCCTAAGGATAATGATAAACTGATCAATACCCTGAAATCTCTGCGCGATCTGGGCAATACCGTAATCGTGGTGGAGCACGATGCCGCCATGATCAAAACGGCCCAATACGTAATTGACGTCGGTCCGGGAGCCGGAGAATACGGCGGCGAGATCATTGCCCAAGGGACTGTACAGGAAATTAAAAAGAACAAAAAATCCATAACTGGCAAATACCTGGCCGAAAAAAACACTATCAAGCCAACAAAAAAAACGCGCAAAGGCAGCGGCAAGTATATTGAAATCATCGGCGCCAAAGCTTTTAATTTGAAAAATATAGATGTTGCGATACCGCTCGGCAAGTTGGTATGCGTATCCGGAGTTTCCGGATCGGGAAAATCCACTTTAATCAATACAATACTGGCCAGAGCTTTAAGCAGGCATTTTTACCGTTCCAAAGCCGAGCCGGGCGAACACCAAAGCATCAAAGGGATCGACAACATTGATAAAGTAATCTCCATCGACCAGACTCCTATCGGCCGCACGCCGCGTAGTAATCCGGCCACTTATACCGGCGTCTTCACCGCCATTCGCGATTTGTTCACTTCGGTACCGGAAGCAAAAATGCGCGGATTGAACGCCGGCGCTTTCAGCTTCAATGTCAAAGGCGGGGGCCGTTGCGAAGCCTGTTCCGGAGAAGGTTATGTCAGGATTCCAATGCAATTTTTAAATGATGTTTTCGTGGAATGCCCGGAATGCGAAGGTAAAAGATACAACAAAGAAGCGCTGGAAATTCACTATCGCGGAAAAAATATCGCCGATGTTTTGGAGATGACGGTAGAAGAAGCCTACCGC
Organism: uncultured Gammaproteobacteria bacterium; assembly: GCA_964433095.1. Lineage (GTDB taxonomy): Bacteria > Patescibacteriota > Patescibacteriia > Magasanikbacterales > UBA922 > WJJZ01. The sequence continues at coordinate 4,139 of CAYSPW010000007.1, read as the reverse complement.
TTTTTCAATGACACCGCGGCCATCGCCGACAAACTACAAACACTGCACGACGTTGGACTGGGGTATTTGCACTTAGGCCAGCCGGCCACCACTTTGTCGGGCGGTGAAGCGCAGCGGGTAAAACTGGCCACCGAATTGTCCAGGCGGGCCACGGGCCAGACTTTATACATTCTTGACGAGCCCACGACCGGACTGCATTTTGAAGATATTAAAAGATTGCTGTCGGTCATCAATCAGCTGGTAAAAAAAGGCAATACGGTGCTAATCATTGAACATAATTTGGATATAATAAAATGTGCGGACTGGATCATAGATTTGGGACCGGACGGCGGAAAAAAAGGCGGAAAAATAGTCGCCCAAGGCACTCCACAGCAAGTGGCCAAAATAAAAAAAAGCTATACCGGACAATATTTATCTGAGACTATAACTGAATAATAACAGAAAGCGTCCGCCAGTGGGACGCTTTTTATTTCTTTTTTTTCTCTTGTTTTATTTCTTTAAGCTTCTTTTTGAAATTTCGCAAGTAATACGGCTTGGCTTGACGCACCCTCATTTGCTTTACCACTTCTATCCGATCAATTATCGGTGAATGAATGGGAAAAATTTTTTCCACCCCCACTCCGTTTGAAACCTTTCTTACGGTTACGGTAGCTCCGGGCTCACGGCCATGTTTAAGCGCTATGGTCGTGCCTTCAAACACCTGAATACGCTCTTTTTCTTCGCCTTTGGCGTTAACTTCTTTTATTTTTTGATGGACCCTTACCACCATGCCGGGCTTCAGGGACTGAACTTTATCTTCTGGCATATGAAAAATATATGTTATCGAGAGGTTGGCGGATGGTTACCGGCAACGTCATTTTTGCGTGTTGTCAAAGTTTACTATGACAATTTTTTTTTGTCAAGTATTTACTATTTTCTTGATAATCGCTTCAACTTGATCAACCGCCTGCTCCAACTTGCCCTCTTCATTCACCACTTCATAATCATAAATGTCCTTATGCTTCAGCCACTCATCGGTATAGCTCATCCTCTGCCTTAGATAATCTTCCCGCGTGAAATGACGCCGTTTTATCCTGTCTTTCAACGCTTCAAGTGGCGCGTTGATAAAAATAGCCTTGATCGCGGGCATCTTTTTTTTGGCCGTCTTAGTGCCTTTATAGTCAATTTTCCAAATGCCTATCTTGCCCGCGTCTCGCGCTCTTTGAATCTCTTCATTGGTAACTCCGTAATAATTGTCATTGTAATGACGGGCATACTCAAAAAATTCATCGTTTTGTATTTTATTCTTGAACTCTTCTTCGGAAATAAAATAATACGGGTTTCCTTGGCTTTCTCCCGACCGCATCGGCCTGGTGGTGGTGGTTCGCACCCTTTCAATGTGCATCCTTTTTTCCAGCTCATTAATAATGGAATCTTCTCCCGCTCCGGACGGTCCGGAAATAATAATCAAATTAGTTTCCATAGTTTAATTTAATTTGGATAAAAACTTCTTCAATTCTTCCGGCAGCCCGGTTTGATAGCACCGCCTTTGACCGGATAAATCGGCAAAACACAGCTTGGCGGCATGCAAAAACAGTCTATTAAGCTCGCTATCCTTTTTTCTGTCAATTTTTTTATTGAAATACAGCTTATCTCCCACCACCGGATGGCCATAGGCAAACATATGCACCCTGATCTGATGAGTGCGTCCGCTTTTTATCCGCACTTCCAACAAAGTAAACCGGCTGAATCTTTTCTTGACCACGAAGCTGGTAAAGGATTCTTTGCCGCCTGTAATTCTGCCGACATTTTTTAATTTCAATTTATCGCTTTTCGGACGGGCGGCCATCTTGCCGCTTTTTCCGCGATCTATCTCAAAATCAATGACTCCTGAATCTTTTTCCACTTGACCGTGCGCCAAAACCAGATAATGTTTCTCTACGCGGCGTTTTTTGAACTGCTCCTTGAGATGGTCAAACATGTCTTGATTTCTGGCCGCTACCAGCAAGCCGGACGCGTCCTTGTCCAGCCGGTGCACTATTCCCGGCCGTTCGGATACCTCGCCCACCGTGCGTATTTGCGGAAATTTTTTTAACAAAAAATCCGCCAAGGTGTTGGCTTCTTTGGCCATGGTTGGATGCACCAAAATTCCGGCCGGCTTGTTTATTACCACGTAGTCGGAACTCCGGTGCGCTATTTTAATTTTTTTAAAAGCATGAGCTGAATTTTGCTTTAGTTTCCTGTCTTTTTTTTCCATTTTTCGCTGACTTTTTAATTGCACCGTGTCTTGCTCTTTTAACAAAAAACCGTTTTTTATTTGTTTTTTTCCGTTAACCAGGACTTGACCGCCGTTTATCAACTTTTGCGCCCGGCTTCTGGAAATATCCAATTGTCCGGTCAAAAACATATCCAAACGCGATGCTGTTGAATCGGAATTCACTGAAAAAGTTTTTTTCACTCCTTGCATACTTTTTGCTTAAATGCTCAAGGCTTTTATTTGTGCGCCCAGATGGATTTGAACCATCGACCCCAACGTTATAAGCGTTGTGCTCTAACCACTGAGCTATGGGCGCTTTTTTGCGTTAACTACAGCCAATATTATCATATATTATAAAAAAAATCAACCTCGCGGCGGCAGATAAAGAAAAAATTGCGTAAAAAACCTTTTTTTTGTATAATTCATGACAGTATGAATAATAGATTGAAAAAATTAATACGAATAGCGCGCTACCGCATGCAATTGTCCAATGATCCGATTCATGAAGTGATGCACGCCCGCCGAGTAGTTGTCAACGGCTTGAAAATCGCCGGTGACATCGGTCTTGATCTTCGTCAAAAAAATATTATTATCCTGGCTTCCTGGTGGCATGATGTTGCCAGATCCATAACCAAAAAGCCTTCCTTTGTGTGGATGTTTTTGATTGACGATCCCATGTCCGCCATTATGTTGACGCATGAAGCCTGGCGCAAAGGCTTACTGTCTGACGATATGGTAAAAACCGCGATCAAAATAATAATCTGTAAGTCAATAAGTGCCAGCAAGCTGCTGCCGCGCGTGTTGTTAAAAGTCGAGGATCGCCTGTTGGTTGATATTGTGAATGATGCGGACAATCTTGATGTAATCAATATTGAAAGAATTAAAATCATTCAAACTTTGGCCGAACAGTCAAAACTATATTCAGTCGGCTATAAACTGACAATTAACTGGTATTTAAAAAGCAAACAATTGCTAATGAAAACCAAAGAGGCGAAAGACTACGCCCGCGAATTGATAATTCAATTCATCACCTGGATCAAACAACGGTCCGTTATTGTCTGGCATATGAATAATTTCGGTGAAAGATGGGTAAAAAGGAAATTGCAAAAATTTGATGAATTACTAAAAAAATTATCAGTGAAACAAAAAGAAAACGATTTCATTTACGCAAGAAATTAAAATGTCATTTTTTTTATCAAAAACCGAATTGCTTCGAAAAAAAATAGAGGCAAGGTTGGCTGAATATAATCGCCCTTCACTCGGTTTTTTTTTACTGATGATTTTAGCTTCGTCACTGGCTACGTTGGGTCTGGCGCTTGACAATACCGCCGTGGTAATCGGAGCGATGGTGGTCGCACCGCTAGTCACTCCGGTATTCGGTTTTTCTTTGGGTATCATTTTGCTGCAAGTCAAAAAATCAATCGGATATTTAATTCCGGTGCTAACCGGATCGCTATTGGCGGTTCTGATTTCCGCGATTACCGGTTACTTGATAGTTTTTATTGAAAATAGGCCGCTTCTGCTGACTACGGAAATCATATCCCGAGCCGAGCCCAGCTTTTTTTACTTTTTAATTGCCATTATCAGCGGCGTAGCTGGCTCCTACGCTTATTCCAAACCGAAAGTAATCAGCTCCATTACCGGCATCGCCATTTCAGTAGCACTGATACCGCCACTGGCTGTAGTCGGACTCGGCATTACCATGCAAAATTGGATTTTACTGGAACAAAGTTTGTTTCTCTTTGCGTTAAACTTAACCGGAATTATTCTCGGATCCATTGTTACTTTTCTTTTTCTCGGACTGGGCGGCGGTGAATAAAAATAAAAATAATCTAGGCCCGCATATTTTTTTAAGTTATCAACAGAAAAATTATGAAAAACATTTTAAATTTTGCTCAAAAAC
>CAYSPW010000006.1:20809-52171 GCA_964433095.1 uncultured Gammaproteobacteria bacterium | reverse complement strand
GAAATGGCGAGGCGCCCGTCGTCGATGAGCGCGGCGTCCTCGAGGTCGCGCTCAGTCATCACATCAGACGCCGCGAGCAGCCGATTCTTTGTCGTTTAGCAAGGAATTGTTTTTATGGTATAATATTTAAACAAAGTTTTTGCTACAATAATTTAACAAAATTGCCTCGGAAAAAAAATAACAAAAAACACAAAGCGCAGAAAAAAATCGGATCCGACCGTAAAGAGCAGAATATTTTATGGTTTAAACAGATTCGCATTGAGGATATTCCTTTGGTGGGCGGAAAAAACGCTTCTCTCGGGGAGATGTATTCCAATTTAACCAAGCAAGGCATCAAGGTGCCGAACGGATTTGCCGTCACTTCCAAAGCTTACTGGAATTTTTTGCGTTCCGGCGGTTTGGACAAGAAGATAAAAAAAGAGCTGGTGGGGCTGGATGTGACCGATATTAAAGAATTGAAAAAAAAGGGAGAAAAGATCAGAAACATGATCAAAGAAGTTCCTTTTCCGCGGGAGTTGCGCCAGGAAATAACCAGGACATATGAACAGCTGGCAAAAAAAGAAAAAATCAAGGATTTGGGGGTGGCGGTTCGTTCCAGCGCCACGGCCGAAGATTTGCCCGACGCCAGTTTTGCCGGACAACAGGAAACTTATCTGAATGTGCACGGCAACCGTGATTTGTTGGCCGCGGTAAAAAAATGTGTCGCCTCACTTTTTACGGATCGCGCCATATCCTACCGGGAAAACAAAGGATTTGATCATATGGACGTGGCGTTGTCCGTATCCGTGCAGACCATGGTAAACGCGAACAAAGGTTCGGCCGGAGTGATGTTCACTTTGGATACCGAATCCGGATTCAAAGGAGTGGTTTTGATCAATTCTTCTTACGGCCTGGGTGAGTACGTGGTAAAGGGTCGCGTCACACCTGATCAATTTTATGTTTTCAAGCAAGGAGTTAAAAAAGGCAAAAAAGCGATAATAAGCAAGATTTTAGGAAGCAAAGACGTAAAATTGGTTTACGGAAAGAAAAAAGGAACCGTGCAGGAAAAAGTCAAGGTTTCGGAACGTAATAAATTTTCTCTGAGCGATGACGACGTACTTAAATTGAGCAAATGGGGCATGATTATTGAAGATCATTACGGCCGACCGCAGGATATTGAATGGGTCAAGGACGGTAAGAGCGGCCAGCTGTATATAGTGCAGTCACGTCCGGAAACGGTCAAAGCGCATAGCGAACATTCGGTGATTGAAGCATATATTTTACAAAAAAAAGGAAAAGTGATCGCTACCGGTACGGCTATCGGCCAGAAGATCGGTGCCGGTAAGGTGCGAGCGATAGACAATCCCAAGAACATGAAGAAATTCAAAAAAGGAGAAGTGTTGGTAACCAAAATTACCGATCCGGATTGGGAGCCTATTATGCGTATCGCAAGCGCCATTGTCACCGAACAGGGGGGAAAGACCAGTCACGCCGCCATCGTGTCAAGAGAGTTGGGCGTGCCTTGCGTTGTCGGTGTAAAGCAGGCCAGAAAGAGTCTAAAAAACAAAGGATCGGTGACGGTCAGCTGCGCCGAAGGAGACGAGGGTAAAATTTATAAAGGCATTTTGCCTTTTGAAGTAAAGAAAACCGAGATAAAAAAGATTATCAAGACCAAAACCAAAGTGATGATGAACGTGGGAGATCCGGACAATGCTTTCCCGTTGTCTTTTTTACCCAATGACGGCATCGGCTTGGCGCGGTTGGAGTTTATCTTCAGCAATTTTATCAAGATTCACCCCAAGGCTTTATTGGATTTTTCCAAAGTAAAAGATAAAACGGCCAGAAAAAAAATCAAAGAAATGACCAGGGGGTATAAGAAAAAATCAGAATACTGCGTGCAGAGGCTGGCCGAGGGGATCGCGAGGATTTCGGTCAGCGCTTATCCCAAACCGGTGATAGTCAGATTGTCCGATTTTAAAACCAATGAATACGCCACCTTGATCGGTGGCAAGGATTTTGAGCCGCAAGAAGAAAATCCCATGCTGGGCTGGCGCGGCGCCAGTCGCTATTACTCGGATGAATACAAGCGCGCTTTTTCTCTGGAATGCCGAGCCATAAAAAGAGTTAGGGAGAAGTGGGGACTGGATAATGTGATAGTGATGATACCGTTTTGTCGCACGCCTGAAGAGGGGAGGAAAGTGCTTGAAACCATGAGAGAATACGGACTGGAGCGAGGCAAACAGGATTTGCAGGTGTATGTAATGTGTGAAATTCCCTCCAATGTCATCCTGGCGTCCGAGTTCGCTAAATTATTTGATGGATTCAGCATCGGTTCAAACGATTTGACGCAACTGGCTTTGGGAGTGGATAGAGATTCGGCCTTGGTCAGCCACGTCTATGACGAGAGAAATCAGGCGGTCAAGGATTTGATCAGATCGGTGATCAAGACCGCGCACAAGCATAAAAAGAAAGTGGGTATCTGCGGGCAGGCGCCGAGCGATTATCCGGAATTTGCCAAGTTTTTGGTTAGTGAAGGCATAGACAGTATTTCCCTGAATCCGGATACCGTGGTAACCGCTCGCGAAACTATTTCCAAAGCGGAGAAGAAAAGAAAACACAAAAAAACCAATAAGCCGATGCTGAGTTTGATAGTGGCTTTGGGATTGGTTTCAGCTTCATTGATGAGTCTTGGCGCCGGTTGTCAAGATTTTAGTTCCAACTTGGACAAAACATTCACTCCGGCCATGCAAAACGAGATTACTCCGGCGCAAGTCAGGCAGGCGGCCGAACGGCGGGTCATTAAAGAAGAGAAAAGTTTGCTGGTGGAAAACAGTTTTGCCAGTTTTACCATGGAGTATCCGTCAGCCTGGAACGTTGAGCATTGGGCGGGCGGAGTAACCGTTAACGATAATGTAAGCGGCGAATATATTTCCATCTTTGAACAACAAAGCAAGCGGCCGGTAAGTGAGGATAAAAAAATGCGTACTACCGTGTCCGGACGGCAGGCATTTACATACAAGGTATTGTCAAGCCGTGATGAAAAAGTCATCACCGTGGTAGAGATACCACTGCGGGAAAAGACCATTGAAATCAATGCTAGTACCAATCGTTTCAATGATTTTATAAGCTCTTTTTCTTTGTCCTTTGAACCGGAAGCGGTACGGCCGATCTGTGTTCAGGTAATCACTTACGCCCGTCCGGATGAAGAATTGGATTGTCAATTATTTTCCAGCCCTTGCGACGTGCCGCAAGGCTGGATAGAATGTGAACTGCCCGAGCAGGAAGAATAACAAAAAAACATTTTAAACACCGCCCTTTCGGGCGGTTTTATTATCTTTCAATCAGCTCAATATCCACTATCACGATTTGCTCAAGCGAGCGATCGCCTTCACCGGTTTGGATGTTTTCTATTTTTTCCACCACTTCCATGCCTTCCACCACATAGCCGAAATTGGTGTGTTTGCCGTCCAACCACGGAGCGGCGTCGGCCGTGACTATGAAAAATTGAGAGCCGTTGGTGTTGGGGCCGCTGTTGGCCATGGCCAGGCTGCCCTTGACCAGCTTGTGTTGGTTAATTTCGTCAATAAAGCTGTATCCCGGACCGCCGCGTCCATCGTTGGTCGGATCATCATCTTTGCTCAGCGGATCTCCGCCCTGGATCATGAAGTCTTTTATCACTCGGTGAAACTTGGTGCCATTGTAAAAATCGGACTGGGCCAGATTTAAGAAATTATTGACAGTGATGGGGGATTCTTTATCGTAAAATTCCACTACTATATCTCCCATATTGGTTTTGATTTCGGCCTGTTTGTAAACCGGGGACAGTTCTTTGAGAGTAAATTTTTTTTCTTGTTTATCCATATCATTATCCGGTTGATTCGGCGATTGTTGTTGAGAATTTTGGGAGTTTTTGATTTGATTGACCAGTTCGGCGAATTCTCTGTCTTGATATACGGTCAATTCACCGTTTGCGTTGGTTTGAGAGTAGTCAACTCGGTTGTGTTCCGGAAAAGTGGAACAACCGGCGCCGCTTAAAATCAGCAAACAGACTAATGGCAAGTACTTTTTCATAGGCAAAAGTAAAAAATATTTTTTTAAATTTTTAATAGTTTGTCGGCAAAAGACTTTAGTTTCTTTTTTTGCGCCGGTTCAATATGAATATCCGGCCTTTTGGTTGTCATCTGCGCGATCGCTTCTTTAACGGCCATGCCTTGGTAGATGAAATACGCCGCCAGCATGGTCGGAGCTCGTCCGTGGCCGTTCTTGCAATGCAGATATATTTTTATCTTTTGATCCACTAGCGCTTCCATGGCGCGCACTCCGGTCCACAGTTGCTTGATAGTGGGCGCGGTGTGGTTTTTAACCGGCAGCCAAAGAAAATATTTTACGCCTTTAGGCTGGTCAATTTTTTCTTTTTCCATGGATATGTCCGCTTTGATTCCTTTATCCAGCAATTTCTTTTTGAAGTGGTTGCCGCAGCAAGCATTGGTTCCCAAGTAAATATATTCGGTTATTTTGCTGTAGTTCATTTTGCCGTGCTTTGTCATAAAAATCTAACTATTAATATTATGTTATCTTAATAATTTTCATTTAATACGCTTGTTAAGTATATACCAAAAAAGGGAAGAGATAAAGAGGGTTGAATGCCGTTTGATAAATTTTACCGCCCGGTTTATTTATTTCACTTTGGACATTTAAACTGTATTGACAAAAGTTCGTTCATTTTGTATCATATTCCTACTAAATTCGTTAAATATTTGTTATGGGAATTAGAAAGAAAGTCAATCAAAGAATAAAAATTAAAAGACAAAAACAAAAGGAAAAAAGAGATGACAAAAAGCTCAAGAGGATGAGTAAGGAAAAGAGTGCGGGCCAGAAGTTGCATGATTTGATGCATGGAAGAAAGGAAAAGTAGTCTTTTCAAAAAGTAAAAAGTATGCTATAATCGGCATACTTACACGGACCGGTAGTTCAACTGGTTAGAGCACCGCCCTGTCACGGCGGAAGTTGCGGGTTCGAGTCCCGTCCGGTCCGCATAAAAAGAGTTAAAAAGCTCTTTTTTTCATATTTTGCATTGAGCACTTGACAAATAATTGTTATGGGTATATACTCATAATGTACAAAGGTCGAGAATAAATAACTATTAAAAAAGAAAAATCATATGCCTAGATTTGATAAAACTGGCCCGGCCGGTCGTGGTTCTAAAACTGGCGGCCAGACGGGTGTTTGTCCGGGAGCCGTTCCCGCAGGCAGGCCTTTTGATGGCCGTGGAGAAGGTAAGGGAAGAGATGGCGGCAGGGGCCGAGGCCGAAGACAAAAGGGTTTTGGCTGGCGTAATTGGTTCAATCGGAATAACGATTAAGTATGCCTAGACCAAGATTGCGGCGCCGAATAAGGTTTAATCCTAATGTTACTTTTTTTAAGCCGCAAGGCGTTCCGATGCGCACTTTGGAGCTGGTTGATTTAAGCTCCGAAGAAATGGAAGCTTTGCGCTTGAAGAACATGGAAAAATTGGATCAAAATGAGTGCGCCAAAACCATGAATACTTCACAAAGCACCTTTCAGCGGATTTTGAGTTCTGCCTATGAAAAGATAAGCCGCGCTTTGGTGGAAGGTAAAGCAATCCGGATCAGTGAATAAAAAAACAGGCTGCTAAGGTCTGTTTTTTTGTTCGTTCAGTCCCATCCAAGCTTTGTTTTCAAGTCTTTCAGCCTGGAGTAGAATCCGGAGGTGTGAATTGAGTCTAACCCCAATTTTTTGTAGTCATAGTGATGCATCCACTCATGCAGCAAGGTATCGGCGAATGTTTTGGAGGCTAAAATTTGACCTCTTACCGCGGTTTTGTTGTTAATGTAAATGTAGCAAGAGGACGGCCTATAGTAGCCGTATTGCTTGAAATAGGTGCGGCCGTTTTTCTTTTTATGGTATTGTCTTTTGTCCGATATCTTCAATCGCACGATGTCAATGCGCGCTAAGTCGCAAATCTCATCCAGCAGTTCTTCGCCGTAGCGCTGTCTGAGATTGGTGTTTTTGCCGCGGAGCAGCTTTTTAAAAATTAATCTGGCCTGAGGGGAAATAGGAAAGTTCAGGCTGGTAATGGAATTGCTTAATTGGTAGTTATTTTTCAGCATAACGGACATATTATATGTCAAATTGCTCATTTAGGCCAGAGAACAAAATAGACCCTGGATGTGTTCGACAAAAGGTATTCGGAGTAAAGGAGGGGGTACTCCGGCCTTCGCCAAACACATCCAGAGCCTATTTATTTTTGTATTGTGTGACCATAATAGCACATTACGCCAAATTTGTCAAGAGCAGGGCTGTTTATTTCACGAAGTCAACTATCTTTTTGAAGATTTTTGGATTATTGGCGGCCAGTTCAGCCAATACTTTTCTGTTCAATCCGACCTGCTTTTGCTTGAGCGCGCCCATGAATTTGCTGTAGCTCATGTCCATGTCTCTCACGGCCGCGTTGATTCTAATCTGCCACAGCTTTCTCATGTTTCTTTTTTTGAGCCGTCGGTCTTTGTAAGCATGGGCTCCGGCCTTGGTTTCAGCGGTTTTGGCCAGTTTGATCAGCTTTTTGCGACCACCTTCAAAGCCTTTGACCCGCTTCATCAGCTTGCGTCTTTTTTTAAGATGGGTTTTTCCTCTTTTTACTCTTGGCATATTATTTTTTTCACTTTTTTCTATTTATTACTATTAAATCCGCGTTTGCTTTCTCCCGGTTTATTTATACGGGGCGGCTCTTAAAATGGTTTTCTGGTATGATTTGGCGATGCTTTTATTTTTTCTTTTGTTTCTTTTGGTTTTACCGGATTCGCGCGCGTTAAAATGATCCTGACCATCAGTGCGTTTGATCACTTTGTTGCCGGATTTTGATTTTTTTATCTTGAATCTTTTGGCTACCGATTTTTTAGTTTTTATTTTATTCATATGTTAATCGTTATTTGAATCGGCCTGATTATATCCCATCCGCATCCTTGCGGTCAAGAGGATAATATCCGGTTACTTTTTACAGATTATGGCCGTAATTTTGGAACCTTGCCTGGTCGGATCCTGTTCGTATTTAACTTCCATTTTTTCACTTATTTGATTGTAAAATTTTTCAATAATATTATAAGCCAGTTCGGCCTTACCTCTTTCTCTCCCGCGCAAAATCACCTCGACTTTTACTTTATCACCGCGCGAGAGGAATTTTTCCGCTTGCTTTATGCGTACTCCCATATCATGATCCGAAATGCGAATGGACAAGCGCACGCCCTTGATTTCACTCACGTGTGATTTGACCTTTTGTTTTCTCATCTCCTTTTCCTTTTGATATTTGAAATGGCTGAAGTCAATGATTTTAGCCACCGGCGGATTTGCTTTGGGATTTATTTCCACCAGATCCAGATCCTGCTCGCGCGCCATGGAAAGTGCTTGACTAATGGGAAATACTCCCAAGTTTTGATCATCAATATCAATTAAGCGCACTTCGGGCGCTTTGATTCTTAAATTTACATTGTATCTCGGTAGCAGAGGTTTTTTCGGTTTTTTCTTGCGTGATATTCTCATAATTATTTTTTTAGTGGAGATGCCGGGAATTGAACCCGGGTCTAGTCCGGGCCAACCACGCACTCTACATGCTTATCCGCTTTGTTTATTCATCTTTTGCCTCAAAAGCGGAAAAACGACAAAAGAGATTACCCCGTAATGCTTTCAGTTAGAATGCCCGGGAAAGCGTTTTAACCTAACACCCGATTGGTTGACACCGTTTACCTGCTATCGGGTATCGCAGAAACGATGGCTGCTGCTTTAATTAAGCTACAGCGGTTGCGAGCGTGGGAAAGCTGAATGCGCGAGCAACAGCTTGCTTGGCTCGGCTGATAACGTTTGCACGTATAACTACTCAAGAGATTTGCAAGGATTGAGCGGCCTTGGCATGCATGCATAGCTGACTTGATCCGTCTATCGAACCCTGTCATCCCCTTGTATTAAGGGAAAATGCCATTAATTTTAAAGTCCTTGCTTTAGCGCGCGTCGCTGTTCGCGATCCAGTTCTCTTTTTTTGATCGCGCGTCGCTTGTCGTATTTCTTTTTTCCGCGCGCCACAGCGATTTCCACCTTGATGCGTCGCCCTTTATTATATACTGAAATGGGCACGATTGTCAAGCCCTTTTCCTGGGATTTTCCTCTTAAATAACGTAATTGTTTGCGGTTAAGCAACAGCTGGCGGCTTCGCTCCGAATTATAGTTCGCTACATTGCCGGCGAATTTATACTTGGGAATATGCAAATTGGTCAAATAGGCTTTTTCGCCTTGAAAAGTAACATAACCGCCTTTTAAACTGATGTTTCCGGTACGAACGGACTTTACTTCCTGTCCGGTCAATACCAAGCCGGCCTCCATGGTTTCCAGGATTTCATAGTCAAATTTTGCTTTTTTGTTGACCGCGTATACGCTCATATGTGTGTTTATTTATTGAATATTTTTAGTTAATCGGCTTTTTTGCTAGCTTAAGACAAATATGATATACTACTGAAGTTAATTTGGCAAGTATCCTTTTTTATGTTTTGGCGAAAAAAACAAGAAAAATTTTACTGGCCGTTGTATTTTTTCGGCTTGATCGCGCTCGCTATCATCGTGTCTGTTGCTTGTATTCTGTTGATTTTACTGCGCAAAGCCGTTATCGTTGATAATGTGCCAGCGGCGCCGTCGGTCTCGCAAAATCAAGGTCGGGAATTGCCGTTCTATCAAGGCAATTTGCTACTTGATTATACCAATTCTGTTAAAAATTTGAAAAAAGTACTGGAATTTGAATTCCAAGAAGACGCCAAAGCGGCTTTGATCAAAGCCGAGAGCGAGCTTTTTTCCATGCGCGTGCCGGCCGAGTATCTGGACTACCATTTCAACGCCGCCATGGCCTTGAGGAATCTGAGTCGGAGCGCGGATTCGCTCACTGATGAGCAGATCGGATCGGATTTGTTGCGCGTGTTAAGCCTGCTTGAGTCAAATTTTTAAATTATGACTAAATTTTATCAAAGATTGTTGGCGGCGTTTTGCGGTATTGTCAGTGTATTGGCGCTTTTTTTGATGTCCAGATACGCCACCCTCCTTATTTTTACGGCTATCTTGCTGTTTTGGTCGGTTTTTTTGGTACTGATATACGTGCGGATTAGAAAATTTGACAAACACAAAAAAGATCCGCGTTTGAATAATTTGTCGCTTATTTTTTTTACTTTGTTCGCTTTTTTGAGCCTGTTTGTTTTGATGGAATTGGCAATAGTAAAAATATTTTTGGCCATTGGTTTGGCCGCGGTTGTTTTTTTGCTCTATTCGTCTTCCATTTACCGTGAGGAATATATCAGCTACAAGCAAAAGCCGTACCGGCGCTTGCTGGTAATATTGTGGGTGTTTAATGCTTACGCGTTCAGCTCCACTTTGTTCGCTTTGGGGTTATTTTTTCAAAGCCTGCCTTTTTGGTTGCTCACATTGGTGGGTGGAGTACTGTTCGCATATATTTCAGTGGTAATATGGAAAATGTATTTGGTCGGCGCGGCCAAAAATTTTGTTTTATGGACACCGGTCCTCTTTTTTGTTATAATCGAGGTAATTTGGGTAATTCATTTGTTAACTTTCGGATACTTGGTTTCCGGCTTGCTGGTAACTTGGGTTTGGTACGTGATACAGATTTTGGTTAGATTTCATCTGAGCAAGCGGGGAATAATCTGGAAAAAGCAAAAATGGTTTTTGTTTTTTAATTTTGTCTTGTATCTGGCCGTATTGTTTTTGGTGCGCTGGGTTTAAAAAGTTTCTTTATGGTAAAAAAACCGCCTCATCTGCCGCCGCGAAGTTGCAATGTGGAACTGCATAGAAAGTTGCTGTCGCTGCCGCGACTTTTGGTGCTGGTATTTTTAGCTTCTCTTGCCGGTATCGCCGGCGCTTTGTCCACGGTTGCCTGGATCGCGCCCAGCGTGATTCCGCAAGGCAGTTTTTACGCGGTGGATATTAATCAACCGATTGAACAGATTGAGATCGATCCGCTGCTCAGAAGACAGAGCGCGCAGAAATATTTGACCGTGTATGATGCCAGAGACAAAATCGGCAACAGCTTTTATGTTCATGATTCGGCCATTTTTCGTGCCGTTATTTTAAGCTCGGACGGCTGGGCGGTGGCATATTACCCCGATTATTTAAGCGGGGAACAGGAAAATTGGGAAGTGGTTGATCATCAAGGTATTATTCATCGCGTAGAGCGGCTGGTACCGGATCCGATAAGCGGTTTGCTTTACTTCAATATTTCGGGCGAAGGTTTCAGAATCATGGGTTTTGACGATTGGGGCAACGTGGTGGAACAATATCCGCTTTGGACCATGCGTGATTTTGAGATTGAACAGGCGGTGGTGGAAAAAATATCCGAGCGTTTTCAAGGCCGGGCTTTTCAGATATGGCAGCCGCGCCGCGAGTATCTATTATCCGAGGATTTACCGGTCGGCAGCTTTTTGTTAAACGGAAGCGGCGAGCTGGTCGGCTTCGTGGGAGATGATAACAGTATAATAATGGGTTGGTACGTGTCCGAACAGATTGCTTCCATTTTTGACAGCGCCCGTGTTCGCCACACCACTTTACCTGTTACCGGTTATCTGTTGAACAACGTGGTCGTGGACGGCGGTCTGCAGTCTTACTCCGGTTTTTACATTACCCAATCGCGTACCGCGGCCGGGCCGACAAGTTTGGGAAAAAATGATATAATAATAGCGATAAACGGGCAAAGCCTCAATGAACTGAATCTGGCGCGCTATTTGTTTGCCGCCGCCGATCCGCTGCGGGTTAAAATAATTAGGCAAGGGCGGGAAATGGAAATAACCGTACAAAAGCAGCCGATAACGCCTTGACAAAAAATTACCGCGATAGGCCAATCCGTTTAAATAACTGAACGATAAAAATATGTTCAAACAAAGCCCTGTCAGAATACTAACCAGGCGCTGGAAAATTTTGTTTCTTTTTGGGATAGTTTTGGCTTTTTTGGCCGGCGTATCAACCTTGTTTTTTCCGCTGGAATATAGAGCGGACTCGCAGGTATTCATCATTTCCGAGTCCAGATACGGCGTAGATCCATACACGGTTATCAAATCGGCCGAAAGAGTGGGCGAGAATATTTCCCGGGTAATGGAAACCAGTGATTTTTACGAAAAGGTAATGAACCAGGAAGGCTTCAGTATTGATAAAAGCCGTTTTGAGAGACTGGAAGTGCTGGAAAGACGGGAAAAATGGGCAAACACCATAGAGGGTTCGGTGGTCTACGGCACCGGTGTTTTGAATATCAGCACGTACAGCAACGATTCGGAGCAGGCCAGGCAGCTGGCCGGAGCGGCTTTGTCCGCGCTTTCCACTCAAGGCTGGGAATATGTTGGCGGAGACGTGACCATCAAAGTGGTTAATGAGCCGGTGGTTACGCGTTACCCGGTGCGACCGAACATTTTAGTGAACATGGCCGCCGGATTTGTGATCGGAGTGCTCTTGATGGGGGCGATCGTATTGAGGCGACGTTAATTTTCATATAATTTGTTTTTTTATGGCTGATCAAAATTTTCTGCTATCCGGCTTGTCGAGGGCGGATCAGGAGCGGCTGTTGGCCAAAACCGACGAAATTCAACAAAATCTTTTGATCAGAGCGGCGGATTCTTTGGAGTCTGACAAACAGCAAGAAATGCTTTCAATTTTACAAGGTGATGATCAAGATCGGTTGCGGATATTTTTACAAGAGAATGTGCCTGCTTTTTTTGAATGGCTGGCTGAAGAGATAAAAAACGTCAATGATTAATTTTTTATGCCTGAATCAAAAAAAATACCGGAGGCCGGTCAATTCAGGACGAGGCAAGAAGAAAAATCCGGTAATTTCCGGGAATCGGCTTTTGCTTTTAAAAATTTAAGAGGGGGAGAAATCGTGTGGGTGGAAAGCAAAAAAGGCTGGACCAAATGCAAGGTGATGGTGGAAGACGGAAAAGTGAGGGTGATTGACACCAGAGAAAAAGGCTTGGTGGACGAGTATTACAACAATGCCAAAGAATGGAAAAAGGCGATAAAAAAAGATCGCTTAAAAACCGCGGAGCCTAATACCGGCCAAGAACAACAGACACCGGAAAAAAGAGAAGAATCACGCGATCCGGGTGAAGGCGAGGAGACACCGGAAAAACAAGCGACAGGGGATAGAGAAGAAAAACAGGAGAAAGAAGTGGAGGAGAGAGAAGAAAAAAAGATTCAAGAGTCGGAAGAGGTGGAAAAAGATGATGAGAAAAAATCCCGGGCCGGACCGCGAAGGACCGTGGCCAAAAGACCCAGGGGGCATCGGCCGCGCCCAAAGCGGGAAGGTTTGGAAGAAGCGGATGAGCGGGAACGGCAAAAAAGGGAAAAAGCGGTCAAGCAATGGTTTGAGAGCGAGCTTAAGCCGAAGTTGGAAATTCAGTACTTTCAGCAAAAAGACGGAGGGACCAGACATTACAAGCAGCTGCGTTTTGCTTTCAAAGTACGCACTGAACAAGGAAAAGAACTTAGTTTGGGTAAATACAAAAAAGAAGTGCTGGATAACATGGTACTCTCTGATGAGGAATTACTGCGAGATGCTGAAATGTCGCACGATGAGTTTATAGACATTCTGACCGAATATATTGACCGCTATTGGCGTGAAATAAAAAAAAGAGAGGAACCGGAAAAAATCAAGCAAGAGCGAAAGGAAGAGCAGCGGCAAAAGAAGCAAACTACAGAGCGAGAAAAGAAAGAACCGGATTCAAAAAAAGAACCTGAGGAAGAAGCGCAAAAAATTCCCGAATACAAAGAACCGGCGGGCACGCGTCTTTTTCATGTTGAGTCCGCTTTGACTTTGAGTCCGCCCGAAGAGGTTGAAGAAGAGTTTTTTCAGGTAAAAGCGCGCCTGTTGAGGCAACTTTCTCGTGAATTTGATACGCCGGCGGCCAAGCTGCCGTTGCTGGACGGAGATCGGCCGGTCAGCATGGAAGCGCAAGAGCTGGCCGATAAGCTGTATCGGCTGGCGCAAGGCGGGCGAGAAGAAGAAAAAATTGCGGTCGTGGAAACGCAAGTTCAGGATGAAGCGGCTCAATTGCTTGAGATTCAGCTTCAAAACAAGGAAAAGTCCAAAGAGCGTTTCATGGACAACAAAACGGCAATGATCAATGCCTATCATGTCTTGAAACAAAAGTTGGAGCAAGCCGACAATCCGCGGCGAGGGATGGCCAATCTGATCAAACAGCAAATGGACAAAGTTGGGCTCTATTTGGTTTTTTTCAAGTATAAAAATACTGATAAGCTCCCGGCCGTTAAATTAAATCATTTTGCCGACGACTTTTTAACTTTGAGCGAGGAATGCGCTCAAATCTTACAAATTCCGATTGAGTCCACTCCCAAGCCGGAAGCACCTTCCACCGAATCAGGGCAAATCAAGGTTGAAGCTAAAGAGCCGGAAACGCCGATGCCGGATGAACCCGAGCGGGAAGATAGGGAAGATAGGGAATACAATATGGAAGTACTTGAGGATTTTTTGAAAAAAAAACACAATGATTTGCAAAAATTGAAAAAAAAAGCACGCAAGAAAAGTGAATGGATCAGGCCGGCCAAGCAGAAAAAAAAGCGCCGCAAATACGTTGAAGCGATTCATGAGTACGGACAAACCATCCAAGAGGCCAAACAACAAGCGCGGAAGATAGCCGCCTACGATCCGGAACAGGGGAATCGGATCTTACGGCAGATTGAACAATACCATGAACAAGAATATCTCTCGGAATTTTTGCCCGAAGCCCAAGGTTTGGAACAGGTAACCGAAGTGACCGATGATATGATAGTGGAAGAGAGGGAAATTGATGAAGCCGCTTCGGAAAAAGAAAAAATAACTTCGCGCGAAAAATTGGCGGCCGCGTGGCAACGTTTGGGCAAGCAAAATATTGACAAGCTGATCCGGATGGAAATTCCGCGGAAAGCGGATAAAATTTTTGATCAAGCATTTAATTTTCTACAACAAGAAGCCAAGCGGCTGAAGCATCCGGCCAAAAAGGTTTTCAATATCCGCAACTTGATCATTTCCGCCCTGCTTGTGGGCGGCGGTATGGTCGTGTCTTCGGATACGTCCCGGCGCAAAGAATTGGAAAAGCAAGAGCAGCAGATCGGCAAGGTGATTGATGAGCCTAAAAAAGCCCCGCCGCTAAGCAAAATTGAACCCGAACCGGTTCGCGAGGAGCAAAAAACCACCGAAATTGAACCGGAAAAGCCTTCGGTTGAGGCAATTTCCGAGCCTGAAGAAAGCGTGGATTATACCAAAATTTATAATCATATTGAAAAAGAAAAACTGGATAAAATGCTGGAAATAAGGGAAAAAGCCCTTGAATGGCTGCGCGCCGGTGACATTTTGACCGATGGGCGAGGCCGGGAAGTGATACAAAGAGCGCGAGAAAAGCTCAGCTCGGACGATATTTTATGGGAAAATTACCGTATTATGGAGGAAAATCCGGGTATAGAGGACGTGTTACTCAGTCATTTTGATGACGGTTTAAGTGAAAAAGACAAATACTATATCCTAATTCGATGGTGGGGACTGACACCGGCCGAAGCCACGGCCGCGATTGACAAAATTTACCTGGATCCGGCTAAAAATTACTACTATGTTTTGGATGAAGAGATACTACCGGCAAGAGAAAAACCCGGATTTCGCGCCATTCGCGTCTATCGTGACGGAGAAAATTACTTTATATACAGCTTAAATTTCCGCTTCAGTATCAATGAAAGTGGAGAATTGTTGGTATATACCGGACCGGATGATACTGATGGAACGCTTTGTTATCAGGATTATATTGACGAGAAAAATGAGCTTAATTTATATATAGAAAAAGACGGCAAGGCGGTCAGAATTAATCAAGAGCCTATCAAGTTAAGAAATTTTTAAGTTCGGTAAAGCTTAAACGGACTATCAATAAGTGATTAAAAAATAAACAAAATGCGCTAATTTTAGTGCATTTTTTTTGGATATTTTTTTCTATTGACAAACATACAAAGTTATGCTAATTTACCTCGTTCTTTACATCATCAATAATTGTTTCCAAATTGGTTTTGAATCTTCTTGGGCTCATATACCGTATAGCATGGAAACACTGCAAAATTTTTTACTATTTGCGATCATGCTTTGCTTGTTTTTTTTGCTAAAAAGGGCGGAGCATGATTGCAAAGTAAACAAAAAAAAGGAGAATGCGATGAAAAAAAAGCATTCTGATTCCGATTTGGCTCTGATTGAGGTGGATCCGGGTATCATCGTCCCGGACGGGTCGGCGGGGGAACTCCGTTTTTACTGTTCGCAGTGCGGGGGCCCTTGGGCCTTGCCGTACGATCAGGCGGGTAAAATGTTCGTCTGTTCGCACCCGCTGCGAAAACAAAACGGAGAGATTGAACTGGATGGGTTCGGAAAGCGAGTGTTGTGCAGGTCCAGCCTGCGTATCGCTCGCTACTACCACAAAAATAATCTTTTGCTGTACGACTTCAAAACCCATCAGTTGGTGGGCGAGAGGCTCATTCACAAAGCGGAAGAAGTGGTAAAAGAGAAAAAGAAAAAAAAGGAGGAGCCGATGCCGAAGAGAGAACAGGGAGCCAAGCCCTCGGAGGCGTTGGCTCATAACATAGCACTCCGGTGGGAATGCTTTTTCATCGGAGAATTTCGCCCGGTCAAACCGGGTGAGTGCTATGTAGTGGTGGACAAAGAAAAATCGGGTCGGGTGGTCAGCAACCCGACCCGAAGGGAAACCGACTTCTCGGCCTGGATCGCCAAGCCGAGGTGGAAGAAGCCGATTGAACCCAAACCGCGTCGGACTTTGATTAGGCATGGTCCCGTGGTTTTTCGCGAGAAACCACCTCCTTTGACTTCTCCGTTCGGGGAGGAGGGTGAGGAGGATGTAGATCTGACGATGTATCGTCAGGTGGGTGCCGGAACGCCCTACAAAGGGTGTTTCGTGCAGGATCCGACCGACGACGGGTCCATGGTCAAAATAGAGTCGGACGAGCACGGAGCTCGCTTCGGCTCCTGTAAATTGTTCGTCCTCAATGATAAGGCCCAGAAGTGGGTCGATGAGGCCGAACGGGAGAAAGAGGAGTCCGGAGAGCGGACCACGCTCATCCAGATTCCTTTTTCGGATCACGACACCAAACCCGACCTCCGGGTCCCGCCTCAGAGTGCCTCCATGTCGTTGGAGGATCTACAAGCGATGAGAGAAAAAATTCTGGCCGGCAGGTCGGATTCGGATAATAAAAGAGTGGACCAGCAGCAGGAGGCAGTCGCCTCCGAAGGAGAGAAAATGACGGAAGAATTGGGAACCCCGACTTCGGGTCAGGAAGACCTGGAGATCGAGGAAGTTGAGATGGATGAGGCGCTCGATTCGCTCGGGGGAGAGCCCTTCGAGCCGATTGAGCACGAGAATGAGGAGGAGGCCGCCTCGAGGTCCGAAAGGATCAAGAGGGTGGCCATCCACCGTCGGCAGGACGACCAGCTCAGCGCCGCCTCGGCGTTGAGCCAGAACATCCAAGCGCTGGCGTCCCAACTGGGGACGTACCAGCGAGAGGTCGGCGGACTGCGGTCCGCCCTCAGAGACCACCCTGAGATCAGGCTCAGGGTGGAAGACCAGCAAAGAAAAGTCGAGAGTTTGGAGGCCGAGCTGAACAAGCTCAAGGCGGAAGCTCTCGATATTATCGAGGCAGAGAGGCACAAATATGGCCGGGAGCAGGAAATCCTAGAGGTCCTGCACCAGGCCAGAAACCTCCTCGCCGGCGTCGGCGAGAACGCCGCCCGCATCGGCGAATTGCAGGGGGGTATCCAATTACTCACCGCCGAGGTTCGGTCCGCGGTCGCCCGCCTCGACCGGCTGGAGGTGAAAACCTCACACCTGGACGGGGACTTCGAGCTCCTGCTCAAGGCCCTGGACGAGTAGAACATTTCAATTATTGACTCGTTCTGAGACTTTCCCAAGTCTCACGGGTCTTTGTTATTACCTGTTAGCGCGTATTCCCAATACGTGCTAACAGTCCTACCTTTTTTCGTCAGTTTGTTTGGCGGCAAAAGGCAGGACCTTAAAATGAAAAACTTTTTTTAAAAAAAAAGGAGGGAATGAGATGAGGAATGCATTTCTGGAGAGGTTAAGAGAGGAGCGCCGTCAGAGGCGCGAGGAGCAACCGCCGGCGGCACCGCCGTCGCCGGAGGACACGGAACCGGATGAAGTGGAAAACCCGGTGGTTTTGAACGGCCACCGGGAGGATCCGGACCGCGGACCGGCCGAGGTGGAAAGCGATGAAAAGACCTCCGACTCCGAATCGGAGGACGGAGGTTGGCAGTGGTGGAAGGTCGGAGTGGTGGCCGCAATGGTCCTCCTGGTCATCCTCTTGATCCCGCTCTGTCTGGGCGGAGATGGTGGTGTTGATATAGATCAGCTGCAGGACCGGGCCATTGCCTCCCTGCAGAAAAATGACGATCTGCATGACAAGGCCATCGCCGACGGCGAGGCTAAGGATGAGGAGCAGGACAAGGCCATCGCCGACGGCGAGGCCAAGGATGAGGACCATGACCGAGCCCTAGCCGCCTTGGAGGATGGCATGGACAGCCTGATCGCCTGGCAGGGCGGCATCCAGGAAAGACTGCTCGTCATTGAAGACGAGCAGGTCAATCTAAGGGCCGAACACTGCCATACAAACTCAGACTGCCGAACGCGGCACGGCCGTGGCTGGGTGTGCCGCGGCGACCACTACTGTGTGAAGTGGGTGCCGCGAAACAAGGCCACGCGCGCGAACAAGACTCCTCCTCCCAAAAAGGAGGAAGGGGGTCTGGCCAATATAGAAGAGAATCGGCGGACCACCGTGGTCGATCGCGGTACCGATCGTGACCGGGACGGGTTTTACACCCTGGATCCGGATGTGGGGAACAGGGACTGCGACGACCGTAACAATCAGGTCAATCCGGGAAGTCGAGAAATCGGCGACGGCATTGACAACGATTGTGATGGTCTGATAGATGAAGGAGTGGCCCACTACACTCCGAAGGATTGTTGGTGGGTCTGGACGGCCGAAGGCAAATCCAAATGGGTTTGCGGCCGCCAGCAGGCCATAGCTTTCGGCTGTGGTCCAAAAGGGGGGCAGCAATGGTGTAAAAACCAGGCCAACGCGGACTGGGCACCAATTCCCTGCCCACGGGAGTGATCTTTTTCAGGTGGAAGTGTGACTAACACTCGCGCTTCCACCTGGTTATTTTACCGCCCATCTTTAATTTAAGGTGGTTGGTAACAATAAATTTTCCGTACATTAAATTACCGTTCGGATTTCGACCAAGGATAAAAAATATATTTGTTTATCTTTGGACGGAATTCGGACTAAAAAAATGGAACCTTTAGCGAGGAGGAAAAAATGAGAAATAATATGACAATGGCGGCGGCGTTCGCCCTGGCTATTCAGTTGATCGGAGGACCGCCCTCGGCAAGGGCGGAAGAAACCGCGGACTATCTGCTGGCTCAGCATGGATCAGCTGATCAGTCTGTGTCCACGTCCACCCAGGAAAAGCCCCTCTTTGTGTCGGTGGGGATGTCCATCGACCAGGTCACCGAGCTGGTCGGCGAGGGCATCCACCCGCCGCCCTTCAACCGGGAGGCCGAGGGCATTGTTTTTTTCAATGTCCACGTTGAGGGTTTTGGCGGTGGCGGCAGCAAAGGAGCCGACGCCAGGGGAGAAGCCGCCTTTGAGGCCTTCTTCCGCCTACCAAAAAAAACCTATGGGTTCCTACTCGGTGTCGGTCTGGGAAGCACCCGGATTGATAAAGCCCTAAACGGGCAAACGAGGTACGGGTTCACCAATTCGGCCACGGTCGGATTCGGTTCTCGGGACCTGTACTGGTCGAGTCGTCATCTGGGTTACTTCAAGTACACCTGGGTGTATGACGAGGATATGTTGAATTACGGTGGCCAATACCTTTTTGGCTACCGTTATGAGAGGGATTTCGATCCCTTTTCCGACGAGGGAAGGGGAACGGACGTCCTTTGGTCCATCGGACTGCAGGGCGGCTACGAGCAGTCCAACTACTTTCGCGATGACGGCTGGGTATTGGGCGTCACCCTGGGGGTTTTGTTCTCGTATTGATTTTGTTCTTTTTCTCGGGCAGAGCGATCTATGATCGTCTCTGCCCGCTATTTTACTGCTCATCTGCTTCGGCAGGTGGGAAGTAATGATGGAATTAAATTTGCAATGAATGAAATGACGGCTGTTTTTTTTGAATAATTCGCACTTTAAAATTTAATGTTTTCAATTGTTTTTTCCATGTTTGAATGAATTAATTAATAATTGAAACCCAAAACCGCCTGCGTGAAGCGGGCAAAAAAGGAGGAAAGATGAGGATGTACCTCGTCGCCTGTCTGTCGACAGGCATGATTCTGGTAGTGGGCTGTGGCCAGGACCGAACGGTCCAACCCCAGCCAAACATTTCTTTCTTTTTCCCCAACCTGGACGAGGATGGGGACAACTGGTTCGAGCCGGGTGAATCCGGCACCACGGCCGACGCCTTGTGCGTTGGCATGGAACTGGAAGAAGAGTGTGCCATCGCCATGAGGAGCTCCGCGCTCCGCGGCGGTGGGGATTGCGACAACGATCCCACCGACGACCCGCAGCGGTGTCGGACGGTGGAAGGCGTAAGCTGCGCGGACGAGTACTACTCGGTCTGCGCGGCCTGCATCAATCCGGCCGCGCCGGAAACCTGTGGGGACGGCGTGGACAACAACTGCGACGGGCAGATTGACGAAGAATGTCCATGCCTGTCCGACGCCGACTGCGCCGAGACGGAAGAGTGCGCGAACGGTGACTGTCAAGCGGTGTTCTGTCCGCCAATGGACTGCTACACCAATGACATCATCAACCACGAATGCATCCGCATTCGCAACGAGGGATGCTGTGTGGACAACGCGGACTGCACTCGTTTGGAGACCTGCGACACGCGGACGCATCTGTGCGTGCCCGTGGACTGCGGTAGCGAGAACGAGTGCGATCTCGCGGAGGTGGTGAACCACCAATGCGAGCACAGCTCGATCGAGGGGTGTTGCCTCTCGGACGAGGACTGCTTGGAAACCGAGCAGTGCCACAACACCACCTCGCCCAACCACTGCGAGGCGGTGGTGTGCGAGCCTCGTGACGCCTGCGAAACCACCTTGGTTTCGGCGCACGAGTGCACGCGCGATCGTATTCAGCCACCCGAGTGCTGCCTTTCCGACTCCGAGTGCTTCGGCATGGAGGAAGGGGAGTACTGCGTGAACAATGTTTGCACCGACATTCCGTGCGAGCCCTATAACGCCTGCGACCGGGCGGAGGTGGTGGACCACGAGTGCACACACACGGAGGTTCCGGACTGCTGTCTGGATTCTCTGGAGTGCCTGGAACACCAAATTTGCAACATCAATAACGTCTGTGAGGACATCGTCTGCGAGAGCGACGATCCGTGCATGGAGCCGGTGATTTCCAATCACCGATGTACGCTCCAGAGTGTTCTCGGTTGCTGCAATGTCAACGACGACTGCGCGGCCACAGAGATCTGCACCGTGAACCACGTGTGTGAAGCGGTGGTTTGCGAGGAGCGGACGTGCTTCACCTATACGGTGGACAGCCATGTCTGCCAGTATGAGGAAATCCCAGGGTGTTGTGAATACGACGACGATTGCTCCACCAGCGAACAGTGCGTCAATAACACCTGCGTGTTCGTGGATCCGTGCGGAGACGTGGTCTGTCCGGTTGGACAAGCCTGCTTCGACGGGTTGTGCGACCATGTCAGCTGTGACTCGGCCAATGACCTGCCGAGCGAGGACGAGGGCGATTGCGCCCCGTACCGGGACGAGGCACTGGCCACGGTCACCCCTCCCGAGGGAGTGACTTTGGCGGACTACGGCTATGGATGCCTCAACAACATCTGTGTGGTTTATGAGGATCCGGAAGACGATGAGTGGTTGCCGTTGTCTGAGAGCTGGTGCGCCGATGGCGTTGATGGCGACCAGGACGGGTTGACCGACATGGAAGACCCGGATTGTTCGGCCGAATGTCAGCAAGACGCCGACTGCGAGGTCGGAGACAACGGCACCTGCGTCGACGGCCAGTGTCAGTACTGTACTCCGGCCTGCGTGGGCAAGGAGTGCGGTTCGGACGGTTGCGGCGGTTCCTGCGGAACCTGCGAAAGCGGGTTCTACTGCGACCTCACCGACAGCTGTGTCGCCGAGGCCCCGGCCAACGAACTCACCGTACTCTATACGGTGGAAGCCAGCTCTCTGTCCGGACAGGACCAGATCCATCTGGTCATGGAGTGCCGAGACGGGGCGGGTTCGGTGATCGTGCCGTGGTCGGTCAAGGATTCGGCCATGGCCCCATGGGGCACCGGGACGGTGTCTCTGACGTTCACTGGCCTGGCCACCGACCTGGCCGACTGTAAGTTGAACGTCTCAAACCAGGACGGATCCTGGTGGGCCGCCCGATGCGAGGGTATCGGCGGCACCGACTGTGTGGCCAATGGCGAGGTTAGCTACACCTACGGAGAAGATCTGGTGGTCACCGAGGTCGGAACCCAAGACAACGACGATGACGGCCTGGACTGGAAATTTTTTCCAGGAACGGATTCGGACGGCGATATGGTAAACGACGACGTCGATCCGTGTCCATACGACGCCTCGGACAGCTGCGACGAGTAGACATTCTTCTCACTCCGGGAGATTAACCCTGTTTCTCCCTTAACATAGCTCTTTAAAAAAACAGGGTAAGGAGTACCCTTAGGGACGGCTGATCGGATTTACTTCGATCTCCCGTCCCTTTTTTAATTACTCACTTTTTAGCGGTATATCGCTTGTTTTCATTTTCATAACAAACAACAATCGGGAACTTTATATATTTTTGTGTATATTGCATATATTTAGCTTAATTTAACGCAATAAACAAGCTAATTAATATTTGAAATATCGCTATTGACAAACGCGCCGATCTTTGCTAATATATCTTGTTATATCCATAATTAACTATTATGGGATAACTGTGCCAAAAGCTTGAATTTTCATCCGAATCATTCATATTTGAATGTTTTGGACGAACGTTACAAGAACAAACAAACACGCTGAGCGTGTTTGTCAAGTATCAACAAGGAAACTCCAAATAAAAAAGAAGGAGGAGAAGATGAAAAAAGTACTACTCGCAGTCGTTTTAATCGCATTAATCGCTGCCGGTTTGTACGGCTGCGGCCACGACGCCATGCTCGAGACCGTGGACGAGACCGAAGATGTCAACTTCTTCGGCTTGGACTTGGACGGAGACGGGTGGATGGAGACCCTTGAGGCCGACACCGCTCCGGCGGTTATCTGCCGCATGTTCAGCGCCGAGGAGATGCTGGCCGCGTGCGAGCGGCACGTGATTGAGCACCAATACCAGGGGGGAGGAGATTGTCGTTGGCTGCTGGCCGACGATCCGGAAATCTGTGCCAATGAAGAACTCCTTGACTGTGGAGATCTGGAGTTCTCCCTATGCGCCAAGTGCGTGAACCCGGGTGCCGAGGAGGTCTGTGACGGCATTGACAACGACTGCGACGGTCTGGTTGATGAAGATTGTCCGTGCCTGTCCGACGCCGACTGCGGCGAAGGTTACGTTTGTGGCGCCGATCATCGGTGCTATGAGCGCGAATGCGACACCGACGGCGAGTGTGCAAACGACCAAGTCTGCGAAAGCGGACTGTGCGTCGAGGTCTGTCTCGATGAGACGGATTGTGCCGAAGGGCAGGTTTGTCAGGACGGACACTGTGTGGATGACACGGAGTGTCGCACCGGCGCCGACTGTGCCGGCGGCCAGCTCTGCGAAGACGGAGTTTGCATCCCGGCCGACGAGTGCCTTGCCGAGAATGCCTGTGACCAGGCGTTCATAACGGAAGATGGGCGTTGTGAGCATTTCACGCGTCCGGATTGTTGCCTCGACGACAACGACTGCGACTCGGACGAGTACTGCGGCGAAGATAATCGCTGCCACGTCCGGGACGTTTGTATAGAAGACGCGGACTGTCCTCATGGATTGGTCTGCGAAAGCGGACTGTGCGTCGAGTGCGTGGAATCTAGTGATTGTCCGGCCTCGGAAGAATGCCGTGACAATTACTGCGTGGATCTATGCCAAGACGTATTCTGCGATCCCGGTCAGGTTTGCCTGACAGGGGAGTGCGGCTACCCGGCCTGCGACCCGGCCAATGACCTGCCGAATGAGGGGTCCGGGGACTGCGCCCCGTACCGGGACGAGGCACTGGCCACGGTCACCCCCCCCGAGGGAGTGACTTTGGCCGACTACGGCTATGGTTGTCACCAAGGAAGGTGCAAGCCGTACGAAGATCCGGACAATGATGAGGTAGCGCCGGCGAATGAAAGCTGGTGCGCCGACGGCGTGGACGGGGACCTGGACGGATCTGCCGACATGGAAGACCCGGATTGTTCCGGACCGCCCGAGCCTGAATGTATTTGGGACTCGGATTGTCATGATTCCAATCCGGGAACGGTTGACCGCTGTGTATCGGGCACATGTGCTTATTGCACACCCCGATGCGCGGGCCGTGAATGCGGTCCGGACGGTTGCGGCGGCTCCTGCGGGAGCTGTGAACAGGGTGAAACCTGTTCGGCCGCCGGGCGGTGCGTACTGCCCGAGGCCGAAGAGTTGACGGTACAGTACTACGTCAACTCGGCCTACATCCCGGCCGGCACGCAATCGCTGGCCATGTACGCGGTCTGTTGGCGAGGCTCGTCGACAGTGTTGGACTGGCAGGTGCAAACCAGCCAGTCGGCACCGTTCGGCGCCAACACCACCTTGACCTTGGAGTTCACGGTGTTCGTGCAGGGGTTTGATCTCTGCGACGTGAACGTCACCAACGGGCAAGGCTGGTGGGCCGCCAGATGCGAGGGTATCGGCGGCACCGACTGTGTGGCCACCGGAGACGTAGCATACAGCTACAACGGCCTTTTGGCCGACCCGGTGGGCATCGTGGACAACGATCAGGACGGGCTCGATTACCGTTTTGCCCCCGGACTGGGGGATTCGGACGGCGACGGCGTTGGCGACGAGCAGGATACTTGTCCGTTCAGTGCCGACTGTTCGTAATTGATCATTTCGGGCAGTAATCGGCTTATGCTGATTACTGCCCTTTTTTAATTGAAAAAGGCAAGGTTTTGGGATATAATACAGGTATGAAATTTGCTAGAAAAAAAGCGCCAAATTTTTTGGTAGGCTATAGTTTGGCAGTACAGAAAAAACCTTTTTCATGCCTCGGGGTTTTGGTTTTTTTGTGTGTGACTTTGGTTCTGATGATGTTTTCAGATACGTTTACTTTGGCTACCGCGCTGCTCGCTTTGTTGATCGCGCTGATAGTATTTTCCATTCGTTTGGATTGGGCCGTTTACGCGGTGGCTTCGCTGTGTTTTTTTCATGGCTTGGAGATTGTACTCGGCGACTTCGGTTTTCTGCGCACGTTTGATTTTTTGTCAGATATCAACGCGCCGCTGGTGTCGTTCGTGGCCAGTTTGACGATTGGCGCTTTTTTAATTTCATGGTTTTTGGATGTTTATGAATTTGATTTCAGGCGTTTGCGTTTTATTTCCTCCGGCATGGTGATTTACGGCCTTTTTTTGTTGGGCGCTTTGATTTCAGCATTGTTTTTTATGTACGGAAACCGGGTGTCGTTCGGATTGTCGTACCTGGTTTATCCAATGTTTTTCGTGTTCGCGGCCTATGTGATGCTGCCGGTATTGTTGATTGATAGTCGCGATAAACTGATGAAAATATTGAATATATGGTTTTGGGTGGGGCTGGCGGTGGCTTTGTTCGGCTTTTCTTCTTTGTTTGTGCTTGATTTTACCGGCTGGACCAGAGTTACTCCGTATTATATTTTCGGAGTGGCTCCGCTCGGTACCAATCATAATTTGATCGGCGAGGTACTGAGCGTGATCGTTCCCATCGGCTTGTATTTTTTCTATTATGCCAAAACCAAGGAAAAGAAAATGTTTTACGGCTTGGGCACCCTGTTCATTATGGTAATCAGTTTTTTGACCTTGTCGCGCGCGGCGTGGATAGTGATCGTGTTCCAGTTGTTGCTGTATTATCTGTATACCGGCCGAGGAATAAACAGAAACTATTTAAAAAGAATTAATTTTAAAGCGGTTGGTTTGCTGCTTTTGCCGCTGGTTTTTTACATGATATTTTTTTTGGGATCCGGCGTGGTGTCCGGTTCCACCGATACGCGGTTGGATTTGACCAGAATCGGACTGTTTTACTTTGCACAGTCTCCGCTTTTCGGTAATGGTCCGGGTTCGTATCTGCCCATCATCGGCGATACTTTAATATTCGCGGTTGAATACGGCGAGCCGATGGATTCGCATGGTTTTGTGCAGAAGATTTTGACCGAGGAAGGGGCGGTAGGCTTGATGTTGTTTTCCGCGTTTGTGTATTGGTTGGCGCGTACCATGTGGCTGGTCTACAAAAAGGTTCATCTGGACAAGTTTTTGGCCTACACTTTGTTCATGGTGGCCACTTCGGCGATCGTGTTCCAGTTGTTCAATACCTCGTATTTCAATTCGGTGATGTGGATGCCGATCGGGGTGAGCCTGGCCGGTGTTTCGTTGATTGCCGCGCGCAATCGGGTCAGTGACTATTTCTTAAAAAAGTGATTTTTTATGCGTCTGAGCAAGAAGCTACACATATTGCATATTATTCCCACCTTGTCGTTTGGAGGGGCGGAGAGATTTTTGGTGGATTTGGTCAACAACAGCAATCGGGAAGTGTTTGAATATACCATCTTGTTGTTTGATCCGAATGCTCCTTTGGCCAAGGAAATAACCAATCGTTCGGTTAAGGTGGTGGTGGTGCAAAAAAGAGGAAGATTAAGCTTGTCTTTGTTTTTGGATTTGAAAAAGACCGTGGAAAAGATCAATCCGGATATCGCGCATACGCATTTGTTCGGCGGCGATTTATGGGGGCGGGCCGCGGCTCGCTTTTTGGGCAAGAAAGTGATTACCACCGAACATAACATCAACGTCGGTGAATCGGGAATAAAGCGCCTGGTAAAACGCCTGATGCGAGGCTTTACTCATGTGTATACGGCTCCGTCGCAAGCCATAGCGTGTTCCATGGAAGAAGATTACAAGATAAAGGGGAGCGGCGTGAACGTAATTCGCTACGGCATTGAGTTGGATCGTTTTTTGCCGCTCAAGTTTCCGGATTGGGGAGAAGAAAAGTTAAGATTTTTGATTCTGGGCCGGCTGGCGGAGCAAAAAGGCCATTATGTGGCTTTCAAAGCTTTAAGTCAAATTAAGCCGTACAATTGGAGCCTGGAAGTGGTGGGCGCCGGTCCCAAGCAAAACGAACTGTGCTACTTGGCCCAAAAATATGATCTGGAAGAAAAAATATATTTTAAGCCGCCAACTAGCGATGTGCCTTCGGTATTTTCAAACAAACATGTCATGCTCATGCCATCGCTCTGGGAAGGATTGGGTATAGTGGTCATGGAGGCGATGGCCGCCGGCGTGCTGGTAATCGGATCACGCGCCGGGGGCATACCGGAACTGATTGATGACCAAGAAACCGGTTTTCTGGTGCCGGTCAAAGATTCCGCGGCCATCGCCGATAGATTGATGTGGGCGTATACGCACCGGCAAGAATGCGCGCGTATGGCCATGGCCGGTCGGCAAAAAGCGAAAAAGAATTATTCGGTGAAAAAAATGGTGGAGAAATATGAAGCCATATACTTAAAATTGGCCAAAGCGATATGAAGATACTGCAAGCGCACAAATACTACCGGCCGCGTGACGGAGCAAGTAATTACATGCTTTACTTGACAGATCTGCTACAAAGCGATGGTCATGAAGTGATCCCTTTTTCCATGAAAGACAAGCATAATTTAGCATCTGAATACAGTAAGTATTTCGTGTCAAACGCCGATCTCAAAAATCCGCAAAGATTATCCTTGACCAGGAAGCTGAGATACGCGGGCCGAATTTTGTATTCACTTGAGGCCAAGAAAAAAATTTCCCGCTTGTTGAGAGCGCAAAAAGTGGATATGGCGCATTTGCATAATATTTATCACCATATTTCGCCTTCCATATTGACGCGGATAAAAAAAGCCGGTATACCGATCGTGATGACCGTGCATGATTACAAGCTGATCTGCCCCAATTATTTGATGTTTCATCACGGCATAATCCACGAAGAAGACTGCGAAGGGTGGTATCTAAGTTGCGTAAAAAACAAATGCTTTAAAAACAATCGGATATTTTCCTCTCTGGCGACCGCGGAGATGATTTTTCATCACAAGATCATGCGCTACTATGAAAGGCTGGTGGATACGTTTATCGCTCCGTCCGATTTTATCATGGGCAAAATGATTGAGTACGGCATGCCCGAAAAAAAATTCGTTCACATACCGCACCCGGTTGATTTAAACTTGTTCAAAGCGCAATCGGCCGAGGATAAAGGATATGTGGCTTTTTTCGGCCGCTTGTCCGAAGAAAAAGGAGTTGAGGTGCTGCTGCGAGCGGCGGCGCGTTTGCCCGATATAAAATTCAAAATAGTGGGGCAGGGACCGCGGCTTAAAGAATTGAAACAAGTGGTTAAAAGAAGAGGAAATGAGAATGTTGATTTTGTTGGTTACAGAAAAGAAAAAGAACTGATCAAGTTGTATGATGAGGCGAGGATTATCGTGCTGCCCTCACTGGTTTACGAGAATTATCCGCTTTCGGTTATGGAAGCCAAAGCCATGGGTAAGATTATTCTGGCCAGCAGAATCGGAGGCATTCCGGAAATGCTGCCCGACAAGTTGATGTTTTTTCCGGGCGACAGCCCTAATCTGGCCAAACAGATTGAAAAATGGCACCGTGCTTCCAAAAAAGAACGAAGCGAGATGGGTGCGGAGTTGCGAAAAAGCGCCGAGCAAGTTAATAATCCGCAAAATCATTTGCGGCGAATTTTGCTTGAATACGATAAATTGCTATGAATCAAAAAGTCACCTTTTCGCGAGGTGACTTTTTGTTTAAACCGAAGCGGCTTTCAATGTTCGCTTTTGTGTTTGGCCCTTGGCTTGGTAAACTCGGATAATCTGCGGGATTACCACTTGCCAGCTGTAACGGTTTTTTACGGTCTCAAGATTTTTGTCGGCCATGTATTGCTGTTCATGACTGGAGAGTCGCAAAAAATGGAACAGGCAAAAAGCCAAAGATTCAATATCGTTTTCACGATAGATCGCGCGATCGTCTTGAATCAATTCCAAATGCTCGGGGATATCGGACACCAATGCCGGTCGGTGGTAGCGCATGGCTTCAAGTACGGTAATTGGCAAGCCCTCGTTCAAAGAAGGATGAACCAAGCAGATGGCGTTGGTATAAAGTTGGGCCAGTGTTTCGCCGCTTTGAAAATCAGTAAAGACGATGTCATTGCTTTTGCCCGCTGCTTTATGAAGACTGGCGACATAATCATCAGTGTATACCGAACCGCCCACGATAGCCAGCTTGAGATTTTTTATGGTTAAGTCGCGCGCGTGTTCACTTTTGAGCCGGTTAAAAGCTTCAATTAACAGATGAGCGCCCTTGTGCGGTACCAAGCGGGAAACCATGACCATGTATTTTTCCTTTTCCAATCCGAATTGGGGCAATTTGTCGTTTGCGATTTCATTTTCACAAAGGGCGACGCCGTTGGGTATATACACGGTTTGCCGGTCATACTCGGTTTGGCAGTAGTGTTTAATGCTTTGAGAAACGGCAATGGTTTTGTGAGCAAATCGGCAAGCGGTCCATTCGCCCAAGCGCAGCATTACGCGCGCGAATAAGCCCCATTTTTGATGGTGGCGGTCAATGGAGTGAAAAGTGGTTACCACCCGAACCCGCGGGGCAAATAATCTGGGGATCCACGAAAGAAGCGAAGGGCCGACTCCATGATAGTGGATAACGT
This sequence comes from uncultured Gammaproteobacteria bacterium, assembly GCA_964433095.1. Classification (GTDB taxonomy): domain Bacteria; phylum Patescibacteriota; class Patescibacteriia; order Magasanikbacterales; family UBA922; genus WJJZ01. The sequence goes on along the minus strand of CAYSPW010000006.1, from coordinate 23,209 downwards.
CGAAACCGGCGAACAGAGCATGAATACTGGAAGTAAGGGTATGTAAAATAGCATCAAAATGCTTGCTTTTCAAAGTGGGTGTGAAGATAAGATTAACTCCGTTGAAATTATCACCTGATTTTTGAGCATACCAGCGGCGGCAATAGGCGTGGACGTCAAATCCGCGTTCGGCCAATCCGATGGACATGTCGTGCACGTGTCTTTCCACTCCGCCGAAATTGGCGGGCAGTCCTTTTTGTCCGATCATTGCTATTTTCATATTATTTCATTAAATCATTATTTTACTTAATTTTTATACTTAATTTAGCTAAATCTATATGTAAAATCTAACATGTGATCATAGCAAATTTATCTTGATTTGTCAACTATTTTACATCAATTAAATCACAGAATAAAATAGGCTTAATTAAGCAAAAAAAGCCGCTATATTACGGCTTACGGCAGATTTCTAAAAACAGCACGTGTTTGCTTGTGAGCAAGTTAATTACTATCTTGGTTATTATCAGGCTTATCCGCTTGATTGGCCACATTTTTGGCACTGGGAGAATACAAGGTGTTACTTATTTTCCACTTATCCACAAATTGGCCGATACCGCGCTTGTTCATCTTGTTTTTCACCGTAGTTCGGTTCTGCGACCACTTGACCAGGCTTTCAAAATTTATTTTATAACGGCCGGCCACCACGATGTAGGTAATTTCTTGATTTTTTATGGCTCTGCGTATGGTTTGCGGATTGACGCCGAAAAGGCGGGCCGCTTCGGAAATGGATACTCTGACAATCTCACCCTCTGGTTTTTGCACCTGATTAACCATATTTGTATATGTTAGTCTATACAAAAAATATCATAAACGTGAAAAAAAGTCAATTAATATTTACATTGTTTAATTTAGCCTTTTAATGGGCATTATCACTTAGCCGTTATTTGTTTTTTTTGGGATAAAAGTTGAAAGAAAGTATATAATAGTGTATACAAATATATATATTTAGAATTAGGTATAAATATGTTGTAATCTATTTTTTGTATATACTATTATATACAAATAATGAAGATTATTATTGTGTAACCGGGCTGTTATTTTTTCGTAAAATATGTTTAAAAACAGGCTTTATCTTGTTATTTTAGCTTATTATGCTATAATTTCTTCAATAATGGATACCCTTAAAAGTCGGGGTTGTTTTTTGGGATTATTTAAATTTTATGCGGTAGATTAGTAACACATTCTTAATCATTGCGTCTATAAGTATGAACGGTCTTCAGAATTTAAAACAAAAAAAATTGGTCTATCTCGTAACCAGAAGGAAAGATCCGAAAGCTTTTGGTGAACTTTATGATTTGTACGTGGAAAAAATTTTTCGTTTTGTTTATTACAAAATTTCCAATCGTGAGGAGGCCGAGGATTTGACCGGAGATATTTTTTTGAAAGCTTGGCAGTATTTGATCAGCGACGGTACCGAGAAAGTGGACAGCTTTAACGCTTTTATTTATCGCATAGCCAGAAATTGCGTCATAGACGTGTACAGGCGCCGGGCGGTCAGGCAGGAATGTCCGATTGATATGTTAGCTTACCAGGTTCCGGATCCGGATAATATAAAAGAGCGGGTGAGTGACAAGGAGCAAATCACGCGTGTATTGGCCGATTTGCGTAAATTAAAACAAGACTATCAGGATATTATTTTCATGAAATACATTGAAGAATTGTCCACCAAGGAGATCGCGGCCATTTTGGACAAGAGCCAGGCCAATGTGCGGGTAACAGCGCATCGCGCCTTGAAAGTTTTGAAAAAAATGAACAGTGAGGACAGAAAAAAAAATTAAGGTTTTATGGATAAAAATTTGGCGGTAAAATTAAAGAGTATCAAGAATGACGATCAGAGGCTAAACCCTGATCCGAATTGGGTTTTGTCTGAAAAAAGCAGGTTGATGAGCCAGATTTCCAATACGGTTGAGGCCAAGCGTTCGGGCAATGTATTGAGCAATATATTGATTGAGGCGGGAGAATTTTTGAACGCCTTCGCGTCGCGCCGACTGGTCTCGGTCATGCGGCCGGTGGTGGTGACCGTGCTCGCTGTGTTGATCGCGGGCGGCGGGTGGATATTCTCGGTCAAGGCAACCAACAGTCTACCCGGAGATTATCTGTGGGGGGTTAAACTGGCTTCCGAAAGAGTGCGAATAGCTGTTAGTTCCAATGATGAGAAGCCGAAAAAGTATTTTGAATTTGCCAGCCGCCGCTTGAGCGAGGCTAAGCAATTAAAAGAAAGTCCCGAGGCATCCGTTCATGTGGAGGAAATCAGTCAAAATATTTCCAAAGCGATCAAATCGGCCAAAGAGTCCATGGAATCGGCCAAAGAGTCCATGGAATCGGCTAAAGAGTCCATGGAATCGGCTAAAGAGTCCATGG
>CAYSPW010000006.1:0-20709 GCA_964433095.1 uncultured Gammaproteobacteria bacterium | reverse complement strand
AATCGGCTAAAGAGTCCATGGAATCGGCTAAAGAGTCCATGGAATCGGCTAAAGAAATTGAGGAATCCGATGATCTGAAAAAAGGATACGGTAAGGCGGAAGAAGCGGTTAATATGGCTAAAGAGGTAAGTGATAAAGCGGATGAAATCGCGTTCGCCATTGATGAACTGAAAGACGGTGTTGAAAGTTATGAAGAAATTGTCAAAGAAATGAATCTAATCAGTAGGTTGGCGAGCGACGTCAGTATGTCGGTGATAGAAAAAGCGGCAGAAGAGGTGGAAGTGAGCAGTTCAGAGCTGGTTGTTTTGACTCAGGAAGAAATGGGCATCAAAGAGCTGTTGGCTAAAAAAATACAGAAAATTAATGATGTAATAAAAATACTGGATAAAAAGGAAGGCGAACAAAGTGAGGCCGAATCCGATCAAGAAAGCGGTGAATTTGGTGACGGGGGCAGCGAGGAACAGGTTGATATTGGTAGTTCCACGGTTAAGGTTGGTATCGGCACTTCCACCCTTTTGAGTGCTAGCAGTACTGCCAGCGGCACCGTCGCGAGCATATTGACGCCCGAGCAATTGGCGCAAAGAGTGGAGGAAATCAAATCCAGAATAGAACAGGGAACCATTACTTTGAAAGAAGCCGTGACCGGCCTGCGCCAGTTGGATGAAAGCGCCAATACCATTTTGGAAAATAGCACGGCCCAAACAAATGAAACTCAGGTTCCGTCCGAAGAAGAAGCGGGCGACGCGAATAACCAAGATGATGGGCAACAACAAAGCGAGCAAGTTGATCAACAAACCGAAGGGCAGACCGTGGCGCCGGAATCCGAACCCGAACAGAGCGCTGAGATAAATAGTGAAAAAGATGAACAGCTATAAATTAACTAATTAGTTTGTTTGCGGTTATGGCTTATCCACAGTCAAGCCGACAAGCGGTTAATAATTTTATTCAATAATTCAGTGCTTTAATATATACTGTGTGGCTGAGGTTCTTCGCCGTCAGGCGGAGACTCCACTGCCATACAGTATTATTCCCCCCCGGGGAATAAAGGGCACTCCGAGCATCCCGCTGCAAAGGTCGGGACTCAGTAACGAGTCGTGTGGAGCTCATGTATATAAACCCTTATTCCATGGACAATCCCGCAATATACTGCCTGAGGCAGGGGAACGCGCCATGGGGTAAGCAGATTCAAATAATTTTATGAACGACGTAATTAAACTAGGTAAAAAAGCATTCACCTGGTCCGTAGTCGTTATGACGATCGTCTGGAGCGTCGGCCTAAGCGCCTTGGTTCCCGCCGGTCAAGTTAACGCGGCCGCTGATCCGGCTGACGTGGAAGCCGGCGACCTGATTAAACTTGAAGGTTCCGCGGCCGTCTACACCGTTACTACGGACATGGAAAGAATGTTCCATACCAATAGTGAATTTTTTCACACTTGGTACGCGGACTTCAGCGGTGTAAAAGAACTCGCCGCCGGTACTGACCTGGACGCGCTCTTCCCGCCGGCTGATCCCGGCGCGGTGGCTCCGCGACCCGGTTCTATTCTTGTGAAGACTACCGCTTCACCCAGAGTGTATGCGATCACTTGCGGCAACGAAAGACGCCACTTGGCCGACGAAGCCGCTGCCGCCGCTCTCTACGGTGACAACTGGGCCAACTTGGTCAGAGACGTGCCGGACTACATTATGAGTCTTTACACCTTGGGCGACGAGCTCGATGGCGCCACGCCTCACTGCGGAATGGTTATTCTGACGGAAGGTATGGACGCGCCCATGTACGTGGGCGAAGACGGCATGAAGTATGAGATTGACGGCATTTTGCCCGACTTTGTCATGGACACTTCACGCACCGTCTCACAAGACGTGTATGACGCCGTGGAAACCGGCGACGGTTCGGTAACCGCCGCTTCCATTACTGAAGATCCTTCACAAATGGGCGTGGAAGCCGCCACTCCGTCTGAAGAAGATGGTAGCGTGCATCTGAGCCTGAGCGCCAATAATCCGGCCGCGACCACTTTGCCTGCCGGTGCCGAAACCGATTTGTTGGTATTCAACATGGCGGCCGGCGCTGACGGTGCTACTGTTGACAGCTTAATCGTACAACGTTCCGGCCTTACTCACGCAGATGCGGTTGCTGAATTAACCGTATACGTGGACGGCACCAAATACGGCAACACCAAGACAAGCTGGAATTCCAACAAGGAAATGACTTTCAATTTCCCGACCTCAATTGAAATTGATCCCAACGATAATGTGGAGGTTGTTTTAAGAGGTTTAATCGGTTCTACCGGTACTTATGCCGCGGTATTAATCGCCGAAGCCGATGATGTCGGCGGTGTGGCGTCCGTAACCGGTAATTTCCCGATTTCAGGCAATTTGATGAGCTTGGCCACTGACATAAGCGCGGGCACACTTTTGTTGGAGAATGCGGGAACCGGCGGTGATCCCACTCACAACTTCGGTGACGATGATGTGAATTTTGCCGACTTTGATCTTACTGAAAGCAGCGGAGAAGAGGATGTCTTGTTGACCGGCATCACCTTTGAAAATGGCGGAACCGCCGATACCACCGCCGCCAACAACTACAGATTGTATGTTGATGGTGACGAAGTGGCCGAAGGCGTGGTAAGCGGTGATAAGGTAAGCTTTACTTTTGACGCGATTACCATTGAAAAAGGCGAAACCGTTAACGTAGTAATGAGAGGCGACATGGTAAACGGTGAAGTTGATCAAACCATGAAATTCTTCGTCTATGACATTATCGCCGTGGGCAAGGATCTCGGCTACGCGGCCGGTTCTACCATTACCGACTTGGATAAATCAAGCGATGGTGACGTCAATGTCATCACTTTGGCAGCCGGCGACATCACTTTGAACTTTGATAAGGATGCCACTCCGGCCAAGGATGTAAGGATTGACACCAATAACGTGGTGCTGGGTACGCTTGAGATAACTTCCAATGATGAGGATGTGACAATAAACAACATCACGCATGGCGGATCAGGAGCAGAATTCCAAATTGAAGGTACCGGATTGGAAGCCAATGAGATTGAGAATGCCGAACTTAGAGAAGTGGGCGGCGGAATATATGATTTGACACTTAGTGCCGTTTCCGGCAATTCTTCCACTTTGACTCTCAGTGATGAGATTTATCTGGAAAAAGGTGTCACCAAAACCTTTGAATTCGTGATTGATTTGACCAGTACCATTGACGACGGCGATACTCTGCGTGTGGTGGTAGATGGTGACGCGTTTGATCATGAGGGTGAAACATCAGGCTCAACCAGTTTGACATTCACTCCGAACAATGTCACTTCAGCCTACACCACGGTTAAGAAATCTTTCTTAACCATCTCCAACACCGCTCTTACCAACAAGACGGTGGTGGGCGGTAGTACGGACGTACAGATCTATGAAGGCAAGCTGAAGGCGGGCACTTCTTCGGACGTCAAGGTTACCGAGATTCAGTTCCATACATATGACTCCGGCGGTGATAATGAAGACACCTTGTTCAGCGATTCCAACGTTTCGCAGCTCAGACTCTACATCAACGGAGTAATGGTGAAAGCCAAGAGCGGAGCCATCTCGGAAGCGGCCAACGACGCCAGTGACGGTTCTATCACGTTTAGCGCTCTTAACACCACCATTCCGGCCGGTGAAACACACACGGTAAAGATTGAATCCGACTTTGCCGCCAATCTGAGCGGTACCGGTGAGTTCGCCTTGGCGATTTCAGTCGCCGGTGATGTGACCGCACGTGATCAGGATAACGAACTGCTGGGTACAAGCAACAAAAACACAGTGACCGAAATTGAATCCAGAGAAATTACTCTCGCAGCTACCGGAGAACTCAAAGTGGACATGCAAACCGACGGCTCCAACTGGAACAGATCGCTGTACTTATTGGCCGGCAACGGCTTGCCGGAAGATAGGTATGTGGGTGAACTCTACTTCCAGGCTCAAAACGAAGACGTGTTGGTAGAGGATTTGGCCTTGGAAATCAGAAATGCCGCCACAGCGGGTGATAATGATATCGCGTCATTATCGCTTGTGGATGAGGATGGCGTGGTCGTGATGACCGAAGCTTTCACTTCACCAACCACCACCTTTAATGATCTCGATTATACCGTGGAAGAAGGTTCTTCCCAATCACTGTATATCGCGGTCAACGCCAAAGGTGTTAATGTGGATGGTGATCCCTCATCAACCGCTACCGCCGGAAACACTTTGGCCCTGGGACTTGACGCGGTAAACGCCAGAGGAGTTGATACCGGTGATACCATCACCATGTCAGGAGGTTTGTCAACACCGGCCTCTTGGGATGAATTCGATATTGTTGACAGCACCGTTACTTCAACCATTATGGGTAGCGTGTTAACCAGCATCAGCAATGACATGAATGACGGACAGCTGGTTGGAGGAAACGGCAAAGTCATCGGTAAATACACTATTACCTTTGATAATGACGGTAACCGTGAAACCGACAATACCGCTTACAAGGCTACCTTGGGTAATTTAAAAATTACCATTGCCACGTCAACCAATGTAACTTTGACCAACATCAAGGCTTACTTGGCTGATGATTCATCAAATCAGACCGATGTGGTAACCGATATATCCGGTGCTTCCACTACGATTGATTTCAGTACCTTGGATGGTGGAGCCAACGACATAGTCGGCACAGCCACGATCGTGATTGTGGGCGATGTCGGTACTTCCTCTGACGACGGTGAATACTTGCAGACTGAAATTGATGACTTATCCACCGATTTCTATTGGGATGGAGGCGTAACCAACGGTGGTGACAGTAAACTCAAGATTACTGAAGTCATTGGCGGTACTTTGAGCGAGTAATTCAGGAAAAGAAATACTTAATTAACAAAAGTTAATTAAGTGGAAAATACACCAACCCCGGGCCTTAAGGCCCGGGGTTTGGGTTAAATACAAAAAAACACCAATGAATGATGTTTTTTTGTTGATGCCGCACTTGTCAATATATTGATAAGTGCGGCCGGACCTCCTTTCTTTACGGCGTGCATTCTATGTTGACACGATACGCTCCGGTTTGGCGCATGAACGTGTCAATAATTATGTAATATTCTTCTCCGGACATGGCATCGAAACTCCAATGGGATTCAAACCCTGAGTCGGTGCCGCCGGCGAAGTAGTCTTCACCACACAGGTGCATGATGAAAACATCGAATGGTTCGGACATCTCGGTCACGTGCACATTGACCTGGTAGTCCGACTCGGCCGCGAAGACATACAGGTTGTCTTTGGCGTTGTAAGGATCCACTAAGTCGCGGTACCATTGACGATTGTTTTCGGATTCATTGGTGGAATCCGTGAAATTATCGCCACAATGTACCATACGGGCGGAGAAATCCGACCCGCCATATTGGCTGGAACAGATTTCAATTCCCGCAAGGCACTCGGTGGTGCCCGGACCGCAGGTATTCTCGCTTTCAAAGCAAGCTTCACCCGCGATGTCGTCCACCTCACCTGAACAATTGTCGTCCAGGCCGTTGCAGATTTCCGCCTGGGGCACTACGGCGTCGCACCCGACCCACGCGCCCGCGTCGGTGCAGGTCTCGGTGCCAAAAGTACACTCACCGGCATCGGTGATGCCGCATTGCCGGGTCAAGCCTTCGGAGCCGTCCAAGACTCCGTCGCAGTCGTCGTCCAGGCCGTTGCAGATTTCGCTTTGCGCTCCTTGCAGCGGATCGCAGGTTTGGGTCTGTCCGTCCAAGCAAGCCGATTCACTATGCCGGCAAATTCCTTGTCCGCAGGTGAGATCGGCTATATCTTCGTCGCTATGTCCATCGCAGTCGTCGTCCAGGCCGTTGCAGGTTTCGGTCCGAGTGCCCGGGGAGATCAGAGATTCACATCTCAGTTCTTCTTCCAGACACTGGTAAGTGCCGGCTCGGCAGATACCGAATTGAGACTGGTTTTCACAGTCATCACCCAGATTGGCGATATTATCCGCGATGCCGTCGCAGTCGTCGTCTTGGCCCGGATTGCCGCAGGTTTCCGTTCCGGGTGTTCGGTCGCCGGTACAATCGGACCAGCCGTTTTGCACGCAAGTTTGGATGCCTGTTTGGCAGACTCCAATTCCTCGCGTGTCGGGCGGACCGGTATAGCATGATTTGCTTTCGCCATTGTCGCATGGACAATTTTGATCGACTGCTCCATCGCAGTCGTTGTCCAGTCCGTCACAGACGGTGTCCGCGTTGTCTTCGGTTTCAGCTTCAGGCAAAGTTTGTCCGATACATGGTCCGAAGTCACCGTCTTGACATTGAGAGGTGCCGGCTCGGCAGGTGCCGATGCCTTCGGTCCCGGACGGGCCTTCATAACAGTCAATGAACAGTTCTTCATCAATCTGCCCGTCGCAGTCGTCGTCCAGGCCGTTGCATTCTTCATGACCAAGACATGTTTCAAAACTATCCGTCCTATCCACACTGTCGTCAACCTCAACAATTAAAGTTTCGGTCATTACGGCTGTATCGTTTAATTCGGTATCCGCATTTAATTCCGTGTGCACAGCGGTTTCCAATGCATCCATGCCGTGGTTGTCGTTACGAGCGGTGTCTTCGGTGCTCAGCTGGCAATAGCCGTCCACGCAATGATAACCGCTCGGACAGCTCTCATGTAGGCATTGACGATCATAAAGTCCGGCCGCGTCAAAATCACAGCCGATTAAACAGCCGATTAAAATGAACGTAATTAGGCTTAGAGCCAATTTTATTATGTTTGTCACTATACACCTCCTTTTTTGTGACACGTTAACTTACTATTAGATTAACAGGAAATAATAGCATTATTAAGGCCTGTTGTCAAGATGAATTTTGATTTTTTTTAAATTGGGAATATTTTATTCCGGATATATACTGTCCACAAATGGTAGGTTTTTTCAACAAAAAAACACCAATGAATGATGTTTTTTTGTTGATGCCGCACTTGTCAATATATTGATAAGTGCGGCCGGACCTCCTTTCTTTACGGCGTGCATTCTATGTTGACACGATACGCTCCGGTTTGGCGCATGAACGTGTCAATAATTATGTAATATTCTTCTCCGGACATGGCATCGAAACTCCAATGGGATTCAAACCCTGAGTCGGTGCCGCCGGCGAAGTAGTCTTCACCACACAGGTGCATGATGAAAACATCGAATGGTTCGGACATCTCGGTCACGTGCACATTGACCTGGTAGTCCGACTCGGCCGCGAAGACATACAGGTTGTCTTTGGCGTTGTAAGGATCCACTAAGTCGCGGTACCATTGACGATTGTTTTCGGATTCATTGGTGGAATCCGTGAAATTATCGCCACAATGTACCATACGGGCGGAGAAATCCGACCCGCCATATTGGCTGGAACAGATTTCAATTCCCGCAAGGCACTCGGTGGTGCCCGGACCGCAGGTATTCTCGCTTTCAAAGCAAGCTTCACCCGCGATGTCGTCCACCTCACCTGAACAATTGTCGTCCAGGCCGTTGCAGATTTCCGCCTGGGGCACTACGGCGTCGCACCCGACCCACGCGCCCGCGTCGGTGCAGGTCTCGGTGCCAAAAGTACACTCACCGGCATCGGTGATGCCGCATTGCCGGGTCAAGCCTTCGGAGCCGTCCAAGACTCCGTCGCAGTCGTCGTCCAGGCCGTTGCAGATTTCCGGACCGCATGTCTCCGGCGGTTCCGGTCTCGTATCCGGATCAATTTCCGGTAGATCGGAATCACCGGAATCAACAATTTCCGGGATTGGGTCGGTTTGGGTACCGGTGTCCATCCGGCTATCCATCTCGACTCCCGGATCCACGGCAGTGTTATCCGCGGTTTCCGGAACTTCAAATATTTCCAATTCAAAGTCATTTTCATTAGCATCCCGACTGTCCTGCCGGTTGCCAACGAAATTTAGGTCTTCGGCGCAACCGTACGCCGAGGCCGAGACGGCCAATATTACGACATAGACATAAAAGAAATTCATGCTGCCTCCTTTTGGTTAGTTTTCTCTAACCTTTTGTTATATTTTAACAATAAATTTTAGCATATTTTAGCCTTTTTGTCAATATATGATTGTTCGGATTCAAAAAAGAAATATATTTGGCTACTTAAAGGCAAAAAATATCTACTTGATAAATTTTAATTTTTGATTATTTTATTGACTCGGATATCGCTTTCATGAGATAATATTGCCGTTTAGTGCTTAATACATTTTTTATGCATAAGAAAATTGAACTAGCCGTAAAGACATTGATCGCGGCCAGTTTTGTGGTGCCGCTCGTTGTGGTTCCTTCCAGTTATATTTTTCCTTTTATCGTGCCCAAGATTCTGTTGTTTAGGACGATGGTACTTCTGATGCTCTGCGGTTGTCTGATTCTTTATGCCAGCAACAGAAAAAAATACAGCACTAAATTGACCCCTATAAATATAGTGGTGGGGTTGTTTTTCGTCAGTTTTGCGGTCTCAACCTTTGTGGGCGTGGATTGGTACAGAAGTTTTTGGGATAATCATGAGAGAATGCTAGGTTTGTTTACTATTTTTCATTACGTGGTTTACTACTTTGTGGTGGTAAGCGTGGTTCGGGAATGGAGGGATTGGCGCTGGCTGCCGCGTTTGTTCGTGCTGGCCGGTACCATGGTGATGGTGTTCGGAGCATGGCAGAAATTCGTTGATCCGGATATATTCCTCAATCAGTCTTCCAAACGCGTCTCGGCTACCTTGGGTAATGCCATATATTTCAGCGGCTATGGTTTGTTTTTGTTGTTTCTGGGCGGACTGCTGGCTTTTAAAGAAAAAAAATTCACTTACTGGTGGTATTTGGCCGTCATAGGAGCGGCATTTGGTTTTCTGGGTATATTTTTGGGCGGAACCCGCGGCAGCTTTCTCGGATTGGTTGGCGGAGTCGGTATTTTGCTGCTCACATATATTTTCACTCTCAAGGGACAAAAAAAGCTTAAAGCGGGAATTGTGGGATTGGGCGTATTGGCCTTAATCGGCGGCGGATTGTTATTCATTTACCGGGATACTGATTTTGTTGAAAGCATACCGATTATTAACCGCATGGTGGATATATCTTTTACCGGCGGTACGGTGGAAACGCGCTTGATGGCCTGGGGCATAGCCGTGGACGCCTGGTTTGATAAACCGGTTTTCGGTTGGGGGCCTAATAACTATTATTACGCTTTCAATCAATACTACTTGCCCGAGTTTCTGGAACACGGGTATCAGGAAACCTGGTTTGATAACGCGCACAGCGCCATATTCAATACACTGGCCGTACAGGGCATAGTCGGTCTGCTGCTTTACTTGGGTCTGTTCTTGGTGCCCATCTATTCATTGTGGAAAGGTTTTAAAATGAAAACAACGGATGTGCATGTGTTTGCGTTTGGTTTGGCTTTTTTGGTGGCGCACTTCATTCATAATTCTTTCGTGTTTGAAAACCCGACATCGTATCTGTATTTCTTTTTCTTCTTGGCTTTTATCAATAATCAAGTATACAAAAAGCAGGAAATTAAAACCGCAAGCAAACCTATTTCATACGGTTTTACCATCACTTTGTTTTTGCTGGTTTTGCTTTTGATCTATTCCACCAACATCAACCCGAGCCGCGCCAACAAGACGAACTTGCAGGTGATTCGCGGAGTTTACGCCCAGGAAGATATTGTGGAATTATACGAGAAAGCGGCCACCATTCCGACTCCGCATGTGGATGATATCCGCAATGACTTCGCCAGGACAACCAGTCAAGTGCTGCCAAATTATTTTAACGCCCAAAAAGCGCGGGTCGGATTGAAGATCTTTGATCTGGCCTATTCCGAACTGGACAAGAATTTGGTTTTACATCCGGATGATATTCGCGTGCACATCTTAAAGTCGCAGCTCGCTTTTCTTGGAGGGCAAATCAATCAGGACAAAGAATTCTATAGGGAAGCGGAAACTCTGCTTACTCAAGCTTTGGAAAAGTCACCCAAAAGGCAGCAGCTGCAATTCATGTTGGCCGTGGCTAAAATTGAATTGGGCAAAAGTGACGAAGCGATCGTCCTGCTGCGGCAAGCCATAGAAAACGCGCCCAAAGTAGGGGAAGGCTGGTGGAGGCTGGGCTTGCTTTACAAAAATCAAGGTAGAGTGGATGAAGCGGTTGATTTGATACAACAGTCACAATCTTTTGGCGTGAAGTATAATCAAACCGGCCAGCAGGCTATAGCCGAAATTATGCGGGCGGTCGAAGAGAGCGATACAAATTAGCCGTCCTGATCAAAAAATCATCAAAGTCTGAATCCAATAGAGTAGAAGCGTTCTCGGTCATTTGTCGCAGGACGCTTTTGTTGTTGAGAGCGTATAGCAAAGTTTGCATCAGATCTTCCGGATCTTGAGGCCGGCAGAGCAGGCCGGAGCGGCCATGCTTGATGACCGAATCGATACTGCCCACATCGGTGGATATAATCGGGATTTTGGCAGTGATAGCTTCCAAAATGGTATACGGCAGGCCTTCTTTGCGTGAAGGCAGTACGAACAAGTCAAAAGCGGGCAGCAGTTCATGCGCGTTTTCCACAAAACCGGGCATTCGCACCAAATCATCCAAATTGCCTTCCATTACTATTTGTTCCAGGTTTTTTCTTTCCGGGCCATCCCCGATAATGACGAAAAGCGGATTGGCAGGCAGTAATTGTTTTTGATCGGCGATGGCGCGCAGCAGTATGTCTATGCCTTTGGTGTGATAGAGATTGGCTATGGTACCGATGATAAAACGATCGTTATGCTTTTGTCCGGTAAGATCGGACAAACGCGTTTGAGCATGGGTTTTATTCATGTGAATTCGGTTGTTGATGGCCAGCTTGGTCACTTTCAGCTTATTGGAAGGAACTTTGAGTATTGATATTGCGTCCGCGTAATCTTTTTCTCCCAATATCACTATTTTATCCTTGAAACTAACTGTTGTTTTTTCTAAAAATTTGTAAAAAAACTTTTTAAATTGGGATAGCGGTTCATTAAATACCCAGCCGTGGGCGGTGTAAACTGTCAGTGGTTTTTTGTTTTTTTTGCCCATGCCGACAAATACTTTGGCGAGTGACCCGATAATTCCGGCCTTGGAACTGTTCAGGTGCGCCACGTCCGGCTTAATTTGTCTGTAAAGCGCGGAAATTTCCCACAGAGCGCGAATATCATTAATTAGCGATATATTGCGGCGTAAGTATTGCAATTGGTGTATACGCGCGTTAGGCAGTTTTTTAACCATATTTTGTAGATCTTTGTCTTCTGCTTTGGCTTCTCCAACGGCCAGGTGCAATTCAAATTCCCGGTTTAGATTGCTTAACAAATCAAAAATATATCGCTGGGCTCCGCCCCAGTGGCCTTGAGTAATAACATGGAGTATTTTCATTTTTTGGCTCATTTTAGCATTATTTTAGTGAAACAGAGTGTATTGACTATTTGAGCAAATTGTAGCATAATATATCCGTCTAAATTAGGCAATATTTAGCCGTTTTTTTAAGATATATATGAGAATTTTAGTTACGGGCGGTGCCGGTTTTATCGGCTCGCATTTGGTGGAGAAATTGTTGTCGTTGGGCCACCAAGTTATTTGTGTGGATAATTTATTCACCGGCTCAAGAGAAAATATATCCCAAATATCCTCGGATGAAAATTTTTCCTTATTGGAGCATGATATTATTGAGCCGCTTTTTTTGCGAGAAAAGATAGATCAAGTGTACAACTTGGCCTGTCCGGCTTCTCCGATTCATTACCAGGAAAATCCGATCCGAACCGTCAAGGCCAACACTTTGGGCGTGATTAACATGTTGGGGTTGGCTCGAGCTCATCAAGCCAGAATATTGCAGGCTTCAACCTCCGAGGTTTATGGGGATCCTGAGATCCATCCGCAGCCTGAAGATTATTACGGTAATGTCAATCCGATCGGTCCGAGAGCCTGCTACGACGAAGGCAAGCGCTGCGCCGAGACTTTGTTTTTTGATTATCATCGCACTCACGGTCTGGAAATTAAAGTGGCGCGTATTTTTAATACGTACGGACCGAAGATGGCTTTTGACGACGGTCGGGTGGTTTCCAATTTTATTCTCCAAGCTCTGAAAGGGCGGGATATATCCATCTACGGAGACGGTAAACAAACCAGGAGTTTTTGTTTTGTGGATGATTTGGTTGACGGTCTAATCCGGTTAATGAACAGCGAAACCGAGTTTCAAGGTCCGGTGAATTTGGGCAATCCGCGTGAATTTACCATTTTGCGGCTGGCGCGAGAAATTTTGCGAATAACCGGGTCAAAAAGCAAACCGGCCCACAAAGATTTGCCCGAAGATGACCCCAAGAAAAGGCGGCCGGACATATCTCTCGCCAAGCGAAAGCTTGATTGGGAACCGGCGGTTGAATTGGAAGAAGGATTGAGTAAAACCATTGCCAATTTCAAAAGCAGATTATGAGTAAACCGACAGTATTAATTTTTTCCACGGCATATTTTCCTTTGGTGGGCGGAGCCGAAGTGGCGGTCAAGGAAATTACCGATAGAATGAAGCAATATGAATTCCATATTATTACCTGCCGCATGAATAGAGATTATCCCAAGCGTGAGCGGATGTATAACGCGCGTATTTACAGAGTGGGATGGGGATACCCGCGGTTGGATAAGATTTATCTGGCTCTTTTCGGCTACCGTCCGGCGCTCAAACTGCACTGCCGATATGACTACTGCCTGGTTTGGTCGGTAATGGCGAGCTTCAGCGGTTTCGCCGCGCTCACGTTCAAGGAAAAAACCGGAGTGAATTTTTTATTGACTTTGCAGGAAGGCGATCCGATTGAACAAATTATGAAAAAGACCAGATGGGTCAAAAAAAGGTTTAAACGTATTTTTATGAAGGCCGACGCGTTGCAGGCTATCAGTTCGTATCTGCTCGGCTGGGGCGTGGATATGGGTTTTGAGGCCCAAAAGCTCAAGCAGGTGGTTCCCAACGGAGTGAATATATCAAGATTCGTATGTCCGAGCCCGGAGGCGAGAAAAAAGGCCCGGCGTGAATTGCGTGAACGGTTTAATTTAAAAGAGGACGCCAAAGTGGTAATAACGGTATCTCGTTTGGTGAAAAAAAATGGAGTGGGTGATTTGTTGGAAAGCATGAAAGGACTTCCCTCAGAATGTATTCTTTTAATCGCCGGTACGGGTGAATTGCAAGCATGTTTGAAGAGCAAAGCAGCGGAGTTGGATTTGTCCGATCGGGTTCATTTTTTGGGGCTGCTCGGTCATGAAGAATTACCGCGATACTTATGGGGCTCAGACGTTTTTTGTCGGCCCAGCATTTCCGAAGGTCTGGGCAACGTCTTTTTGGAGGCCATGGCGGCGCGCATACCGGTAGTGGGAACTTTGGCCGGCGGCATAGCGGATTTTTTGCGAGATTGTAAAACCGGATTTGTGTGTGAAGCCCGGGATCCGGAAAATATTGCCGGGGTGATTTCAACCGTATTGGATTTGGATCCTGAAAAAAGAGCCCGTGTTTTGGACCGGGCTTTCGCCTTGGTCAAAGCAAAATATACCTGGGACGACATAGCAAAAGATATGAATAATATTTTTAAAAATTTATGCGAGTCTTGATAGCGGCGGATGTTTTTCCGCCCGATCCGGCCGGTCCGGCGACCTATTGCGTGAACATTGCCAATGCTTTAAAAGAGCGCGGAATTTTTGTTTCAATCGTGTCTTTAAATCCGAATTCGGATCATTCGCGGGTGAACCATGATTTGCACAGAGTCGGTTACCGGAATAAATTATTGCGCTACCTCAGCTATTTTTACCTGCTTTTCAAGCATTCCTCCCAAGTTGATGTAATCTATGCCATGGGTCCGGTTAACGCCGGCTTGCCCGCTTTGGTGGCGGCCAAGATCAGGGGGAAGCGTCTGGTGGTCAAGGTGGTGGGCGATTACGCGTGGGAACAAGGAGCGCAGAGGTTCGGGGTCAAGGATTTGATTGATGAATTTCAAAAGAGGCGAGACTACAAAAAACCGGTTATGTTTCTAAAATTCATTCAATCCTTGGTTAGTGCAAAAGCGGATAAAGTAATCGTGCCGAGCAAATATTTGAAATCCATGGTACGGGGATGGGGAGTTGAGAGGGGAAATATAGAGGTGGTGTACAACGCGGTAGACGTGAAGGAAGTGAAAAAATTTGATAAACTTGATGATGAAAAATGGATCGTGTCGGTCGGACGCTTGACCCCGTGGAAAGGCATGGATACGCTAATTAAGTTAATGCCGGAATGGCGCGAAGTTTTTCCCAACTTGAAATTGAAGATAATCAGCGCCGGTCCGGAATACGACAATTTATTGGTATTGATACGTGAATTGGGACTGGAGCGGGCCGTGGAGCTAACCGGAAGCCTGCCTTATGAGAAAACCGTTTCATACATCAAATCCGGCGACGTGTTTGTACTAAACTCGGCTTACGAAGGATTGTCGCATGTGATTTTGGAAGCTTTGGCCTGCAAAAGGCCGGTGGCGGTGAGCTCAAGCGGCGGCAATACCGAATTGGTTAAACAAGGTATTGGCGAATTGTTTGATTATGACGACGCCACTCAGGTCAAGGCCAAGGTTTTAAAAATTTTGGCTGATCCGGGACCATATATACAAAAGCAAAAAAGCATTGAATGGCGGGATTTTTTTAATCAATTCCAATTTTGCGTTATGGTTGATTCCACCGTTAATATATTAAAAAGGCTATGTCAAAATTGATGATTAGTCTGGACAAAAAAATCTTGGATCCGAATTCGCAAGCCGCCGAACGCATGGTTGAATACGGCCGGGTTGAGGATTTATATATTTTAATTCCCGGGGAAAAAGAACCCATGGTGGAGCTCAGCGATCAAGTGTCCGTTTATTCTATCGGCGGTGGCAGGGTTAAGAAGTTTTTCAGGCTGATTGAAAAAGGCTTGAAGTTGGTGGATCAAAAAGGAATCGGTTTTGTCACCACTCAAGATCCTTTTTTTACCGGACTGGTGGGTTGTCGTCTGAAAAAGAAAAAAAATATTCGTCTGGAAGTGCAGCTGCATGGTGATTTTTTTAGCCGCTATTATTTAAAAGAAAATATATTGAGATATCTGCTGGCCGGATACGTGGTTAAAAAAGCGGATAAATTGCGGGTGGTCAGCAGGCGGGTGGAACAAAGCTTGATCAAACTGGGAATAGACAGGGAAAAGATTGAGTTAAAACCGATAAAAATTGATATTGACAAGATTAAAAATCATGTGCCGGCCTTTAATTTAAAAGACAAGTATCCGGGCTATGAAAAAACATTCGTGTTTTTGGGGCGGCTGGAGCCGGTAAAAAACATACCTTGGCTTTTTAGGATTTTAAAGAACATTAGAGACCAAAAAAAATATTTGCTGCTTGTTATCGGTGATGGTGGTCAAAGAAAAAATTTGGAGAATTGTGCCAAAAGGAATAAAGTGCAAGACAATGTTCGGTTTCTGGGCTGGGTGGACAATCCGGTGGATTACTTGAAAACCGCTGACGCTTTATTATTTCCAAGCTTCAGCGAAGGCTACGGCATGGCGGCCATGGAGGCGCACGCGGCCGGTTGTAAGGTGATTATGAGTGATGTCGGAGTGGCCGGATATGAATTGCCGGCGAGCGACCGAGTTAAAATATTGCCGCAAGGAGATTTTTTGTGGTGGTTAAAGGAAATGATGGAGGTATGAGGTTATTGATATTGACACAAGTATTGGATAAGGAGGACGAAGGCGTCTTGGGTTTTTTTCATGATTGGGTGAGAGAGTTTGCCAAGCGGTGTGATAGCCTGATTGTTGTTTGTTTGAAATTGGGTGAATATGACCTACCGGATAACGTCAAGGTGTTTAGTTTGGGTAAAGAGAGTGGAGAATCCGTGTTTAAGTATGTTTTTCGTTTTTACAAGTACATAATTCAACACAGAAAAGATTATGATAGTGTTTTTGTCCACATGAATCAGGTTTATGTGTTATTGGGCGGTTTGTTATGGAAAGTTTGGAAAAAAAAGATCGGGCTGTGGTACGCGCATGGACATGTGTCGTTATCTTTGCGAGTTGCAGAAAAGGTCTGTGATCTAATTTTTACTCCTTCTCCTAAGAGTTTCCGACTAAAATCAAATAAATTAAACATAGTAGGTCATGGTATCAATTTAAGTCAATTTGATTGTCCTTTGCGGAAAACAAAATCATATTTATTTAAAATTTTGTCGGTTGGTAGAATTTCTCCGATTAAAAATTATGAAGTACTAATTAAAGCAATATATGAAATTAAAAAAAATAAGTTTCTCAATTTATCGGTTCAAATAGTTGGAGAAGCAGATGACAGCGAGCAAAAAACTTATTTAAAAACTTTAAAAGACATGGTAGGTAATTACAATTTAGAGGAGACTGTAGAATTTGTCGGACCAGTAAAATATAATATGATAGCCAAATTTTATTCACAAGCAGATCTTTTTGTGCATACCAGTAATACAGGTAGTTTAGATAAAGTAGTTTTGGAGGCAATGGCAAGCGGTCTGAAAGTTTTATCTTGTAATGAGGCTATCTGTGAAATTTTAAATAATGAAATAGATGATTACATTTTTGAAAATAATGATCATATTTCTCTAAGCAAAAAAATATTAAGGATCATATCAAACAAAGATAGCGATACCATTGGTGGAGATTTCTGGATAAATCTGGCGAAAAAAAACTCGTTGACCGGTTGTATTGATAAAATATATAATAAGATAATATGAAAAACAATATTAAATTTGATAATGATAAATGGCATAAATCCACACAAACAATAGAATTTAGACACCGTGCAGCTTTGGGTTTGGTTAGGCAAAATAGTAAGATTTTGGACATCGGATGCGGAGATGGATTATTTATGAATCTTTTAATCGAGAATGAAATAAAAAATGTCTATGGAGTGGATTGTTCAGACGCAGCAATTGATAAGTGTGTAAAAAAAGACTTGAATGTTGTTAAAGTTGATTTGTCTTGTGAAAAATTGCCATACGAAGATAATTTTTTCGATTGTGTGGTAGCGCTTGATGTTTTGGAACATACTTTAAAACCGGAAATTTTTTTAAAAGAAATGATTAGGGTTAGTAACCATAAATTAATTATTGGTGTGCCAAATTTCTCTTCATTCCCAGCTCGTATCCAAATGTTTCTAGGTATGGTGCCGGAAAACAATATAGAAAAAAAGGGACATGCATACTGGTTTAATAAGAAGATTTTGGAAAATTTATTAGTTAAGAATGGTTTGCAAATAGAAGATATTAAATTTAATTACCAACTAATGACTAATGGTTTATTTAATCCTATTTTAAATCTGTTAGCGAATACTAGACCAAGTCTTTTTGCTCTATCTTTTGTTGTTAGAGCAAAGAAGTGTCTTTAATTTTATTCAATCTGTCTATGGGAAGCAAAAGTAATAAAAAATTTTTAATAATAGGTACTGGTAGAACAGGCTCTTCGCTTTTATCAGCCATATTACTAAAGAGTGGAGCAAATTTTGGTTTAGATACCAAAGATATTTGGAATAGGGATAAGGGTGATTTTGAACACCCTCTTTTGCATGAGGCATATAAATGGCATTCTCGGGCAGAAAAAATTGACCAATCCATATTACCAAATTATTTTTTTGTACCTTTTTCAAATCAGAAATGCAATAAAACATTAAACCAATTATTAAGTAATGTGAATTATGCCAAATCAAGCCAGTTGCTTTGGTTAGTACATAGAATTAATTTTAAACTCGGATATGAAGTTAAGATTATAGGGGTTTATAGAAAATTTTCCGCTTATTTATTGAGTAGATATAAAAAGTATGGTAGAAGTCTTGACTACTGGAGAGAACATTGGTTGCAGGTTAATAAGACCTTAGTTTTGCAAACAAAGATGATGCCTAGTTTGTTATTAAGTTATGAAGAAATGGTAAACAACAGTAATCAAGACTGGCTTGAAAAGTTAGCCGTTTTTACAAATCGGGATAGAGAAAAATTAAGTTTGGCAGCTGGTAAGATAATTGATAGAAATCCATATAAAATAAATAATTTTTTTGATTTGGAAGATAAAGAGACTTTAAATCTTTATGAGAAATTAAAAAAATTTTAGTTAATTTATCATTATGTTGAGTTTTATTGGTATTGGAGCTCACAAAAGCGCAACTAGCTGGATTTTTAAGTGTTTGGATAATCACTCTCAAATTTCCATGTATTCCGGAAAAGAAGCTCATTTTTTTAGCAATGATGAAAAATACGCCAGAGGTATTGATTATTATCAGCGTATTTTTAAGGATTGCGATTCAGATAAAGTAATAGGGGAATTAAGTACTACCTATTTATACAGTTTTGAAACGGCTGACAGAATCAAAAAAGATTTTCCTAAAATTAAAATTATTGTTTCATTGAGAAATCCCGTAGACAGGTCGATTTCTCACATCAATCATCTGTACTCAAAAAATAAGATTAACAAAAATGAAGATCTTTATGATATATGCGCTAAATATCCTGAAATTATTGAAAGAAGTATGTATAGAAAATACTTAAGTTATTACCTGAACATTTTTTCTTCAAAACAAATATGTATAGTATTGTTTGATGATATACAAAAAAAACCTGTTGAAACAATACAAAGAATATATAATTTTTTGGGAGTAGATAAGACGTATATTCCTAAAAATTATAAAAAAAAATATAATAGTTCCAATACCAGATCATCAAAACTTTTTTGGCGCATCAATAAATTTTATCTACGTCGACGTAATTCAATTTTTTTTAAGAAAACATTTCATTTTGCAAAATTATGTGGTTTGGATGCAATATTTGTGAATAATTTGTTTGATATTTTTAAAATTACTAAAAAGGATAATATTAATATTACACAGCATCAAAAACAAGAGTTAAAAAATATTTTTAGACAAGATATCAAAAGATTAGAAAGATTGATTTGTATAAAATTATCTAAATGGCTATAAGTTGAAATCTTCTGTTTATGAAAAAAACAATAAAATATATAATAAATACGCGCATGCCGACGGAAAAAGCCTATGGCTATCAGGTATCTAAAATGTGCGAAGAATTTTCTAAATTAGATTTTTTTAAAGTGCAATTATACTTTCCAGATAGGGAAAATAAGATAACAGAAGATTTATTTTCATTTTATGGAATAAATGATAATTTTGAGGCTATTAAGGTACGGTCTTTTGACTGGATCAGATTGGAGAAATATTTAGGAAAGATTTCATATTGGCTACAAACTTTTAATTTTATATGCAATATTTTAAAGTTAAATTTTAAAAAAGATTCTATAATTTATACTCGTAGTTTAGAAATCGCTGTAGTTTATAATTTATTAAAATACAAAGTGGTTGTCGAACTACACACTATACCTGATAGTAAGAGAAAAATATTTATTAATTTATTGAAGAAAATTAAATTTATAATAGTATTAAATGAGTATATGAAACAAGAACTATTAGAAGCCGGTATAGATGAAAGCAGATTATTGGTTGCTGGCGATGCGGTTGATTTAGAAAAGTTTGATATGGTACTTTCAAAAAAGAAAGCGAGAGATATTTTATCTTTACATCTGGATAATAAAATTATATTATATACAGGCCATCTTTATCCGTGGAAGGGTGTTGATTGTTTATTGAAAGCAATGTATGAATTGTATGAAGATTGTATTTTATATATTGTAGGCGGGGACATTGAGGATTATAAAGCTCTTACCAGCAAGTATAGGGAACTAGTTGTAAACAATAGAATCAAACTGATCACACACAGAAAACACAGTGAAATTCCAATTTGGTTGAAGGCGGCAGATGTGTTAGTATTACCAAATAGTGCAAAAATGAATATTTCAAAATTCTATACATCCCCGCTCAAGTTATTCGAATATATGGCTAGCGGCAGATCAATTGTTGCGTCGGATTTGCCCAGTATAAGAGAAGTGCTTGATGAAAGCTTCGCCTATTTTGCCAGACCTGATGACGTTGCCAGCCTAGTAATGACTTTAAAATTGGCTTTAAAGGATACTGATAAAGGTGTTGACAGATCTGGCAATTCAATTAATCGTGTTAACTCTTGGAATAATAGAGCAGAAAAAATTACTAATTTTTTATTTTGCAAAGGATGAATTATGGGTCATAAAGTTGATTTTTTTGGTATCGGCGACGGAAAATGTGCTACTACTTGGATTTTGAAGTGTCTTGGTGAACATCCCGAAATATGTACTTCGAAACCTAAAGAGACACATTATTTTAGTTGGAATTTTAAAAAAAAGAATCTGAAGTGGTATGATTTATGCTTTGAACATTGCGGTGGAGAAAAAATAAAAGGTGAATTCAGCACTTCTTATTTGCGTTCTAAGGATGCTTTGGAAAGAATTAAAAAATATTCACCCAATGCTAAAATTTTAGTTTGTGTAAGAAATCCCGCTGATAAGTTGGTTTCAGCATATAATTATAATTATGAAAGAGGTAAAGTGTCGCATAAAAATATACTTTCCTATTTACATGATTATGGTTTAGATTGCTTAAAGTATACTAGATATATTAAAAATTATATTAATACTTTCGGAAGAGATAATGTCAGAATATTATTATATGATGAAATTAAAAAAAATCCCTTATACCTCATAAAAAGAATTTTTCAATTTTTAAGCGTAAACTGTAAGATATCCTAGCGTTGTTTACACTTTTGAATTAAACTGCACAGCAG
>CAYSPW010000005.1:0-52606 GCA_964433095.1 uncultured Gammaproteobacteria bacterium | reverse complement strand
TGTTTAAATATTATACCATAAAAACAATTCCTTGCTAAACGACAAAGAATCGCTTTAAGGTGGATAAAATATCCAATCAATCCACTTCCCTGACTTCCAGCAAATTCACATGTCCGGCATGACCGACCGGCTCGCCGGCCACCACGATAATTTTATCGGCCCGCTTTACTATCTTATGTTGCTTCATATAGTTGATAGAGCGCTCCACCAACTCTTCAATGCTGGAACATTGGGGCAAAATAAAAGGCACCACGCCCCAGGATAAATTCAGCTGCCTCCTGACTCTTTTTTCGCTGGTGGCAACCACTATCGGTAGCTCCGGACGGTAACGGCTGATCAGCCTACCGGTATCCCCGGAAAAAGACGCGGCTAAAATGAGCTTGGAATTCACTCTTTCCGCCAACATCCTGGACATCTGAGAAATCACGTCATCTGTTTTATGCAGCTTGTTGCGCGGCTCCCGAATAGCCAAATCGTCATACCGGGATTTTTCGGTTTCCCTGATGATGTCGCTCATTGTGGAGACCGTTATTACCGGATAACGACCGGTGGCGGTTTCATTGGACAACATTACCGCGTCGGTATGATCAATCACCGCGTTGGCCACGTCCGAAACCTCGGCCCTGGTCGGACGCGGATTTTCCTGCATGGAATCCAGCATCTGAGTGGCCACTATGACCGGCTTTCCCGCTTCCATGGCTTTGTCAATCAGCTGTTTTTGCACCAGTGGCACCTCTTCGGCCGGTATTTCTATGCCCAGATCACCTCTTGCCACCATGATACCGTCCACCACGTCCAAAATCTGGTCAATATTGTCAACCGCCTCATGCCTTTCTATCTTGGCGATAATCATGACCGACGCCTTGTTTTTTATGCCCAGCTCTCTCTGTTGATCTTTTATCACATAGCGCAAGTCAATAATATCTTCCGCCTTGGTGACAAAAGACAGCGCCACCATGTCCACGCCGCGTTCAACTCCGAAGCGGGCGTCCTGCTTGTCTTTGTTGGTCAACGCCCTCATGCCCAGCTTGGAATCCGGCACGTTGATACCCTTGTGTGAAGACAATTTACCCCCCACCGCTGCTTTTGTATAAATTCTAGTTCCGGATATTTTATTAATCAAAACCTCCACCTTGCCGTCGCATAAAAGTATTCTTTCTCGCGCGCGCAAATAAGTATGAAGCTTGGAATAATCAATTGGTATCATACCGTCTTGGTATTCTTTCAATGAAGTATCAAATACCACCTCCTCGCCCGCCTCAATTTCCACCCCCCGCTCGGGCAGCAAACCCACTCTGATCTTCGGTCCTTGTAAATCCTGCAAAACGGCAATCGGCTCATCACTCTCTTGCTCCACCCGGCGGATATTTTCTATCAGTTCTTTATGATTCTCATAACTACCATGGGAAAAGTTCAACCTGGCCACGTTCATGCCGGCGGCGACCATTTTGCTGAGAATTTGCTTTGACTGAGACGACGGACCGATAGTGCACACTATTTTGGTTCTTTTTTTCATATTCTCTATAAAGTTTAATTTAGTTGGCCATCTGATTCAAAATTTTACTAAAAGAACCATGTTCCGAAACTCCACCCAAAATATCGGCATACACTTGCCAAAATTCTTCCAAAATGGAAGGGAGATAAATGATACCAAGAATGATTGGTATAATCAATATTAGCAAACGCAAATAATTTCCCACCGCCATCCATGTCAATCGTGATTTTATTTTTTTATTCTGATTGTAAATTACCCGCGACCAACGGATATTTTTTTTTGCCAAATCTTCAAGCGAGTCACCGGCCGCCGACTGAGGGCCGCCTTGGTTTCTTTTTTCTTGGGTTTGTTTTTTTGCCATATCAAATAAATATTACTTTTTTTTCTTGTTTTTTTCCAAAGACTTTATCTCGCTTTTGAACTTATCAACATCGGCAAAAGCACGATAAATGGACGCAAAGCGAATGTAGGCCACTTTATCAAATTTCTTTAGATGCTTCATCAGTATTTCGCCGATTTCCTTGCTGGTAATTTCGCGCTTGCGCTTTTTTTGGATGTCTCGCTCTATGGAATGAATCAGTCTATCAAATCGTTCTCTGGTATAATGACGCTTGGTCAGCGAACGCACTATTCCTTTTTGCAGCTTATCGCGGGTGTAGGATTCTCGCCGGCCGTCGTTTTTAATAACAACGATATCCAAAATCTCCGACTCTTCCAAAGTGGAAAAACGATAAGCGCATTTCACGCACTCTCTGCGTCGCCTGATTCCCATGCCATCTTGACTCAACCGCGAATCAATTACTTTTGTTTCTTTTGAACCGCAAACCGGACAATACATATATACATGATAATTATCATTAAGTATATCACACCCGGATAAGATATTAAAAGAATGCCGCCATTAAGCGACATTCATAGTTGAATAAAATTATTGTTCCCCTACATTCCCATTTTCTTACGAATGAAAGCCGGAATTTCCAAATCTTCCTCGTCTTCTTCTTTTTCTTCTTGCTTGTTAATTTTCTTTTTGCTAAAACTCATCTTGTCCAATTCTTCAATCCTTTGCTTGTCTCCCTTTTCCGTCTCCGCTTCTTCGGCATCGGCATCTTCTTTTTTTCTATTGAACAATCCGGAAGAGTAAAACGGCCTTTTGTTTTTGGAATCCGCGTCCAAAGTTTTGGGAATGGCTATCGGCCGCTCCCGATCTTCAAAACCGGTGGCGATTACGGTTATCCTGATATCTTCACCCATGCCCTCATCCACCACCGCGCCGAAAATCACTTTAGCGTCATCATCCGCTGAACTGGTGATTATCTTTGCCGCTTCGGCAACTTCTTGCATACCCAGGCTACCACCGCCGGTAATGGTAAAAAGTATACCGCGCGCGCCGTCTATAGACAATTCCAGCAATGGACTGGAAATGGCCGATTTAGCCGCTTCCACCGCGCGATTGTCGCCGTTGCCCATACCGATGCCCATTAAGGCCGATCCGGTGTTTTGCATAATGGTTTTAACATCGGCAAAGTCCACGTTGATCAGGCCGGGTACGGTTATCAACTCGGAAATGCCTTGCACGCCTTGACGCAATACATCGTCAACAATTTTAAACGCTTCCAAAAGAGAAGTTTTCTTATCTATTATTTGCAGCACGCGATCGTTGGGAATGGTGATAATGGTATCAACATTTCGTTCCAATTCTTCGTAAGCGGAATCGGCGATATCTTTGCGCTGCGGACCTTCAAAACTGAAAGGTCTGGTTACAACGGACACAGTCAACACGCCCAAGTCGCGTGCTATCTCGGCAATTATGGGGCTGGCGCCGGAACCGGTGCCACCACCCAATCCGCAGGTGATAAAAACCATGTCAGTGTCTTTGAGCGCTTCGCGAATTTCGTTTTGAGATTCTTCGGCGCTGCGCTTGCCCATTTCCGGATCCATGCCGGCACCCAGACCGCGGGTAACCGATTTTCCGATATGAATTTTTTTGGCCGCGTTGTTGTGGTGTAGAGCCTGTACATCCGTGTTCATGGCGATAAAATCCACGCCGCGGATCCCTTCTTTTACCATACGATCAACAGCCGATCCGCCGGATCCGCCTACTCCTATAACTTTGATTTGCGCGAAAGTCTCAATTGCCGGTTTTACCTGTGGCATATACAATGAATATTATTTTGGTTCAGAAATTGAAAATATTTGTTATTCATGAACAAATTTATTGTTCACCTACTTTAAAAACCGTCTTTTTTTATATATTTATTGTATATATTTTGACTGCGGCTGTCAACAGAAGCGGAAACGCTCTGTTGATAAGTAAAAAAAGACTGAAGCACGCCAGTCGTACACAATTTTAAATTTTTTTAGGGAATTAAGGATTTAAACAAGGCTTGAATTTTTTCCAAAAACTTGCCGCTACCGGAAAAAAACCTCCGGCCTGATTTTCCAACGCTCCCCCGCAGCATTACACCCCATCGCACCAGGCCAATAGCGGTACTGAAGGATAAATTTTTAACTTTATCGGCGATGCCGGTTACTTCCAGCGGATATCCGATCGTGGCCGGAAGTCCCATGATATCTTTTGAGAATTCCACCAATCCACCGATCTTAGATCCGCCGCCGGTAAAGATTACTCCGGCCGGCAGTACTCCGGATCTCTGCACTTTTGCCAGCTCGTCATTTACTTTTTCCAGAATTTCCGACACTCTGGCGCCAATAATTTCGGCTACATATTTTTTTTTCACTTCTTCATAACTTTCAGCACCGCAATCCTTCAAGTTTATCTTCTCTTTTTTCAATATTTTCTTGGATTCACATTCACCGAAATATATTTTTACCCTTTCAGCCACGTCTATTGAACTTCTCAGGCCAATAGCAATATCATTGGTAATATGTTCCGATCCCACCGGAATAGCGGCCGTGTGTACTACGTCCCCGTCTTCATACACCACCAGACTGGTGGTTGAGGAGCCGATATTTACCACCGCCACGCCCAACTCCTTTTGCCTCGCCGTTGTAACCACTTCTCCGTTCGCCAATATTGATAGCACCAAGTCATCAATATCCACTCCGGCCCGATAGACCGCTTTGGTAACATTTTTAGTATGCGAAGTTAATCCGTAAATGATTTTGGTGTCAGCCTCAAGCCTGATGCCGGTCATACCCACCGGATCTTTAATTCCGGTCTGTCCGTCGACGGAAAAAGTCATCGGAATTACATGTAAAACTTCATAATTTAACGGCGCGGCTACCGTTCTGGCCGCTTCCACCGCCCGCTCCACATCGCTCTCGTCAATTTCTCCGTCGGTCTTGGCTATCGCAACCACTCCTTTGGATTCTTGAGAGATTATATCAGTGCCCGAAATTCCCACCCAAACATGATCCACCGCGTGTCCGGTCATCCTTTCCGCTTTCTCAAGAGCATTTGAAACCGATGAAACGCATTCTTCAATGCTGGTAATAACTCCCTTATGCACTCCTTCGGAAGGAACTTCAGCCGAACCGATAATGCTCAGTCCGGAGCCTGCTTTCTCGTTTGGATCATATTGACCAACAACAATCCGAACCGCGCTCGAGCCGATATCAAGGCCGGTAATCAACTCCATATTTTGTTTCCGTCCCATAATCATAATCAAATCAATATGTTTATTTGACAAATATCAATACTATCAAATTTTGCCCAAAAATTCAAAAAAATGTGGCCAAAAAATTATTACACCAACCACGATGGCGACGAGAGAAGACAAGAATACGGTCGCGGCCATAATATCTTTAATAAGCTGAATTTTGTGATGCAACCGCGGTTTGGCGACATCAACAAAGAGCTCAAACGCGGAATTGATCAGCTCAAGCACCATTACCAATAGCACAAGCAAAATAACAGCTATCAACTCGTATTTACTGATCGGAAAAATGATTGAGGTCGCTATTACCGCTATGGCTGCCATAATCTGCAAGCGAAAATTTTGCTCATTTTTGAAAACATATATCAAACCATGCATCGCATGATAAAAACTTTTAGCAAATATCTTGAATTTCATAAAATATTCATTAATATTTTTTCCTGCAGCGCAAACATCTTTTTTTCTCTTTCTTTATTATCATGATCATATCCAAACAGATGTAAAATACCGTGAATCAATACCCGCGATAATTCCTCGCGATAATTGATGTTATTTTCTTTGGCTTGTCTTTTTATCCGCGGCGTACACAAAAACACATCGCCCTTATCCTCACCGCTACCGGGAAAATTATATCCTTCATCGGCGGCAAATGATAGCACATCAGTGGAAACACCTTGACCGCAATAGCGCTTATTGAGAGATCGCATTCTCTTGTCGCCTATAAAATGCAGGCTGAACGATATGTTATTTTTAGGCAAATGTTCGCCGATCTTCTCCAGCGTCCTCAACACTTCTTTTTTTCTTATTCCAACATCGGCAACATGATAATATATATTGCATTCCATAATTATTTTACAAACCGCTCTGCGTGCCGGTCGCGTTAGTACCGGTCGCGGCCTGAGATTCGCCCGGCGGTTTCACTATTACCGCCTGTTCAGGAATTACCACCTCGGTTTCCGCCGGCCTGAAGCTTTGATAAAACAGCCGCATGACATGCCTGTAAGGCACGGTGCCGCTCGTTCCCGGCGTATATATCAACACAAATACCTTTTCGTCTGTTACGAAATATGCCACCAAATCATCTTCTCTTCGGTATCCTTCTTCCTTGAACCTGTTTTCCAATCTGTTCAGGTCTGAAAAATTCTGACCTTGAGCGTTCCCGCCGAACCAGGCGGTAAAAGTTTCATTCGGATCCTTATCCACCACTCTTGCTTCTATGTAGTCGCCCGTGAGAGTGGAAAAAAGCACCCGCGAATACTGCTCATCCACTACTCCGATCTGCCAATTGGAAGGGTAATAGAGTCGATACTGCCAGACCGGATTGATATACTCACGCACCAGGCCGGAATCAATAAGCTTGGTCGGAGCGAAATCTATGGGAGAATAAAGATTATATATTTCCTGTCCGTCATAATATCCATCCCGGTCCACGTCCCAAACATTGGGATCGGTACCGAATATTTCTTCTTCCATATCAGTAAGCGAATCCGCGTCACTGTCGGCGGAATCAATGAATATGGAAGGAGGAAAATCAATCATCTCCGCCTCAAGCGCGGGCGTGCTGGTTGGGACCGACTCTCGCGTTTCTTCGGACGGCTCCGTTGTTTCAACCGGCTGTTCAATCGGCGGCTCCGTTGTTTCAACCGGCTGAGATGGGGTAGACCTGTCAACCGGCGGCTTGGGACGGGCTTCGTTAATGTAGTAGAAACTGATGAAAGCCACTACCACGACAAAACCCGATCCGAACGCGATATATACCCACAAACGGCTCTTTTTTGGTGTTGGCGGCATCTCCACTCTTTTTTCCTCCGGTGTTTTGGCAGCCGGCGCGGGTCTGGCCGGCGGCGAAATTTTACGCGCGGAAGCGGGCGGCAAGGCCCGTTTTTTCATGGTCGGCTGCTGTTCGGAATAGAGTTCGGGATTTTTTCCGCCGTAAAAAATATCCGGCATCGTCTTAATATTAAACGAATCTTGCGCTGATTTATCTTTTGGTTTTTGCTTGTTTTTACCAAACATAAAAAATGATTTTTTTATTCCGTACTAATCTGTGGCGGTTGGAACAGCGATCCGCTGCCGAGCGGATTGTAGCCCGCTTCCACCTCTTCGCCGTCCAAATATCCATCGCCGTCCGTATCCGGATTAAGCGGATCGGTTTTCCACACTATCACTTCCTCTCCATCGCCAATTCCATCTTCATCCGTATCAAACGTATTCGGATCGGTTCCCAATTCGCGCTCGCGCTCATCGCCCAAATTATCATTATCACTGTCCACTATGTCGCCAAAAAGTATTTCTTCATCAGTAATCCGCTGTTCCATTTCCTGATCGGTTTCTTGTTCCTGTTCAACATCTATTCCGGTTCCATCAATCGGCTCGGTCTGAAAAAAATCTTCTTGTTGCGACTGCTCGGTTGTAAAAGTTTCAGTACTTTTCTCGGAGGCGATGTATGTGGCGTAAATAAACCAACCGCCGCCGCCGATGATTGCGAGTACCACGACAGTTATAATTATAGTCATCAAACCTTTGCTCAATACCGGCTCTTTGACCATGTAAACTTCCTCGCCCGCCGGCGGGGAAGAAGGTGGCGCAGAGTCGGTGCTCGGCGGAACGGTTCCGGCCGGCGGCATGCTTTCCGTTGATGGAGATTGCGGCGTTCCGGAAGGTTTAGCCGGAGCTTCCGGCACCCGCGGAGCCGAAGGCGTTGGCCGGGACGACGGCGCCGATTGCTGCCGCTTTGGCCGCAAAGCTCCGGCACTCAAAGCGGAATTACTTGTCGGTGCCGGCTCGGTAGCCGGACCGGCAGTTTCCGGTTTGTCAGTTCCGGATAATATATCTTCAGGCTCGGCCGTGGGTAAATTACCTGGAACTTGGCCACGGCCGCCGGTAAGCGGTTGATCATCAAACATATTATTTATCTTTAAAAAAAATTATGTTTATTGTTAAATTAATTTTGCAATTCTCCACTGCCATTGGGATTAAATCCTTTGTACACCTCCCAGCCGTCGGCAAACCCGTCGCCGTCAGTATCTTTCACGGTCGGATCAGTTCCCCATACGTTTATCTCAGCCGCGTCAGACAGGCCGTCTCCATCGCTGTCAAAATCAACCTTTGAAGTTCCCAAGTCGGATTCCTCTTCATCCGGTATTCCGTCTCTGTCTTGGTCATTATCGGAAACATCTTCCACTATCACCATTTCCGGTTCACGCTCCGGCTGTTCGGTTACCTGTTCCGGCACGTCAGCTTGTTCTCGACCGTTCGGTGCGGTAATATATTTTCTCACCACAAAGAATAACAAAATTCCGGCTATTATTACAGCGGTCAATATGGAAATTATGATTAATATTCTTTTCATAGCATTATATCGCTAAGGAGTACATATGGTTCCGGGAATGGAATTTAGCACTTCACAAAAATCGGTTTGAATTTCTTGCACTTCGCTAATTGAATATGACCCGTCGCCGTAAACTAAATTAAAGACATGCCAATAGCGAGCGCTCGGATTGCTTGAAATGGCCGAACCCTTGATCGAGTAAGTGAGCACCGGCTTGTAAATTGAATGAGCCGGAACTACATATTGATTCGCACGACTTGCATACACCTCCACGGTCAAATTGCTGTTTCTCAAATTACTAATTGGAATCACTCCCTCCGGTCCGAGCGCGTCCACAAAAAACGCCAGCGGCGCCCCGCCAGCCCCAGCCAAACCTTTGACATCTATGGTCATCGCCTGCACGAAAGTATCATTGAGTGACTGTTTGGGATGCACATAAAGAATGTCATATGTGCTCGGCTGTTGGCCATCTTCTGTAAAAGAGTACGGATTGCACCCGGTTGGCCAGAAATACTCGCCGTGATTAAAAGAATTGGTATTCATCTCGACTCTTTCCCTAATGTCGGTTTGCTCCATTTGATCGCAATACCAAAAGTCATTATTACTATCCGTTTGTGTATCATCAATAGCGCTCTGCATGCTTTTAACTGTCGCTTTCCTGCCTTCCACGGTCTTAACATCCTGAGCGAAATATGATGTATAGAGCTGACCTCTAAACTCTACATTGCTTTCATCTTCAGCTCCGGTCCAGCGCACCACCACTCTGAACACTTGAGATGGAACGGCCGGTGACACAATGTATTCATGTTCAATCGGTCCGCTTTCTCCATCTACCGCGTACGAGAAAAAATCGCCGTAGGGAAGCAGTTCATCACGGTCATATATGTCAATGTCAACACTCTCCGGCTTTTTAATCTCAAACGGTGAAAAGTAAATCATATATTCATCCGAGCATAATCTGTCGGTTTCCAATTTTACTGTTTCAGCACTCATGTTCTGGTCACTGCCGGCCTCGCGCAAGGCGAACTGAGCGCTGTAGTCAAAATAATTGGGCGAACCGTAGCCGCCTTTGGATCCGAGCCGGCGCCAGCCGAAATTGAAGTCATTGACAATAATGTCCATCCAATCTGTCGGATCGTACCAATCAGCCTCGTCCTGATCGTACCATCTGTACATCACAATATGCTGCAAAGGATCAAAATTGCGAGCCGGATCCAGATACCACTCGGAAAAAGAATTGTTCAAATCGGTGTGATGCTCCTCATTATACCCGGCGATCGGATTTACAAACGCCATGCGCGCTTCGGTGGCTATATCCTGATCCAGTGTCGGTACGCACTCGGTACAATTATTGCTGAACGAACGACAATCATTGCCGCAGCTTACTTGCCCGACATCGGTACAACCGGCCACGTTATTATTTGAACAAATCGTGTATTCGCCATATTCACTTGAATCCGAGCAAATCTCATCCGAAACCAAGACGCCGCCGACGGTTGATTCACAATTTTCCCCGAATTCGGTCTGCACCACGCCGTCGCCACAGTAAACCAGCGGCTCCCTAAAGAGTACGTCGGTGCAATCTTCCGAACAATAGCTGCAGCGCTCCCCATATTCGGGCTCGCAAGGTACTCCGTTTAGAGCTCCCAGGTCACACGCTTCGGCCACGCCCTCATTATTGCGCTCCTGCGCCACGCCGTCGCCGCAGGAACCGGCCACAGCCGCCGCTTCCGGAGCCGACGCCAATCCTTCATAAATACCCTCGCACTCAACTCGATAGCCGAGTGAATCATCAATATCCAAATTCAAAACGCAAGTCTCATCATATTCCACACTGTTGTATCCACGAAATTTATATCTGATAGTTGGATCACCAGATTGGTTACTCTTCTTGCCGAATCGCTCCACTACGCTATCGCAGACAAGACCGAAGCTGTGGCAAATTTGATCACCAGTAATATTTTGTGAACATTCAAAAATCGGTGTGCCTTCAAAATCTCCATTTTTTGAATCAAATACATTATATTTTCCTTCGCTAATGTAAATATAAGTCATGTCATCTTCTTGTTGTGTTACGGTAAAATATGGTTGAGCTTCAAAACAGGCCATATTTTCTGTTTTACACTGTGCCGAACAGCCGTCAAAATCTTCACTGTTGCCATCATCGCATTGTTCGTGTTCGGACTGTAGCAAACCGTCTCCGCAATAACCACCTTGGCTCTGGCAGTCATAAGAGCAGGAATTTTCTCCATCCATACTCCACAATTCCCAGTTATTCACGGACCAATCGCAATACTCAAATTCGTCTTGCACCTCTCCATCGCCGCAATAATTCTGTGTCCGGTCCGTACAATCGCTGTTACAACCGCCGTATTCATCCTCATTATTACCATCGTCGCAAAATTCAACGCCCTCAACGATTCCATTGCCGCACTGATTGCGCGGGCTACAACCTCCGTATTGAATTTGACACTGATCTGTGCATGTCTGCCTGGCCACTTGTCCCAGAGGACAAGTAATGGGACTGCCCTCCCGCATGCCCACAGTGCCGATGGTAAACGTACCGGGCGGGTCACAAGCTTCACCCGGATTGATCATGCCGTCTCCGCATGATCCGCCTTGCGGCGTAAAGCTTTGATCCGGCTGGCAATAGGGTGAAGTAACAAAATTGGTTCTATCCACGCCTATTTGATCCACGATACCGTTGCTGACACTTATATACTCAAGCGGAACATGGAAATCATAATCATCATTGGAATTGTATTTATACTCATAAACGCTGGATGTCCGCGGGCAAACATAGCGCGAGGAATCGGCATTCCAACAAGTTTCACTCTCAACCGCGGGGTCAAAATCTCGGCAACCTTCCCAGCGATTGATCGGATCCATGGCCAAGCCGGGCAAAGCCGAACCGAGCTGATTTCCCCAGGACGGCCATTTTGACACGGTATAGCCGGGTAAAAAAGTGCCGGCTTCCAAATTGGGATAAGTTCCGTTTTGATCGTAATAATTATCCAACCGCCTCTGCAAGCGTGAAATATCCGACAAACGTTTAAGGTCACGGAAAAATTTGGTTTTATCCGCGTTGCAAACTATGTTTTCTCCGGCGAGCGGACCCAAATCCGGACAAGTATTGGGCGGATCTTGAGCGTCTTTTACGCAGCGCACGGAAAAAGAGTGAAACTCGTAAGAATATCTTAAAACTTTCGTTAGATAATCGTGCAGGACCCGCGTAATATATCCTATCCGCGGACCGGCCGTGGAAGACCAGAAGGCGGCGGTCAAATTTCGCGAGTAAAACTCATTGATTTTATTTAATCGCATATAATAGCCGGTTAACAAAGCGTTGAAGCCGCTTGTTCCGGTAGACTTGAGTTGGGTGCCTTGGTCGGTGCCGCGCCAATTCCAAGCTCCGGAACAACCCGAATCACTGCCGCCGCACATGCCCAAAAATTCTTCCAGGCGCATCCATTCGGCATCGGTGGGTATATGCCATCCGATCGGGCAAATCCCTCGCGTTCCTTCTTGATTGGAATACTGCATGGCCTCGCGATAAGAATACAGTCCGCCTTCGCTGGAACATAATTGTTCGCTATTTTCATAACATTTTTTCTCAATTACTCCATTATTTGATTGAGCCACCGGATGAACCAACATCTGTCCGACATTCAAATTCTCGCTCATCCAGCACTGGGTCCCGATCCGCACCGTGGAGTAAGGACCGCCTTCATAATCAATAGTGTCACCGCAGTTGAATTTGGGAACGCAACCTTCGGGTAATTCCGGTGCCAGACCGGAGCAATCAAAATCACTAACACACCTGCCGAGCGGTTCGCCGCCTTCTTCGGTAGTGCACTGCCTAAGATCGCTCATGTTGGTATTGACGCGCAACGAATCAATCAGCTGGGAAAACACTTCTCTGGTATCGTCTCCGGCATTGACATTGATGGAGAATAAATAAATATTTTTATAAACAGTGGAATTGCCGGTGGCCGGTTCACCGGTAAGATTGTAAGCATTAATATAGTAGTTATTGCCGTCGGTTAAGGCTTCATAGCCATCAATTTCAATCGTTTGCATCTGATCCAAATTGCCGAAACCGCGCAGTTGATACCACTCGCTTAATCTTGAAAAGTCCTCATTGTTGAAAATTTGCACGCCGATCACGTCATCGTTTTTATCATTAAAGAACAGATATTTTTTTTGCACGCCGCCCAATAATTCCGTGGTATCGGTTACGTCTATCATTCGCAAAAAGGGTAGATCATCAAACACGCGCCCCGATTGTCCGGCATCGCTGCAATAACTCATGGTTAAATAATATCCTTCATCTTCAAAAGCGGTAAATGGCTGCCAAGTATTATCTTCATTTATCGCCGGCCAAGGTTTTTCACAAAACATGGCACGCAAAATAAAATGATCATTAAACACCTGCCCCGCCTGGTTGTTTTCCGGATCAGCATCAACCGTAACTGCCGCGCTCAACAAGCCTTCCACTTCCCCTTCCACCTCGCGGGCGGCAATGGTAATATTTTCAGAGTTGGCATTACCTCCCTCAATCGGTATGTCAAAGATATCATTGTCAACCGGTCCCCAGCTCCATTCCCAGTAATATACCCCGGGGATACGGGTAATTTGTTGACTGTCGCCGGCTGAATTCACACTCAATGCTTCAGCCGTAAAATTAGCCTGCCGCAGCGGCGCGCTGAACAATTGATAATCGGGTACCGCCTGAATTGATTTCAATTTACAAACTTCTGAGCCGGTCTTGAACTGCCAGGCATCTTGACGCCAAGTATTCTCCGCATGCTTAATTCCCACTCCACGCACGTCTGCCATACCTTCAACCCCCCCGCGCAATACCACCGCGTAAGTCGTACTTGCTTCAAGCAGTTTGCTGATATATACATTGACAGTACTGCTAACCACTTGTCCATCGGCAGAATAGGTGTTTACCACTTCCGGCCTGACGCTGATGGAGCCACTGCACCAAGTTTCCACCGCGGCAATGGCTTCACGACCAAAAATATTTCGGAAGAAATTTTTTATTCTACTCCAGATTGCGGCAAAAAAACCTTGTTCCTCTCCGGCGTAGGCCAGAGACCGCTTGACCAAATCGGTGACATCTTTTTCTCCAATGCCCTGGCAGTCAAAATCAGCTTCTTCGGAACCGCGCGCGATAACCAAATTTCCGGCTAAAGTATCCGGATCCATTTCTTTGTCAAAAGTAACGGAAATAAAGGAATTGCGGCATACGGAATTGACTCCGGAAACCGGATATTCACTCTCTCTTGTCGGCCGTTGATAGCAGCAAGAATTAATACCGACACCCGAGCTGTTGTCAGCATTGGCGGCGCAATCGTTGTATCTACCATCTCTTTCTTGCTCAAATTCGCTGTAGCCGCATTGCAAAAAATAGTCGGCATCGCCGGCAACCGGAGAACTTAAATTATTGACTTGCGTATTACCTCTTACCGACCGCGCCTCGGCCCGCACTTTGGTAAATTGCGCCAAAGTATCTTGATTAACCTCTCCTGCACCGACGGCTGTCACCGCTTGCACCGGATTGGCGCCCAGCTGTGATTGCGGATCGGCTGCCGGCAACTCACAATCAGGACTCTCACCTGTCCCCAAAACACCGTCGCCGCATAATGACGAATTATCATATTTAATGGAAGAACCGGCCAAGGTACAATCATCGCTACAACCTTGGCTTCCAACCTGACACTGAGCAAAATCGGTGCCGCACGCGTTTTGCAGTAGGCAGAAAGCGGAACAAACTTCTTCAGTTGCTCCGGCTATGCCGATTTCGCATTCCTCTCCTTGTTCCAATATGCCGTTTCCGCATACGCTTACCGCTCGTCTGCATTCTTGAGTGTTTTCAAAGCCGGAACCCGTGCACCAAGATTGAGCCAAAGGAGTGCCGGTGTGTAGACATGAATTGGAACAGCCGTATTGCCCGGTTAAAGACGGATCACCCTCGGCTATCGCCTCGCTATAGTCAATAGCCAAGTCACAGTCTTCGCCGATTGTTACCGAGCCGCTGCCACACCACGGCGTATCCAGCTCGCCCTCTGGCTGGCTGGAGGGACTACCTGTCCATAAGCAAGTATCCGAACAATAACTGTCTAAAGCCGGATCGCACTCTTCGCCCAAATCCACATCCAAATCTCCATCGCCGCAATTTTCACCCTCGCTTCCCGGTCTTAAACATTGCAAACTGCACGATATTCCGACCGTTTCACTAACCATGCCCACATCGCAATCTTCACCCGGATCAATCCGACCGTTGCCACACAAAAAATTAAATTCT
The DNA here is from genome assembly GCA_964433095.1 of uncultured Gammaproteobacteria bacterium. Classification (GTDB taxonomy): domain Bacteria; phylum Patescibacteriota; class Patescibacteriia; order Magasanikbacterales; family UBA922; genus WJJZ01. The sequence goes on along the minus strand of CAYSPW010000005.1, from coordinate 37,850 downwards.
TCTCCTGACCCCCTTAACACATCGGATCCGGCCGGCAGGCAGCTAAGCGTACAAAATGTGTTCAAATTACCCAGTAAGGCAAAGTTTGAAACCGTGGCCACCACATTATCAGTCGTATCCCACTGCCAACCGAAATTCCAAGGGTTCAGTTCTTGTCCGAAAGGGCTACATTCATCGGGCGAACCGTAAGCAATAGCCGAGTATTTGGTTTTTTCTCCGATCATGCGCGCGGTAAAAGGATCCGGATACAGCCCGACTCGGTCTATTTGGCAGTACAAATCCTCGCTTTTGGTCCTGAACTTCCAGGAAAAATCTTGTTCCATTGTTTTGCCGTCAAGTTCAACCGGCTCCAGCTGTCCGAGTGAAATTACTCCGCCGGCACCGCCGCGCACCGTTACCTTGTACCAGCTGCCGGCTTCCAGTAATTCCGCGGCCGGCAAATATGCGTGAAGTTCAAAATAATTTTGACTATCCGGCGGCACCTCCAAAAACACTATTCTGTCCTCAAACGCAGTGCAAAGTTCGTCTTGACATTTTTGTAAATAAATATTGTTTTGAAAACTGTCCGTATTCATGTGGCGATTGAAGCCGGCTCCGATGCCGGTATTTATGCACGCTTCGGCGCAATTCGGCCAAAAATTTTCAACCTGCGGATCTTCCAGATCAATAATCAAAGTGGAGCTGGCTCTGATTTCATCGGTTATCTCCACTCCGCCGCCGGTGACCGTGCTGACATTGGCCATGGCCGTGATGTCCACCGCCTCGGGCGCGGTATGCGAATAAGTCCGCCCTTTGGCGCGGGTATCGGTGTGATTATCGTCCGGCTTCGGTTCCACGCTGGCCGCCGCTTTTGAGCTGGCCCATTTCCAGCCCAGTCCGTCCACAGGCATTACCGAGCATTCTTGATTGCCCCGTCCCCAAAGGTAGTAATAAAAAGGGAGCTCGCCCAACATTAGGGCGCGGTAAAAGGGAGGATTGATGCCGGCGGCGGTGATGGTGCACTGTTCAGAGCCGGTGCGAAAATCAAAACAATACGCAGTGCCGGGTCCACACGGCTCGGTGGAAAGTAAATTTTGCGCCGGCGCTTCGGAAACACCCAAAACACTGGTCTGCGGCGCCGAACGAATTCCTTCCAAAAGCTGTACCCGGTACCAGGTGTTTTGATCCAGAATGGTTGCCGGGCGCACGCGGATAATCTGCTCTTCAAAAATCAGATTGAAATCAGTAATTTCCACCGCATTTTCACAGTCCTTTTCTTCCTCACTGCCGCAGCTAAACAGCCTAATGTTATTATCAAAAGATACTTCATCCATGGACATGGTAAATCTGACCGCGATATCGCTGTTCAAACAAGCCTGGCGACCACGCCGCCATCTTTCCCAAGGAGTGGGCGATGGGAACTCCAGCTGCATTTGTACGTTGTTCCAGTTGTCTTGGTCGCAAGTTTCCACCACCTGCGGCACCATGGGCATGAATCCGGTGGTGAACCGCCAGTTATATCCTGCTGTTCTCACTTCACCTTTGCAAGCGGTTCCGAAGGGCCGCCACAGTCCGGCATCTTCACCGCTGGTACAACATTTATGAGTATCCGCTATCGGTGAATCCGGATTTTCCCGGCAATCTTCCACCGTATAAAAAACGCTATTGCTCAAAAGCACTACACCTTCATCACGACCCACTTTGATTGGTCCGGTCCGCATTGAATAATTGTCTGCCGTTTCCGGAATTAATGTCCTGATTAAATTTTCACCGGCGGAAAGTATCCAATTGCCGGGAATTTGCGTTGATAGCCAAGTACCGACCACATCTGCCAAGTCGGCGTCTTTCCACCAAAAATATACTGTTGGATCATTACCAAAGTTAATGCCGGCTATTTCCAATCCGTTTGAACCGGCCGGCAGTGGCGCCGGACCGCGACCGGGACTTAATCTACAAATGCTCGGACTCGGTTTTCCGGCTTGCACGTTCAATGCCTCCACGCCTTCGCTTCTGGCCAGCATATCATTGGCATGGACAGACACATAATATGTTCCGGGCGGAGTATCATCGGTAATTTGTACTATAATCTGATTATCCTGCCAAGTATCACCGCAAATGGACGGCAGACTGAAAGGAACCGGCATACAAATACTGTTATCGCAATCAACTCCCGGTTCGGACGACAAATGAACCGTACCCGGATTTTGGCCCAGATTTCTACCATAAATAGTTAAAAAACTGCCCGGAGTAATATTCACCGGATCAATTGATTCTATTACCGGAATATTTTCTTCATCATATGCTAAAACCGTAAACGGCACGCCGTTGCTTTCCACCCCATCCATAATCACTTTGACCGCCAATACTCCGGCGCTTAAATTTTGCGGCACTCCGGTTTCAATCAGCTCGCCGCTCCAGTTTGAAACCGGCGCCACAACGCCTCCGAATTCAATCCTGCTTTGTTCTTGTTCCGGCCCAAAACCGAAACCGAGCGCCAGCACTTCAGTGCCGGGAAGGGCGAAATTAAAAGAATCTTCTATTTGTTCCCCTTTTGTTATTACCGAACAAAGAGAGGGGCGAACCACGTCGTTTTTCACAAACAATCCCTGGTTGGGACCGGCAATCGGCCCGTTGTCATCGGTTGTGGTTTCCACAAAAATGCCCTCGCTTTGGGGTATCCGCAGACGAATAACGCTTTCAGTGCCAATCGGCAGTTGTTGATCATCGGGAACGCGCGCCACTATCCATTTATCGTTCCAAACGCTCAAATCGCCGCAATCGGCCAAATCCGCCTGAACCCAGCCGCCCTCATTGCTGAATTCAATCGTGCCGGGTACGGTACCGAAATTGCCGCCCATAATGGTGACAAAATTTCCAGCCGCTCCCTGCCATGGATCCACTTCAATAATAACCGGCACGTCAACGCATTGGTTGGTCTGCAAATCGCAAACTCCGGAAGCGCAGTCAGAATCCTGCTCGCAACTATCTCCACCTTGACCCAAGCATTCATCAGCATACTGCTGCGATACGGGACGACCGGAAGCGTCGCAATTCTCCCCCACAATAACAAAAGAGCCCAAAGTTTCAATCATATTATGGTCGGAATCGTGCACTTGCGCTTCCACGATATATCGATCAAGCGGCTCGGCAGCATCGGAAATACCGTACGAATATTCAAATGAATACGGATCTTTGGAATCGGCCGACAGCCGCGGTCCGTCGTAAACGCTGACACCGGAATCCGGACTGGAATTTTCTCGATAAACCCGCAGACGAGCGTAACCGATACCTGATTCATCGGTAACGGTAAACTCAATCGGATAAGCGCCGCCACGCCTTAAAACCACCGGCCCGCCACCGGCGTCGTTGTTGATGGTAAATTCATTAAACCGCGGCGCCCGATTATCAATCACGTTGTCGCTGTTAACTCCAAATACGGCGGTACGCGGATAGCTGCCGCAGCTGGTTTCGGTTTCCAAATAATTTTCTTCCTGATCGCTGACGTCCGGATTTACTTCCACTCGATATGATCCTTGGTCAAAACAAGTTTGATCGCCGTTGCAAAACTGATCGCGAGAATAAACGGCCTCCACTATGGATCTGTTGTCATCAACAAAGCTGACTGAAAGCGGTATTAATTCTGAATTGCCATCAAATATATTCATTACGTCGGTGATGTTAAACCCACTGTTTATATCACGAGAAAATATCACTCGGACCGCCAAATTGTTCATGCCGGTATCACCGGTATTTGGAGTGATGCTTTTTACCACGAAATACCGGTCTTCGCAGGTGGGAAAATCACTGCCTCCGCATAGAATTGGGTGTTGATTGTAATATGTGGGATCTGAACAATTTTCATCAATGACCCGATCCGTCCCCGGGAGAATGCCGGTTGCTTCCCCGAGCTGATTAAGCACAAACTGGGTAATGGCGAAGGCGGATAAAATAATGGCCAAGCCGATACCCCCGTTAATTAATATCTTTTTTGCCGTGGCTATACGCTCATCATTTCCACCAGACGTCATATACACAAATCCGCCGTAAATCACGATTACCAACGCTATTATTCCCAGTAATCCCAGCACCGCGCGAATAATGCGGGCAATTATTACCCGAATATCTTCCGAACCCAAAGCAATGCTTTCTTCCACTTGTTCCACGCCCAGTACGTCCGCTTGTTGAGCGCGCGTCAAATCGGCAAAAATGAAAACTCCACCGGTTATGATGGCGGCAAAAATTGTCAACAATAATATTTTTTTCCAAATCTTTTTCATCTGCAAATATTAAGGTACCAGGGATCGATAAAACTCTAAACACTGTTCATTACTGGATACTACGGCGGCATCCGGATCAAGTGATTGAGCACAAGCGGTGTCCGTCTCCTCATCAAAGCTCACCGGTACGCAGTTGTTGGTACTGATAATAACGCCCAAATCATCTTCTACCACCTCACAAGCGGCTGTCCCGGCCGGTCCGCGGCCCGGATAAACGCATTGCTGATTGAGCGATTTTACCGTGCTTGGGACGGTGGGAAAGTAAAACAGATCAAGATTATTGGCGCCGAATTCGCGATGCGTTATATATAGATCTGTCTTTCCATCCGCGGTGATCTCGGAATAGGTGGCAAACCAAATATCATCCAGGCAATTTTCCGGTTCATCGGGCAGACAGTAATTGGCCGGATATTCTTCCAGTAGGACACCAACAAAGCTACTTGACCACATTTCTTTGTTAAAACTGACGATTACCGGCGCATTAGCCGGTACATTCTCTGATTCCGGAGACGGCAGTACGCTTTCAATGTGGGGAATAGAACGGTCAATATCATTACGTACCGAAAAACTCCACCAATAGTTGTCCGCGATCAATTCCGCTTCGTTGATGGCGGACGGGTTGGATACGTTTGGCTTGCCATCCACCACAGAATCATTATTGCCGTCCAGCGCGTTTCCGGCCATGTCCATCACGCCGGTAAAAGGCACGGCTTCAAAAGTATCCTGTTCAATGGTTTGAGCGGTCCTGATTAATACCGAATAATTATTCAAACAAGTGGAATCATCAATATCACATCCATATACCGGTAAACAATACATGACATCGCCGCAACTGTTCACTCCGCACTGGTCAGAGGATACAAATTCAACTGTCCGGTAATTATTGCTTATCTTCCACTGTCCGGCGGGCAACTCGCCCTGGCCCTCGTTCACGTCCATTAATATATTGAAAAAATTTTCCGTCAGACCCTGCACCACGGTTGGGTCCATAGCTTCGCTGAAATCAATCCTCAGGATGGTATTTCTGGCCACCTCTCTATCGGGCCGCGGATAGACCCGAACCACATGCGGCGGCTCGAAATCCGCGCTATCGCCGGTTTGAAACTCCCACAAATAATGGTCGGATCGCTCGTTGCTGAAAGCGCTTTCACCGTCAAGCTTGAGTATTCGCGCGGTCAAGTCAACAGTATACCAAAGCTCGGAATCCAATATATCAAGCGGCCTAAAAACGAAGGTGTACGCTGATCCGTCCGATTCGTAAGTGGTCAAAGCGGCGGCCGCCAATAATGCCGGCTCGCCTTCTCCCGATGTATAAATTCGCGCCGCCTGCTGATTGATCTGATCACAGTCCGTACCCCAGTCAAGCGGTCTATCCTCGGCCGGCTGGCAATCTCCCAACACTCCGTTTTGATTACTGTCTATGATAATACTGGCCGGATCAATCGGCTCCCTGAATGTAACCGAAATTTTGCTGTTGCGCTTGACATCGGTCTGGTTTCTGTCCGGATAATGGTCTTGAACGACGCGGCCCAAAGAACCGGAGCCGGAAAATGTCTGAAAAGTCGGTCTGGAAATTCCTTCACCCGCGCCCGGAAAAGCGCCGGTGGCTCTTTGTAGGCTGGATAACACAAACTGGGTAATAGCCAGAGATGACAAGATTATTGCCAAACCGATGCCGCCGTTAATTAAAATCTTTTTCGCCCGCGAGATTTTTTCTTCGTTTCCTCCGGAGGTCATGTAAACAAAGCCACCGTAAGCCACGATTGCAAACGCGATTATGCCCAACAAGCCGAGTACCGCCCTGATAATGCGGGCGATAACTATACGGATATCGCCTCCGCCTAAAATCAAACCACTTTCTTCTACCGCCTCCACGCCGAGCGCGTCCCCTTCTGCCTGAGCGTATGCCGGAGAAATATCGGTGAAAACGAAAAAAGTAAACAACAAAAAAACCACCACTAACACCGCTGTTATGACAGTTTTTTTACTGTTTATGCATTTTCGAATCCAGTAAGGTAGCATGGAAAACCTTTTAGGACTCAATAATTAAATTCGGAGCCGTTCTGTCTAGTTCAGGCTCCCGGGGAATCATTTTTTAATCAAGACAATTTCCGCTGAGTTATTTCTCGCACTTTTACGCCATCGACTCTGCCTTTCAATTTAGACATCACTTGGCCCATTACTTGGCCCAATTGGACCGAATCGTCTCCGCCCAAGTCCTCAATTACCTTGTCTATTATTCGTTCAATTTCAACTTCCGACATCTGCTCGGGCAAATATTTTTCCAAAATCTCGATCTCTTGCTCGGCGCTTTCCGTTAGATCTTCCCTGCCGCCGGCAATAAAATCCCTGATCGCGTCTTTCAACTGCTTCACTTGAGAATAAATAACCGCCACGACTTCTTGATCGTTCAGCTGTTCTTTTTTGTCAATTTCGCGGTTGGAAATGGCGGCGGTCAACATTCTCAAAGTGGAAGTTTTCTCTTTTTCACCCTTTTTCATGGCCGTATGTAGATCTTGCCGCAACTGATCTTTTAGGGACATAAAAATTATCTTGAATATTTATCTTCTTCAGGCAATTTGCCTATTTTGCGCAAATAATTGGTTTTGCTTATCATCTCATTTCTCTTGACCGTAGACTTGCGCTGCATGTTCTTGCTTTTTTTTGGAGTATAGAATTGAATTTTTCTGGCCTGCAAAAGCTTGCCTGACTGCATCCAACGTTTTTTAACGCGGCGCATGAATACTTCAAAAGACTCCCCTTTCCTGCGTTTTACTTCTGACACAAATTTCACCTCCTCGTGAAAATTATTATTAAATGAATATGCTTAATATTTGACGCATTGATAACATCAAATATCCGGTCAATTATATAGTAATTTTATGCTAAAGTCAAATTATTTTTCCACTATATGGCAAAAATGTCCTCAATCTTCTTTATCAACTTATTTTGATCTATTATCTCCTGAATGCCCGAATCCATGTCCCGCACTATAATGGTACCGTCTTGTACTTCTTTTTGGCCTAAAATTAGGGTATGTTTAACATTGTGCTTGTCTGCCAATTCCAACTGAACCTTAAGCGCGTGCTTGGCCAAATTATGATGCACCCGTATACCGGATCTTCTTAATTCCTCAATCAGGTACAAAGCGCGCCCTCTGGCTTGTTCACCCAATTGCGCGAAAAAAATGCCTCTTTGTTCCGGTTTAACTTCTCCTTCTTGCTGTTTCTCTTGTTTTTTCAAAACAGAGAGCACTCTGTCCAAACCAAGCGCGAAGCCGCTGCCCGGTGTTTCTTTACCGCCCAATTGCTCGGCCAGACCATTGTAACGGCCTCCGCCGCCCAAAGCATTTTGCGACCTCTGCTCCTCGTCTTCCACGTAAAACTCAAACACGGTGTCCGTATAATAATCCAGGCCTCGCACCAAGGTTGACTGCAAAACATACGGTATTTCCATTTCATCAAGATATTCCAAGACTTTCATAAAAAAATCTTTTGATTTATCGGAAAGCCAATCAATAATCTGCGGCGCTTCACCAATCACCGGCCGGCACTGTTCTTTTTTGCAATCCAACACTCTAAGCGGATTTTTATTTATCCTTTTTTTGCAATCGTCGCATAAATAGCCGCGCTTGGAGCGCAAATATTCGACCAGTTCCATGATATAATTTTGGCGGTCTTCATTGGTGCCGATGCTGTTGACATGGACTATGGTATCGATCCCCAAATCCTTCAAAAAATTATACCCCACTATAATCAGTTCGGCATCAATTACCGGATCATGCTCACCCAAAGTCTCGCATCCGAACTGTCTAAACTGCCTGTACCTGCCCGCTTGCGGCCGATCATGCCTGAACATCGGACCCCAATACCATACTTTTACCGGCTGAGGCTTGGTATGCAATCCGTGGCTGATATACGCGCGCATGATGGAAGCGGTCGCTTCCGGTCTTAACGCTATTTTAGTGCCGTCTCTGTCTTCAAAGATATACATTTCTTTATCCACCACGTCGGTTCCTTTACCAATTGAGCGGATAAACAAACTGGCTTCCTCCAAAATAGGAGTCTCCATTCTTTGATAGCCGTATGCCTCGGTGATATCTTCCGCTTCATGATGCATGCGCTTCCAATATTTGGCGTCCTTGGGAAGTAAATCCTTCATGCCGCGCAGCAGAGATGGTGTTTTGGCCTTGCTGCTCACTCTGATATCACTGGCTGACTTGGCCTTGGCCGGAGCGACTTTGCTCTTGAGCGTTCTTTTGCTTGGGGTTTTCTTTTTAGTTTTAACAGATTTTTTTATGCTTTTTTTCTTTCTGGTTGCTCTTTTGGTCAGTTTTTTTTGGCCGGTTTTTTTACGGCCGCTCTTTTTTTTGGCTGTTGGCATAAATAAAAATTGTTATATAAAATTATGTGGTTATAAATTATACTGTGGATTGTCAAACAAATCGAACCGACTAAAAGGCCAGCCACGCAGCCAAGCTCGCCCGACAATCTCTGCTTTGCCAACCGGGCCGAAACCTCTGGAATCATAGCTGGAATCGCGGTTATCACCCATGACAAAATATTGTCCCGGACCCAAAGACATGGTAATTGATCCGGGGGTCGTTTCCATCAAATACATTTCTTCCACCACTATTCCTTGTGGATTTTCTTCGTTATATATTATCACCTTGTTATCCTCCACCTTTACTCTTTCCCCGGGCATGCCGATAATTCTTTTTAAATAATAATCCTTGTCTCCGATCGGCGCTTTGAATACCACCACTTCACCTCTTTGCGGATCGCGAAAACGATAAGAAATCTCATCTATTATTAAATATTCCTTTTCATAAAATGTGGGCTCCATTGACTCGCCCTTGACGTAAAAAGGCTTGAACAAAAAATATCTCACCAGCACGATGGTAATACCGGCCAATATTACGATTTTAACCAATTCCAAAAAAAACAAGCCAACGGTCGCGAGAATTCCTCTTTCAACCGCGGATACCACCTCTTTGTCGTTCTCTTCCACCTGGTCCAAATCGGATTGTTGTTGGCTTTTTTCCTGTTTTTTTGGCATAAGATAGGTAAATATTATCCAAAAATACTTTGATAGTATACAGTAAAATTTTTAAGTATGCAAATTAATATATTTACGCTCGTCTATTATTTTCAAACCGGCGAAATTATTAAAAAAAGAAGATCCTAAAGATCTTTCCGGTGGGCAATCCAGGAATCGAACCTGGGACCTCAACATTATCAGTGTTGCGCTCTAACCAACTGAGCTAATTGCCCTTTTTTTACGCTCATCGTGGGTTTAAGAGGATTTGAACCTCTGACCTCCACGATGTCAACGTGGCGCTCTAACCAACTGAGCTATAAACCCGTGGATATTCAAACCGTAAAAACATTTTACAGCAAAAAAACAAAAAAGTCAAGAAAAAAACATCCCGCCAAAGCGGGATGATTTTGTTTCTGAAGTTTAGATCTGTAGATCATCGACTGCGCTGGTATCCACGTCTTCCATTGAAGCCGCCGGTCGAGGACCGCGTCCGCCTTCCGGCTCGTTGATCTTCAGATTAACACGCGCGTTATTCTTGGCGCCAACGATTTTGAGAAGTGTGCGGATAGCACGAGCAGTTTGACCTTGACGACCAATGACATAACCCATGTCGCTCGGATTAACATCCAAGGTGATGAGTACGCCGCGCTCGTCAATGGTTCTTTCAGTCTTGACGTCATCAGGATTATTTACAATCGCTTTGACAACGTAATCAATAAACTCTTGATCTTTTTCCATAATTCTTATCTTTTCTGATTAACTTGAACATTATTAATAGACTGTCGACACCGTAGGAAAAATAATTTTCCCACCAGCTCTATCATAATAAATATTATAGCACACAACGCGGCACCAGTCAATATCGCATAATGTTTTTTTACTGAAAAACCCCCGTATCTAGGGGATTTTTGTTGATTATTGTTTTTTTTCTTTGTCCCGGTCTTGATCTGTTTCAGTCTTACTTTGACCATCCGATTCCTCTTGCACGCTCTGCTGTTTTTTATCGGACTCGGCCTGTTCGTCTGTCGCCGCTACCGATTCATCTTCGGCCCGTGGCGCTTGTTTGGCTTCCGAGTCGGACTTCTCTTCGGTCTTAAATTGTTCCTGTCTTTCCTCAGCTTGGGCCGTCTGTTCTCTGTTTTCCGTCTGTTCGGCTTGTTCGGTCGCTTTTTGTTTTGACCGCTCTTCGGCTTTAGCGACTTCCTCTTGTCGCGCTTTTTGTTTTTCTTCCATTTTGTCCTTTCTTTTGTTTGAAATGGTAACCGATTTCTTTTTATCGCCTTTAATCACTCCTTGATTCACCAACAAATTATGGACGCTGTTGGAAGGCTCGGCCCCCTGCTCCATCCAATATTTTATCCTGTCCACCTTCAAATTTACAATCTTGGTTTCGGCAACCGGATCGTACTGACCAAGAATTTCCAAACTGCCGGCTTGCGTGTCTTTTGGTTTTTCAGACACAATCAGGCGATAGCTCGGTTTTTTTTTCTTGCCCATGCGTTGTAATCTGATTCTTAACATAGTATTTTTTTATTTAATATATTTTACTTTTTTCCTTCAATGATCCGGGTAGCCACGTTCTGCGGCACTTCTTCGTACTTTTCAAATTCCATGGAATAGTTGGCCCGACCTTGTGTCATGGAGCGCAGCGAAGTGGCGTAGCCAAACATTTCCGAGAGCGGCACCAATGCTCGTACCACTTTGGATTGTCCCCGCTCGATCATTTCCTGAATCTGACCGCGCTTGGCGCTCAGATCTCCGATCACGTCTCCCATGTAGTCTTCCGGAGTGATAACCTCCACTTTCATAATCGGCTCTAAAATGATTGGATTGGCCATCTTGGCCGCCGCCTGAAACGCCATGCTGCCGGCCATCTTAAAGGCCACTTCCGAAGAATCCACTTCGTGGTAAGATCCGTCGTAGCAGGTCGCCTTGACATCCACGACCGGATAGCCGGCAACCACTCCCTTATCAATGGTTTCTTTCACCCCTTTTTGAATAGCCGGTATGAATTCTTTGGGGATAATTCCGCCTTTGATTTCGTCCACGAATTCAAATCCTTCACCCTGTTTCAACGGTTCCACTTTGAGCCAGCAATGGCCGTACTGCCCGCGTCCGCCGGACTGCTTGATGTACTTGCCTTCGGCTTCGGCGCTTTGCTTGATGGTTTCTTTGTAAGCCACTTGCGGCGCTCCCACATTGGCTTCCACGCCGAACTCGCGCTTCATTCTGTCCACCAAAATATCCAAGTGCAACTCTCCCATGCCCGAAATAATAGTCTGCAAAGTTTCTTCGTCGGTATGCACTTTGAAGGTCGGATCTTCCTCAGCCAACTTTTGCAAAGCAATGGACATTTTTTCCGCGTCCGCTTTACTGTTCGGCTCAATAGCCACGGATATCACCGGTTCGGGAAAAGTAATTTTTTCCAGCATGACCGGACGGTTTTCCGCGCATAAAGTATCACCGGTAGTGGTCTTTTTCAGTCCGATCGCGGCCGCGATGTCTCCGGCATATACTTCTTCCACTTCTTCCCGGCTGTTGGCATGCAGCCTGACAATGCGTCCGATGCGCTCTTTTTCACCTGTGGTCGTATTCAACACATAGCTACCGGCCTTGACCGACCCTGAATATACCCTGAAAAAAGCAAGTTTGCCCACAAAAGGATCAGTGGCGATTTTAAATGCCAAAGCGGTAAACGGATCATCATCGCTTGCTTTGGTGGAAATCTTTTTTTCTTCGTCAGACGGATCAACACCCACAATTGCCGGCACTTCCAAAGGGGATGGTAAAAATTGCACTACCGCGTCCAACACAGGCTGCACGCCGATATTTTGCAAAGCCGTGCCGCACATCACCGGATAAAAATCATCATTTAAAACCATATTTCTGATACCCGCTTTAATCTCTTCCACGCTCAATTCAGAGCTCTCCAGATACTTGTTCAACAATTCTTCGTTGGCTTCGGCCACTTTCTCCATTAAATCAGCCCTGTATTTTTCAACCTGCTCTTTCATATCCTCTGGAACATCCATTTCCACCACGTTGATTCCGTAATCTTCTTCAAATTTGTATGCTTTTTGTTCAATTAAATCAATTACTCCGGAAAAAGTTGATTCAGCCCCGATCGGCAGCTGGATGGCGAAAGCGTCCGGGGATAATCTCTCTTTGATGGAATTCAAGCTCATGTAAAAATCAGCGCCCATTTTATCCATTTTGTTTATAAAACAAATTCTCGGAACATGGTATTTATCAGCCTGCTTCCACACGGTTTCGGACTGCGGTTCCACTCCCTGCGAACCGTCAAACACGGCTACAGCGCCATCCAATACTCGCAAAGATCTTTCCACTTCCACGGTAAAATCCACATGTCCCGGAGTATCTATGATATTGATTCTGTGATCCTTCCAAAAACAAGTGGTGGCGGCTGAAGTGATGGTAATGCCGCGCTCTTTTTCTTGCTCCATCCAGTCCATGTCCGCCTGACCTTCATGAGTTTCGCCGATTTTATGCTTTTTGCCCGTGTAGTACAAAACACGCTCGGTAACAGTTGTTTTACCGGCGTCAATATGGGCCATTATTCCAATGTTTCTAATTTTATCCAATGAATATTCACGAGCCATAAAAAAAATTAATTCTTATTTATTTACGTCTGAAACGGGCGAAATGTGCGAAAGCCTTATTGGCTTCGGCCATGCGGTGCACGTCTTCTTTTTTCTTAATGGCGCCGCCGGTTCCTTCCAAACAATCGAGCAATTCCATGCCCAGCTTGTCTTTCATGGATCTCCCTTTTCTGGCGCGCGCGGCCGCGATAACCCAACGAAAAGCCAAAGCATTCTGGCGACTGCCGGAAACCGGCATTGGCACCTGGTAATTGGCTCCGCCCACTCGGCGCGAGCGCACTTCCAGCTGCGGACGCACCGCCTCAATCGCTCTTTCAAAAACTTTGAGCGGCTCTTCGGAAGATTTTTCTTTTAAGATATCAAAGGCTCCGTAAACAATTGACTGTGCAACGGTTTTTTTACCTCTTTCCATGAGATAGTTGATGAATTTACCCACTAGCGGACTATTGTATTTTGGATCCATCACCGTCATTCTTTTGACAATGCTTTTTCCTCTGGCCATAACACTATAATATTTAACTGTTAATTATTTTTTCGGTTTCTTGGCACCGTAAAGGGAACGGCTTTTCTTTCTGCCTTCCACACCTTGAGTATCATAAACTCCGCGTACCACATGATATCTGACGCCGGGCAAATCTTTCACTCTTCCGCCGCGCAACAAGACAATGGAATGCTCCTGCAGATTATGTCCTTCACCCGGAATATACGCGATCACTTCCGCTCCATTGGATAATCTGACTTTGGCCACCTTGCGCAAAGCCGAGTTAGGCTTTTTCGGCGTGGTGGTATACACCTTGGTGCATACGCCGCGTTTGAACGGAGAACCTTTGCGGTAATATGTTTTCTTGCGGTGCAGGCTGTCATAAGTGTACTGCAAAGCTGGAGAAGCGGATTTCTCCTTTTTGCTTTTTCGGCCTTTGCGCAGCAGTTGATTCATTGTTGGCATAATTCTTTTGTTATTTTTCGTTATTAATATATTTACGCTAAAGAAAAAAATCCCCAGACGGGACGTTCGAATATGTTTCCCTATTCAGGCAAGGGATATTTTCCGAACGTTTTTTAATCCACTATAAGCAGATTTGCTTCACCCTTGCGATCGGCAAGGATTACTCCGTTCAAATTCGGCTTAATTTTGCGCAAAAATTTGAGTGATATTAATATTAACAAAAATTTAATTAATTGTCAATAGCTAAAAAAAACCGACTCCGCCAGTAAAAAGCTGGTAAATATATGAAATAATCGGAATGATCAGCTCAAAAGCGAACAAGATGAATATTAAAAGGATAAAAAATCCGTATTGTTCCAGAAAGACCTTAACATGTTGCATGGAATCCGGCAAAAAAGCATACAATATCTTTGAACCATCAAGTGGCGGAATGGGGACCAAATTAAATACCGCGAGAAGTACGTTGGCATATACTATTATTGACAGCAGGTCAGTCAAAGCGGAAACCGGCATAAGCCGCAATAATGTGCCGAATATTAAGGCCAAAATTAAATTGGAGGCCGGGCCGGCCACCGCCACCAAGGCAGGTCCCCATTTCTGATTCTTTAAATTATATGGATTATACGGCACCGGCTTGGCATAGGCGAATAAAAATCTGCCGCCGGTTATTAAAAACAAGATGAGCGGCATCAGCAAAGTGCCCCACGGATCAACATGTACTTTGGGGTTTAAGCTCAATCGACCGGCATACTTGGCGGTCGGATCGCCGAGCTGGTCAGCCATCCAACCATGGGCGTATTCGTGTAGTATGGCCGAAGGAATGATGATTATGAAAAAAAACAGCAAAGGGATAAATTCCATAAAATATTGACAAAAACCAATTAAAAAGATATAATTTTGACGCTCATATAAGTATACAGTGAATAGTAGAATTGGTCAAAAATGAGCTAAATTGAACCATATTAAACTTTAGCAATAACAAAACAAAACAATATGTCAAGAAAATGCGAGATTTGCGGCAAAGGGCCAAAAAAATCAGCCTCCAGAAGCCACTCCAAAATAAAAACATTGAAAACGCAAAAGGCTAATCTGCAAAAAATCAAAGGGAAAAAAATTTGCACCACTTGCTTGAGAACCAAAGTAAAAAAGATCGGCCAGACAGCTTAATTTTGCGATTCATTTTCATTGCTTTTAAAAAGAGGATATAATAAAGGCAACCGGGGTGTAGCTCAGTTGGTAGAGCGCGCGCATGGGGTGCGTGAGGCCGCTGGTTCAAGTCCAGTCATCCCGACAATGCCATAAAGGGCCAAACTGAAAAATTAACGAAAATATAGGAGGCAAAATATGAAATTTGTCAAAAAGACGACATGGAAAGAAGTTTTTGCCGGTTGGAAAGAAAGGGAGATGGATAATCACGGACAAGTTCACCGGGGTACCGCCAAAAATGCAAAAGTTAAACTTTTTTTTGTTCTTTTACGGACAACAATATGCTTTGCCGAATTAATATATATATTGAACATAAATACGACAAAATTTTTAAATAATCAATATTTCTTTTTCGCAAAGCATATCCAACGGGATATGGCCTAATTGGCTAAGGCGCACGCTTCGGGTGCGTGAAATTCCGGGTTCAAGTCCCGGTATCCCGACCAAAACACAAAAGCCTCCGGAAAACGGAGGTTTTTGTTTACCTATCTAAAAAAACGACTATATCGCCATTCCTAATTTACTAGGTGGGTAACCGCAACTTTGGCCCACGAGCCAAAGTAATTTGAGTTTCCCATGATGACGATTTCAGCGAATGAGATATTGCCGTTTTTTAATTAACAGGTGATTGTATTATACCAATAATTTATTGCTTGTCAAATCAAATTTGTCACGACTGTGTGTAATGAATGAATAAAAAAAGCCAATCCGAGCGGACTGGCCAAAAACCCTTTGTTCAGGGTCAGTAAAGAGCGAATTTTTTTATCAAGCCGGTAATGCCGCCGTACTTAAAGGCCTTGATCTGGTTAAGAGCCGGTGGACTACCGCGCTGCAAGCGCTCGAACAGCGGTTCGAGCAAAACCTCCTCTTTCAAACGTCGCGACTTGAGACCGGATTCGGATATGATCAGCATCTGCTTAAGCAAATGTTTAATCGGTACGTTTCCGACCTTCGCATACATGCCGAAACGAGCGGCCTGGTCACGCGCTTGCCGCCATTTATCCCAGCCGAATTGTGCAACCAGCGTCTCGCGATCGGACCGATTCTCAGCCAGTCCGAACATCAACGCCGGAACGGCCATGCCGGCTTCTTTCGGCTGCTGGCAGCACTGACGCATTTCCACCGCTCCAATCTTGAACCGCCAACGGGCGTCTTCCCACATACAGCCTTCATGCACCAACAGGTGCGCGCTCAGTTCGCCCCGCGCTCCGTTGGTGAGATAATCACCAAAAATCGCCTTTACCGCTTCGTATTTTCCTGCTCCGGCATGACGGAACAAGTAGACGCTGTTCCAAAGCCGCCGGGCCAGCTTTTCAAACGACCGGTAAGGCTGATCCGGAATGCCTGTTCTTTCGGCGGCCAGCTTGCGCCAGGCCAGCTGCCGTGAAGCCAATTTGGCGGGGTGTACTCGTCCGTGATAAACCGATGAATTGGCCGTCAAGGCGTTCAGTAAGGGTGAAATAGCCAAAAAATCATCCAGCAGCTTGATGCTGTCGGCCGCGTCCAGACCATCAATGGTTACTTGCTGTGAGGCCATTTCCGTGGCCACGTGTACTTTGGTACCCACCGCTTCGGTCAACACTTTGTAACGCCCTTTGGGCGCCCAGTGCGCAGCCGAACCTTTAAGCAAAGGATGGCGGCCGGTGCCAAGCAAAAATTGCGGCTCGTCATGGGTTAGGGCATTGATCTTTTGAATCACTTTGGCTCTGCCTTCGGCCAAACAAAACAAGCTGGCATTGACCGGCGACGCCCACTCCATAATGGAACTGCCGGCGTCGGTGGTAACAACGCCATAATCAGGATGCGAAGCGCCTACCACCGCCAAAGTGACATCATCAAGTTGAGGCTGCCAACCTTTCTTTTCAACCAGAGATAAAAGCACCGGCAGCATGTCGCCCGGCGATCCATCCGCTCTCACAATCGGAATCTCATCTTCAATCCCGATTTTTCGTTCTCTCCTTTCTTTGAATTCGAATCCCTGAATTAGTTTCTCCAGTTCTTGGATCGTATACATTTGCACCTCCATGGCACGATTAATCCGTTATTGTGTTGTCTTGCCCGTACAAAAATTAATTTTTTTAATTAATCCCTAAACGGGTAAGACAGTTTTTTAATGAACCACAGACAGTTCAATCTCCGCTTCCATGGCCGATGTTTTTTTGTCAGCCCGACCGATGGCATAATCCACAAACAATTGCAGTAATTTGGCCGCTTCCGGCGTATCCTCAAAATCTTTAAGCAATTCTTCCAAAGTCATCCCTTTGGGAACGTACTCGGGAAAAAGATTCAATCTTGTCCTCATGCGTTCTTGGTTAAGCTCGGGATGGAACATTACGGCCCAGGCCGGCTTATCCCCCACTCGGAAAGCTTGGCATGCCACGCGCTCGCTGCGAGCGAGGCGCGCCAGACGCGCGGGCAAATTGATCGGCGTGGTTTTATGCCCCAACTGCGCTTTAAAAGTATGTTCAAGTCGGGAAAAGAGCGGATCGCGAGCCGCGTCCGGCAAAAGTGTTAGCTTGAAAGTGCCCACTTCCCGCGTGGTTTCATCATCAGTCAAATCCGCTCCTTGCAGGTAAGAAAGCAAATGTCCGCCATAGCAGACACCTAGTAATGGAATCTCTTTATTTATTACTTGATCGGCAAATTCTATGGTATCTCGTATCCATTTTTTATTCACAATTTCTTGTTCACTTAAATAATATTGTCCGCTTCCGCCCATTATGATGGCGACGGCGTCGTCGGGCACGGTTTCCGGCAATTCTCCGGCCACGGCGTTAATGAAAGCCGGTTCAATATTCTTGCCCTCCAATTCTTCCACATAACAGTCCTGTTCATGCTTTAGCGAAGCGTCGGTTCTAAATTGAATTATATAAATCTTCTTATGCCTGGATTCGGCCATAATTTATTTTTTTATCATTGAATTAATAGCTAAATTGTGCGATATTTTTCATGCCGCGCAATTTGCATACAACGGATTGTATAACAATAGCCGGTTTTATGCAAGTTGCGCAGGCCCTCCAGTTCAAAGGCGACTGCGCCTTTTTCACTGAAGGGCTTATGTGGAACCGATCGTATTCTCCATGGAGAAATAGACGGCTTCCTTCCCGGCTTCCAAGGTCCGCAACCGGTGTTCCAGCTGCCGGGCGATATTTTTATCACCCTCTTCCCATGCCCGCAACAAACAGTCTTCACAATGATCAATTCTATTTTTAAATTGATCAATCTGTTCGGACCATACTTGGTAAGCTCCCCGTCTGATAGACATGTTTAACCTCCTTGTCAAAAGAACTTGCCGTTCGCAATTTTTTAATTCCCCTCTCCTGACAATATTTACTGTCAGCAAAGGATAATTAAACATTTAAAACCTTTTAAAAAAACCATCCACATTTATCCGGTGGATGGTTTGTCGCGTTCAAGACTAATATTTTATTCTCATGTCTTCATTTGCTTATACGCATAGACCATCCCTAATGTCGGATAAATGGATGCGATCAATACGAACAACCTAAAACCGACCTTCCACGAAAGGTTAAACGGCAGATGCTTGATTGTGACGATTAATTTATGCATATATATTCTATTGTTTTACTGTACTAAAACATTAACATAGTGTCAACAGATTTATCCACAATAAAGCCCGCCTTCGCGGCGAGCCCTTCTTTCATTTTTTTACTGCTACTCCCTCTCATCTTCCATGTATACATGCATAAACTCGGTTTTGTCATAATCGAATATTTCATTTCCGGAAAAAAATCTGTCCACTTCGGCTTTGGCCGTTTCCACCGAATCCGAGCAGTGTACCACATTGCACATCCCCATGGCCAAATCTCCCCGTATGGTTCCGCCATCGGCCTCGCCGGCATGAGTCACCCCGGCAATCAAGCGAATGGCCGCTACCGCGTTTTTACCTTCGGCGCATACCGCCACCACAGGCGATGATTTCATGAAACCTTCCAATCTCGGATAAAACGGTTTTTCAACATGATGAGCGTAATGCTCCCTCAACTTTTCCGTATCCAGTATCATCATTTTTAGTCCGACAATCTTCAAACCTTTCATTTCCAACCTCTTTAAAATCTCGCCGACCAAACCCCTTTGTACGGCGTCCGGCTTCAGTATGAGTAAACTTTTTTCACGTACTCCTACAAAATCCATAAGCAAATAAAATTAATTATTAACAAGTTTGCCCCATTATATTCAAAATTCAACAACTAGTCAACCGATGATTCAAAGCCGGTCGATACTTTTTAAAAATCCTTTTTTTTGTTGATCAATCGGCTCATAAACAATATCGTCCACATCGTCGCTCGGATCAGAGAATACGGTTTCTTCTCCGAGTTCATAGCTGTCAATCAAATCGGACGACAGTTCCTCCAAAAACAAACTCTGTCCCTGCGGATAGCCGCTTACTCCCCCCACGATCGGATAGGTCAAATGCAGATATTTTTTCGCCCTGGTGATGGCAACGTAGAATAGACGGCGTTCTTCTTCCAGTCCGCCTTCTTGACGCGCTCTTTCATTGGGAAACTGTCCGGCCGCCAAATTGATTAGAAAAACCGCTTCCCATTCCAATCCTTTGGCCTGGTGAACGGTGGAGAGGATGATTTTTTCTTTATCACAATGACTGGAATCGGATTTTACTTGATTGGAAGCGTAGCTTTCCTGCAGACTGGCTTGGGCCAAAAAAGAATTAAGATTTTTTTGTAGTCGGGCAAAAACGGCCAGCTGTTCAATGTCTTGTATTCTTTCCCGGTAATCCGGATATTCAGATTCAAGATAATCCACGTATTTTGATTCCAGCATGGCCTCCACCAGATCGGCCGGCTTTTCTTCCTCGTCTTTACTCTTTTTTTCAAGCCGCCGCCAAATTTGCAAAAAATTATTCCACCCAATTTGCGCTCGCGCTCCCAAGAACTCCGCAATATCGTCAATATTAACCATTTGTTTGATTTTTTCCATGATATTTTCCGCTCCCACCGGCCCGATTCCGGTCTGCATGTTTAAAATTCTACTCCAAGCGATTGCGTCCTGTTTATTATTTAGTATTCTAAGATAGGATAATACATCTTTGATGTGAGCGCGCTCAAAAAAGCGTACCCCGCCCCGATAATCGTACGGTATATCTCTTTTGGATAACTCCATTTCCAAAGCCTGGGAATGAAAAGCGGCCCTGAACAAAACCGCTATAGAATTCAAATCCACGCCCTCGTCCCGCAGCTCCAGAACGCGCTCGGCCACAAATTCCGCTTCTTCGTTTTGGTCGGCAAAAGCTTTCACTTCCGGACGGACAAAAGGCCGGATCACGCTTTTCAAATTTTTTTCATACTGATTGCGGTTATTGGAAATTACTTGATTGGCCACGGATAATATTTCCGGTGTGGAGCGATAATTGGTTTCCAGCTTGAAAATTCTTGCGCGGGGGTATTTTTTTTCAAAATCAAGGATATTTTGAATATTGGCGGCACGGAATGAATAAATGCTTTGTGCGTCATCGCCCACCACCAAAAGATTATGGTGATAACAAGAAAATAGATTAATGATAGAGGCTTGAATTTTGTTGGTATCTTGGTATTCGTCCACCAAGACATATTCAAACCGACGAGCGAATTTTTCTCTGACACCGGATGACTTAAGCAAAAGTATGTACAAATTAACAAGCAAGTCATCAAAATCCATGGCATTGGCCTGTTTTTTCCGCTTGCCATATTCTTGCCCGATTCTGGAGATGGAATCGGAAAAATCCAGCCATTTGGGATATTTGACCTCCAAAACATCGGTTATGGAAATTTCCGCGTTTCTGGCATAACTTAAGATGTTTTGTATAATTTTGTCCGATGGAAAACGTCTTTGTGTTCTGTCTATCCCTTCCAGCTTAAGGCATATTTTCAACAAATCACGACTGTCTTGAGAATCTAAAATTGAAAAATTACGCCGATAGCCTAAAACCGGAGCATAGCGCCTCAAGATACTATACCCGATATGATGAAAAGTGCCGGACCATGGCAGGCGTATTTTACCACCGGTCAGCGTCTGGACTCGTTCAATCATTTCCGCGGCCGCTTTATTGGTGAATGTTACCAACAATATATTTCCCGCCGACAGGCCGTTTTGAAGTAAATAGGCCACTCGGTAGGTAATCACCCTGGTCTTGCCGCTACCGGCACCGGCCAGAACCAGACAAGGACCGTCGCCTTGATTTACCACCCTGTATTGTTGCCGGTTGAGTTGTTTTTTGAAATCTATCATATTTCTCATTTTTTGTTAGTTTAGCGAATATTGATTAGTTTGGCAAAATAAGCTAAAATTGCAGTACAAATCTTATGAATTTTTTTTCCATTAAACATAAATCAAGCCGGTGCTCTGCCAGATGCGGCATTATTCATACCGAACACGGAAATATTGAAACGCCGGTTTTTATGCCGGTGGGCACCCAAGCGACTGTCAAAAGCTTGGACGGCAATGACCTGCGTGACATTCAAGCGCAAATTATTTTGGCGAATACTTACCACCTGCATTTGCGCCCGGGAGAAAAAATCATTAACAATTTTCGCGGCTTACATAAATTCATGAACTGGAACAAGCCGATACTGACCGATAGCGGTGGGTTTCAGGTGTTTTCTCTAGGGCAATCCAAGCGTGTAATTCGTTCAAAAAACAACGAACAGCAAGGAAGCTTGGTTAAAATTGACAAAAACGGGGTCAGCTTTAAATCACATATTGACGGCTCCACGCACCGCTTTACTCCGGAGAGCGCCATTAGAATGCAACACAAAATCGGTGCTGACATAATTATGGCATTTGACGAATGCGCGCCCGATAAAATTGATAAACCATACGCTATCGCGGCAATGGATAGAACTCACGGCTGGGCCGAACGCTGTTTGCTAGAACATGACAAGAACAAAAAACATCATGGCTACCGCCAATATCTGTTCGGCATAATACAAGGTTCACGCTTCCGCGACTTGCGCCGGCAATCGGCCCGCTTCATATCCGAACTTGACTTCGATGGCATTGCCGTTGGCGGCGAATCAATCGGCCATGATATGGAAAACACAAAAAAAATACTGGATTGGATAACACCGCTTGTGCCCAAACAAAAGCCGCTCTACACCATGGGCGTTGGTAATTCACCCACCGATTTACTGCAGATGATTGAAAGAGGAGTGGACATGTTTGACTGCGTATCTCCGAGCAGAATCGCCAGAAACGGCACTCTGTTCGTAGAGCCGAGATTATCCAAAAAAATGAAAATAAATATTACAAACGCGAAATTTAAAAAAGACGGCCGGCCGGTCGATCCTCACTGCGGCTGCTACAGCTGTTCCAATTTTTCCAGAAGCTATATCCATCATTTATTCAACGCCGGCGAGCTGCTTGCTTACCGTTTGGCCACCATTCATAATTTATTCTTTTTAACAGAGTTGATGACGCAAGCCAGACAATCAATCCGTGAAGACAGGTTTCTGCGGTTTAAAAAAACAAGGGGGTTGAATTAAAGAAAGGAGGATCAAATGAGTTCTTTGCACCAATTACTGGCCGGACTAATCATTAAAGGAATATTCGAGTTGTTTCGACTGCTCGGCTGGGAAGAATCCCTGATCTAGTTGAAAAGAAAAGCCCATTCCTCAGGAATGGGCTTTAATAACCAGGTAAGAAATTAATTTATTAAACGTTTTCCAATTTTTTCTCAACCTCTTTTTCCACTTGAGAAATGGACCGTTCACCGTCAATTACCCGCAACAATCCTTTATCCCGATAAAACTTAACCAATGGAGCCAGTGCTTGGTTGCCCTGCTCGCGGATTCTTTTTTTAATTATTTCCGGCTTGTCGTCTTGTCTGCTTTTCAGCCTGCCCGTACAATGAGGGCAATTTTTCAAATTCTCGGTTTCCGGACTGTAAGGCATAATATATCCGCATCTTTCGCATACTTTGCGCTTGGCCAGACGATTGAAGCTGGTCTGATCGGAAATTCTGATTTCCAATACCGACACCTCATCGGCATAGCCGAGCTGTTCAAAAAATTCTTGGTATTTTTCCGCCTGTGTAACATTCCTAATAGCACCATCCAGTACCACCCCCCGTCCTGAAGTCAAACCGGCTCTGATTTTTTCAAACGCCAATTTGTAAACCAGATCGTCCGGCACTAATTTGCCGGTTTTCATGTTTTCAAGCATGGCTTTATCTTGCGGATCGACATCAGAATCTTGCTCCAAACCACGCAAAAGATCTCCGGTGGAAATATGAGTATAATCGTATTTGGAAGCAATAATCTTGGCTTGTGTTCCCTTTCCCGAACCGGGAGCACCCAACAAAATAACTATTTTCTTCATAAAAATTTTTCTTTAGTAAAAGATTACACCCGATCGTATTCATGCATGGTAATCTGCGCGTCAATTTGCTTGGCGCTTTCGATGGCTACGCTCACCACAATTAGCAGACTGGTACCGCCGATCACCAGTGACTGCGATTGAGTGACGGCCTGCAACATAAGAGGTAGCACGGCAATAAGGCCTAAAAACAGCGCGCCGACAAATACCAGCCTGTTCATTGTTTTCTGCAGATATTGCTCGGTCTGTCTTCCCGGTCTTATGCCTGGTATGAACGCGCCTTGCCTTTGTAAATTCTCGGCAATTTTTTGCGGATGGAAAATTACCGCCGTATAGAAATATGTAAAACCGAAAACCAATAAAAAATACAGCACGCCGTAAAATATTTGATTGGCGAACAGATTTACCACGCCATTGGCTGCGGCTCCGGTCAATCCGCCACTATTGACAAAAAACTGAGCCACCATGGATGGAACTATCACAATGGAAATGGCAAAAATGATCGGTATAACACCGGCCATGTTTACCCTGAGTGGCAAGTGGCTCTTGGCGCCACCGCCGATGCGGCTTCCCCTGATCTGTTTGGCATAGCTGATCGGAATATTGCGCTGCCCTTCGGAAATTATTACCACGGCCACAACCGTAATGATGGCCACGGCCATAAACAAAATATATGTGTACAAATCCGCCGGATTATAATTAACGATCGCGTTTTGCACCGCTCCCGGAAGAGCGGCGATGATGCCGGCAAAAATGAGCAATGATATGCCGTTGCCCACTCCTTTTTCACTGATCAATTCTCCGATCCACATTAAAAATATTGTGCCGGCCGTAATGGTAATGATAATGGAAGCGAGCTTGAAGGGATCCAGAATGCCAAGGATATCAAACTGCGATTGATTCAAAAGCTTGATCATGGCAAAAGCCTGCATAACCGCAAGCGGCACGGTAGCCAGCCTTGTATACATGCTGATCTTCTGCTGTCCCGACTCCCCCTCTTTTTGCAGCTCTTCCAATTTGGGCACCACCATGGTCAATAGCTGAAAAATAATGGAAGCGGTGATGTATGGCGCCACGCCGAGCATGACCACGGAAAAATTTTCCATGGTGCCGCCGGAAAATATATTCAACAAGCCCAGTATTTGATTGCCTTCCAAAAATCGACGCAGATTCTCCACGTTTACGCCCGGTATCGGTACATGTGCCGCCGCCCTGAAAATAACAAGCATCCCCAAAACAAAGAGGATGCGATTGCGCAAATCTTTTATTTTTAAAATTCTTCTAAACTTTTCCCACATAAAAGACCGGAAAAAAACAAGTTACTTAAATACGGACAAAATTTTAATATATTATTTTTCCACCTTTTTTCTCAATTAATTCTACCGCTTTTTTGCTAGCAATACAACCCTTGATGGTTAATTTTTTGTCCAATTTGCCGCTGCCAACAATCTTTACTCCGTTTCGCGGCCGGCTGATCAGGCCTTTTTTCTTCAAAATAGCGGGAGTAACCAAACCTCCGTCGGTAAAATATTTATTCAACTTTTCCAAACTAACCGTTTCGCGCTTTGGTTTTAAACTTTTAAAGCCTTTTACTTTGGGTATTTTTTGCAAAGATTGCTTAAAACCGCGCAGCTTTGTTCCGCTCTTACCTCCGGATCTGGCGCGCTGACCTTTCAAGCCCCGTCCGGCATAAGTACCTTTGCCCGAAGCATTACCGCGCCCCACTCTTTTTTTTCTTGTTTTTCTGCTCGGCGATGATTTGATTTTATGTAATTCAACTGTCATAATAGCCTTAATTTACTTTATCGTCTTTTTTTAAATTATTTTTCTTTTCCGTTTTTTGCTCCACCATTTTTATCTTGTCTTTATTAATTCTACTCTCGCGCTTTAAACTTTCTTTACGTTGACTGATACTGACTTTTTCCTTGGCTTTTGACAAAAAAGACTGCAGGCATACAAAAGCGGCTTTAACATTATTTATCTTGTTATTGGTTTTGCCTAGAATCTTGGCCGAAGCATTGGCTATCCCGGCCAATTCCAGCACGGTGCGCACGGAACTGCCGGCGATCACGCCCGACCCTTTTGGCGCCGGCTTAATCATCACTTTGGCCGCGCCATATTTGGCATCTACTCTGTGCGGTATGGTCTGGTTGACAATCGGTACTCTGATTAAATTCTTTTTGGCTCGATTTAGCGCTTTTTCAACCGCGCCTTGTACGTCTTTTCCTTTATCAATACCAAAACCAACCCTGCCTTTACGATCGCCAATCACTACGCAGGCGCGAAAGCTGAGCTGTTTACCGCCCTTGGTCACTCTGGTAACGCGCGCCAAATCAACGATCTGTTGATCAAACTCCGGTTTTTCGCGTTTCCTCTTGAATTTGCCTCTGCCTTTGTGCTGTACCATAATAATTTATCTTAAAAATTTAATCCGCCGTCACGCGTTCCTTCGGCTGCCGCTCTCACACGACCATGGTACTTGTGGCCTGATCTGTCAAAAACAATCCGGCTGATGCCGCCTTTAACCGCTTTTTCGGCCAACGCTTTACCGAGCAGATATGCTTGCGCTATTTTTGCCTGCCGCTCTCCGGCATCTGATTTTTTAGTCAAATCTTTTTTTGAATTCACGCTAAAAAGCGTTTTCATGTTCTGATCGTCTATCAGCTGGAGATAAAGTCCGTTCAAGCTGCGGTGCACGCTCAGACGCGGTCTTTCGGCCGTGCCAACCATACCCGCTCTTGACCGACGCTGGCGCAGCTTAAATTTTTTTCTTTTTTCCTTTATTTTATCTGTTGCCATAATGATTCGTTTAATTAAGCGGCGGTTTTAGCGGCCTTGCCCGCTTTTCTTCTAATCACTTCATCCGTATATTTAATACCTTTGCCTTTGTATGGTTCCGGCTTTTTGATGGAACGAATTTCAGCAGCCACTCGGCCAAGAATTTCCTTATCCGCGCTCTCCAAAATGATTTGATTCTTTTCCACACCGGCCCGCACTTGTTCCGGCACCTTGTAAATCACCGGATGCGAATAACCGACATCCAGCTTTAAATCTTTTCCCTGCAGAGCAACTTTGTAGCCAACACCGTTCACTTCCAATTGCTTCCCAAATCCTTCACTCACACCTTGTACCATATTTTTGATATGCGACCCGAACGTACCCCATAACGATCTTTCCTTTTTGTCCTCTTCATTAGTCACTTTGACATTAATTTCTTGATCATTAATCTCAACCATGACCAAAGGGTGTATGTCTCGTTTCAATTCTCCTTTCGGGCCCTTCACTTTGATTTGCCCATCTTTAAGCTCCACCGTTACTTCCGAAGGAATTTGAATTGTATGTTTTCCAATTCTGGACATATGATAAATTAGTTAATAAAGCGAACAAATCACTTCCCCGCCAATGCCTTGTTTTTCGGCTTGTCTGCCGGTCATAAGGCCACGCGAAGTAGATAATATGGTAATCCCGTAGCCGTTCAACACTTTCGGCACTTGATCGGCCCCGGCGTAAATCCTATGTCCCGGCTTGCTTTCGCGCTGAATATATGAAATAGCAGGTTTTTTTCCATTATATTTAAGCCTTATAACCAAAATATTCTGCGGTTTTTGTTCCTTTCTTTCCACTTTGCCCACATAGCCTTGTTCACTTAAAATATCGGCAATATTTTTCTTTAATTTGGAAAAAGGCACCGCAACCGAAGACTTGCGCACAGCCTGAGCGTTTCTAATGCGTGTTAACATGTCAGCTATTGGATCGGTCATCATAATTTTGATTATTTTATCTTTTAAATATATTTACCAACTGGACTTTCTTACTCCGGGCAGCTTTCCCTGATTGGCCAGCTCTCTGAAACAAATTCGACACAGTCCGAATTTGCGTATGAAACCTCTCTTGCGTCCGCATCTCCAGCATCGTCTAACAATTCGGGTGGAATATTTTGGTTTTCTTTTTGATTTTTCAATTTGTGCCTTGGTAGCCATAAATAGTTAAGTTATTTTTTTCTAAAAGGGAACCCAAGCTTTTCCAGTAACGGCATAGCTTCTTCCTTGCTTTGTGCGGTAGTGCAAATCACCACTTCCAATCCATGCACGTTTTCCACCGCGTCCACGTTAATCTCCGGAAAGGCCAAATTCTCTTTAAAGCCGATGGTGTAGTTGCCTTGCTTATCAAAACTGTTCGGATTTATACCTCTGAAATCTCTCACGCGAGGCAGAGTCACGCTGATCAGTTTATCCAAAAAATCATACATTTTCTTGCCGCGCAAAGTGACCGAAGAACCGACTTCGTCTCCTTGTCTGATTTTGAAATTTGAAATTGACTTTTTCGCCTTTTTGCGGATCGGTCTTTGGCCGGTAATCAACTCCAGCGTTTTTTCCACATTTTCAATGTATGCTTTATCTTTAGCATGACGGCCATAGCCGACATTGACTACAACTTTTTCCAGTCTGGGAACCCGCATCATATTTTTGTAATCAAACTCTTCCCGCAAAGCCGGAGTCACTTTTTCTTTGTATTTCTCAAATAATCTTGATTTCATAATCGCTCTATTAATCAATTATTTCCCCGTTCCTTTTGGAAAGTCTTTTTTTATCCTTGCCCTCTTTTTTATATCCGACACGAGTGGCTTGATTTGTTTTCGGTTCTATCAACATCACATTGGAAACGTGTATCGGCGCCGGCAATTCAATAATTTGTCCTTTTTCTCCGGAACGACCGCCCTTCATGTGCTTTTTTAATTTGTTGATTCCTTCAACCACTACAAAAACCTGATTACTTTTTTTGTCAGCAATAACCTGAATAACCTTGCCGGTCTTACCGCGGTCTTTACCTATTAATACTTTTACATTGTCGCCTGTTTTAATCTTCATATTTCAGATTTTGCCTGATTGTTAATTATTAAAGCACTTCCGGAGCCAGCGATACGATTTTTCTGAAATTTTTTGCTCTTAGTTCCCTGGCCACCGGCCCGAATATACGAGTGCCCTTAAGCTCTCTACTGTCCTTGTCTATTATTACAGCCGCGTTTTCATCAAACCTGATATACGTACCGTCCGGCCGCCTGGTTTCTTTCTTGGTTCTGACAATTACCGCTCTTACCACTTCGCCTTTTTTCACCGTCCCGCGCGGAACGGCTTCCTTAACGGAACAAGTCACCACGTCTCCGATCTTGGCGTATCTTTTTTTGTATCCACCTAAAACTCTAATACACATGAGTTTTTTAGCTCCGCTATTGTCTGCAACTTTTAATATCGATCTATGCTGAATCATATCTAATTTTTTAATTAAGATGCTTTTTCAATCACTTTGACCAGGCGCCATCTTTTTGTCCTGCTTAGCGGCCGGCATTCCCTAAACACAACCTTATCTCCCGTTTTGGCCTGTTCCTTTTCATCATGAACCGCGTATTTTTTGTTTATTCGGTACTGCTTTTTGTATTTGGGGTGCACTTTCAACACGCCTACCGAGACATGTATAGTCTTGTTTTCATTGTCACTGGTAACTTCCCCGGTAAATTGCCGACTGATTACTGTCTTTTTTTCTTTGTCGTTATTATTTTTTTTATCCATATTACTTGGTTATTTTCTCTTCTTGCTCCACCTTAACCTGCTTGGCATGTCCGCTCTTTCTCATCTCAAGCATGGTTAAAATTCTGGCCACGTCTTTTCTGACCCGCTTGATCTTGCTAGCGTCCTTCAGCTGTCTTTCGCTGGCTTTAAATCTCAACTCGCGCGCCAAATCTCTTTTTTCGGCCAGCAAGCCGCGCAATTCTTTTTCGGTTTTGTATTTCAACTCATCAAAATCCATAGCGCAAAATTAATTCTTAGTGACGAACTTTATTTTAACCGGCAGCTTATGACCGGCCGAAATCATCGCTGCTCTGGCCTTTTCTTCCGTAATTCCGGCCATTTCAAACAATACCATTCCCGGCTTGACCGTGCAAACATAATGATCCGGAGCGCCTTTACCTCCGCCCATGGGCAGTTCATTTCCTTTTCTGGTAACCGGCCTATCCGGAAATACGCGAATCCATATTTTTCCACCGCGCCTGACATATCTGGTCATCACTCTTCTCGCCGCTTCAATCTGTCTGGAGCTGAGCCAACCGTGGGACTGCGCGCAAATACCGTAAGTGCCGAAATCCACGCTATTGGTGCGGGTGGCCACGCCGGTGTTTGATCGGCGGGGTTTATGCCATTTTCTGTGTTTTACTTTCTTTGGTATCAGCATACTTTATTTGCTTTTCTTTTTTTTTGTATTAGTTTCTTCGTTATCGCCAAACTTATCTTTTCTGCCAAATACTTCTCCCTGGCAAATCCAAACTTTAATGCCTATCTTTCCGTAAATAGTGTACGCTTCAACGAAAGCGTAATCAACGTCGCTTCTCAAAGTAATCAAAGGCACGGTGCCGGCGGACAGTACTTCCGTACGGGCGATTTCCACACCGTTCAGACGCCCGGACATCATAATTTTCACTCCCTTGGCCCCCGCTTTCATCACTCGATCAATTCCTTGCTTCATCACTCTTCTGAAAGGAATTCTTCTTTCAATTTCAGATGCCAAACTCTGCGCCACCACGGCCGCGGAAGTAGATGGTGATTTTACCTCTTTAATGTTTAATTTTACCTTAAGCGACATCTGTAAAAACTTTCTTTCAATATGCTTGCGCACCATTTCCAATCCCTGCCCGCCGCGGCCGATGATAAACCCTGGTTTGGCCGCGTATATGGTTATCTTCATGTTCTTGGGACCTCTTTCAATGCCGATAGCATCTATATGCGCATCCTTGAATTTTTTCATCAAAAATTCACGGATATGAATATCCTGCTTGGCATACTTGGCATATTTATCTTTGGAAAACCATTTTGAATCCCAAGAATATATTACCTGCATTCTGTGAATTTTCGGATGTACTTTATGTCCCATAATATATTTATTTATCCTCTTTTTTATCTATTTTCTTTTTACCGTCTTTTTTACCTTTTTTTGCTTTCTTTTCCGATCGTCTTTTTGCGGTATCATCTCGCTTTGTTTGCTGTTCCGCGTCCGGCCGAATTTTTTTTGCCTCTTTGTTGTCCGAAACGCTTTCTTTGCCGCTTTTACCCTCTGCGGATTTTTTTTCTTTCTTGCTCTTGTCCTTGTTCTTGTCTTTTTTTACCTTTTCAGCCTTTTTATTGATCTCCCCTTCCAAAACCAAAGTAACGTGCGAAGTTCTCTTTCTGATTGGAGTGGCCCTGCCCATTGCT
Source organism: uncultured Gammaproteobacteria bacterium (assembly GCA_964433095.1). GTDB lineage: Bacteria > Patescibacteriota > Patescibacteriia > Magasanikbacterales > UBA922 > WJJZ01. The sequence goes on along the minus strand of CAYSPW010000005.1, from coordinate 7,207 downwards.
CTTGGCATCCAGCGCTTCAATACCGGACCGCCGTCCACAAACGCTTCCTTAATAATCAAACCGTCTTCGATCATTTCATGGTTATGCTTGGCATTGGCCACGGCTGATTCAAGCAGCTTCAACAACGGCCTGGCCGCATTTTTCTTAGAAAAGGCAAGCTGTATTCTGGCCTCGGCCACCTTCATGCCGCGAATAATATCAACCAGCAAGCGCACCTTACGCGGCCCCATTCTCAAATATCTCAATTTTGCTTTGGTCTGCGTCTTCATATTTTTTACTCTTTGGACTGCTCTTTGGCCATTTTTCCGCCGTGTCCGACAAACTTTCTGGTCGGAGAAAATTCTCCCAGTTTATGGCCGACCATGTTTTCTTCCACGAATACGTTGATAAAATCCTTTCCATTATGCACTAAAAAAGTCATTCCTACCATCTTAGGCGTGATTGTACTGGCTCTCGCCCATGTTTTGATCGGCTTGCGATCTCCGGAATCAGCCGCTTTTTTAACTTTTTTCATCAATTTTTCATCAACAAAGGGCCCTTTTTTTAAACTTCTTGACATAATATTTATTTACTTTTTTTCTTCTTTTTTCGCGGGGATAAAATGAATTTATTGCTCCACTTCTTCTTGTTTCTTGTTTTTACTCCAAGCGCTTTTTTGCCCCATTTGGTTTTAGGTCCGCCACGTAACCCGATCGGTGAATGACCTTCACCGCCGCCGTGCGGATGATCCACAGGATTCATGCTCTTACCCTTAACCGTCGGTCGCCAACCTAGCAGTCTTCTTCTGCCGGCTTTACCCAGCCTTATCAGCTTGTAATCCGGATTTCCCACTTTTCCTACGGTGGCCATGCATTCTTTGTTCACCAATCTCACTTCTCCGGACGGCAGCTTCAATTGAGCATATTTACCTTCCAATACTTGCAACTGCGCGCCCGCGCCGGCACCTCTCACTATTTGGCCGCCTTTGCCCGGAGTCAATTCAATATTATACACGAACATGCCGACCGGAATATGCTTGAGCGGCATGCGCCAGCCGATTTGCGCTTCAATCTTGTTTTTGGAAGACATTACCTTGTCACCAGCTTTAATGCCTTCGGGCGCCAGAATATATGCTTTCCTATTGTTTTCATATTCCACTAAAGCAACACGCGGACCGCGGTTTGGATCATATTCAATTGATTTAACTTCGGCCGGCCGGTCAAAATTTTCTCTCTTGAAGTCCACTAATCGGTACAATCTCTTTACTCCGCCGCCGCGATGTCTGACAGTAATTTTGCCACTGTTGTTGCGCCCGGCTTTTTTTGGCAAAGGTCTCACCAATGACCTGTCCGGTCTTTTTTTTGTGATATTAGAAAAATCTTCCACACTGGCTTTGCGGCGTCCGGGAGTTGTCGGTTTGTATTTTTTTACTGCCATAGTCTTTTTAACTTCTTTATTCCGGTGTGAAAATTGATTATACCCCTTCATGAATATTTATGCTTTGTCCCCGCGGCAGGGTCACCATCGCTTTTTTCCAATCGCTTCTTCTGCCGACTTGTCGCCCGAATCTGACCGTCTTGCCCTGCATGTTAACAATCCGCACTTTTTGCGGAGCCACGCCGTAAACCTGTTCCACAGCCCGGCTGATCTGTGTTTTGCCGGCGTCTTTGTCCACCACGAAAGTATAAACGCCGCTTGCTTCCGCTCCGGCCGCTTTCTCGCTTACTACCGGTCTGACCAAAACCCTATAGGCCGATCCTTGTGCGTCTTTTTTAACCGCTTTCACGGTTTTTTTGCTCTTTTTTGGCTTGATATTTTTTTTCGGCGTTTTTTTAGCACTCTGTTCTTTTTTCAATTCAACAGGCTCAGCCGACTTTTCAACCGCTTTCAGCTGCTTTTCCTTGCCTCTTTTTTTCCATTTATCCAATAATCCCATATTTTTATTTTTTATCTTTTTTCTCAAAACGATTTTCCAAAGCCAGTACCGCGTTCTTGTCAGCCAGAATATATCGACTGAGCAACAGATCCACCACATTCAAGTCAATAGCTCGCTTAATACCAACCCAATTCAAATTTCTAATGGACAAAGCCAGTTTTTCGTCCTTGTCTTTGACCAAAATCAAAGTATTTCTCTTGTCCATCGGCAGTCGCTTCAATAACTCGACCATGGTTTTAGTCTTGCCGTCGGCTGAAAAATCCTCCAGCAACAGAAAATTATTGCCCGCCACCTTGTCTGACAAACACATTCTTACAGCTTTACTTTTAATCTTTTTATTAATCTTGGTTTTAAAGTTACGCGTTTTGCGCGGTCCAAATGTCACTCCGCCGCCGGTCCAAATCGGAGAACGTATAGAACCGTGCCTGGCACGGCCGGTCCCTTTCTGCCGCCACGGCTTTCTGCCACCGCCTCTAACTTCACTTCTATCTTTGACATGAGCCCACGGCTCTCTTCTGTTACCAATCGCGGCTATATATACTTGATGAATCAACTCTTGCTTGGGTTCCAAGCCAAACACAAACTCGCTCAGCTTCTGATTTCCCGCTTTCTCACCGCTCTGGTTGTATATCTTAATTTCCGGCATATTATTTTTCTTCCTTTAATTCTTGCTTCGACGGTTTTTTATCATCATCTTTTTCAACGGCATGGACTTCTTGTTTACTTTCTTGCTTTTTGTCAATCTTGCTTTCTCCGCTTTCGCGCTGCATGCTTTCCGCTTGTGACTGCTTTTTTTTGTCTTGATTAATCTGTCCTCCGGACTGTTTGTCCTTGGATTCTTTTTGATCAACTTGGCCGCTTTGGTCACTGCTGACCGCTTCTTCTTCATCAGTATTTTCATTATTTTTTTCATCAATCTCCTTTGCCGTATTTTCTTTTTCAATCGGTTTTTGTTTGTCTTCTTCGGTTTGCACCTTGGTTTCAACTTGTTCTTGCTTGATTTCAATTTCGCCTTCGTCCGTGCTGATCATCAACAACGTTCCCCTAGCTCCGGGTAAAGCTCCTTTTACAAGCAACTCATTTTCTTCCGGATTGACTTGTACAATTTCCAAATTCTTGACCGTCACTTTATTATCCCCCATATGACCGGCCATTCTGGTGCCTTTGAAAACTCTGGCCGGATCGGTAGCACCGATTGAACCGGGCATGCGCAACTGATCTTTGTGTCCATGGCTGGCCGGAGAACCGGCAAAACGATGTCTTTTGACTACTCCTTGAAATCCTTTTCCTTTTGCGTATCCGGTTACCTGTACTTTTTCTCCCGGTTGAAAAATGTTCACAGCGAATACATCGCCAACATTTAAATTGTCACTATCCTCAATCTTCATTTGTCGTAAATAGCGCGGGCCGATATTGTTTTTAATGACTTTTTTCAAATGGCCCTGCCGCGGTTTACTCATTCGGAACATTTTCTGTTCGCCAAATCCAACCTGGACAGCGCTGTTGCCGTCTTCTTTGTTCATTTTAACTTGTGTAATAACGCACGGTCCGGCTTTGACTCTGGTGACAGGCACCACCTTGCCGTCATCGCGGAAAACCTGCGTCATTTCTTTTTTTGTTCCTAGAATAAATCTCATATTCGGCGTTATTTTTTGGGCCAATCCAATTTTTTTATTGAAAAAAACTAGAAGGAAACACCAACTGAACACAATATCAATTAAAGAATTTCCTTCTAGCCTTTTTCCGCTCTACACGGTCGGCTATATTGTTTTTATCTTATTATTTTCGCAAATTGGTAAAAACTCCCTTTTTATTCACCATAACCTTCAGATGTTTTCACTCGCGTGAAACCCGAGGATCTTATCTGAATTTTAAGCAAATAATTAGTGGCCATATCTTATACCTTTTCAAAAGGGCTGTCAAGGAATTGCTTGTCCAAAAATCAGCTCATTTTTATTTCCACATCCACACCGCTCGGCAAATTCAAATTCATCAACGCGTCAACCGCTTTTGGAGAAGGATTAATAATATCAATCAACCTTTTGTGCGTGCGCATCTCGTACTGCTCGGATGAAGTTTTATGAACAAAAGTGGAACGATTTACACTGAATTTGTTCTTTTCAGTTGGCAAAGGCACCGGTCCGATTACTTTGGCGTTATTTCTTTCGGCCGTCTCAATAATCGTCTTGGTGGCTTGATCGATTATCTTATGATCATATGCCCTGATTTTTATTCGTATTTTCTGTCCACTGTTGTTTTCAACCGATTTAACGTTCACATTGTCAATTGTTTCGGTTTTACTCTTTGTTGTCATAATAATTTAACACAAAGTTTAAAGAACCAAACCCCCGCGCCTCTTGAGCGCAGGGGTTATTTTGTTGTCCTTTAATTAATAATCTTTGTTACCACGCCGGCGCCGACCGTTCGGCCGCCCTCGCGAATAGCAAATCTCATTTTTTCTTCCATGGCTACCGGAACAATCAGCTTAATGGTTAAATTGACCGTGTCACCCGGCATCACCATTTCGGTTCCTTCCGGAAGCGTAACCTCACCGGTAACATCAGTGGTTCTGATATAAAACTGAGGTTTGTAACCTTTGAAAAATGGTTTATGACGTCCGCCTTCTTCTTTGGTCAAAGCATACACTTCGGCCTCAAATTCGGTATGCGGAGTTATGGTGCCCGGTTTGGCCAATACCTGACCGCGCTCCACTTCGTCTTTTTTGGTGCCGCGCAACAAAATTCCGGCATTATCTCCGGCCTGTCCTTGGTCAAGACTTTTATTGAACATCTCTACGCCGGTCACGGTAGTCTTGGCCGTGTCCACGCCCATGCCGACAATTTCCACCTCTTCGCCCACTTTAACCACTCCTCTCTCAATACGACCGGTTACCACCGTACCACGACCTTCGATTGAAAACACATCTTCAATCGGCATCAAAAAATCCTTGTCCAGATCCCTGACCGGCTCGGGAATATATTCGTCCATGGTCTTTAGCAACTCCATAATCGGCTTGGAAACATCTTCATCGGACGGATTCTCCAGTGCCTTCAAGGCTGATCCACGGATAATGGGAGTGGTATCTCCGGGGAATTCATATTTTTTGAGAAGATCTTTGATTTCTTCTTCCACCAAATCAACCAATTCCGGATCCGATACTTGATCAATTTTGTTCAAGAATACGATAATATGTGGTACACCTACCTGCCTGGCCAGCAAAATATGTTCTCTGGTCTGAGGCATGGGACCGTCAGCGGCTGAAACCACCAGAATAGCTCCATCCATTTGAGCGGCTCCGGTAATCATGTTTTTTACGTAATCGGCGTGTCCCGGACAATCCACGTGAGCATAGTGACGATTTTCCGTCTCATACTCCACATGAGCGGTGGCGATGGTAATCCCGCGCTCTTTTTCTTCAGGAGCGGCGTCAATCTCGTCAACTCCTTTGGTTTGAGCGGTCAAACCATGAGCTTCAGCAACTTTTAAAATCGCCGCGGTTAGTGTGGTTTTACCATGATCCACATGACCGATGGTACCAACGTTAACGTGTGGCTTGGTTCTTTGAAAATCTGCCATACTAGTTAACTATTTACCGCACTAATTCCGAGTGGTCGGAATAGTTTTGTAACCCAGCGGTGTTTAATTTATTATATTTTAGTTAATTAATCTCAAATTATATTAAAAAAGAGACGCTTTTTAAGCGCCTTGATTATATATCAATATACAAAATCCGTCAAGAGACATATTTGGGATAACTTGGGGAAAAATCAATTGATTGGTTCTTCCAAAAATATCGGTTCTTCATCAGGCAGTGGTTCCTCTTCCCAGTTATTGCTTTCAATTTCATCAAAATTTTGCTCATTGCAGGGAAAAGACCGATTAGCGGGCGAAACGGATCCTTCCCAGGACGCCTGATCCAATTCTTCCATGGTAATATCTCCTTTTTGCTCATTATTTTGTCTCTTAGTTTTTCCGTTGGTATGATTCGCGGTTTTTTTGTCAACAGGGATTTTTTCTCTTTCAAAAACCGATGCAGACTGTTTGTCATATTGCTCTTCCAATACCTGAGCCGTGCTGTGCCATGGCATTTCTTGCTCAAAATCAAGTTCTCCATCTTCATCTTCCATTCCATCAAAGTCAAAAAAACCTTCTTCTTGCATATTATCCACCAACATTTCGTATTCTTCCAAAGGCAAGACAACCATGCTTTCTTCGGTGCGCGAATCATGAATAATGAGCGTATCCCCTGTCTTCTTGGCTATTTCTATAAATCGATCTAAGTTGTCGGACATATTGATTTTTTTAAGTGACTAGCTTTGCAATTATATCGCAGGCCGTGAACCAAAGTCAAGAAAAAAATTCCCCCACAAAGGGGAATCTTTTTCAAAAAAAGTTCACACTACAAATGTGACAAAAACCAGAGGACTATCCCTCTACATATAGTAGAGTCGACGGATATTATCTGCCTTCCGACAGAATAACTCCAGAAAGGAGGTGATCCATCCACAGCTTCCGCTACGGATGCCTTGTTACGACTTCACCCTGATCACTGATCCTGCCTTCGTCCCAAAATTGAGCCTTCGGGCATTACCAGCTTTCGTGGTGTGACGGGCGGTGAGTACAAAACCCGAGAACGTATTCAACGCGCCGTGGCTGATGCGCGTTTACTAGCGATTCCAACTTCATGAAGGCGAATTGCAGCCTTCAATCCGAACTGAGACCGTTTTTATGGGATTAGCTCCACCTCGCGGCTTGGCTACCCTCTGTAACGGCCATTGTATCATGTGTGTCGCCCTGGACGTAAGAGCCATGCTGATTTGACGTCGTCCCCACCTTCCTCCTCGTTGCCGAGGCAGTCTCTTGTGTACGTTTAACACAAGACGAGGGTTGCGCTCGTTACCCGACTTAACGGTACACCTCACGGCACGAGCTGACGGCAACCATGCAGCACCTGTATAGCACCCTCGAAGGCGGCCTCTGTTTCCAGAGGCTTGCAGCTATATGTCAAGCCCAGGTAAGGTTCGCCGCGTATCATCGAATTAAACCACATGATCCACCGCTTGTGCGGGTTCCCGTCTATTCCTTTGAGTTTTAATCTTGCGATCGTACTCCCCAGGCGGCGCACTTAACGCGTTAGCTTTTTTTAAGCGGCACTGAGAGGGTCGATACTCCCAATACCTAGTGCGCATCGTTTAGGGCGTGGACTACCAGGGTATCTAATCCTGTTCGCTACCCACGCTTTCGTCCCTGAGCGTCAGACTTCTTCTAGCAAGCTGCCTTCGCCTGTGGTGT
>CAYSPW010000004.1:0-57800 GCA_964433095.1 uncultured Gammaproteobacteria bacterium | reverse complement strand
TGATTACTTTTATCCAACTGAATTGTAAACAACGCTTGACATTCTTACAAATAATATATATGAAAGAAGAAAAAAAATTACCAAAACTTATCGTAATTTTGGGTTCGACCGCTTGCGGTAAAACCAGTTGGAGCATTGAGTTAGCCAAAAAATACCACGGAGAAATTATTTCCACTGATTCGCGCCAGATCTATAAGAAAATGGATATCGGCACGGCCAAAGAACCGGGCGAATGGCGCCGCAACGGGCTGAGAAAAACTTATTATATTGATGATATTCCGCATCACCTGATTGATTTTTTGGACCCGGGCAAGCATTTCACGGTGGCCGAGTTCAGGGATAAGGCTCTAAAGTACTGCAAAATGGCCTATAAAAATAACCGAGTTCCCATTATCGCCGGCGGCACCGGACTGTATATTCAGTCCATAGTGGACAATTATCGCATTCCGCGCGTTCCGCCTAACAAAAAATTGCGTCAAAGTTTGGAAGAAAAAACCAATCAAGAGCTGATGAAATTACTGGAAAAAATGGACCAGGGAGCGGCCAAGAAAATCGATCGCGAGAATAAGCGCCGCGTTATTCGCGCTCTTGAGGTATGCATCCTGAGCGGTGAAACTTTTTCCAAGCTGCGGGAAAAAGGAGAGCCGTTGTTTGAAATTTTGCAAATTGGCATTAAGGTGCCGAAAGAGGTATTGGACAGGCGCATAGATGATCGCGTGGAAGAGATGATGAAGATGGGGCTGCTTAAGGAAGTGGAAGCGCTGCGCAGGCAAAAATATGGTTGGCATTTACCCAGTATGAGCGGAATCGGTTATCGCCAGTTCAAACCGTATTTTGAAGGCAAAATATCCCTGGATGAAGCGATTAAGACACTCAAGCGCGATACCCGCCGTTATGCCAGGAGGCAAGCGGCTTGGTTCAAGCGCGACGATAGAATTATATGGTGTGAAACACTACAGCAGGCCGATGAGCTGGTATCAAACTTTTTGAATAAATAACAAATTATGGCTCTACCAATTTCAAAAGTCACACCAATCAAAAAAAATGTTTCCGCCTTCAAGCGACCGAGAGGATTTATCAGGGCGCAGGATTTGTCCGTATCCACGCTGCGGCATAGAAGCGATCGCGGCCGGGTCGCTGTATCGGCTTCGCGGGCTGAGAAAAGAAAAGCAGGTTATACCGGAGCCAAGACTTCGGTCTCGCGTCTGCGCGGGAATAGAAAGGCAACTTCGTCCATTTCGCGGGCCATGGAAAAAAAAACGGATCAGAAAAGGTCGGTCATGGATTCAATCTACCATCCTGATGCCGATGTTAAGCGTTATGATTATGCCCGCCGTCGCTTGGCCGAACGAGTGGCCGAAGAGAAAAAACAAGGCAAGCAATTTTTTGATCAGCTGGTGCGTGAAACCACCGATCAATCAGTGGAGGACGCTAAATTAACCTATAAAGATAGAATCAGAATGAAAGTGAAGATAGATAGAGCCAGTAAAAGAGGAAGGATTAGCGCCGAAGATGCCAAGCTTTACAAAACCAGAATTGATACTATGAACTAAAAATTCTCGCCCGACAAGGATTTTTGGCTATTTTTTTTAATTTTTGCTTAAAAAGTTGATTTACCACCTGCGGATCGGCGCTGCCTTCAGTAGCTTTCATGACCATGCCGGTGAGGAATTTAAGTACTTCTCGTTTCCCTGCACGGTACTCTTTCACTTGTTGTGGGTAGCCGTCAATTATCTGATCAATATACCGCGATAGCAGTTTTTCGTCCGAGATTTGTCCATAGCCTTTTTCTTCCATCACGTGAGTAGGGTCCAAATCTTTCTTTGATTCAACCATCCGCTTAAGTATTTTCATGGCATTGGTGGAGTTCACTCGGCCGGCGTAGATCAAGGCAATTAATTCGGCAAAATTTTCCGCGGTGAATTTAATAGCGGATAGATTTATATTTTTTTCAGACAAAATACCGTTCAGCTTACTGGTCATCCATCCGCCCGCCAGTTTGGCCACCTTATTCTTTTTGTTTTCTTTTATCTGATCTGATTCTCCCTTTATTTCCGGGAGTGAATAGAGCCAGTCAATTAACTCACTCATGACCGCCTCGGTAAAATCGGCCCATTGTCGGCTTTGCGTCAAAATGATGCTGTCCGAATGTGAAAAACCATATTCATTTCGGAAACGCTCCGTTTTTTGTTGCGGCAGTTCGCCCAAAGACAAATCTGCCGCCAGCGCGAGCGGATGAAAAGGGGGAATATCCGGTTCGGGAAAATAGCGATAGTCGCGGGCGTTCTCTTTCACTCTTTGCAAGACCGTAATTTGCTTTTTTTCATCAAAGCCGCGTGTTTCTTGCTCCCAGCTTTCACCGATTTCCAGCATTCGGATTTGTCTTTTTATTTCGTATTGAATCGCTTTTTCCACGGATTTGAACGAATTTAAATTTTTCAGCTCCACTTTGGCACTGAGATTGTATCCTTTGAGCGGCTTAACTTCAGACCCCACTATTTCAAAACTGCCGCTTGGCTGCACCGATACATTCGCTTCACAGCGCATCTGTCCTTTTTCCATATCCGCGTCGCTAACTTTTAAAAAGCGCATCAGTCGCCTTAATTCTTGACAATAGGTCTTGGCTTCAAGCGCGGTCAAAAAGTCCGGATTGGTTACTATCTCTACCAAAGGAGTGCCGGCGCGATTAAAATCAACCAAAGTGGATTTTTCGTCGTGGTTCAATTTGGCCGTATCTTCTTCCAAATGGACCCTGGCGATGCCTATTTTAACGCTATCGCGGACATTATCCCGCAAAGGAAAATACAGTTTGATAAAGCCGTTTTCCGCTATCGGTTCATCGTATTGTGATATTTGGTAAGCCTTGGGCAGATCCGGATAGAAATAATGCTTGCGGTCAAATTTGGACAACTCTCGTATTTGACAATTAAGCGCCTTTCCTATTTTTACGGTCCACTCAATCGCCTTTTTATTGGGCACGGGCAGTGTTCCCGGCTGTCCGGTGCATATTTCGCAAATATTTTGATTCGGCTGCCCTTCATGCGGCCGGTTGGCACAACGACAGAACATTTTACTATCGGTTTTAAGCTCCACATGCACCTCCATGCCTATGATAGCGGTATATTTAGTCATAATTTTATTCTTTTTTTGATTATTTTCGTATATACATTATCAAATATTGCCGCGATTGAAAAGATCTGGTTATTTAAAACAGAAAACCGGTTTTTAACCGGTTTTTTAGCCTAATTTTTTTCTAAACTTTGGCTTCCTGCTTCGGCTCGGGTTTGTTCATAGGTTTGGCGGCCGGATTTTTTTTTGCTTCAAGATACAGAATTGTCAGTGCGGCCGTGGACAGCGGTGTGACCAGCAGTGAAGCGGCCGAAGAGAGTAGAGCCATTACAATCAGACCAAACTCTGTCAATCTCAGATCGCCGAAAGGCAGGGTAACAACTGCCTGTAGAATTACCATTAACAGAACGAACACGAATCCCGGGGCGAACAGTCTCCAAAAGATGCCGAACCAGCGTCCTTCCACCATTTTTTTGCTCGCTTTTAGCGCCTCGGTGCCGCGCTTGTTTTCCAAAATCACAATGTAATGGGAAAAAGCGAACCAAACCCAAAAAATGATTCCGGGAATGATAAGCAGGATCGATCCGACCAATATCGCCAATCCGGTGAGGATAGATACCCAGATCACGGGCAAGATCATTGGCGAGGCTTTTTGCAGTTCTGTTTTCATTTCCATCCGTTTCTTGGCCTGGTAGATGTCTGCCAGATTTATTATAAAAGCGATGGAAATCCAGACTGTTACTATGACCGCGGCTAAGGTTACTATGAAATATATGATGCCCATTAAATCACTTTGGTATGAATAGAACCCCAAAATTCCGATAATGGCTGTGGGAATAAAAAGCAATCCCATATACTTCAGAAAAAGGCGAGCATTATCGCGGTATAGCTTGACGCTGGCCGTGATAATATTGCCGGCTGAAATCAACATAGTTTTTGTTTATGTTAAAAATTAAATTAACTAAGTATGCTTTTGAGCAATTTAACGCCACTTTGCTTCATTATATCAATTTTTTTACCGCAATCCAAGACATGTATTCGTGTACCGCGTTTAGCGAAATATTTTTGAAAATCCGGATCAAGATATTTTTGCCGCGCTTTTTTCAAAAAATCAAGCTTTTCAAATATGGCGTCATCTTGTTCATCGCTTCTTTGCGAGAGCCTGTTCATGGCTTGCTCGGCCTGTAGGTCGGCTATCACCAAATGATCAGGCGCGTTTTCCAAAGCGAAAGCATTGCCTTCTATCCGTGACACATAACGCATGGGCAGAGTTGTTGGCGACTGTATCGACTGGTAGCAAAGGGAAGTGCTGACGCCGCGGTCCTGTACAATGATTCCGCCTTGCCGTCTAAAGGGCACAATCAATCTTTTCAAAAGCACCAGTCGGTCCAGCGCGTAGGCGTCGGCGATGCTGTCGGCACTATATTGGCTGCCGTTTTTTATCATTTCCTGCCTGATGGCCGCTCCGGTCCAGACCGTAGTCGGCTCGGCCGAGATTAAAATATCGCAAGTGTTGATTTCATTGAGGTCAGGGTGTATTTTGTGTTCTTGCCAGTATTTTTTCAAATTGAATATTTTATTATTGCTTTGGATCAAATAATCAATCCAAGCATTCAAAACCGTGCTTTTGCCCGAGCCGTCAATGCCGTCAATGACTATATACATATCAATTTACTATTTTGTATCTTAGTTGAAGCACGTTTTCATCCAAATGCTTCACTTCAAGCAAGTTTAAATCCAGAGCGGTGTCGACATTGGCAAACAGAGACATGCCCGCGCCGAACAGCTTGGGTTCCACGGTCAGCCATAATTCATCGAGCAGTCCGAGCGAAAGAAATAGCCCGTTGATGGTGGCTCCGCCGCCGATGATTACGCTGTGGAAGCCTCTTTGTTCCAGTTCACGCAATAATTGTTTAGGCTCGGTATTCGTAAACTCAAGCAGTCCGGGCCGGTTTAAAGATGTATCCGGCTTCAAATCCATTACCACGTTCAGCCTTCCGGGCAGGGGGCGGCCAATGGTATCATAGGTGGTTTTACCCATGATAATGACGCCCGCTTTCTTGGTTTCGGAAACAAATATCTTTTTGTCTGCCTTGCTGGTCCAGTCGGCCATATGGGTTTCATGCTTGGCTATTTTTCCGTCCGCCGTAACGGCCATCATCAATATTACCTTCATATTACTCTTCTTTTGCTTCATTTTTTACTTTGTTCCAAGCTTCAATAATTATTTCCTGATTTAAATCTTTTGCCGGTGTGTCGGTATCGGCCGACTGTCCGGAATATAGTTCGCGGCGTATGCGATGAGCCAGCCGATTGACGGTTATTTTATCCAAGTCGGCTTCTTTTGATTTAATTAATTCGCTGATGGTATTTATTTGCTCTTTTATTTCCTTATTATCTCGCTCCAAAGTTCTGTTGTATGTATCCAGCACTTTTCTTTGATCGGTCATATCTTCCGGTCGATCAAACTTAGGTACCATTTTTTCAACAAAGGACTTAGTGACTTTTTCGCCGTAGGCCGAGTTGATCATCCGGGCGATATTGTCCAGATATCGCTCACCGCTTTCGGCAATCACCTCTTCTTCGATTATTTGCGCCTTTTTAATTTTGTTTTGCTCTTGTTCTTCTTGCTCTTCGCTTTCATCTTCTGCGCTTTTCTCTTCCATCGGCTCGGTCGCTTCCACTTGGCTCGCCTGCGGCTCGCTTTTACCGGCGCTTTCTTTTTCCCCTTCAGATGCCGCTTCGGCCTTTGATTCATCTTTGTCTTCTTCGGTAACTTCACGCTGCTCGGCCGTTTCTTTTTCTTCGGTTTTGGGTATTGAAGCCTTAACTTGCTCCAGCCATTCTTCATTCAAAAATTGTTTCAAGCGAGTACTTAATTCTTCTCGGTTTTGTTCAATAAAATCAACCACCGCCTGCGGACCGCCGCTTCTGTATTCAAGTTGAATCAGATCAAAATCATCCCAGTCTTTTTGAGTAAACTTTTTGGTAATTTTTTTTTCTTTTTCGTATTCGGGCCCGACTTCTCTTTTTAGTTGCTTGAATTCTTTTTTGTTTTGTTTCTCTTCCCGGGCGATAACTTTTTTTTCTTCTTTTTTCTGCTTTTTAATTCCTTTTTTCTCCCTGCGGGCATCGCCCAAATTTTTGAAAAACTTTTTTACCGCGCTGAAATATTTGGAACTGTTTTGCTCCACTTTTTGCGCCAGTTCGTCAGTCTCATCAGCCAGGTTCGGTTTTTGCCGCTTCATTTTTTTTAATTCTTCGCTTTGGCGGGTGGTAATTTTTTTGGCGCGTTCTTTTTTCTTTTCCACATTATTTTGCAAGACTTCCATCTTTTCCCGTTCGTTCATATCGGCCAAACTTTGCTCGATAGGAGTACTGGGAATTTCCGCCTTTAATAAGGAAGGTGGAGGTGCTCCTTTGTCGGAAATGTGCGATTGAGTTTCTGGGTTCATATTTAGTTTATTACGTTAATTATTTTAATCATTGGTTGTCCTTTTGATTTAAATTGAGTTTTTCCATTTTTAATTTTAAAATTTTCTCGTCTATATCCCGGGCTTTATTTAAAAACTCATCATACGCCAATTGAACCTCGGCGTATAATTCAAGGAGCGTGGCTTTTTTTGTATCGTCGTTCATAATAATTAATTTAATTTTTTATATATATATCAATTACCCGTACTGCCGAATCCGCCGCGGCTGCTTTTTTTCACGATCCGCATTTCTTCAAATTCAACTTTTTCTATCGGTATCAGGCAGGCTTGACCCACCCTTTCTCCTTTGCTTACTCCGGTTGTTTGTTTGGAAAAATTGTATACCAACAATTTTAATTCATCTTTTTCACCGTGATAGTCCTGGTCAATAATCCCAAAACCGTGCGGACTGAGCAAGCCCTTTTTTTTGGGGGTGCTTGAACGCGGCACGATCGCCAGCATAAATCCGGCAGGAACTTTGATAATGAGATTGGTCGGTATCAAAGCAAGGGTTTTCGGTTCTATTTCGATGTCCGTTCTGCTGTATAGATCAAAAGCAACTGAGCCGGCTGTTTGGTAACCGGGCAGGGGCAGGGAAGTATCCACGCGTTTTATTTGCAGTTTCATAATTGATAATTTTTTATACCGCTATTTCAAATTTAATTGTGGGGTAACTTTTATAATCAACAAGTTTGGTTTGATCGGACGACCAGTCGAAAATAGAAGTGAAATTTTCCGTTTCTATTGTCGGTAATTTGTATTTGCCGTAATCACGGCCGATTTGTTCCTTGGCGCCTTCAATATGGTTTTTGTAGATATGGGTGTCGGCCAGAAAACCGACCAACTTACCTTCTTGAAATCCGCTTTCTTTAGCCAGCAGGTGCAGCAGCAGAGCATAGCTCGCTATATTAAATGGAAGGCCGAGCATGGAGTCTACCGAGCGCTGGTTCCAGAGCAAGTTTAGCTTGTTGTTGATCACTGTTACTTGAAAACAATAATGACAAGGCGGCAGGGCCATCTGATTCAACATGCAGGGATTCCAGGCGGATACGATCATGCGCCGGTCGCTCGGATTGTTCTTTAGGGTATGAACCATTTTTTGCAGCTGATCCACGCCTTGGCCGCTGTAATCCGTATTGTGGTCATCGTAGGGAGCGTTGAAATGACGCCATTGAAAGCCGTAAATGGCACCTAAATCTCTTTCTTCGGCCATTCTTCGTTTTGATTGTTCATCATGGCCGTAGGGGGCTTTTTTTGGGTTGGCCCACTCGTTCCAGATAAAATTTTTTTTCTCTTGCAGCCATTTTTTGTCGGTAACGCCTTTAATAAAAAATTCCAGTTCGGTTTTTACCAGGCGAAATGGCACTTTTTTGGTGGTTAACATGGGAAAACCATCGCTCATTTCATGTTTAAACATCATGCCCGGTATGGCGATGGTACCGACCCCGGTACGGTCGTCTTTAATTTCACCTTTCTCCAAAATAGTTTTAATAATGTCAATGTATTGCTTCATAGTTGATTTTCAACATATTTTTTTATCAGATTGTCCAGCTGCAAATGCAAATCAGAGATAGAGCCGTTATTGTCAATATGGTCGTCCGCTTGCTTCATTACCCGCGGAATGGTCAATTCTGTTGATCTTTGATGGTCGGCTTTGAACTGGGCAAAAGTTTTTTCATTGTCGTCGGTGTTTTCTTCTCTTTTGGTGAGTCTGTCATATCTGGTTTCAATATCGGCGTCAATTGATACAAGAATGAAACCGGGATTTTTTGACAAATATTCTATGTCGGCTTGCCGGCGAATGCCGTCTATCACTACTATATGGCCGGCATCTTTTTCCGCGTCGGCCGCCATGGTTTTAGCCATGATGTGTTCGCCGAATTTTTCCCTGATGGCCTCGGACATTTTAATCAGATTATCCCGATTTTTTTTCAGGTGAATTCTATCCAGCAGGTCGCGCAGCATGGTGGAAAAGCGGTAGGCGCTCGCTTGGTATTTTTGTTTTAAATAAGCGGCCGATGTACCTTTGCCACTGGCGAGTGGTCCTACCAGTCCGAAAATTATTTTATTGGTTGGCATATTGTTCTAATTCTTGGGAAAAATAGTCAAGCTCTATACCCACTTTTTTAAACATATTTTCGCTTTCATCACCGGCATGGTATTTTTTTTCGCATACCACTCGTTTAATGCCGGCATTGATGATCATGCGCGCGCATACTGCGCACGGAGTCATCTTGCAATAAAGAGTGGCTCCTTTTATGGCCACGCCCACTTTGGCCGCCTGCACGATGGCATTTTGTTCGGCATGGGTGGTACGCACGCAGTGCCGACTTTGGCGGCCGTCTTCGTGGGTAGTGGTTTTCATTTGATGACCAACATCATCGCAGTGGGGCAGACCGGCGGCCGAACCCACGTAACCGGTAACCAAAATCTGCCTGTTTTTGGCAATCACGCACCCGGAACGTCCGCGGTCGCAAGTGGCCCGCTTAGCCACCGCCCTCGCCACTTCCATAAAATATTCATCCCAGCTTGGTCGGACATGATTGGTGGAAGACATAGAAAATTTAATATATTGACGATTTCTTATCCTTTATTATTTTACCTTATGAACAAGGCGTGGTCAAACTGTATTTTTTTGAAAAAAAGTAATAAAAAACCGGCTGGGAAACAGCCGATTTTTTATACTTCCAGTTGAATGCTCGGTCCCATGGAACTGGTTAGGTACAAGGTCTTGATGTAAACGCCTTTTGTGCCGGTCGGTTTGGCTTTTTTCAGCGCGTCTATGAAAGCGGTGATATTTTCTTTCAGCCTGTCTTTGTTAAAACTGACTTTTCCGACCATTACGTGCACATTGGCGCCGTCGTCGTTTTTAAAAGCGATTTTGCCTTTTTTCAGCTCTTCCACCATTTCCTTTACATGTTCTCCGACAGTACCTGTCTTGGGATTGGGCATCAAGCCTTTCGGACCCAGTACTTTGGCGGCCACGGCCAGCTTGGGCATCATTTCCGGAGTGGCGACGGCGATGTCAAATTCCACCTTACCCGTATCTTTTATCTTTTTTATCTCTTGTTCTCCCATCACGTAGTCCGCCCCGGCCTGCTTGGCCGTTTTTTCATGATTAGGTCCGACAAACGCGGCCACTTTTTTGGTTTTTCCGCTGCCATGGGGTAAAACCACTGTAGTACGGATCTGTTGATCTCCTTTTTTCGGATCAATGCCCAGGCGAGCGTGTAGCTCCACCGAAGCGTCAAATTTTACATTGGATGTTTGTTTGACAATATCAACGGCCTCGTCAATATCATATTTTTTGGAACTGTCAATGCCGGCTTTCAGCTCCTTCATTCTTTTTGACATAAAATATATTTTGCGTGGTACTAGCCCTTGAATGATCAAGGTCCCACGATTTTTAATTCGCCCTAGTTATATCACTTTCGTCTTAAACTGTCAAGTAAAAAAGCACATTATTTCCCCCCCTTTTTATTAGTCTTGGTAACATCGTTCTGTTTATCGCCTTTGACAAACTTTTTCACGTTATCCACGGCCGTGTCAATGATTCTCTTTATTGCTTCGGTGGAATTGAAGGCGTTATGCGGAGTGACAATGGTATTGGGGTGATCTATTATCTGCGCGTTAATCAGGTTGTTGGTGATTTTTTTCTTGTCTTTTAGGTTTTTCAGTACTTTTTTGGGTGCGTTGATCAGTTCTTCGTCTTCAAACACATCCAATCCGGCTCCGGCCGCCCGGCAGCTGTCAAGCGACCACAACAAAGCTTTGGGTTCTATCAGCGCACCCCGAGCAGTATTGACGATATATGCGCCTTGCTTCAGGTTGCGGATGTTTTTGTTGTTGATCATGTGGTAGGTGGAGTCCAGCAGGGGGACATGCAGGGTAGCGATGTCTGATCTGGAAAGCAGTGTGTTTAGGGTAACATAGCGGAAGCCGTGCTTTTGGGCCAGCTTTTTATTGGGGAAAGCGTCGTAGGCTAGAATTTTCATTTCAAAGCCGGAGAGCATTTGAATTACATACGTTCCAATATGTCCGGTGCCGATTACGCCCACGGTTTTATCTTTCAGGTCAAAGCCGCGCAGGCCGTGGTAGTCGCGGGTGCCTTCTTTGAGCCTTTTGATTGATTTGAATAGATTGCGCGACAAGGCCAGTATTAGAGCGAGAGTATGCTGAGCCACCGTGTTTTCGCCATATGTGGGGACATTGCATACCGGTATACCTCTTTTTTTGGCCTCCTTGGTGTCAATATGGTCGTAGCCGGTGGAAAAGGTGGTGATCAGCTTCAGCTTGGGCAGCTTGTTCAAAATATTTTTATCCACTTTGGAATCCACAAAAACGCCCAGCACTTCCGTATCAGGGTCCACATTATTGGTATTCAGCGGTTCGTTTATTATTTTCACGCTCTGGCCGCGCAGCTTGGAGCGCAGGTAATCGTTCATATCCGGCACGAATGAATACATGACGCAGTTTAATTTTTTCTTCATATGTATATTTTTCTTTTGATTAAAAAATTTTATTGCCGTTATTATACCAAAAAAGCCCGGAATTTTCCAGGCTTTTTTATCCGTTTTTCCATTATTTTACCGTAACGCCCATTTGTCTGGCGGTACCTTCAATAATTTTCATGGCCGCTTCAATATCGTTGGCGTTCAGATCGGGCATCTTCTTTTCCGCTATTTCTTTTACCTGTGCTTTGGTAATTTTTCCCACTTTTTCCTTAAGCGGATTGCCAGATCCCTTTTTTAGGCCGGCCGCTTTCATGATTAGGGACGAGGCCGGGGCCACTTTGGTGACAAAATCAAACGACCTGTCTTCGTACACGTTAATAATCACGGGCACCACTTCACCATTTTTATCCTGGGTGGCGGCGTTAAACCGGGTGCAGAAGTCCTGTATATTCAGGCCGTGCTGGCCCAAAGCCGGGCCAACCGGAGGAGCCGGATTGGCCGCTCCGCCCATAATTTGCAGTTTTATCTGCGTCATTAGTTTCTTTGCCATATTTTTTTATTCATTTTGAGGTGAGAAGCACGCGTGAGAGCCACCTCGTCCATTAACTAATTTTAGATTTCTTAATCTTTGTTTTTTAATCTCGCTTGTCAATTTAGAGTTTTTTTACCTGCAGCGCGTCCAGTTCTACCGGAGTTTCCCGCCCGAACATGCTTACCAATATTTTGACTTTTCCTCTGGCTTCATCCACGCTTTCCACTTTGCCTTCAAAGTTCTTGAAAGGTCCGTCAATGATTCTTACCGGATCATCCTCTCTCACGTCAATCTTGTGGGTCGGTTCTTCCACTTTCATTCTTTTGGTCAGGCTTTGCATTTCTTTGGGGTCTATCGGAGTGGGGGTGGTGCCGGAGCCGACAAAGCCGGTTACATTGGGGGTGTTTCTCACCACGTACCAGGAATCATCGGTCACAATCATCTGCACCAGCACATAGCCCGGAAAAATTTTTTCTTCCACGGTCTGACGCTTGCCGTTTTTAATCTTGATCTTCTTTTCTTTGGGCACCAGCACCTTGAAGATCTTATCATGCATGTCAAAAGTGTCAATGCGCTGCTCCAGATTGCGTTTGACATTTTCTTCGTATCCGCTGTAGGTGTGGAGCACGTACCAGCGTTTGCCCAAGTCTAATGTTTGTTTAGCCATAATTTTTTTAAATAATTTTTTCTAAGATAAGGTTGAAGATATAGTCTAGAATGCCGAAAAAAACAGCCACGCCCAAGCTCATGGCGATCACGATGATGGAGTAGGTGGTGGTTTGCTTTTTTGTCGGCCAGACCACCTTTTTCATTTCCGAGACCGAACCCTTGAAATATTCCTTTATTTTTTGGCTTAAATTACTATTTTTTGCCATAAAATTAAAAATTTTTTATTTAAAAACGGCCCGGGGCCGATTGATGCGCATAATATACCTAAAACAAACCAAATTGTCAAGCACAGTGTGGACAATTCAGTCACATGACAAATCCATTTCAATCCGTTTAGATGCGATGTTTGGTGGACGAGCATGAATTTGTCCATCCGGACGATATTGATAGTGCCCACTCTTATTGGAGGGAAGGATGAGGCGATCCTGCTCATGTTTTTTAAATAAACGATGCGGTTCCTGTCTCAGCCCTTCTTTATACTCATTATGTTTTGATCATTATGGAGAAGTAAAATTGGCACGCGCCGTTTTTTTATTTGTCATTTGTGCTTAGTTTGTAGTATATTTATTCTAAATATATATATGTATGTCTGAATCAGGTGGAGGAAAAACCAGGAGGGAATTTTTAAGAGACACGGCTGCTTTTGCTGCCGGCGCGGTCGGTTTGGGCGTGGGCCAGGCCTTTAAGCACGGCAAAGAAGAAAAGGCGAAAAGAGCGAGCCGAAGGGTGGAAATAAGTGGACAGGTTAAACAGGCAGAGGCGCGAAAAAGAGTGGCCGCGGCGGCCGAAGCGGGAAGAGCGGAGGCGGAGAAGAAAAAAGAGCTGGAAGAATTGGTGCGGACCGACCTGATCGTTCAAGAAGCGAAAGATTTGCTCCGAAGAGCCGATTCCAGACTACTGCGCCGGGTGGCTCCGCCCGAGATCAAGGATGAAAAAGAGCTGGTCAAGCATTTTGAAAAACGAATGGAAACAACCAGGCAAAGAATAAAAAGATATTTGCTTACAAATAAATTCAACAATAACGAAATGGTCAAAAGCAGATATCTGAAGCCTTTTTTCAAATACAAAGAACAAATGCTGTGTTTGATGGTGAAAAATTGCATTGAGCAGGGCGTGCCCTTGTGGATGGCGCTCGGCGTGGCCTTCAAAGAAAGCGTGATGAATCCTAATCGTATAAACAGGCGCAGCGGCGCCACCGGACTGATGCAAGTCAAACCGACTACGGCCGGATTGATCGGAGTGAAGGGAAGCATGAAAAAAATGGACGCGAATATTGAAGCGGGAGTGAAATACCTGCGCCTGACATACCAAGAGTTTGACGGGCACTGGGGCCTGGCGGCGGCCGCGTATAACGCGGGTGATATCAGATTAAAAGAGATTTTGAAACAAGTGGCTCCTGGTATAAACTATAGGCGGGAAGAAGAAAAAGCGCTTGTCAATCCTTTGTTCCTGCGTTCGATCGGCAGCAACAAATACGACTGTTTGCGCTATGCCGTGGAAGTGGGGGTGGGAGCGGAATTTATGTTGAATGACGAAGTAAAAAGAAAAGGAGAATCAGTCAAATTGATTGAAGAGGGGGAGTTGGTGGAAATATATGAGCAGTACTCGGAAGCTTAAATCAAAAAACCCGGCAAAGGCCGGGTTTTTGCCGCGTATTTTAAATGTCCAAATTCTTAACACTCTTGGCATTTGTTTGAATAAACTTTTTTCTCGGAGCCACTTCCGCTCCCATTAAAATATCAAAAATTTCACTCGCTTTTTCCGCGTCTTCTATTGTAACCCTTTTCATAATTCTGTTTTCCGGATTCATGGTGGTTTCCCAAAGCTGATCCGGATTCATTTCACCAAGACCTTTGTAGCGCTGGATATTCAACTTTTTTTTCTTGCCTACGGCCTGCCCTTCCTTCGGACCATATTCGCTTTCGCCCGCTTCTTCAATTTCCAAATCTTCGTCTTTTATGCCGTGCTTTTTTTTGTATTTTTCCAATTCTTCATTGTTATATATCCAGATTATTTTTTTGCCCGATTTGATACTGTAAAGCGGCGGCTGGGCGATGTATAGACAGCCATGGTTGATGATATCCGGAAAATAGCGGAAGAATAAAGTGAGTAGCAGGGTGCGGATATGCGCGCCGTCCACGTCAGCATCGGTCATGATTACGATGCGGTGGTAGCGCAGCTTTTCAATGTCAAATTGCTCGCCGATGTTGGTGCCGAGAGCGATAATTAGGGATTTAAGTTCATTGTTAGTGAGAATTTTGTCCAATCTGGCTCTTTCCACGTTCAATACTTTTCCACGCAAGGGCAGAATCGCTTGCGTTTTGCGATCGCGGCCTTGTTTGGCCGAGCCGCCGGCCGAGTCACCCTCCACGATATATAATTCGGAAATGGAAGCGTCGCGGCTGGAACAATCGGCCAGCTTGCCGGGTAGGGTAAAGCCTTCCAAAGCTCCTTTTCGGAGTACGCTTTCACGAGCCACGCGCGCCGCCTGCCTGGCTCTCGCGGCCAGCAGACATTTTCCAATAATACCTTCGGCGTCTTTGGGGTGCTCTTCTAAAAAAATCATGAACGCGTCGGCAAAAACGCTTTCCACGATCGGCTTTACTTCCGGATTGCCCAGCTTTGATTTGGTCTGTCCCTCAAATTGCGGCTCCGGAATCTTGACCGACACGATCGCGGTCAAGCCTTCGCGTACATCCTCGCCGCTTAGATTATTGTCTTTTTCTTTTAAAATATTTTTGTTCCGGGCGTAAGTATTCAGTGTTCTGGTGAGGGCGGAGCGGAAGCCGGCCACATGCATGCCACCTTCGGGATTGATAATATTGTTGGCGAAAGCATGGGTTGATTCCGAGTAATCGTTGGTGTATTGGAGCGCGATTTCCACCATCACTTCGTCCACGGTCTTATCCACGTAAAAGATGTTTTCATGCTTGGGCTCGCGGTTTTTATTAATATGTTTGACATAACTCGCGATACCGCCTTCAAAATAAAATTGGTAAGTGCTTTCCGGAAACGGAGAAGCGCTCGGATCAGCTTGTTTTTCTTTTTCTTCTCTTTCATCCGTTATGGTGATGCGCACCGCCTTGGTCAAATACGCCTGCTGGCGCAGGTGGTCAATGATAGTCTTCCAATTATAGTCCATGGCGTCAAATACTTGCGGGTCGGCCCGAAAAGATATTGTGGTGCCGCTTTTCTTGGTTTTTCCCGTGGATGCGACTTTTTTTACCGGTTTGCCGCGTCTGTATTCCTGGAGCCAGGTTTTACCGTCGCGACACACTTCGGCTATGGCGTATTCGGACAAGGCGTTTACCACTGACACGCCCACGCCGTGCAGGCCGCCCGATACTTTGTAGCCGCCGTCGCCGAACTTGCCACCGGCATGCAATTGCGTCATGACGAGCTGTAGGGCGCTTACTTTTTTTGTAGGATGAATATCCACCGGAATGCCTCGTCCGTTGTCGGTAACGCTTACCCAGTGGTCGGATAGCAGCTTGATTTCGATCCGGTCGCAGTAACCGGCCATGGCTTCGTCAAAGGCATTGTCCACTACTTCCCAAATCATGTGGTGCAGGCCGCGCGAGCCGGTGGAGCCGATGTACATTCCCGGTCTTTTGCGTACCGCGTCCAGTCCTTCCAGTATGGTAATGTTTTTGGCGCTATAGCCGTTTTTAGCATCTGATTTTTTTATTTTTCTCGCGCCGCTGTATTTCTTGCGCTTGGCCGTCGCGTTCTTTTTGGTTATTGGTTTGGTGCCGGATTTGGCCGTGATTCTTCCCTTTCGCACTCTTTTTTTAGGCATAAATTATTTCATTTTTGTTTAGTAAAACAGCATCATTATTATATCACGCGGGACCGCGCCGGACAAGGGGTGTAAACAGGCATATTTTTAGTGTATAATATATGCAAATATTTACTTTCTTTTTTAATCTCGCAAAATTATGGCCTTAGGTAAAAAAAAATCCGGCACTGAAACCTATGAAGATCCGATTGGCGAATTCGGAGTTAAAGAATTAAAAATTGCCACCTGGTATGTGAAGAATAGACGGCTGTTGCAGAAGATAGCGACCGGAGCGTTGGTGGCCTGGTGCGCGGCCACGGTCAGCTTCAGCGTGTACGCTTGGGGTAAGTATCTGATCTTTGACTATTTTGAAGACCGGGAAATGCTGGCTAGGCAAGTAATTGAATTTCCCAATTACACCGCCATTCAACCTCTTTACAGTGCCCGGAATTTGCAGTTCGGAACCACCGAAGTGTTTGCGTCAGCCGCGCAAAGCTATGACTTTGTCACGGACGTGAGAAATCCGAACAACCGCTGGGTGGCGCAGTTGAATTACCGCTACACCTACACCGGCGGGCAAACTGACGCTCTAAAGACCGTAATATTGCCCAACAGCGAGCGGCCGGTGGCTTTTCTCGGACACGAATTACTCAATTATCCCACTTACGCCAAACTGGAAGTGATTGGCGTGGAATGGCGAAACATCAATCCGCGCGCGGTGGAGGATGTGATTGCGCATAAGCGGGAAAGACTGAATTTTCGCTGGGAAAATTTTGATTTTACTCGCGCCGGGGGGCAAAGCGGTTTGTCGGCGCATAGAATTCAATTTGACTTGTACAATGATAGTGCATATAGTTACTGGGAGCCCGATTTTTATGTGGAGCTTTTAGATAATGGCAGGCGAACCGGATTGGTGTATTTGACCGTGACCGCTTTTAGAAGCGGCGATACGAGGGAATTGGATCTGCGTTCTCTGATCGAAAACTTGGAGGCCGACTCTGTCAATTTGATTCCGCTAATCAATATTTACGACTCTTACGAATACATGGAGCCGGGATCGTAAAAGAAAAGGATTAAGAATAGTTTATGGGTTGGTTGCTGGAGAAGTTTTTTTTGATTAGAAATTACGATTGGTTTTTGACAATCGTTGTTTTTATTTTAGCCGGCATCGGTTTGATTTCCATCTATAGTGTTGACCTGTCGCTCGGTGAAGAATTGCTTTTTTTTCCCACCCAGGTGGCGGCGTTGGTCATGGGGGCGGTGCTTTTTTTCGCGGCCGGAACTTTGCATGTTACTTTTTACCAGTATTCGGCACGCTTGTTTTATTTGTTGTCGCTGGTACTGCTCGTGGCCGTGCTTTTTTTTGGCACTACAATACGCGGCACCACCGGTTGGTTTCGCCTGGCCGGATATTCATTTCAGCCGGTGGAGTTTGCCAAGCTTTCTTTGATAATTTTTTTGGCTTATTGGATAGAAAGGCATGGCCGCCGTTTTGATCGTTGGCAGTTCGTATTTACCAGCGCCCTGATAACATTGGTACCGGTGACGCTCACAATGCTGCAACCTGATTTGGGCTCGGCGATTATTATGATGGCCGTTTGGTTCTTAATGCTGCTTTTTACCGGCACAAAAAAAAGATATATAGCGTCGTTGGCGGTCGGAGCCATTCTGGTAGCTTTTTTAAGCTGGACTTTTGTGCTGGCCGATTACCAGAAAGACCGCTTGCGTATTTTTTTGAATCCTGAGCTTGATCCACTCGGCGCCGGATACAATGTCAGTCAGTCAATAATAGCGATCGGGGCGGGTGGTTTTTTTGGTCGTGGATTGGGGTTTGGTTCGCAAAGCCAGTTGCATTTTCTGCCCGAAGCTCAGACCGATTTCATTTTTTCCGTGATTGCCGAAGAGCTCGGTTTTGTCGTGGTGTTGATAGTAATGAGCTTGTATTTTTTAATGTTGTGGCGCCTGGCCTTAATCGCCAAGCACGGAAAAAATGATTTTGCCGCCTATTTGACGGTGGGCGTATTTTTGTTATTTTTGATTCAGATAGTGTTGAATATTGGTGGCTCCGCCGGCCTGTTGCCGGTAACCGGAATCACTCTCCCTTTTTTGAGCTATGGCGGATCTTCTTTAATAATTAATTTTTTACTGATCGGCATGGCGCAAAGTATATTTCGCTCGTCGCGAAAATAATGTTACAATAACACTTGACTTATTCTTATTTTTTGATATATAATCAGCGCGACTTATGAATCAGCAGCATTCAGAAGATATTACAACCGACGGCGGGCATATTAAAGGCATGCGCGTTATTCGCGATTGTCCGCTATGTGAAGGAGAATACGAGCTGGATGACATGAGTATTTTGAAAGAAAAAAATAATAGCATGCTGGTGCATGCCACCTGTCCGCATTGCAATAATGCGGTATTGTCGGTAATGGTGGTTTCGGAAGTGGGTTTAAGCTCGCTCGGCCTGGTGACCGACCTGTCCCAAAAAGACGTCGTTCGGCTGCAGGACAAAGAACCGGTATCAGATGATGAATTTCTGGAATTTCATTCGTTGATCAGAAAAAAACAATTGGCATTGTTTAAAAATTTAGATGTTTAACCTTTATTTTAAAAAGATAATATATGACTTTCAGTTTAATGGTAAAAAAAAGAGCGGCCGGAAGACCCGATGCTGAGCGCGAACATGGCCTGCTGCCGGCCGTGGTGTACGGACCGGAGCGCGAGCAGACGCAACCGGTATCGCTTGATTACAATACTTTTGAAAAATTTTATGAAGAAGCGGGAGAATCTTCTTTGATTGATCTTACCATAGAAGGAGAAAGCGAACCGATTAAAGTATTGATTCAAGACGTGCAGTACGATCCGGTCAAGCGCGATATGATTCATGCCGATTTCAGACAAATTAAAATGGGCGAACAAATGTATACTTCAATTGAACTTGACTATGTCAATGAGGCGCCGGCGGTAAAAGAGTTGGGCGGTACTTTGGTGAAGGGTCTTGACTACATCAATGTCAAATGTTTACCCAAGGATTTGGTATCCGATATCAAGGTTGATTTGAGCGATCTGCGCACTTTTGACAACGTAATAAAAATCGGCGATCTTCCCGTACCCGAAGGCATGGAAGTTACCGATAACCCGAACACGGTAGTGGCAAAAGTAAGCGCGCCTTTGACCGAGGATCAGCTTAAAGCGATGGAGGAGGCGGAAGCGCCGTCCGTGGAAGATGTGGAAGTGGAAGAAAAGGGTAAGGTTGAAGAAGAGGAAGAAAGCAAGCAAAAGTCGGCTGAAGAGCAGGCCGAACAAAAAGAAGACAAGGAAGAAAAGAAATAATAAAAAGAACTGGAAAATCTCGCATTTTGGCGACAGCCGGCGAGATTTTTATTTTAAAAAAGTCAATGAATAGTGGTATAATAAAAAATATGCCCCGAAAGTTATTTAAAAAAATTTACCATAAAAGGCTGCCTTTCAAAAGCAGGATTGCCTGGTTTAACGAGGTACGCTACGTTTACGCCTTAAGCGCCTTGGTGCTGTCGGCCGCTTTTTTCCTTTCTCTTTGGTTCGCGTATGGATATTTTTCGGCCAATCGCAGTGGCAATAGCTTGGTTGAGCCGCATAAGAATACGCAAAATAGTACCAATGACTGTGTGAAAATAAATCCGCTGAGCGGACGATGCCTCGCGGATGAGGAGGAATCGGTGCAGCCGGTGGCGGTAATGATAGATAATCACATGCGCGCCCGGCCGCAGTCCGGCCTGGCGCGGGCATCTATTGTTTATGAGGCTCCGGTAGAAGGTAATTTTACCAGGTTTATGGCTATATATGCCCTGGAAACGCGGGTGGAAAAAGTCGGTCCGGTGCGCAGCGCTCGTCCATATTTTTTGAACTGGCTGCTGGAGTACGGACGGCCGCTGTATATGCACGTGGGCGGCTCGCCTCAGGCATTGGAACAAATTGAGTTTTACAATATATTTGATTTTAATGAATTTTACCGCGGCTGGTATTTTTGGCGCGATCAGCAAAGGGCCGCTCCACATAATGTATATACCAACGACCGGTTATGGAAAAAAGGATTTGAAAAATATGCTCAAGAAGCCGGTAGCAGCCGGTTCAGCGGCTGGCATTACGGCCAAGTTGAATGTTGTGAGCGGGATTGCGTGCTTCATGTTAAGCTTGAATACGGCCCGGGATATTTTGAGCCTTCCTGGTGGTACAATACTTCAACCGGAAAATTTGTGCGCCATGAAAACGGTGAGCAATATTTTGACTCGGACGGCACGCCAGTACTGGCGGACAATGTGATAGTGCAAAGAGTGCGAACCGCGGTTATAGATGAATTGGGCCGCCTGCGAATATCCACCGTGGGACAGGGAGACGCTTACATATTCACGCGCGGAAACATACTTGAAGGACGCTGGCAAAAAGAAGAACAAAAAAAGACAACGCAGTGGCTGAGTACGGAAGGTCGGCCCATAGAATTGACACCGGGCATTACCTGGGTGCAAATATTGGGTCAAGATGGAAAAATGAATATTGAGTATTTTTAATTTAAAAAAATATGGAGCGACTAAAACAAAGATATGTCAGCGGAGAGGAAATCAATCAAGTGTTCGGTAATCCGGAGATAATGAACATGGAACAAGAAATAGAAGGGATTGAGGAGCGCCTGGACCGGATAAATATGGAATTAAAGCGGCAGCAGGATGTGCAAGAGTTGAGCCGGCTGCGAAATGAAAGTCATGATTTGCGTCAACAGATGCGTGAGTTAAAAAAACAAGCGCGCCAACTTTTGAATAGTTACAATGCCAAAGTGGCCGGAATTGAATAGAGGATTGCCGCGCAAAAAAACCGACGCTCGGGCTCCGATTTTAAAAAGTTATTCTTACCACTCTGAATTGGCGGCTGAAGTCTTTTAAAACCGCCGGTCGGCAGCCGGGAAAATGTTTTTTGGCTACCAGTTTAATCGGTT
The DNA here is from genome assembly GCA_964433095.1 of uncultured Gammaproteobacteria bacterium. Lineage (GTDB taxonomy): Bacteria > Patescibacteriota > Patescibacteriia > Magasanikbacterales > UBA922 > WJJZ01. The sequence goes on along the minus strand of CAYSPW010000004.1, from coordinate 36,850 downwards.
CTGCTTGCGATGGGTCTATCTCAATGATAATGGCGCGAATATTTTTTAGCCGATTGGCTACCAGTTCGGTAAACAGCTTGTCGTACGCGGCCAAGCCGCGCTTGGAAGAGACCAAGGCTTGTTTGGGCTCAAATTTAATTGTCGGTTCCGAGTGGTATTGCCCGTCTTTTAAATACGGCAGATTGGCCGTTATTATTATATCATGGGCGCAAATTTGTTCCACGTCTTTTCTATTGAAAGCGCCAAGTAGGTCGCCTTGTAGTAGCTCCATGTCAACCCGATGCTTATCCGCGTTCTGCGCGGCCATCTTTAGCGCCGGGGCGGAAATGTCCGTCGCTATAATCTTGTGAAAATGTTTGTTTTGTTTTTTTAACTCGGCGTATAGAGAGATCGGTATGCAGCCGCAGCCGGTGCCGATATCAATGAGAATAGTGCGTGGATTTTGGTCTATCGCTCGCTTGGCCACGGTGACCGCGTATTTTACCACCAGCTCGGTTTCCGGCCGCGGAATTAAAGTAAAGCGATTAACCGCAAATTCCAGTCCGTAAAATTCCTTGCGGCCGATAAGGTAGGCAATCGGTTTGCCGCCGGATCTTTTTTGCGTCAGCCGTTCAAATTTGGCCGCTGTTTTGTTATCCAGTTTTTTGTCCGAGTGCGCGATCAGGTAGGATTTGTCTTTTTGCAGAATAAAGGCGAGTAGAATTCGCGCGTCAAGCGGATCTATCATTTGTTTGGCTCGGTGAAGCAGGCCGGCAATGCTCAAAGGGTGCGGTCGTTTATTTTTTTTCATAGTCGGCTTTTTTTAAAGCTGATATGATGGCGACAATGTCGCCGTTCAGTATTTTCTCAATATTATTCCAGCTCTGCTTGATGCGGTGGTCGGTAACGCGGTCCTGGGGAAAGTTGTAGGTGCGGATTTTTTCCGAACGGCCGGCTCGTCCGATTTGTTTTTTGCGTTTGGAGTCAATCTCCGCTCTTTGCTTTTCCGCTTCCAATTCGTACAGCCGGGATCGCAGCACATTTAAAGCTTTGACTTTGTTCTGCAGCTGCGATCTTTCATCTTGGCACTGCACCACGATGTCGGTGGGTATATGGGTGACGCGCACCGCCGAATAGGTGGTATTGACGCTTTGCCCGCCGTGGCCGCCGGCACAAAACGTGTCAACGCGCAGGTCGCTGTCCTTGATTTCATATTCGGTTTCTTCAATCTCGGGCAGCACCGCCACGCTGGCGGTGGAAGTGTGAATTCGGCCGGATTTTTCGGTTTCCGGTATTCTCTGAACGCGATGAACCCCCATTTCATACTTCAGGTCGCCATACACTTTTTCGCCTTCTATGGAAAATATTATTTCTTTGTATCCGCCGATGCCGATCTGGTTGGCGCTGATCAGACTGACGCGCCATTTTTTATATTCCGCGTATCTCATGTACATACGCGATAAATCACCAACGAACAAGGCCGCCTCGTCTCCGCCCGCTCCGGCTCTGATTTCAATTATCACGTCTTTTTTGTCCATCGGATCGGTCGGCCTGGTGACGGCTTGCAATTTTTTTTCAAACCGCTTCTTTTCCCGTTTTAACTCTTCCAGTTCTTTGTTTACCATATCCAAAATTTCGCTTGGTTCTTCATCTTTGAGCAGGCGCTTGGCACCGCGCTGTTCTTTTTCAATTTTTTCCAGCTCGGCGATGGCCGCGGCCGCCGGTTTGAGTTCGTTGTATTGCCGCGACACTTCCTTTATTTTCTTCTGATCGGACATTACCCGCGGATCTCGGAGTTCAGACTCCAGCCGCTTGAATTTTTCTTTTATTTGTATATATTTTTCTTTCATATTTTTGATGTAGTCAATCGCTTTTTTTAATATATCACAAAAACGCTTCACAAAAAAACAGGCCGAAAAAAGGGGCCTGCTTTCTTTTTTTCGCGGCTATTTGCTTTCCGGCTTTTGTTTCTTATCCTGATTGGCTTGGTTTTTTTCGCGGCGCGAGGCTTGCTTGGCCTTTTTGCCTTTTCTGGATTGGGCCGCTTTTTTCGCTTTTTTTATTTTTTCCCGGAATTTTTCCACCCGTCTCGCCGTATCAACGAATTTTTGTTTGCCGGTGTAAAACGGATGGCACATGTCGCACAGCTCTACTCTGATTGATTCTTTGGTTGAGCCGATCACAAAGTTGTTTCCACAGGCGCATTCTACTGTGGCCTGATCATGATACTGGGGATGGATATTTTTTTTCATATATTTTTTTCATTCTCTATCAAATGCGTCTTTTTTGCATTGAGCAGCCATTTACTGCCCGCAAATTATATCAATTAACATTAAATTTGTCAAGAACGCGCCTTAGGCTTGCTTTTTCGCGGCGGTTTGTATATACTCTGTATTATTAAACAACAGCAAAAAAACTGTTATTATGCTAACCCAGGTAATACAAATCGTACAACTGGTATTGGCCATATTGCTCATCATTACGGTGTTAACGCAGCAGCGCAGCGCCGGATTGGGCGCGGCTTTCGGCGGCGGCGGCGGAGTGCAGATGACCAGGCGGGGAGCGGATAAATTTTTGTATAGAGCCACAATAGTCATTTCCATACTTTTTTTCGCCACCGCGTTGGCGCAAGTAATTATCTAGCCGATTTTTTGCTCTAAAGCAAATTTTTTGTGTCTTTGTCTTTAATAGCGAAATTAAAGAAAAAAAGCGTCGACCTTTTGCTGAAGAAAAAAAATAAGCAAGTTGTTGACCATGATCATGATTTGACACTGATGCGGCGCGTCCAAGGCCGGCGTTTTCCGCGCTGGGGCCAAATTTTGCGTTTTAAAAAAGTATTGAATAAAAAGGAAAGACTGGCTTTTAATTTGGCTCTACTGCTATTCGCCGGAGGCTTGGTTTGGTTGGGGATGGATTTTGTGGTTAAAAACCGGATACAGGTGCCGGCGGTGGGAGGGGAATACACCGAAGCGGTAGTTGGATCGCCGCAATTGATCAACCCGATTTATTCGGGCATGAATGATGTTGACGCCGATCTGTCCCGGCTGGTATATTCCGGGCTGATGCGCTATGACGAAAAACAGAGGCTCATTACCGACCTGGCGGCCGCTTACCAGATCAGCGAAGACAAGCTCACCTACACGTTCCAGTTGAAAAAAGACGTGCTTTGGCACGATCGGGAGCCGTTTACCGCGCGCGACGTGGCTTTTACCGTGGAAGCGATCCAAGATCCGAATGTCGGCAGTCCGTTGCTGGTTACATTTCAAGGAGTAGATGTACAAGTGTTGGATGACTATACCATCCGTTTTACATTAAGCGAGCCGTTCGCGCCGTTTTTATCCACCTTGACCGTAGGTATACTGCCCGAGCATATCTGGGCCGCCATACCGGCCGAGAGAATGAAACTGGCACGACAGAACTGGCAGCCGGTCGGTACCGGGCCGTTTCTGTTTTCCGGTTTGTCCAAAGATGACACCGGATACATTTACCGCTACCGCCTGAACCGTTTTGAGGGATTTTACCGTCAGCCTCCGTACATTGAAGAAGTGGTATTTGAGTTTTTTTCCGACTATTCCGGTCCGGCCGGAGCGATTGAAGCTCTACGCGAACAGCGAGTGGACGGACTTAATTTCGTGCCGGCCGATTTGAAAGAAAAAGTACAGCGCAAGCATATCATGCTGCATACCTTGCGGCTGCCTCAATACACCGCTTTGTTTTTCAATCAAAATTTGCAGCCGACGCTTTCCGACATTGATTTGCGCACCGCTTTGGCTTATGCCATAGACAAAGATAGAATTATGCGCGAAGTACTGCAAGGGGACGGGCAAGTAATATATTCTCCGATATTACCCGGCTTTCCCGGTTTTAACCCGGAAATAGAAAAAACTCCCTATTCTATCGACAAGGCCAATGAGCTTTTGAATGAAAATTACGAGCGCGTCAGTTATTCGGATTACCGCCAAGAACTGAAAGAAAGGCTGCTGCAAGAATGGGAAGAATCCTACCGGGCGCAGTCCGAACAATGGGAGTCGGAAGCAAAGCCGGATCAGGCCGAGCAAGAAAATTTATCCGAACAGTCCGATGATCAAGAGTTGGAAAAACAAAAAGCGCGGGCGCGAGAAGAAGCGGAAAAGCAAATTGATGAGCGGTTGGATCAAGAGTTGAACCAAGCGCAGACTTTCTTTAGAAAAGATGAAAACGGTGATATACTGGAGTTGAACCTGGTTACCGCCGACACTCGGGAATACCAGAGCGCGGCGAATTTGATAGCCGGATTTTGGCAGGAGATCGGGATTAAAACCAATTTGAACTATGTTTCGGCCAAGAATATCTCCCGTGAAGTTTTGAAAGGGCGCAATTATGATATTTTGCTTTACGGCGAGATTGTTGGCAGTGACCCGGACCAATATCCGTTTTGGCATTCTTCTCAGAAGGATTACCCGGGATTGAATTTGTCCAGCTATTCTGATAAGGAAGTGGATCAGATTTTGGAAAGAGCCAGAGAAACGGTGGACGATGATGAGCTGGTTGAATTTTATATTCGGTTTCAGGACAAAATTCTTGAAGATCGTCCAGCTATATTTCTGTACATGCCCACCTACACCTACGCCATGAGCGACAAGGTGCGAGGCTTCGGCGTGGCAAGAATTTCCAGTCCTTCAGACAGGTTTGCCGACGTTTGCGGCTGGTATATAAAGACCGACGGCCGTTGGGATTTAAATAAAGACAAAAAAACAGAAACAGAGAAGTAAAAATTAGGGAAAATCAGGGAAATACAAATATATCAATACGTAAGCCGGAGTGGTGGAATTGGTAGACACGCTGGCTTCAGGAGCCAGTTCCCGCAAGGGAGTGCGAGTTCAACTCTCGCCTTCGGCACAAAAAATTGGTTTTTTAAAAAATCATTTTCTCTTCAATATTAATATTAAAGATAACCTTTTTTAAATATGAACAGTACACAAAAAATACGCCGCAACAGCGGTGCTCGTTCCCACCGCGAAAGAAGCAAGAGCGGAAAGAAAACCGGCGGTTACTACCGTGCCCGGCAGGCAAAAGACAGGCAACTGGGCAAGAATACAAAAAAAGTGCGCTCCACCGGTTCTATGAATAAAAAAGGAGTGCTGCGCATTATTCCGCTCGGCGGTTGCGAAGAGGTGGGACGCAACATGACCGTGTTTGAATACGAAGGCGACATCGTGATTTTGGATTTGGGCCTGCAGTTTCCGGAAGAAGACATGCCCGGTATTGACTACATAATACCAAATATTAAGTACTTGGAAGGTAGAACCAAAAATATCAAAGGAGTGGTTTTAAGCCACGGACATTTGGACCATATAGGCGCCGCTCCGATTTTGCTTGATAAATTGGGCAATCCGCCGGTAGCGGCGCGTGATTTGACGCTGGCGCTGGTTAGGCACAAGCTGGAAGATCATGAAAAAGGTTCTTCAAAAAAATTAAAAAGCATCAGGATCGACAAAATTACCTCGGTGATCAAGCTGGGAAAATTCAAGATTAAGTTTTTCCAAGTGGAGCACTCAATCATGGACGCGGTCGGAGTGATTATTGAAACTCCGGGCGGAACCGCCATTCATCCGGGAGACTGGACACTGGAGCGGGATAAAAAAGGCAAGCCGACCATGGATTATACGCATCTGAGAAAATTGAAAAAACCAACCGTTTTGATGCTGGAGAGCTTGGGCGCGGTTCATGACAAGCCGCATGGCAATTACGAGCAGATGTATGAGAATTTGCAGTCCATCATTTCCAAAGCTCCCGGCCGAGTGATCATCGGCACTTTTTCTTCGCAGATTGAGAGAATCAAATGGGTGTTGAGGGCCTCGGAAAAACTGGGAAAGAAAGTGGCACTGGACGGTTATTCCATGAAAATGAATATTGAGATTGCCAGAAAGTTGGGGTACATTAAGCTGAAGAAAAATATATTGATTGACATTAAGAAAATAGAAAATTATCCGGACGACAAGATCGTGGTGGTGGGTACCGGCGCGCAGGGTGAGGAGAACGCGGTATTGATGCGTATAGTGAACGGGCAGCACAAATACATCAAGCTGAAAAAGCAAGATACGGTGATTTTTTCTTCCTCGGTTATCCCGGGCAATGAAAGAAGTATCCAGCGTTTAAAAGATAATGTTTACCGCCAGTGCGATCGCGTGGTTCACGGAGAAATCATGGACGTGCATGTTTCCGGTCACGCCACTCGTGCCGACATTTTAGATATGGTGAAGCAGATCAGGCCGACATATTTCATTCCGGTTTACGCCAACCACTATATGCTCAAAGAAGCGGCCTGGCTGGCGCGGGACAACGGCTTTCCGGAAGATAAAATATTCGTGCCGGATAACGGCTCGGTGATTGAGATCAGCAAAAAAGACGGCAAAGTACTGCAAAACAAAGTGCCGAGCGACTATGTGTTCGTGGACGGACTCGGTATTACGGACACGCAAAACATCGTCTTGCGCGATCGGCAGCTGCTGGCCGAAGACGGGATGGTGGTGGTGATCGCTACCATTGACACCAAGACCGGCGAGCTGGTGCAGAATCCGGATATAATATCAAGAGGATTTGTGTTTTTAAAAGAAAACAAAAAATTGATTGAAGAAGTGCGGCACAAAGTGAGAAAGATGGTGATAGAGTCGGATCCTCTGACATGGGCCGACACCAATCAGATAAAGAACAATATTCGTGATAAAGTGGGACAATTTCTCTTTTCCAAAACGCAAAAAAGGCCGATGGTGCTGCCGGTGGTGATTGAAGTTTAATAAGTATTGACAACCGGGGACGTCCGTGCTTACAATATATTTGGTTTTCATTCTTACAAAAAGGAGGTGGGCCATTGATTTACCCGAGGATTTGCTGGTGATGGAAACCGTGGATTTGGCCGATGGCATCCTGCGCGTGGTATTAGTGGTAGACATGGAAGCCCGACGGTCAATATATTTTAGGTATTTTGGCCTTGAGCACGGGCCCTTTCATGATCAGGTTGAATCCATCAAAAGTTTTAATCTGGTTTTGCGACAGCTGCGCATGAGCTTGGAGGTAAAAAAATTCATGCGCCGGCAGTTCAGGAAGTTGATGACACTTTAGGCGGCCGCGAACAAGCGGGCCGTCCTTTTTTATTTTTTTTCATTGTTTTTCGACTCGGTTGCTTTTTGCTTTTTTTGCTGGTAAGATATATTAAATTAGACGCTAATGTTTACTTTTTTTGTATGTCAAAATCAGTTATAGTATCGGGAATACAACCAACCGGCAATCTGCATGTGGGCAATTATCTGGGCGCCATCAGGCATTGGTTGGATTTGCAGCAAAGCGGCGAATACGATATGTATATTTTCATTGCCGATCACCATTCTCTCACCGGCAATATGTCCGCCTCGGATAGGCGCGAGCAGATTACCAGAACCGCGGCCGAGCTACTGGCGGCCGGTATTGATCCGCGAAAAACCGTTTTATTTGTCCAGTCTCATGTGATTGAACACACGGAGCTGTCCTGGATTTTTAACTGCCTGACCCCGATGGCCGAATTGGAGCGCATGACGCAATTCAAAGACAAATTATCGCTCCAGCGGGCCAATATTAACGCCGGATTGTTTACTTATCCGGTATTGCAGGCGGCCGATATTTTAATCTACCGCGGCGACAAGGTGCCGGTGGGCCGGGACCAGGTACAGCACGTGGAGCTGACTCGCGATATAGCTAGATGGTTTAACAACAAATACGAAGAATATTTTCCCGAAACCGAAGCCATTCTTACTCCCGTACCCAAAGTGATGAGCCTGCTGGAGCCGGATAAAAAGATGAGTAAAAGCAAAGGTCCGGGCCACGTATTGGAGCTGGCCGATAGTCCCGCCGTGATAGAGGAAAAGATCAAGAAAGCGGTTACTGCTTCCGAGGGCGGTGGTGAAGCTCCGGGCGCGCGTAATTTATTGTTGTTGCTCAAGGAATTCGGTGACCAATTGATATATGATCAATTTGCCGAAGAAGAGCGAAGCGGCCGGATACAATACGGCAATCTCAAACAGGCGGTGTCCACCGCTCTGTCGGATCATTTCCTGGGCTTCAGGGAAAAGAGAAAAGAATTACTCATGGACCACGATAAAATAGCCGAGATTTTGATTCAAGGAGCGGATAAAGCAGCGCCGGAGGCCAAAAAGACTTTGAGTGATGTCAGGGAGATGGTGGGTATCAGGTGAGTGCGGTGGCATATGATTGAAAATAAAAAATCCGGCTATATGTGTTACCGGGTTTGCCGGGGTCATGCCGCGGTGAAGATTTTCTCTTCGTTGCTCCTTTGTTTAGGTTTTTTCCGATAAAAACATGTTGTAATAGCATAATTTAACGGTTTTGTCAAGTAGTTGATCCGGTTTTAGTTATCATATAATGCTTGACAAACCGAAAAAATATTGCTAATATTACCTTAATCTTTACTCATAGCCGGTGGAAGCGATTGAAGAGTGGGGGGTTGAAATCTAAAATCCACCTTGGGATTACGACATATTTTCTACTATGCAGATAAATACGGGAAATAATAATAACAATAGCAAGGACTTCTAGGCGGTGCATGGTTTTACAATGCTAAATAAACCCGCCCGGAGCGGGTTTTTCATTCCGAGATAGTTCAATGGTAGAACACCCGGCTGTTAACCGGGAAGTTGCAGGTTCAAGTCCTGCTCTCGGAGCCAAATTGTATGTTCGGCGTTTGTTATTTTTCATAAACAATGTATAATGTTATTTAATGAATTAATTTTTTTATGATCAAATATTCATTTTTTTTAAATTTTGCTGTTTGGATATTAAATAAATAATATGACTTACGCGGAAGCAAGGAGGATAGAAAAACAAGATTTTGCCGCCAAAGAATTGGATGATTTGATAGACGAGGTGGAGGGGTTGCTTGAAAAAGTACCGCCGAGCTTGAGTGAAATCTGGGAGAAAAAATTTGACGACCTTATTGACAGTGAAATGGAAGATCTGTCTGTTTGGTTAAAATTTAAAAAAGATTTAATAAATCTTTCCCAAAGGCGGGCCAAAGCGGCCGAGCACCTGGAATCTGATTTCTATTTTGATGAAATAGATCGTTACAAGGGTTTGATAACTCCGGAGGCCCCTTTTTACGAACAGGAAGAAGAAATAAGTTCTATTCGGGAATTGGTTTCAAACAAACAGAACAAACTGATTGGAGCCGGTCAAGTGGCCGAGGTTTTTGTCAACCTAGAAGATCCATCAAAATGTTTTAAGGTGGTCAAAGATTGGCAAAAATATAGAGAGGGAAATAATTTACTCAAAGAGGCCTACTTGCAGATAATGATGTCCAAATTTAACGATCAATTGAAGGCCAGAGTACCAGCCGTGGCGTATTGCGCCGCCCTCAAAGATTTTAGGGTTATTTCCATGGAGCGGGTGAACGGAGCAAGCCTTAGTGAATTAATGCTTGATACGTCGCGAGTGCCGGATAATTTTGATTTTGACGTATTTTTTGGCGCGGTTCAGGAATTTGTCGACAAGATGCATAAAACAAAAATTCATCATAGAGATTTGCATGCCGGAAATGTAATGGTGGATTATGACTCCGCCTTGCCATATATAATAGATTTCGGCCTGGCTGTGGAGACGAGTTTTTTAACTAATGAGGAAGATATATACAAGATAAAGAATGCGGACGGTTCGGTAACAAGATATAATCATGATGATCTGCAATTGCGGCAGGTTAAAAATAAATTTAAATCCGCGCTCGCTAAGAATATTTAGGCTTGACAAAAAAACAAAAGTATGAAAGAATCAAATATCGGTCAACAACAACAAAAAAGGGAGGCCTCGCCCGAGGTAAAAGATATGATAGCAATACCACGCGAAGTGTTGGACAACATGCGGGAGCTGGTGGAAGAGATGATTAAAACAGGAGAAAAAATTAAGGAATTTGAGAAATGGCCGGGAAAGAACTTTTTCGTTATTAAAGGAGAAAAAGATGATAGTTTTATCCACCTGCATAGAATGGAGGTGGAAGGCAATGTTTTTTGGTTGGCACAAAAAAAGTCGAAAAGCATGCTGAAATAAAAAAAGTACCCGTAATTTATTTGCGGGTCTTATTTTATATTAAAAATAAATATTGTCAAAAGATAAAAATACGCCGGGAGGCCGTGGCGATTTTACGCAAATTAACCTCAAGTTTCAGTCAGGCAAGAATTTGCCGGAGCGGTCGGTCAAGAGAAATGACCGCGGAACGAGAGTAAAAAAATATTGTGAACGAATATTGACGCTTAACGCGGTTGGAAATATAATAGGCAGTGTTTTTAAGCTTGTACGAAAATAACCATGAAAAAGAAGTTTTTTCAACCGGAACAATTGATCGCCATGATGGATTACCCGCCGCTGCACAGTCCGGAAGCGTTTTTCAATTATTGCGAAAGATTAAAATCGAGTGATCATGTTGAGCCGGTTATCGTCATACCGGCAAAAATTTTTGTTGACTATCTTATCAAGAATAAGGATCATTATCAAACTTACGGAAAAACATTGGAACAATTTTTAGTAAATCACCCTAAAGCACAACACTTCATGACCGGAGGAAAACATCTTCAGCAGCAGCGGCCGTTTTGGGCTTGGGCATAGCGGCCTTGGTGGTGGAAAACGACAGAGATATAGAGGAAGTGAACGGATTGATAAAAAAGGGTGAAATCAGCGGCGAGCCGCCGGTGGAAGAAAATTTCAATCAGACCATGAAAGTATTGGAAGAGTATTTTTTTGAACACCAAAGTTTTTGGACCATGGCCGAAAAGACCCAGGCCATGAGAGAAAACCGGGATATTCCAAACTTATGCCAATAAATGTTTTAAATACACAGAAAAACTCGCAAGCTGTCGCCAATCAATCAATAATTTAATTTGCCAATGTCGGTTTGTTGTTTTTTTTAAATCGATACCGCCCCGATTTTTTTTATTGACCGTTCAAGATTTTTTGAGTAAATGATCAAAAAGGCGGTTCTTTCTTTTTTTTTTCGATTTGATGTATAATATCTGGTGAAAGCATGATTTTTTGTTTGGCAATAATATATTAGTCGTTGCTAATGATAGATTTTTTTAAAAAAAATAATTTAAACGGAAAAGGATTTACCTTAATTGAACTTTTGTTGGTAATAACCGTAATTGCCGTGCTGGCGGTGATAGTTTTAATTTCTTTAAAACCCATTCAAAGATTTGCCGATAGCAGAAACGCGCAAAGATATATGGACATTGATAATATATTGAAAGCAATCAATCTATACACCATAGAAAACAATACCGAAATACCCGAGCTGGACGGCGCTTTGAGAATGCTTGGCACGGCCACTTCGGGCTGTGCCGTCACTTGCGGCAATTTGGTTCAGCTCCATAGTGGTAATGATAATTTGGTTGAGCGCGTTAAACAATATTTAAAGAGAAAGAGTACTGTTCACGCCGTATCTGATAAGCGGCAAAAAGAGCGACCGCCGGGGGATGAGCCTCTGATCAAAAGCGCCAGAGCTTTTCCCAGCAAGGTAATTCCCGGAGATATTTTAACGGTAGAAGTGGAGATTGAGGATAAATACGGTGTGGATCATGTCAGCGCCGATATGGGCAGTCTGGAAAAAATTGAGCTTGATTTGATCCGGGGCGATGAAAACAACGGTACGTGGCGGGCCGCTTGGCGGGTTCATGATACTGTTGATAAAAGATATGTCACCAGAATTGAAGCGCGAAATCATGCCGGACGATCGGCCACTCGTGATATTTTTTGGTGGGATCCGCCTTCATCCGGCTGGGTTAATCCGACCGGTTTTGAAGATCCGGGCAATCAGTGGGTAAACGAAACGAACGCCTTTGATGACAACACGGGCACTTACGCCACCAATCAATATGGCGGCAGCGGCTGGGGACAGTATTTGGTTTTGACTTTAGACAGTCCGATTACGTCAGATCGGCTGCGCTTGAACGTTGATTATTTGGACGCTCATATTGAAGAGGTGGACGTTGATGTGTATACGGACGGTGCGTGGCAGGATGTTTTTCAGGGTGGTAATGAAGAAGATTGGAACGTGCAGTGGATTGAGCTTACTTACGGTAAAGGTCAAGTGGAGAAAGCCAGGTTCAGGTATAATTATAAAGTTTCCGGATACTATTATTGGTTTTTTGAATTGCAATTCTATCAAGCCTCTTCAACTATCGGTCTGCCGCAATGCGGTTCCAAGCCTGCCACGGCCATCAGAGCTAATTCAGCTCTGCTGCAAGGCCAGGTGATAGACGATGGCGGCGAACCGAATCAGTATAGATTTCAATACGGATTGACCTCAAACTATAGTCAAAATACCGGCTGGGAAAGCGGCAAGGTCAGTGGTGAGGTGTTCAAGCAGTCGATTACCGGTTTAAGCGGCATGACCGGCTATCACTTCAGAGCGCAATTAAAAAATTCGGTCGGCACGGTCAATTGTTCCGATCAAGAATTCACTACCGAAGAGGAGGGTATCGGCTGGACCCTACCTACGACTTATTCCGATCCCAGTAACAAATGGGAATCCGAGGCCGATATAATGGACGATGATACGACCACCTTCGGCCGCAGCTATCATAACATTGGTGATCCCCAATGGAGTTCTTTTGTATATTTCAATCATCCGGGTATTAATTCCAATAAATTAAGAATATACGCTTTGTATAACAGCGAATCAAACGCCGTGGACGTGGACGTTTACAAGGACGGTGTTTGGGAGGACGTGTACCAAGGAGCTTTTTCAGACAGGCAATGGGTGGAATATAGTTATAGTGAAGGAAATATTACTCAAGCCAGAGTCAGATTTTATACCAATTACGCCAATCACGGATTTTTTTGGGAATTGTATGATTTTTCTTTTTGGGGTACCGGCAGTCAAGACGCCGAGGTGATAATATCTGATGAGTGTTTGGATTTATCCGAAGAGCTGGTGACAAAATATTTAAGTAAAATCCCTTATGATCCTCATTATGGTAGTCCGGAAAGAACATATTACGCGGTAAAAAAAGAATTTGGTGATAGAAAAATTACGGTTGTGGCCTGCCGGCCGGAAGAAGGCGAACAGATTCAGGTCAGTAATTGATCAAGTAATTTTAATTATTCATAGAGATTGGCGGCATACCGGCCGGCTTGGCCGCCGGAGCATTGTTGTTCGTACTGATGGAGAAAAAGCGGGGTTAAACAAACAAGCTGTCGGTTTGGGTTATGCTTGTTTTTTTATTCCTCAATCAGCGGCACAAAGCTGAAGCCGTAGTGTTTTTCCGCTTTGAGATTGCCTTTTGAGTCTTTGTGGTAGAGATACACGGAATCATGAATCGGAATTACCAATCTTCCCGGGCTGTCCAGCTGAGACAACAGTTCCTTGGGCAGTTCATCGGCCGCGGCCGATACCAAAATACGGTCAAACTTGTTTCCGGGCAGACCGATTTTTTTTCCGGCCGCCAGCAGTTCGTAATTCAGGCTCGGATAGGCGGACAGGTTTTTTCGGGCTTGTTCTCTCAGGGCCGCCACTCTTTCCACGGCCCAGACTTTGCCTTTGTCCCCGGCCAGATAGGCAAGCAGAGCGGTGGTATAGCCCGAGCCGCTGCCGATATCCAATATCTTATGACCGGATTTGACCCGGAGCAGTTCCAGCATGAAGGCCACGGTTGAGGGCTGGGATATGGTTTGCCCTTTGCCGATGGGCAATGGCCGGTCTTCATAAGCCGAGTCCGTATATTTGTCCAATACAAAATTTTTGCGGTCAATGTTCAAAAACGCATCTTTTATTGATCTATGGCGCGGTATGCCTTTTTTCCTCATGGATTGTACCAATTGTTTTAGTGTTTGCATGTACCTGTATGTTAGCACGCTGCTTACCGGCGGTCAAAATTGAACGACCCCGTGGAAAGGAGTATAATTGATATAATTTAATTGTAATGAATTCCAATTCAATTCGTTGAAGTTTATGGAGGCAAGCACCGCAAACAATATTTTGGAAAATGAAGCCGTTATGGTGGAAACAGCAAAAAATGATGATGCCTGTTTTGAAATTCTTTATAACCACTATTTTCCCAGAATTTACGGATTTGTCTTCAAACGTACCGGCAATCGGGAAGAAGCCGAGGATATAGTGTCAAAGACTTTTATGAAAGCTTTTTGCGCGTTGGGCGACTACAATACAAAAAAAGGCGGTTTTTCTTCCTGGCTTTATACCATAGCTAATAACAATTTGATTGATTATTACCGTAAGCAAGGCAGAAAAAGAGAGGTGGACATTAAAAGCGTCAGCCATGTAAGCGACGATGCCGATTCGCCGGAGCGGCAGGCCGTGAGCCGGCAGCAGGCCGAGCTGGTGCGGTTGGCCATAAAGGATTTGAAAGTCAAACATCAAAAGATTCTGCAATTGAAGTTTTTCGCCGAATTGGATAATAAAGAAATAGCCGAGGTGATGGGAATAACGTCCAATAACGCGGGAGTGCTGCTGCATCGGGCATTGAAAAAATTCGCTTTAGTTTACAAAAATTATGAAAATAGCGAAAAATAATATGTTTAATTTTCTGAAAAAAGACAAAAAACGTAATAATTCGGCGCCGCCGGCGTTAAAAGAAACAGAGGACATTCTCAAGCAAGGAGTTTTTAATTCACAGCCTGCTTCTCAACAGTTTAAACAATCTCTTAAAAAACAAATACTGGAGAAAAGGCGCAAACAAGAAATTATTATGAAACAACCGAGTTTAAACATCGCTTCCATCAAAGCGTTGTTCCGGCCAAAGAGAATGGTGCCGGTGGCCATCGTGGCTTTAGTTATTCTGGTGGTGCTCTCAAGCATTTATATCTGGCGACCGAGCATGGGCGGACCTTTTGATGATTTTTCCAAATTGCTTATTGATCCGGTTTATGCCGAGGATAATTTTTCCGTGGAAGCGACCGCGTCCGATTCTTTGGGCGTGGAAAGCGATACCGCTTTTATGATCAAAAGCAAAGACGTAATTGAAGACCCGGATTTGCTTAGAAAGAATATTACACTCAGCCCGGAGTCGGAATTTGATTTTGAAGTGGTGAGCGGCCAGGAATTCAAAGTCACGCCCAAACAGACTTTACAAGACAGAACAGTTTACAATTTAAAAATCAACTCCGCGTACATCAATTCCCGGGGTTTGACCGTTGAACGCGATTATTCCTGGGCTTTTCAAGTAAAAGACCGCTTTAAAATTTACGGCACTCTGCCGCGCGACCAAGTTGATGGAGTGCCGACCAACATGGGCATAGAGATATATTTCAGCCATGAAGGCTATCATAATTTTGAAAAACACGTCTCCATTGTGCCGGCCGTGAAATATAAATTTGAGAAGCACGGGCGCACTTTGGTTTTGGTTCCCGATCAACTGCAGCCCGGCACCGTTTATACGGTGACCGTTGATCAAGATTTGCCCATTGAGAATTCGGATGAACGATTGGACCGTGATTTTGTTTTTCAGTTTGAAACCAAAAGAGATGAAGACGATTCTCCCTACCGAAGTTTTGGCATCAGTAAAAATTACGGAGAATTTTCTCCCCGGACAACCCCTTACTTTCAGGTATATGAATACGGAAACGGTAGCCGGACTAAATACCAAGTGGCGGTATATAACTTGGGAGGGTTGGAAAATTACCGATCCTTGATCGAAAAAAAAGCGGAAATTCCAGAATGGGCTTCGTACCAGAGTTCGAGGGCGACGGTTGATCTGGGCGGAGCGTCCAAAGTGATGGAAACCGAGATGAGTACGACAGAGTCAGAGTCAGGCTACAGCAAGTACTTGGTTTTACCCGAGAGCTTGGATGTGGGTTTTTACGCTTTGGAAGTGCGAACTCCGGATGATCGAATCGAACAAGCTTTTTTTCAGGTGTCCGATATAGCGGCATACATCAATGTGTTGCAAGACCGGACTTTGGTTTGGCTCAAAGACATTCAAACCGGTGCTTCCATTGACGGGGCCACGGTGAAATTGGCCGGGAGCGGCCGTGAATTCAGTTCGGATCGGGAAGGATTGGTCGTGTTTGATACTGACGAATTGAAAACGGTTGAAGTGAACTATTATGACGAGATTGACCAAAAAGTTAAAGATAGCATTATTGTTGAGCATGGTTCGGAACGGGCATTGTTTTCGCTTGGCGGCAGCAAAGAAAGCAAGAGTAGCTATTGGGTGCTTTTGAAAAAAGACCGTTCGGTTTACCGAACCGATGATACCGTGCGCTTGTGGGGATTTTTGCAGGATCGCGATGGTCGGAGTTTGGAAAATGAAGACATATCACTGAAGCTGGTAAAAAATGAATACCGCAATTATTATCTGGAACCGCTTGTTTTGCAACAGGAAAAAGTGGAGCTTGACGCCGGTGGCACCTTTTCCGCGGAATTTGAATTGCGAGATTTGAAGAGCGGATATTATTTCGTCGAACTATACGCGGGCGATCAATTCGTGAATCGTGAATACATTGAGGTGCAGGACTATTTCAAGCCCGAATACCAAATTGAAGTAACGCCGGAAAAATACGCGGTTTACGGCGGTGAAGATATTAACTTGAAATTAGAAACTTCTTTTTTTGAAGGCACGCCGGTACCGTATTTGGATCTGTCGGTTGATGGAAAAAACGTCATAACCGATAAGCAGGGCGAGGCTTCGGCCGGTATCGGCACATTGGAGGGTAATTGTTCCAAATCAAGCAATTATTGTCAAAGCGTATCACACAGAACCATTAAAGCATATCCGACCAAAGCCGAGTTGGGAGAAGTGAGCGGCAGCACCAGAGTAGTGGTGGCTCGTTTTGATACCTTAGGCTCTGTCCGAGTGAACGAACTGGACGACGACAGTGCGGAAATAACGACCAAATTTGAGTATTTTAATTTTGACAAGATCAACGGCGGTGAGGGTAATATATATTATGATTACCACGGACCGGTAAGGACCGATGTTGATTTTAGAGCCGAGATATATGAGGTCGGATACGAGAAGCAGGAAATTGGCACATACTACGATTTTATCAATAAGCTGACACGCAAGAGGTACTCATACCATAGTTATAAAAACAAAGTGGGCGAATACAGTGGTAATACCGGCGGAAATGGCGAACATCGGCACCAATTTAATCTCGATAAAGACAAGAATTACCGAATCAAGGTTTTTGCTCGAGACACTCGCGGCAGGAGTTTCTTCACGTCCGTGTATTATTCCCGTTATAAGTCCGACTTTGACAATGATTTTTATGAGCTGGAGATAAAAGATAAGCAAACGACCGATGACAAGGATTTAAATGAGTATTCCATTGGAGAACAGGTCAAGGTCGGGTTTGTCAATAACGGAGAGCAATTGGCCGAAACCAGCAAAAACGATTTCCTTTATTTAAAAATGCAGCGCGGTTTGCGCGACTTCCGGGTCAGTGCGGATTCGCAATACGGCTTTAAGTTTTCCGAGCAAGACATGCCGAATTTAAGGCTCAAAGGAGTGTGGTTTGACGGAGATACTTTTCATTCCACCTATGAAAATCGATGGTATGCTTCTTCGGATAGCGGCTATATTATAAAAGTGGCCGAAAATGATCGCGAATTGACGATTGAAGTGTCCAGCGATAAACAAGCTTACAAGCCCGGACAGGAAGCCACTTTGCACATCAGCGTAAAAGACCGAGAGGGGAAAGGAGTAAGATCCGGATTTAATATCAGTTTGGTTGACGAAGCATTGTACAAGATCAGGGAAGATTATAACAGTGGAGTGCTTGTTGATTTGTACCGGACCGTGGAAGGCGGAGAAATTTTTACATACGGCTCGCACGAAAAACCAAAGTTTGATCAAGGCGGAGCTGAAGGCGGAGCCGGCTGCTTTTTGGCCGGTACCAAGATAACCATGGCGGATGGCAGTGTAAAAAATATCCAAGACATAGTGGTCGGTGATGAAATCGCGACCTATGATTCGTCGCGTACAAAGAAATTAATCAAGGCAAAAGTGGTGGAAACCTTTCAGCATGTTGTACCCGGGTATATCGTAATAAACGATTCCATAAAAGTAACTCCGGAACACAGATTTTTTATCAACGACGGCTGGCAGATGATCGGTCAAGCAAAGGTGGGCGACTTTATGCTGAATGAGTCTGGTGATTACGTGCGTATTCAAAGCATTGAAAAAGTAGACAAAACGGTGGCGGTATTTAACTTTCACATTGAGAATTACCATACCTATCTGGCTAATGGAATATATGTGCATAATGAAAAAGGTGGAGCCAGAGTGGATTTCAGGGATACGGCGTTATTCTTTTCCGGCCGCACCGATGACAATGGACGGGGGGAAGTCACCTTCAAATTGCCGGACAACTTCACTTCTTGGCGCATAAACGCCAAAGCGGTAAGCAAATCATTGCTGGCCGGACAGTCTACCGGCAATATCAAAGTGAGCAAGCCGGTTTTCGTGCTCGGTACTTACGCGGACGAATATCTGACAAGCGATAAGCCGATAGTAAAATTAAGAGCCTACGGCAATGCGCTCAAGCAGGGAGACAAAGTAGATTTTTCTTTGAGTGTGGAAAATCTGGGCGTGAAGGAGAAGCGATCCGGACAAGCATACGTGCCCGAGTATTTCAACCTGGGCAGCCTGAGAAAGGGAGTGTTTCCTCTCTACCATTCCGTGCAAGCCGAAGCGGGTGGCGATTTGGTAGTGAAGCCGATATCGGTGATCGATTCCAGGTTGAAAAAAGAATATACCGATTTTTACAATTTAAGCAAGGATCTTGAGTTAACCGTTGTGCCGGAAGGTAGATTTAAAATGATTTTCTCTGATCAAAGTCAGGGCAAATTTTACAATCGATTGACCAGTCTGGGCTGGACGTGGGGAGAGAGGATTGATCAGAAGCTGGCGCGCGTTTTGGCCGAGCGATACAAAGAAATATATTTTGATGAACAAAAATTCAAACGAGAAGAAATTGACAAAGATTTATTCCAAATGCAAGATGGCGGCATCGCCTTGCTGCCCTATGCCGATTCCGACTTTGAATTATCGGCCAAAGTGGCCGCTTTGGTGCCCGGCTTTTTTGACCGGAACGCTTTGGCAAACTATTTTTACGGTTTTTACAATCAAACCGATTTGAATCAAGATGAAGCGGCGTTGTCACTGTACGGCCTGTCCGCCTTGGAAGAACCGGTTTTGTACCCGGTGCGCAAGCTGGCCGAAAGGGAAGATTTATCGGTTAAGAACAGGTTGTACGTGGCTCTCGCGGCCGAGAAGTTGGGCGACGCCGAATTGGCGCGTGATATACTCAATCAATTATTGCAAGATCATGGCGAAGAATTTGAGAGCATGGCGCGCGTTAAACCGAACGATAATTCGGATGAGATTCTGTCCGCCACGTCGCTCGCCGCCAATTTGGCCGCCGGTCTAAACAGTTCTTATCATGAGAGACTGTGGAATTACGTGCAAAAAAATTACACCAAAGAGATTCTGCTAAATTTGGAAGAGTTGCTGTATATCAAGCAGGGATTGAAGCATCTGAAGCCGGGTTCGGTCAGTTTTACTTTGACCATTGACGGTAAGCGGATTGAAAGACAAATGGAAAAAGGACGGACTTTTGCCTTGTCCATCACACCGGAACAATATGAAAAAATGACAGTTGAGCAAGTGGATGGCAAAGTCGGAGTCACGGTGTCATATTTCGACGTTCCCGAACAAATCGATCAGAGACGGGGGCCGAACAGCTATGCCTCCATTGGGAAGAAATACTTGGTGGATGGTCAAGAAACAAATTCGTTCAAGGAAGATGACGTGGTTCAGATCGTGCTTGATCCATATATTGACCCGGCCTCGATTGATGGCGCCTATACGGTCACTGATATTCTGCCGAGTGGTTTGAGCATTATCAAGCACTCTGCCCACAGAAGTGAAGCCGGCTACGATAATTGCAGTATTTATCCATATCAAAGCCGCAACAACGTGATAAAAGTCAACGTATACAAGAACAGTCATTGTTCAACCAGGAGCTATTACGCGCGCGTCAATTCACTGGGAGAGTTTACGGTTGAGCCGGCGGTTATCCAGTCGGTGAACAGTCAAGACATTATCAATTACTCCGATGCCGGTAGAATAACCATACAAAATGTTGAGTAAACCGGGAAAAAATATATTAAAAATCACCGTCATCGGCTTGATAGGCTTGGCGGTGTTTTTACTGTTGAATCGTTGGGGAGGAATTAAATCAGGGTTTGCCAGTGATCATATTATTGAAACACGGTCTGTTGGCGTTGGGGCTAAAACTGTAGATCTGGATTACAACTGGGAGTTATTTTATTCGGCCGTGGAAAAGGAACAAAAATATTATTCAGAAGAGCTTAAGAAAATTTACGGTGGTATAATTCCGCATCATGATTTGGTATCCGAGTATATGGCCGAATTGTTTGTTCGACTCAAGCGGACTGAGAATCCGCAAACCATAATAATTTTGGGTCCCAACCATGCCGGGCGGGGACTGGAAACGGTGATCAGCGGCCGAGTGGACTGGCGAACACCGTTCGGAACTGTCAAGAACGATTATGAGAAGCTGGATCAATTGGTTGAGCGAGGCTTGGTGGTTTTTGATAATGATAATTTCATTCCCGAACATTCGATTAAAACCACAGTAGCTTTCATTTCCCACTATTTTTCCGAGGCTGATATCGTTCCCTTGGTTATTACCAACAACAAAGATACTGATCATTTGGAAAAGCTGGCTTCAGAATTGGCCGAATTCGCTCGGGCGGACAATACTTTGATTATCGGCTCATTCGACTTTTCACATTACTTGAGTGATCTTGAAGCCGAGCAAAGAGATCAAATTACCTGGCAAGCTATTCTGGACCGCAACTATGATTTGATCTTGACTTTTGATAATTCCTACATTGACGCGCCGTCCGCGCTTTTCGTTTTTTTGCGCAGCATGGATCAGATCGGAGCCGGTCAAGCGGAAATTCTCAGGCATACCAATTCGGGTCGTTATTTGAAAAAAAAACAGCCCAATTCCACCAGCTATTTCACCGTTCTTTTTTCAAAGCCGAATTAACAAAGGTTCACACTTGATTTTACTTTAAATTCATCAAAGGGTATAGTAATAATACTTAACCGAAGAATATATGAGCGGGATGCAAAAAATATTGCTCGCAATCGGAGCAATCATAGTGGTCATTCTTTTGAGCGTTTTAATATGTGTTTCGTTTAATCCCAAACAGGAAGAGGGTGCTCAACCTTTGCCCGATGAGACGGATCAGCCGGTTAGTGTAGAAGTCCCGGTCGAGCAAATGTATGCGAGTAAGATCGTTTATACTACCGACATGAGCGTGGACCAGCAAGCCTTGATCAGGGATTGTGAGCAGCGCGGGGGTATGTTTGACAGCTGTGGCTCGCCCTGCGCGCCGGATGCCGATTTTTGCGCTCAAGTATGCGCTTATGTGTGCACCGATATACCGGAAAATGGAAATTAACCAAAGCTACGGATATCAGCTGAATTAATCAGCTCAATAAACGAATATATAAAAATATTATGCGGCAAAACAACCACCCTGGCGAGGCGCGAATGAAGAGTTTCATCAGCAAAATTTTGGAGCGCTATCCCAATATCATGGACGACTACAAAAGGAGACTGCGTGATCATGAGCTTGGTATTTTTACCGAGTTTGATCTTGATAGTGTGATGGCTCCCAATATCCGGGCCATGTACGACATCTTGCGGGAGCTGATGGACGAACGGGGAATTGAAATTACGGAGGATTGAAATTTATTGTTTCGATTATCTTTTGTGTGGTATAATAGCGGAAGATATGAGTAAAAAAATCGTCAATTTTATCATACTGCTGGTGGGAAGCGGCCTACTGTGGTATCTCAACCACATCTATCCCAATGATAATGTGCAAAGATTGTTGACTTCGGCATTGGTTTTGGTTTTGCTTTACGCTTTGTTCATTGTTTTCTTAAACGGCATAGTTGGTAAGCGAATCAAGGATTACAAATTAAGATATTCTTTTAAGAAAATAATAAACATACTGTTTTTCGTGGTGATATTGGCGGTAGGCATCAGAATTTGGATAGAAGATCCGCAGACTTTGTTGGTTTCGTACGGTTTGATCGCCGCCGGCGTGACCATTTCTTTACAGGATTTTTTCAAGAATTTTATCGGCGGCCTTTTAATTATCATCAACAGTTTGTACAAAGTGGGAGACAGAATAGAACTGGACGGCAAGTACGGAGATGTGATTGACACCGGTATTCTCTATACAACTATTTTGGAAATTAAAGAATGGGTAAGCGGGGACCAGCCCACCGGTCGCATAGTCAAGATACCAAATGGAACGGTGCTGACAAAAAATGTAAACAATTATACCGAAGATCACGGTTTTATCTGGGATGAAATATTCATTCCGATCACTTATGACAGTGACTGGCAAGTGGCCACGCGCAATATTTTGAAAATAGTCAAGACCGAAACCAATCAAACGGTGCTAATGGCCGAGAAAGATTTTAAAAAACTGAGGAGAAAATATTTTGTGGAGAAAAAAACCATTGAGCCGGAAGCCTTTGTCACCATGACCGACAACTGGATAGAAATACATGTACGCTATATTACCGAAGTCAGGGAAAGGAGATCGGTTCATAATATTTTGAGTCAAAAATTGCTCGCCATCTTGTTGAAATCAGACAAAGTAAAAATCGCTTCGGCCACTTTGGGAATAGTAAATATGCCGCCGATTGAAATGAAATCGAAAAAATAATTAATATCGCGGCGAAAACGCAAAAAACGCGATTTATTTTTTAAAAAGTGTATAATGGAGATTGTAATTTTTATTAAAAATCAATATCAAAATGAACTATCATAAACTGCTAATCTCCTTGATAGCACCGCAGCTTGCCGGATTGATCGGTTCCTTGTTTACCGCCCCGGCCGTAGGCGGCTGGTATGCCGCGCTGGACAAGCCGGCTATCACGCCACCGGGGTGGTTGTTTGGACCGGTATGGATTACCCTCTATATTTTGATGGGTATCAGTGTCTATTTAGTCTGGAGTAAACGTAGGCAAGAAAAAAAGGTCAAACCGGCGGTTAATCTTTTTTGGATCCACTTGCTGTTTAATGCCGGCTGGTCAATTATATTTTTCGGTCTGCGAATGCCGGGCTTGGCTTTTGTAAATATTATTATCATTTGGCTGTTTATTCTGGTTTTGATTTGGATGTTTGAAAAGATAAGCCGGGTGGCCGGGTGGCTGCTGGTACCCTACTTGTTCTGGGTTAGTTTTGCCACTGTATTAAACCTGTACATCTTTTTATTGAATTGATTTTACTATTTATTATTAGTTATTTTTAATGATATAGAATATGCTAAAGATAAAATATATTCTGCCGATTTTAATAATTTGCCTGCTGGCAACTCCGGCCTGGGCTCAGAACCAAAGAATGCGCGGAGAGCAAGCCGGACCGATAGCCGAACGCCATGCCGGCGAGGTGGCCGACTTTGTGCGGACCGTGTTGGACGTGGCCGATCGGCCGGCCTTGGGCGGCATAGGCGAACAAGTGAGGGAAGTGGCGAGAGAACAACAGAGAGTACAACAAAAGGTGGAGCCGCTGCTTAATCGGATTGAAAACAGAAGCAGAGTGCGCAATTTCATTTTCGGCACCGATTTTGAAGCGGTTGAACAAATCAGGCGGGAGATGATTCAAACCAGGCAAAGATTAACCCAACTGTCGCGTTTGCGAGCGCGGGTTGAGGATCCGGAATTGAATGGAGATTTGGATGAGGAAATTTTGGAAATGGACCAAACAGTGGGCGAGGTTTTGGATCGGGTGGAACAAGAGACCGGACAGTTCAGTTTATTCGGCTGGGTAAAAAAACTGTTTAGGTAAAAAAATATACGGATTGAAAGACAGTTGGAAAAATTAAAAAAGCACCGCCATGGCCGTGCTTTTTTTTAGTTATCCGCGCGCCGTCCTTAGACGATCCGCGCGGAATTATTTCCTTCTTTTAATTTGCGGCATTCGGGTAGTCCGTAGCGATAGAGTGGACAGGACTCCCGAGTGCAAATTTCTCCGCCACAGGGATTGGACCCTTCTCTGAATCCGAGTTTTACCGTTTCGGTAATAACTTTCAATGCTAACCTTGTGGCCGGCACCAGGGGGTGGGAAAGAGATCCGTTCAAGATCCATCCGTTTTCCGCCTCCATGTACCAACAGGGCATTTTCTCCGGCATCCCGTTGGAGCGCAGTTGTTCCCGGTTTACCACTTTTAGCCCGTTGTGGCGGGCGAGCTGCTCTTCCAGGCGCACAAGAGCGCCGATTGTGGCAACAGTTTTTCCGCCTATACCGCTTTTACGGTTGAAGGTGATGGAACAGTTGCCGGAGGCGTTTTTTTGTATCACCGCGTCCGCGCCGTACAGATGGCGGGCGCAGGAAGCGATTTCAAAATTATCGCTTTCAATTTCCAGCACCTTCAGCTGCCGTCCGCGGTACGGCATGTCGTGCCACACGCCTTTGTTGTTGATTTGTCGGGGACAGACATAATGGAATTGATGTTGGCGCCGGAAATGAGCGTCCAGGAAGAAAGCCGTATCCTCGTAAGCACGATCCGGCTGGCCGCGCCCGATCCAGTCGGCCACCCTTCTCAAATCAAAGTCGATGCTTAGCATCTCCTTATTCTTGATCAGGTTTAAATAGTGGCGCAGCTCGGTCAATTCGGGACGCCGTTTCAAGCCGATGTGTTCGATCAGCTCGTACGGGTCCTGGCTTTGTCCGCACTCAGGCCCTATATCCGCTCCGAATTCTTCGCGCAAATAACGGGCTACGAGTTTGAAGATGTCCACTCTCGGCCCCTCGGGAACAATATTCAGTTTGCAGTCAAAGTAATCGGTCAGGACGTCGTAAGTCCAGTTGAGCAACTCAACCGGATCAGCGTCCGAATAGCGTTCCAGGCATTTGTCCATGCTGGCCAGACCGAAGTAGCGGTCTCCCTTGTTGTCGCTCTTGTTCACGTAACGCAGAAGCAAGAGCACCTCCGGGTAATCCGCTATATTCAGATACTCGGCCATGAGCGTGGCGGCGCAGACGTTCTTTTGCCGCCCCCCGGTCTTGTGTTCGTCGAACAGACCGCCGCGCACCCCCAGACACAGATAGCCATGCTTAAGCAGTTCTTGGCCGGTTTCTTGGACATTTTCGATTCCTTTGCCCCAGAATTCTATTTTGGCCTCATTGATGCCCAAGAAAATATGATTTCCATAGACCGAGGCCAGAAAGAAAGCCGTCTTTTCATCCAGATGCGGTTTGTGGTGGAACACCACGGTATGGATTTCAAACATTCAAACCTCCTTTAATGCTTGAAATTGTTCGTTTTTTGCAAATAAAGAACGAATAAATATATCATTAGTGAGCGATTTTGTCAATAACAGGCTTTAAATTGCGAACAAAGCCCCAAATGTAGTATAATATGCCTGATTGTTTATTTAATTTCTTTTTATGAAGTATATTCTCGCTTTGCTTGGCATCGCCTTCGGAGTGGTGTTGATAATAAAAACAGAATGGTTTGTTCAGAATTTCGGCACCAATGAATGGGCGGAAACCCATTTGGGGACGAGCGGCGGCAGCCGATTGTTGTACAAGCTGATAGGACTGGTAATCATAATAATTGCCATGCTCGGCGTTACCGGATTGCTCGGCCCGTTAATTCTTTCAACCGTGGGGCGTTTGTTTGGAATGTAAATGTCAATATTTGCGATTTAATTTATTAAAAAAGAAAATGGTTTATCACAGTGGTAATCAGATGATTGATCCGTACATCATTTTTGAGAAGTGCCATCTGCGTCCGGGTATGCACGTGGCCGACTTGGGCTGCGGGCGTACCGGCCATATTGTATCTCCCTGCGCGTCGGTGGTGGGCGACAAAGGAGTGGTTTACGCGGTGGATATCTTGAAAGACGTGCTGGAGTCGGTCAAAAAAAGAGCGATGATGGATAAATTGTTCAACATTCACACGGTTTGGACCAATCTGGAGCACGTGGGCGCGGCCGCCATTCCGGCGGGAAGCCTGGACGTGGCTTTTTTAATAAACACGCTGGTGCAATCGGACAACAGGCACTGCGTTTTGGAAGAGGCTAAAAGGCTTTTAAAAAACAAGGCCCGCTTGGTAATAGTTGATTGGACAAAAAAGGGATTGAAATTCGGACCCGACAACAACAGATTTGTTGATTTCGCGGATATTAAAAAATGGGCCGGAGCGCATGGCATGGTCGTGCAGGAGGAGTTTAAGGCCGGTAAATTCCATAAAGGCCTGGTTTTGTTTAAACAGGATTAAAGTATTATCCGTATTGACAAACGCGTGTGTTTTTTGCTAACATTCATTCTGTCAGTAGCATGGAATAATAATGCTGCTTTTTTTATACTTAAATAATAATCATATGTCAGAAGTATCAAAAATGATAAAAATGATCTGTGAAGAAAAGGGTCTGGACTACGACACCGTGCTTGAGGCTATTCAGACCGCGCTGGGCGCGGCTTATCGCAAAGATTTCGGCCATCGTCAGCAGAATATTAAAGTGAAGTTTGATCCGGATACGGGGGACATGAAGATGTGGGATGTTAAAGAGGTGGTGGAAGATATTGACGAGCAAACTTTGGAAAAGGCACAAGAAGAGTTGAACCAGCGCCGTGAACGAGCCATGGCCGAAGACAGGGAATTAACCGAAGAAGAAATAGAAGACCTGCCGCGTTTTAATCCTAAAACACAAATGATGCTATCGGACGCCAAAGAAATTGACAAAAAAGTCAAAGAGGACGATATTTTGGAAATACCGCTTGAGATTCCGGGAGATTTCGGCCGCATGGCCGCCCAGACCGCCAAGCAGGTAATCATCCAAAAATTGAGAGAAGCGGAGAGGAACAGCGTTTTTGACGATTTGAA
The DNA here is from genome assembly GCA_964433095.1 of uncultured Gammaproteobacteria bacterium. Classification (GTDB taxonomy): domain Bacteria; phylum Patescibacteriota; class Patescibacteriia; order Magasanikbacterales; family UBA922; genus WJJZ01. The sequence goes on along the minus strand of CAYSPW010000004.1, from coordinate 9,951 downwards.
AGAGGAAGAAGGACAGATCATACAAGGAGTGGTGCAAAGGCGGGATCGTTCCGGCGTCGTTGTTATAGATTTGGGTAAAATTACCGGTCTGGTGCCGCAAAGCGAACAGATACGCGGTGAAAGGTACATTGCCGGCAAGCGCATGCGTTTTTACGTGGTGTCGGTGGAAATGGGTAATCGCGGACCGGAAATAATTTTATCACGTTCGCACGAAGACATGGTGCGTACCGTATTTGAGCAGGAAATTCCCGAGATAGACGACGGTTCGGTGGAAATAAGAGGAATCGCGCGTGATCCGGGAAACCGTTCCAAAGTTTCAGTTTGTACAGAAGATGAATCCATAGATCCGATAGGTTCGTGTATCGGGCAGCGCGGCAGCCGTATTACCACCATTATTGACGAGCTGGGCGGAGAGAAAATAGACATCATTCAATACAGCGAGAACACCGAAGAATTTATCAAAAATTCCCTGTCGCCGGCCAAGATTGATTCGGTGGAATTGAATGAAGATGAAAAAGAGGCCACGGTCAGCGTGCCGTCCGATCAATTTTCGTTGGCTATCGGCCGGGGCGGACAAAACGTCAGATTGGCGGCCGAACTGACCGGCTGGAAGATTAAAGTAATTCAAGAAGGGGATGAGAGTACTGAAGTGAGTAGCGAAGACATGCCCGAAGAAGTGGAGGCCAAGGACGAGCAGGCTAAGGAAGGCGAGGGAGTTGAACGGGAAAATGAAAATGAAAATCAAGAAAAAAAAACTGGACAGGACAAGCCGGAAGCGGAAAAAGAAGCGCGGACAAAGGAAGAAAAAAAGGATGATGAAAAAGAAGAAGACAATGATGAAGAAAAAAAGGAACAATCCGAAGAGAAGTCAACCACGGCCGAAGAGGAAAAAGCGGGAAAACAATAAAGAAATAAAAAAGGACCAATAGATTGCTTTATAGCGGTTCTTTTTTTAAAGGAAACGACTAAATATTATGAGGTATGTTTTTGGTTTATCAATTAAATTGATTATTATCTTTTTTGGTGATATACTTGCAAACACTTGTTTTTAAAAGCAATATTGGATTATGAAAGAACTATTTGAAGCCGTACTTTATCAGCCCATATTTAATGTTTTTGTCGGGCTGTATAATATTATTCCCGATGTGGGTGTAGTGATATTGATTATCACCGTTATCATCAAACTGGTACTTTATCCGCTCACCAAGCAGTCAATTGAAGCACAAAAGTCTTTGGCGGATTTGCAGCCCAAATTGGATGAAATCAAGAAAAAGTACAAAGACGATAAGCAGAAAGTGGCGCAGGAAACCATGAAAATGTACAAGGAGAATAAAGTCAACCCGTTCGGGTCCTGCTTGCCTTTGTTGGTTCAACTGCCTGTGTTTCTGGCTCTTTACTGGGTGCTGCGCGGTGCTTTGACCACTGATAATTTTAATTTACTTTATTCTTTCGTGGAAAATCCGCGGCATATTGATCCGGTCAGCCTCGGAATAATCAATCTGGGTAAAGCCAGTATAATATTGGCTCTCTTGGCCGGCGCGGCGCAGTGGTGGCAAGCCAAGATGATGGTGCGCAAAAAACCGCCTCTAACCGCCGGGAAAGGCGGAAAAGACGAAAGCATGATGGCCATGATGAACAAGCAGATGTTGTATTTTATGCCCATTTTGACAGTGATTATCGGCATGCAACTGCCCGGGGGCTTGACCTTGTATTGGTTTTTATCCACGCTCACGACCGCTTTACAGCAGAAATTCATGTTCAGAAAAGACGACGAAGAAAAAAAAGCAACTGATAACGGCGCCGGTAAAGAAAGTTAATCGGTGGAAAAATATGCGAGTAGGGTTTTCACAACTCAAAAAAATGAAAGTGGTAACGGCCGGAGGAGACATACTCGGCTATGTTTACGATTTGGTGATTGATGCCAACAGCCACGGTATCATTCAATACAAAGTAAAATCATCTGGTTTGCGCACCAGAGAATATTTGATTCATCGGGCGCAAGTGCGTAGAATCAAAGAGGACAAAATAATGGTGGATGACAACGTGGTCAAAGAGGCCAGAAAAATAGCGAAAAAAGCTTCCGCAGGAGCGGAGGCCGAACCGGTGGCCATGAGAAAAGCGACCGAATAAAAAACCCGGGCTTGTCACGCTCGGGTTCGGCCCTCATAAGTTGGGCGCGGGCAGTTCAATGCCCGTTTTTTGTATTTCACGAATCAGCCGGTCCAGTTCCTGGTACTGGATCCGACACACTACGTTTATGCTGATGAACGTTTCGCCGCGAAAAAGTAGCTCCTCCCTATAATGCTGTCCCACGGCTATAAAGTCAGCAATGCGCTGCGGATTGGTAAAGCCGGTTTGTTCTTCTTCACGCAGCTCTCCGAGTGCGAAAAAGACGTAGCCGGTTTTTTCCAGCGCGTTCCAAAAGAGCCTGTGCGTTTCATCAACTTCATCATCCTGGTCTATCGGCAGGCGGAACAGATCGCGCACAAATCCGGGAATTCCTTGATCCAACAGCTGTTCGTAGTGGTGGTTTTCGTATTCTTGATCCTGTTCGGTTTTGAGCATGGCATGATGATCCACGCCGGTTACGCCCTCGCCGTCATCGTGCGTGCCGGCGCAGTAGAGAAGCCTAACAAAGTCCAGATCGTGCGGATTGCCGGCTTTCCATTCAAAAGTGATAAGCAGCATGGCCAGGCGCAAAGTTTTGGCTTCATGCTCCAATACGTCCTCTCTGGACGCGTGCGGCTTGTATGTAAAGCGCAACACCTGCCGGTTGCCGGCGATTATTTTTCTGGTCCATTGTTCAAAACCGGCAATTTTGCTTTTGTCTTCTCGATTCATGCCATCCCTCCTATGAAAAAAAGTTCTTTTTTTAAAATTTTAACATATTTTTCACGCACGAGTCAATCTATACATTTGTTCGCGTTTGATATAAAATACTTTACATGGACAAAGCATTGCGAAAATCAATTATTCAGACTTTATCTTTTTTTTCTCTGTTCAAATTACCGCTTACGGCTGTGGAATTGCACCAGCGTCTCTTCGGGTTTGGCAAAATTTCATATAGTCATTTTTTGAATTATTTAAAAAAAACGCGTGATAGCGGGATGATAAGCGCGCAATTCGGCTACTATTTCTTACCAGGTCAACAACAGACGGTGCAACAGAGGCGGCGAGCCGTACGCGTCGGCAGGCAAAAGATAAAGATAGCCGGGCGGGCGGTAAAAAAAATTCGTTATTTGCCTTATGTAAAGGGCGTCTATGTGTGCAATAGCGTTGCCATGGGAGTGGCGGTTGAGGAGTCTGACGTGGATTTGTTTATTGTGGTCAAGCCGGGCAGGATTTGGCTGACGCGAGCCATCATTATCTTCACCATGAAGATTTTCCGACTGCGGCCGGGCAACGATGGCGGCCGTGATAAAATTTGCCTTAGTTTTTTTGTCGATCACAATTCTTTGGATTTTCGGAAAATATCCATAGAGGATCCGGATATCTATCTTATATACTGGCTGGAACATTTAATACCGCTTTATGATCCATATAATTTAAGAAAAGATGTAATTGATGCAAACCGCTGGATAAAAAAATATCTGCACAATTCTCTGTCCGAGTTCGTCTATGCCGGTAAATACGGCGTGAACGATAATGTTTTTAGCCGATGGAGTAAAGCGATAGCGCAGAAATTGTGGTCCGGCCGGTACGGGGACATGTTGGAAGCGAGGGCCAAAGTGTTGCAGCTGGCCAAAATTGACAATAATCCGCGTTTGGTCGGCAACAGGGACGGTATCTCCGTGGTAATAGAAGACCATATGCTTAAGTTTCATGACAACGACCGCCGTCGGTATTTCAAAAAGGAATGGATCTTGGCTTGTAGTAAAATAACGGTATAAGTTTTAACCGATGAACAATATTCCCGACAACAAACGCTTAAGCTGGGAAAACGCATTGAAGTTTTTTTTGGCCGTGTTTTTCTTCTTATTTCCCTGGCCAACGGTTTGGCTTTACATGGAGCAGGCGTTTAATGGCCAAAAGTGGGAATACGGCACTTTGGGATTTTACCTTTCCGAAATTTTGATTTGGCTGATATTTGTCTGTTTCTTTTTTTTGTTCATGAAAAAGTTGGCGCGGCGCGGTAAAAAGAAATTTTCTTTTACCGCCGACAGATTGTTGGCGTTGGCCGCTTTTTTATTTGTCGCCTATGGCGCGGCTTCGGTTTTTTGGGCTATTGATCTTTCGCTGGCGCTGCGGCACGCTTTGTATGTCATTGAAGGCTTTTTGCTCTTTTTTATACTACTGATTGGTCCGATGAGTTGGATCAATCAAATGAAATGGTTTGCGATCGGTTCGGTCGTGCCCAGTATTCTCGGCATCGGGCAATTTTTGAGCCAATCCACATTCAGTTTCAAATGGCTGGGGTTGGTATCTCACCCGGTATGGGAGCTGGGCAGTTCGGTGGTCGGTTCGGCGCAGGTGGGGCGCTGGCTGCGTGCTTACGGTTCTTTTTCCCACCCCAATATGTTCGGCGGTTATTTGGTGGTGGCGCTGTTGTTCACCGGAATACTGATTTACTCGGTTAAGATTGAAAGGCACCGGGCGGCTTTACTCGGCGTTTATCTGCTACAGCTTACGGCCCTGTTTTTCACTTTTTCGCGCGCCGCTTGGATCAGTTTTGCCATATTAACAATATGCCTGGTGGTGGTCGGCATACAGAGATTCAGCGCGCAAGCGAAAAAGCGGTTCACCTTTTACATAGCCATTGTCTTGATTATGATTTCTATTTTGTTCGGCCTGTATCATTCACTGGTGCGGGTGCGGACGCTGGCGGATTCGCGCGCCGAGCGATTATCAATCAGCCAAAGAATAGACGGCTACGGGCGGGCCTTTGTTATTTTCGGCGATAACGCCATGCTTGGCACCGGAATCGGCAACTACACTTTGGCTTTGTATCGTTATTGGCCGGGCGAGCCGGGATGGGCTTACCAGCCGGTGCACAATACGGTTTTGTTGCTGATTGTGGAATTGGGCCTGGTCGGTTACGCGTTGTTTGTGTTTTTGTTATTGAGCATGTATCTGTTTAATTTGTCCTACAGCCGGCAGCGGGAGCAGAGTATTAAAATTCTCCTTTTTTTGACCATTTTGCTTAGCCCGATACTGATTGTAAGCCTGTTAGATCACTATCTCTTTTCCTCATTTTTTGGAATAATTTTGTGCGCGATATACTTATCAATCATCATTCGGATTATTCCACAGTCTCTCCACAATTAGTCCACCGTTTATGCCCACCCGGTGTATTTTTAGCCAAATTTTTTCGCTTGACACGCTCATTCATTAATGAGATAGTTATTACAGAGTTGATTAAAATTATTTAAAAAAGTAGCAAACGTACCGGCCAAGCCAACCATCAATTTTGGCGACCGGCAGATACGATTACCAACAGGGGGAACGGCCGCGGCCGCGCGGCGCAAGAGCCTAAAGTTGGTGGTAGGCACATGTGTTTTTCATCACAAGATGAAAGCGCCATAAGGACTTTGTGTTTTCGACAGGCATCACAAAGTCATAAATGGTCGGCACGATGGGCTTATCACTTGCTTTGGGCTTTTTTGATCTTGAGTAAAGAGAAATTAACCCTGCGGCATAGGCCGTAGAGCTAAATTCAAAAAATCCTTGATATGGCTTTTTGCGGACAAGACTGGATATCAAAGTGGACGGTAATCGTCTGATGAGGTATACAGAGGATCAAAAGGGCCCAGAGGAGGTGATAAACTACCATCAAATAGCGTAACTGAAAATTACATATTATGGGTAGTAAATATCCGTCCGGTGTCTGCCAATCGTTTAGCCCTAATCAAGAGAAGAGGTTAATGGGCGGACACGAAACAAGTCTCTTACTGTATTTTGCGATGTGTTTGGTGCCGGCATGATCGGAAACGGATCATAAAAAAGCAGGCTTTTCTAAACAAAGATTAGCATTCTGCACATCAGGCATTATCGGTAATATGGTTTGTGACAAGACAAACAATCTCTTCTCTTTAATGGCTGGGGCATTTGCCAAAAAACCTTAAAACAGAGGTTTTTTGCTTTTTTTAGCTAAATTTAACTATGTACAAAAAAATACGAGTATCACTTGACAATTCGGACGAATGATGTAAAATAACAGGAGTAAAATATTTTATCACTCATTAATACAGAGTGATAAAAAATTAAATTAATATATATTTAACCAAATAGAGCTCTATGAACATTAGACCTATCGGAGATAGAATTTTAGTCAAGCCTCTTGCCGAAGAAGAGGTTACCTCTTCCGGAATCGTATTGCCGGATACGGTGGACAAAGAAAAAAAGGCCGAAGGAGAAATTATTGCCATTGGCAACGGAGAAAAACTGGCCAAATTGAATCTCAGCGTAGGGATGAAGGTTCTGTTTAAAAAATGGGGAGGAGAAGAGGTAAAAGCCAAAGAGGAGGAATATAAAATTCTTGATCACAATGATGTGATCGCGGTATTGGAATAATTTAATACATTCTTATCTAATTTTTAATAACAAAACAAGTTATGGCAAAGCAAATCAAATTTTCCGAGGAGGCCAGGCAAAAGCTGGTCAAAGGAGTGGACGTATTGACCAAAACCGTTAAAGTGACTCTTGGCCCCAAAGGACGCAACGTGGTGCTGGACAAAGGTTTTGGTTCGCCCACTATTACCAAGGATGGAGTATCGGTGGCCAAAGAAATTGAGTTGGAAGAGAAATTTGAGAATATGGGCGTGGAATTGGTGAAAGAAGTGGCCAGCAAAACCAACGACGATGTCGGCGACGGCACTACTACCGCCACGGTTTTGGCTCAGGCCATCATTAAGGAAGGGGTCAAGAACGTGACCGCCGGCGCCAACCCGGTGGCTCTTAATCGCGGTCTGCACAAGGCTACCGAAGCGATCGTCAAAGAATTACAGTCTAATATTTCCAAGCAGGTTGAAGATGATGAAATCGCCAATGTCGCTTCCATTTCGGCCAATGATAAAGAAATCGGGGCTAAGATCGCCGAAGCCATGAATGAAGTGGGTAACGATGGCGTGATAACGGTTGAGGAATCGCAGTCTTTCGGTATGGAGATTGAAACGGTCAAAGGAATGCGCTTTGACAAGGGATACATCTCACCGTACATGGTAACCAATGCCGAGAGAATGGAAGCCGAATACGAAGATCCATACATTTTAATAACCGATAAAAAAATATCTTCAGTGGAAGAAATTCTGCCCATTCTGGAAAAAGTGGCCGAAAGCGGTAAAAAAGAATTGGTAATACTCGCCGAAGAGGTGGAAGGCCAGGCTTTGGCGACTTTGGTCGTCAACAAGCTGCGTGGTACTTTCAACGTGCTCGCGGTCAAGGCGCCGGGATTCGGCGATCGGCGAAAAGAAATGCTTCAGGACATCGCTGTTTTAACCGGCGGCAAATATATTTCCGAAGAATTGGGATTGAAGCTGGAAAATATTGAGCTTAACGATTTGGGTCGGGCCAGAAAAGTGGTTTCCACCAAAGAAAATACCACTGTGGTTGAAGGCAAAGGAGATGAGTCTGAAGTGCAAAAACGAGCCGCTCAGATCAAGGCGGCCATGGAGCAGACCGATTCCGAGTTTGACAAGGAAAAGCTACAAGAAAGACTGGCCAAGCTCGCCGGCGGAGTGGCTGTGATCAGAGTGGGAGCCGCCACTGAAACCGAAATGAAAGAAGTAAAGCACCGAATTGAAGACGCGGTCGGCGCTACCAAGGCGGCTATTGAAGAAGGCGTGGTGCCGGGAGGCGGAGTGGCGCTGTTGCGCGCCAGCCGCGTGCTTGATAATTTGAATTTGAACGACGAGGAAAACGTGGCGCTATTGATATTGAAAAGAGCGATGGAAGAGCCGATTAGGATTATAGCGGAAAACGCCGGCTACGAAGGCGCGGTGGTGATCAACGAAGTGAAAAAGCATAACGGCAATTTCGGTTTCAATGCGGCGAGCGGCCAGTACGAAGACATGGTGACGGCCGGCGTGATTGATCCGACCAAAGTGACCAGAAGCGCTCTGCAGAACGCGGTTTCGGTTGCCGGAATGTTTTTAACCACCGAAGCGGTGGTGGCCGAAATTCCCAAAGACAATGAAGACAACGCCATGCCGCAGATGGGAGGCGGCATGCCGGGTGGAATGGGAATGATGTAAAAACAGTGCTTTAATAAAGGCAGCCGGCATTAACCGGCTGCTTTGGTTTAAGCTTGTTTTTTTGATTTAACTGAGATATGATAAAAATAAGAAAAGGCTGTAAAAAAAGTAAATTATGGTTGAAGAAAAAAGTAAATTAGCTGAATTGAAGCGCAAAATCAAGCAAACCAAGAAGATGCTCGGAATTGATCGGCTGAGGGATCAGGTCATGGAATTGGAACGGCGGATGCAAGCGAGGGATTTTTGGATTGACACGGAAAAAGCGGCCCAAGTGAGCAAAGAGCACGAAGATTTGAAAAAAGAAATTGAAACCTGGAATAAGCTGTCCACCGAAGTGGAGGAACTGTTTGGTTTGGCCGAGGAGCTGGAAAATAATTCGGATTCCGGCTTGGAAAAACAGCTGGCCAAAAGGGTGGGCGAGCTGGAAAAAGAATATGACAAGCTGGAATTCTTTCGCTTGTTTTCCGGCCGTTATGACAACAAAAACGCCATCATATCCGTGCATGCCGGCTCGGGCGGCACCGAAGCACGGGATTGGGCTGAGATGATAGCGCGCATGCTGCTGCGTTATGCCGAAAAAAAAGGCTTCAAAACCATAATTTTGGATCAATCCAAAGGTTCGGAAGCCGGCATTAAATCCATTACTTTTTCAGTGCAAGGACGGTATGCCTACGGTCATTTCAAGTCCGAACACGGCACTCATAGGCTGGTGCGCGTTTCCCCTTTTGACGCCGAGAAAATGCGCCATACCTCGTTCGCGCTGGCGGAGGTGGTGCCCGAGCTGCGGGAAGTGGACGTGGAAATTGACCCCAATGACCTGCGCGTTGACACCTATCGCTCTGGTGGCGCCGGCGGGCAAAGCGTGAACAAGACTTCATCGGCCGTGAGAATTGTGCATCTGCCCACGAATATCACGGTGCAATGCCAAAATGAACGCTCGCAACATCAAAACAAGGAAATGGCCATGACCATATTGCTATCCAAATTGCAGCAATTAAAAGAAGAGCAAGAAAAGCGGGCCAGGCAAAAAATTATCGGCGAGCATAAACAAGCTCAGTGGGGCAATCAAATTCGTTCCTATGTGCTGCATCCGTACAAAATGGTCAAGGATTTGCGCAGCCGCTACCAGGAATCGGATCCGGATAAAGTGCTTGACGGCGATCTGGATGGATTTGTGGAAGCTTACCTGCGTTATTTGAAACAACAAACAATATGAATATTGTAAAAGAAGATAAAATGGAGATTGCCAAGGTGGTGGATTTGCTCAAGCAAGGCAAAATAATAATTTATCCCACGGAAACCGTTTACGGACTGGGCTGCGATGCCACCAACCGGGAGGCGGTAAAGAAAATTTTTGCCATCAAAAAAAGACAATCGGATAAGCCGGTTTTGGTGGTGATGCCCGATATGGCAATGGCCATGCGTTACGTGAAATGGACTACCGTGTTGGAAGATTTGTCGCGGAAATACTGGCCCGGTCCTTTGACCGTGGTGGCTGAGTTGAAAGATGGCGTGGATTTGCCTGCCGGAGTAATCGGTCCGGGAAATTCTTTGGCCTTTCGGGTTACCGATTATCCGCTCGCTCGGCAGTTGAGTGAAAAATTAAACAAGCCTTTGGTTTCCACTTCCGCCAATATTTCTTCGCAAGATTCTCCATACGATATTGATACGGTTTGCAACATGTTTACCAACACCGCGAAGCAGCCCGATTTGGTGATAGATGCCGGACGCCTGCCGCACCAACAGCCTTCAACCATAGTGA
>CAYSPW010000003.1:0-81066 GCA_964433095.1 uncultured Gammaproteobacteria bacterium | reverse complement strand
ACTCATTGATTACTTTTATCCAACTGAATTGTAAACAACGCTTGACATTCTTACAGATAAATCAATTCAATCAGACCTTTTTTTATACAAAAAGATCTGATTTTTTGACTTAGCTTAAAGTGAACACTACCACCAAAGCATAAATGGCAATAGCTTCAGCAAAAGCGGCTCCAAGTAGCATCGGAACGAATACTTTTCCGGCCGCTTCCGGGTTTCTGCCGATCGCCTCCATGGCTTTGGCCACCAATCGGCCGATACCAAGCGCCGGTCCAATCGTACCAATACCCATGGTAAAGGCTTTTGCCAGCACCACTACTGATTGATGATCTAATCCTTCAAACATACGCTAAATATTTTATGCCAGAGCCGTTCGAGTGGAATTAATTTTTAGACTCGCGGCTGACAATGATTAAATGATTTAATATTATTAATGCTCTTCCGCTCCGTGCGGCCGGCTCGTGGCCACAGTTAAATATACCAGAGTCAACATAGCAAACACGGAAGCCTGAATGATTCCCACCAACAATTCCAATAGCATAAAAGGAGTGGGCGCGACGGCGGCCAGCAAAGCCGATATGACGGAAATCAACACCTCTCCCGCAAAAATATTACCAAACAAACGCAAGGACAGCGACAAAACCTTGGCAAACTCGGATATTATTTCCAATAATCCGACAGCAAATTCAATCAAAGCAGTAAATATGGCGATCGGACCATGTTTCAAACTTTTGATTATTCCTTTCACTTGAATGAACTTTCCCAAATGAGTAAAAAAACCGATAGTGACAAAACCAAAAATATGTGATCCGATCACTGACACCAAGGCCATAGCCACGGTTAAGTTCAAATCCGTGTTAGCGGGACGCAACAACATGGAATGACCGACCGTAATGGAACCGGTTCCGGGAAGCAAGCCAAGCCAGTTGGACAGCAAAATAAAAAAGAAGATCGCTCCCACAATCGGCAAAAAGCCGATGGTTTTCTTGCGATCCCCGGTCACTTGATCAAAATAACCCAATAATTTTTCCAAAAAATATTCTGACGCGTTTTGTAATTTTCCGGGTTTAATATTGGTTTTTTTATGTATAACTATGCCAAAAATTAATAATATTATTATGGCAATCCAGGCATTTATCATTGTGTTAGTTATACTTACCGGCCCGAGCTGAAATAATACTTCCGGCGCCAGTGTGGGAATATGGATTTGTCCACCCATAATATGGTTTCCTGTTATTTGATCAATTATTTTTTTCTTCCCCACCTTGAATTTTTTTTGAATCCATTTTATCCAATTCACTGTACTCTCGACCGTATTTTTTGGCTTTTTTGTATATCATCAATCCCGAAAGCAGAACGGATATTATGAAGGCCAAGATTAAAAACAGCGGATAACTGTCATATCTATCATCCAAACACTGCCCGATCAAGACAAACACTATTACCGGAATAGCAATAGTGGCTCCGAAATCACCGGCAATCTTCAAACCCATTAGCATGTACTGTCTATCTTTACCCGAAGGAATGATGCTGGACATAAAAAATACACATTTTCACTGAACGCGCATATTATACTAGAGAAGCCGGAAAATGTCAACTTAATTTCTCTGCCATTTTTGTGAATAAATTCAAAGTATTTCGTTTTAGCCGCGGCTTTAATTCTTCTTGATCAATTTCTCTTAATTGAGCTATTTTTTTTACCACTTCCTCCACCATCCACGGCTCGGAACGCCGGCCGCGATATTTCTGCGGAGCTAAAAAGGGTGCGTCCGTCTCCACCAATATACGATCAACGGGCATATTTTTTAGCAGCGCTTCCAGCTCTTGATGCTCCCGAACGCGCTTTTTGTTCGCCGGAAAAGTTATCATCCCATTGAAACCAAGATAAAAGCCCAAATCCAGGTATTTTTTCGCCTGCCGGGATGTACCGGAATAACAATGAATCACTCCCTTGATTTTTTGCCGCAGGTCTGACAATAAAGAAAGCATTTCCTCGTGCGCATCGCGTACATGGATGACCAAAGGCAGGCCGCTGGATTGAGCCAAACGAACATGGCCCATGAAAACTGCCATTTGCCGCTCCAATACCTGTTCGGCCGGCAATTCAACCGGAATATGGAATTTATCCAACCCGGTTTCACCGATTCCCACCACCTTGTCCGATTTCGCCAGATTGGAATAATACTCATAATCAAATAGTTCCGAGCGTGACAAGAACCGCCAGTTTTCTTCGCTCACCGACACTTGATGCTCCTGGATCGGGTGTAAACCCACTGACGCAAATAAATTGTTATGCTTCCGCGCCAAATCCACAGCCGCGGCACTGGTGTCTTTTTGCGTGCCGACCACATTCATAATTATCTCTTTTTCGCGGCAGCGTTCCAACACCTTGTCCAAGTCGGATCTGAAAGCCTTAAACTGCAGATGGCAATGGCTATCAATAATCATATCCATTTTTCAGAAACACTCAGTCCGAAAAAAACGGCCGCGCCCAAGGCCACGCTGGCCATAATCGGCAGCAACAAGTACAACAAGATCAACTTAATTTTAGCGCTCGTTTTCGAGGTTAATTCAGTCGCTTTGGCTTCAATATCATTGTCGGTAGATTTCATATATTTATTTAATTAAATTTAATTGTTAAGGTATTATCCGAAAAATTGTAATCTCCCAGACGGCTAGCGTCGGATATTTTATTCAAAGTTGCGGCGGTTTTTTCAAAATTCATAAGTTGGGTTTGTAATTTGATCGATTCAATCGGATACAAGTGCGCTCTGATTCTGTCATTGTAAAATACCAAGCCGAGAGCCAGGCCTTCCTGGGTATCTTGAGACCAATATTGGTCAAATATGAAATTACCTAGAGAGTAAAAAATTAATCGATCTTTGTACACTTCCACTTCTTGAATAACATGCGGATGGTGTCCGACCACAACATCGGCGCCACCATCAATCAACTCATGGGCTAAATAACGCTGCCTACTATTGGAATTGTATGGCCTGTATTCCGCTCCCCAGTGCATGTTGACAATTACATAATCGGCCAAAGTACGAAGCTCGGTTATTCTTTGTTTGGCTTCAGGCAAATTAACGCGCGAATTGACGTCTTCAAAACCAATAAACGCCAGCCTCAAACCACCTACCTTTTTTATCAAAGCCGGATCATCCGTTTCTTCCGCGCGAACGCCATAGTATTCCAGCCCCGAATTTTCCAGGTTGGCCATGGTTTCGTATAATCCTCCGTAGCCCATGTCCATAATATGATTATTGGCCAAGTTTAACAAATTAAAATTATATTTTTTTAGAAACTCAATCTCGCGCGGATCAAATCGAAAAGCAATCGCCTTGCCGGTCTGACGCCTGGAGTCGGCGAAAGGTCCTTCCAGATTGCCGGTAACCAAATCCACTCCCTTAAAAAACCCACCATTCACTTTGGATAGATTTTCAAGCAAATAGTCCGAACCATGCATATCAATGTAATACTTGACGTCGCGGTCCAGCATAATATCACCGAAATGCAATAGCGCGGCAAGAGGCCTATCCTGTTTTTTTCCGGCCGCGAAATATGCCCAATAATATCCGATGGTGGAAGGAGCGTTTTTAACCAACGAAAACGCGCCCGAATTGCCGTGTTTCTCATAAACCACCTTCTCCGCGCCATAATATTGCATCAGGTTCAAAAACAAACGCAGGCTTACCAGTTTTTCCGTGTCCAGTAAATCAAGCCTGCCGTAGTCAAAATTCCTGATAACGCTCATGGAAAGCTGATCGTGAAAATCAGCCACCATCTCCCTTTGAAAACGCGACAAGTCGGCCTGCATAGCGATAACCGCGTCCTCGGGTAGCAATGAAGTTAAATTTACTACGATCGCCGCCAGCTCTTGCTCGGAAGTATCAACATCAATTACCAATGGAATAATTTTGCTCTGACAGGAAAAGTAAGCGATGTATGGAAGCGGAGAATAACCACCATACTTGGCTGAAACTATTCCATTGTTAATATCCAGTATATCTTGATGTTCTAATTTTTCAATTATCGCCTTGTCTGTTTCCAACAAGCCGTAAGATGTTTCAAAATCATATAAACTGCCGGCCAGAGGCTGTATATTTCCCTCAATATCTGCCTGATGTAAAAGCACGACCACGCTCGGACCATGTTTAAGCAGTTGCTTAAAAAAAGCGGCATCAATATGTCCGGCAGGTAAATAATCGCTGTACAGCCCCCCTTTTATTGCCGGCAAATCATGCCTTATTTGTATTGCTTTTAATATCCGCTTGCTATACAACTTTTCATCCTGAAGGCCGATCGAAAATTTTTCTTCCACTCCATTTTGTTTTTCAATAGTTCGCTTTGGCAAATTATAAGACATGCTTTTTTCCGAAGCTAAATCAGTATCGGTGATTGAAGGCGCAACCGAACATCCTGATAAAAAAAGTAAGCTCGCCATTAGCATTAAATATCTTTTTCTCAATCTCATACGATGTATTGAACAGCATTACCAAAACCATTAAAGCCGCCGGGGATTATTCGTAATAAAAATTCGGTTAAAGAAAGTAAGTACGGAACCAAAAAAGATTCACTCACATACTCCGATATCCGATCGTTTAGTGGATGGGCGGTCAAAAAGAGCAAAGTGATGCCCGTTATCAATACTCCTTCTGTCAAACCCAAAAGCATCCCCAGTATGCGGTTAATGCTGACCGTAAAAGGTATCCAGCGCAGAAAGGAAAAAAAACGCCGCAAAATCCAAAAAGCAAAGTTAATCAGTCTGGATACGACCAACATTATGATAATAAATACCAGTATACCCAAAAAATTAACATCCCATCCGGTTTTAGCCGTTAGCCGGAATGTGATTGGCTGATAATAGTTTGCGGCCAAAAGTAGTGATAAGGTAATCGCAAACAAAGAAACAAGGCTCCGCACAAATCCGACGCGCATTCCGTAAACTACGAAAGCGACGATTACGCCCAAAATTATTAAATCAAGCCATAGCATAATTTTAATTTTTTAGTTTTGCGAATAGCATGCCGGCCTTCTTAATCTTAATACCGGGGTTTAACCCGCCCCACTTTTTCTCTTGTTCTAATTCCCGCAAAAATCCGTCGGACAAATTGAGCTGTGACAATATTTTTTCCGCGCTTTGCGGTATCAAGGGCAAAAGTGCGATTGCTATATGACGCAGGCACTCGCCGAGTTGGTAAAGCAGCGGATCGATATTCTCATCATGCTTTACTTTTTCCCATGGTTTTTGTTCGGATATTACCTCGTCGCATGCCGATACCAGCCGGTTGACATATCGCACGCATTGATCAAATTGATATTGATCCAGCGAGTCTTGATAATTATCCCAAAATGTACGCGTGTCAAAAATATCTTCCGCCGGCTCAGGTATCAGACCTTTGCCGTATTTTTCCAGCATAGTCAAAATTCTTGAAGTGAGATTTCCAATTCCGTTGACCAAATGCGCGTTGTAATAATCTTCAAATCTGGCCGTGGAATAATCACCATCCTTTGTCGGCGATACCGCGCCGAGCAAATAGTATCTCACCGGATCGGTGTCGTATTTTTTCACCTCTTGATAAGGATCAATCACATTGCCCAGGCTTTTACTAATCTTTTCGCCTTCAATGGTAATGTATCCGTGAATAAATTCTTCGGTAGGCAGCGGAACGTCGGCTGAAAGCAGTAAAGCCAACCAGTAAATCACATGAAAACGGCCTATTCCCTTTCCCAAAACGTGGACTACTTGACGATCTTGGCCCGGCTGCAGCCAATATTTTTCATATAGCTTGCCATCTGTACCGAAATTCAAAATGTTCAAATAATTAGACAAGGCATCAATCCATACGTACATGATCTGCTCTTCATCCCCGGGCACGGGCACTCCCCAGCCGTGAGCGCGTTCTTGCGATCTCGATATGCTGAAATCTTCCAGTCCGCTGTCAATAAACGCCAACCATTCGTTTTTCCTGAACTCGGGCAACACCTTGACCCTGTTTTTCAAAAGTACGGTTTTTAATCTTTCTTCATAGCGGCTTAAACGAAAAAAATAATTTTCCTCTTCAATTTGTTCGGGTTCGGTTTTATGCTCCGGACAAAGGCCGTCTTTGAGTTCGTCTTGGGTATAAAAGGCTTCGCATCCCAGACAATAAAGGCCTTTGTATTTTTTTTTGTATACATCCTCTTTTTTCAGCATCTGCCACATTTTTTGCGCGCCTTTGAAATGTCTGTCTTCCATGGTTCTAATAAAGTCGTCAAAAGAAATATTGAGTAAATCTTTGAAATTATAAAAATACCGTGCGTGTTCGCGCACAAAATCTTCCAATTTTACTCCTTCCTGCTCCGCGGCCTGAACGTTTTTTAAGGAATTCTCATCCGTGCCCGAAGCAAAAAACACATCCTTGCCCAGGAGCCTGTTGTATCTGGCGAGCGCGTCGGTCTGTACGTATTCCAAAGCGTGTCCGATATGCGGTCGGGCATTGACATAAGGAATAGAGGTTGAAATATAGTATTTTTTATCCATATAATCAATTAATTTTCATTTGGAATAATTTCAAATATATTTTTGAAATTCTCTTTGACCGCGGCCAAAAATTTATCCGGCAGCTCAATTTCTTTTAAGTTATTTTGTGCCATCACCTCCCGCTTCAAATCATTACTCAATTCATCAAACGTACTCTGATAAATACAATAAGTTCTCTCATCATTTTCGTCATAGGCGCCGATCCGACGCAAATGTTCCGCATATTCATTCACTATCTGGTCAACATCCAAATGAATCACCCCCCGCTCATCCTTGGTGTCTATCAGCCACCCTCCGTCCATGGCGGTTATAGCCAGCTTCTCTTTGGGTGGCACCATATTGAATCTTTCAAATTTTTCCAGTTTTTTCATATTTTTGTTCTTTTTACTTAATACGCTTACTCTCTAATAAATTAGTCAGTCAAGCTTGACAAAATTAAATCCATCATTTTTACTTTCTGACTTACTTTTATTATACTAATCACAAGCTGCTAGTCTCTTAAAGCCCAAGCATGGGCCAACGCTGGAACTCCACGTTGGGTTGACGCGTCAGACCATGAAGGCGGCAGATATTTACCCCGGTGACCAATCCGCGAAAACAGTCCCTCTGCTTCATGGACAAAATGGGTTGCGGTCACCGGGGGTCCATTTTTTTATTTTTTCCGCGAATCACAACCACGAATTCTCCTTTTTCCGGTATATCCAGGCGTATCAACTGTTTAATTTTGCCTCGATAAATACTTTCAAATTTTTTGGTCAGCTCGCGGCAAAGGCAAATTTTTCTATCAACAGACAACACTTCATCTAGCTCAACCAGAGCTTTTTTTATTCTATGCGCCGATTCATAAAATACGGTGGTATAGTCATTATGGGCCAAATTCTGAAAATATTGCTTTCTTTTTCTTTTTTGTGGCGGAAAACCCATAAAAACAAACTTATCTGTCGGAAATCCGGATATTGACAAAGCTGCTATCAGCGCGCACGGACCGGGAACGGGTACCACAATTAAATCTTCAACATGCTTAAGCAAATATTCAATCAATTTGTTTCCCGGGTCGCTTATACCCGGCGTGCCGGCATCGGTTACCAAAGCCACCTGTTTACTGTTTTTTAATTTTTCCGCTATTCCAGCCATTTTTCCGTGTCCGCTATGTTGATGGTAGCTTAACAATTTTGCCTCTATATTGTATTTTGCAAGCAGCTTCTTAGTTACGCGAGTGTCTTCGCAGGCAATCAAATCGGCTTTGCGCAAAATCTCTATGGCACGATAGCTGATATCAGCCAGATTTCCGATAGGAGTGGCCACAATGTATAAATTTCTTTCGGTCATATTGACTGTATTTTAGCTAAATAATTGGTTAAAGTCAATAACGTGCTGGAGATAAAATAAGCATCAAAGTAAATGGCATTGATTATATAAAAAAATGCAAAATAAATTGAACCGAGCAAATTACGAATATTGTTATTTACATTTTGAATATTGTGATATAATAGCGATAAATAAATTAATATTTCTCAATATGAAAAAATTAGCATCCAAACTAATGGTTTTTTGGGTCATTATGGGCCTATTTTTTCCATATGATCCGATTTTGGCCGATTCTACCACCGAATTTGATCCTAATTATATTATCAGCGACGAAGAAATGCAAAATTGGAGCTGCATGGATCGGGCCGATATTCAGGCCTTTTTGACCGACCATCGCAGTTATTTAAGTAATTACCGCGCTGAAGATTGGCTCGGCACCCGCCGCCTGGCGTCGGACATCATTTTCCAATCCGCCCGCGAGCATCAAATTAATCCCAAATATCTGCTGGTCAAACTGCAAAAAGAACAAAGCTTAATCACCAGCGAAAATCCGACACAAAAAGCCCTAGACTGGGCCACCGGTTACGGCGTTTGCGACAGCTGTTCCATGAATGATCCGGTTCTACAAAAATACAGAGGGTTTGGTAAGCAGGTAGACAACGCGGCCGGCATCATACGCTGGTATTACGACAATTACCAGACAGAAACCTGGATCAAACAAAACGGAGAATCATATTTGATTGACGGACAAATAGTAAGCCCGGCAAATTTGGCTACCGGTTTTTTGTATACTTACACCCCACATATTCTTGGTAATCAAAACTTTTGGAAATTATGGCAAAAATGGTTTGAACAGCTCTATCCGGATGGGACTTTAATCAAATCGGAAGACAGCCCTGTTGTTTATCTGCTGCAAGAATCAAAAAAAAGGCCGATTGATTCCATGACAGCACTCATTACCAGATTTGATCCCAGATTGATCATTGAAATGCCGGAGTCGGAAATTACCAGATATCAAACCGGTGAACCGATAGTATTTCCCAACTGGTCAATTTTGAAAAACGGCTCTTCCTACTACCTGGTTGACTATGACACTATTCGGCCGTTTGCCAACTACGAGGCGGTAAAAATGATGGGGTACCATCCGGATGAAATAATTGAAGTGAATAGGAGCGATCTGGACAATTTTGAACTGGGACCGACCATTACGGCCGAATTGCGGGATCCGCTGGGAAAACTGGTTAAACTGTCAGAAACCGGGGAAATGTTTTTTATCAAAAACGGAAAATACCACTCTGTAATTGATCCGACGATAGCCGACATAAACTTTCCCAGCATGACCGTAATTGAAATAAAAGCTTCAAAAATGGCAGAATATGAACGCGGCGAACCACTTCTACTCAAGGACGGCACTCTATTTGGCATTACGGGCTCCAATAGAATATACGTGGTGGAAAACGGCCGAAAAAGGCATATTGCTTCCGAAGAAGTTTACGAAAGACTGGGATACAAATGGGATAATATCGTTTGGATAAATCAATTCGCCGGTCTGGCTCATGAAAACGGCCAATCCATGTATTTGAAATCGAAATTGACGCCGACCGTGGATGGTGAACAAACCGTAGCCGGACAAACCGGTGCGGCAGATCAAAAAAAAGAATTTGATCCGGATACTCTGATACAGACTACCGCACCCGAACATACCGAATATATCGGCGAGCCATTTGAAACCACAAGCGATGTTTATTTGGTAGCCGACTATATGACCGGGGAGATTTTAATGGGAAAAAATATAGATGTGGTCAGACCGATGGCTTCATTTGTCAAGGTGATGACCGGACACCGCCTACTACATGAAGGCTTGAGAATGACTTCGGGTGCCTCCATCTATGATTCGGCCGATCATCAATCCAGCTATCATATGTTCAGAGTGGTGGACGGAGAAAGAATAAAAAACATACACCTAATGTATGCAATGCTGATTTCATCGCTCAATACTCCCTCGCGAATATTGGTAGATAGCGTGGAACCGAACGAAATTGAATTCATTCAAAGAATGAATGAACAAGCCAAGCAGTGGGGTCTGGATAACACTAAATTCGTAGACACTTCGGGTATTGAAACTGAAAACAAAACTACGGCCAGAGACTTTCTTACTCTTTTTACGCGCTCGATTGAGAATGTTGATCTAAGGCATCTGCTAGGCATGGATTATTATGAATACACCGAATTGTACGATATTGACGGTAATCCGGATCATTATGATTATCACAGCAATGAATTAATGACAAGACCGGATCTTAAGTATGAAATTGTAGCAAGCAAAACCGGCTATCTTTATGAATCGGGCGCCGGACTGGTTATGCTGATAGAACGACCAGAAGACGGCAAAAGGTTTGTACTGATCAATATGGGCATGCCGCGAAACGACCGCTTCAACGAACCTAATCGTCTGGCCGAATATGTAATGAAAAATTTCTAAAATTATGCTAGTCTTTGCCGCAATTACACCGCATCCGCCGCTGCTTATTCCCAATATTGGCAAAGAGCAGCTGGAAAAACTCCAAAAAACAAAAACAGCCATGGAAAAACTTGAAAAGGAAATTTATATTTCAAAGCCTGATTTAATTTTCATAATTTCCCCCCATTGCAGTTTTTTGTCCGATGCTTTCACCATTAACGCCCGGCCGAAAATTGAATCCGATTTTGAGCAATTCGGCGACTTTAACACAAAAAAAATATGGGAAGGGGCGTCGGAAATAGCGCAAAAACTGCAGATGTTGGCGCTTGACAACGGCATAGGCGTGTATCTATCTGGCAGGAAAAAAATTGATCACGGCTCGTCTGTTCCGCTTTTTAGCTTGACCGCGCATCTGCCGAATGTGAAAGTAATCACCATCGGTTTTTGTTCAGCCACGCCCAAAGTACACTTAAACTTCGGTCAGCTTTTAAAACAATACCTGGATCAAACGAATTTAAGAGTGGCGGTAATCGCTTCGGGCGATTTATCACACGCTTTAAACAGCGACGCGCCGGCCGGTTTCAACAAATCCGGAGCAAAATTCGATCAGAAAATACTACAGCTTTTGGAAACGAAAAATACCATCGGCATTGCCGGCCTGGATCCTGAATTATTGCAAAACGCGGCCGAATGCGGCTATCGATCACTTTTGATTTTGCTCGGTATCTTACAAAAAAATAATTATAACTTTAAAAATTATTCCTACGAAGCGCCTTTTGGTGTAGGATACTTGGTAGGTAATTTTGTTTTTCCATAATGATTGTTGCAAAAATTATTCCAATTAAAAGCCTGCCTTTTGGATTGAATCTGTTTGATTACACCGTGCCGAAAAGAATACGAGAAAAAATACAGCCCGGACAAATCGTAATCATTCCTTTTCGCAAGTCCGAAATACTCGGACTTGTTTTAAAAGTGGTTGAAGAAAAAAGCAATCAGGATCTAAAAATGATCAAATCCCTCGTTAACGATCAAGTATTTTTATGTAAAAAACAAACTCAATTTGTTCAGCAAATGAGCAACATTTATCATATATCACTGCCCAAAATGATAAAAATTTGTCTGCCGCCCCTCAAAAAAAATAAATTGAAAAAGGCCAAGTTGAAAACTATTTATAGTAAAGCAAAACTTGCGAAAATTTTTTCACCCTTTTACTATTACTACGACAACGCCGATGAGCATAAAAAATTCATACATAAAATCCTGTCGCGCCACGCGTTGATATTGGTGCCGGAAATTCACCATTGTCAAGATATGGTGGAAAAAATTCCACAGTCATTCAGGAAAAAACTGGCAGTTTGGCACAGTGAATTAAGTGACAAACAAAAATTTGAGATATGGATGCAGATACGCAATGGACAAAAAAATGTAGTCATAGGAACGAGGGGGGCGATTTTTATGCCGTTTCAACACTTAAAAACAATCATAATAGACCGCGAGCATGATGAAAATCACAAGCAATGGGACCAGAATCCTCGCTTTTCCGTTCATGACGCCGCTCAAATACTGGCATCTGTTTATAAATGCGAAATAACCAAGCTAAGCTTTTCGCCCAGCGCTTCGAGCTACTTTGAAGTTAAAAAAGGTTTAGTACGATTAGGCTCTAAAAAATTCAGTCAAGACATTAAATTTAATAATACTCAAATAATTGATATCAAAAAAGAACGACAAAGCGGAAATTATGATATTTTTTCTTTCTTCACCGAGGAAAAATTAAAAAAAAATAAGGCTGACATCTTTATTATGGCAAATCGTTTGGGGTATGCCCGCTCGGTAAATTGCACAAAATGCGGATTTGTCCAAACCTGCCCGCGATGCCGACTCCCGCTCATTTATTTTGAAAAAAAACATCTTCTTCAATGTTCTCATTGCAAAACAGACAATAAATACCATACTAATTGCCCGCGATGCGGTGGTCAACTCGCCAAGCTCAAAGGATATGGGATAGAATACGTGGAATCGATACTAAAAAAAATGTTCACTTCGGACAAACGAAGTCAGATTGTAAGAATTGACAGCAATGTCAAAAAAATTGCACTCAATAAAAATAAACGGCAGATTATCGTTGGCACGAGCATGGCACTGCCATATATAAGGTGGAAAAAAACAAGCCTGATTGTATTCGCAGACTTTGACAGAATATTACAAACACCCGAATATTTGGCAATAGAGCGAGCCTGGCATCTGTTGAATCAAATCAGATATCGCAAAAAGGACCAAGCGCGGATAATCATTCAAACCAATAGCCCGAGCCATCTGTTATTCCGTTCTTTGTTTGAACCGGAACGCTACTACCGTACCGATCTTAATTACCGCCTTAGACTGGGTTACCCGCCGTACGTAAGCCTGGTGCGCTACTTTTACGGCCATCCTCAGGAAAAAAAGGCAGGAATTACAGCTTTTAAAATGTATGAAAAATTAAGAAAAGAATTGACAGAGATTGAAAAATCTGCTAAAATTAGCTATCCGATACAAATGCAGCCATGTTATTTTAGAAAGAAATTTTGGTATAATATCGTTATTAAATTACCGCTTAAAAACTGGCAGAAAAACTTAATGAAAATTAACGAGCTGATCGGACCGGATTGGAAAACCGATCCCAATCCAATAAATCTTTTATCGCCTTAAATTATGAGCCAACCGCAAGTAATAACACATCCCAATGAAATACTGAGAAAAATGAGCCGAGAAATTGAGCCGGATTTTTTTAATCAAGAACAAAACAAAAAACTGATTACCGATATGATTGAAACCATGTACCGAGATGACGGCATCGGTCTGGCTGCTCCGCAAGTGGGAAAGAATATCAGGTTGGTGGTGATTAGCAAGCAAGCCGCCGGCAGTAATAATGAATTAATTTTGATCAATCCGCTTTGGCGGAAATTAAGCCGAAAAAAAATTTCCGACATTGAGGGCTGTTTATCATTGCCAAAAACTTTCGGCAAGGTTAAAAGATACAAAAAAATACAAGTGCGGGCGATTGATCAAAACGAAAAAAAAATAACATTCTCAGCCGAAGACATGCTGGCGCGCGTGATTCAGCACGAAGTTGATCATCTTAACGGAATACTTTTTATTGACAAAGCCAAAGACATATATAGGGAAAAATAACCATGAATAAAAAAATACGTACAATTTTTTTTGGCACGCATGACTTTGCCGCCCATATCCTGCAGGGACTGATAGACAGTCCTCTTTTTTCAGTGCAGCTTGTTATAACCCGGCCGGATAAACCGACGGGACGAAAAAAAACAATTAACCGCTCTCCGGTTAAATTGATGGCCGTAAAAAACAATACAGAAGTAAGAGGGGTGGATAATCTAAAAGGAAAAATAATTGATTCTGGCAAAAATTTTGACCTTGGTATCTGCGCGCAATTCGGCAGCTTAATTCCCAAGCAAATACTAGACATGCCCAAGCGTGGTATTGTTAACGTACACACTTCGTTGCTGCCTAAATACCGCGGTGCTTCCCCGATTCAAACAGCTCTGATAAAAGGAGAAAAAATTACCGGAGTAAGCATCATGTTAATGGATGAAGGCTTGGATAGCGGACCGATAATCTGCCAGCGGCCGACAACAATCTTCCGGCACGACACATATGCGGACCTTAATGAAAAAATGGCCATGATTGCCAAAGACGCGCTTATTCAATGCGTTCCCGCTTATCTGAGTGGTGATCTCAAAGCCCGCACGCAAAATCACGCTCAAGCCACCTATTGCGAGCGTCTGACACGCGATTCGGGACGTATAAACTGGAATTGCCCGACTAAACATATTTACAACCTGTATCGCGGTCTCCACCCGTGGCCCGGAATCTGGACCAAATGGCAAGGCAAAAGATTAAAACTGATTCAAATTCGGCCGGCTGATCATCAAATCAAGCCTGGCCGGATAGTAGCAAAAGATGATAAAATATTTATAGGGAGCGGCTCGTCGTCAATTCAAGCAATTACTCTTCAACTTGAAGGAAAAAAAGCCATGGCCGCCAAATCTTTTTTAAACGGTCTTAGTTCAATTAATCAATCCTTACTTGCTTAATGAAAAATTTTACCGGCAAATC
Organism: uncultured Gammaproteobacteria bacterium; assembly: GCA_964433095.1. Classification (GTDB taxonomy): domain Bacteria; phylum Patescibacteriota; class Patescibacteriia; order Magasanikbacterales; family UBA922; genus WJJZ01. The sequence continues at coordinate 66,658 of CAYSPW010000003.1, read as the reverse complement.
AATATTTTTAAATATACAAACCTTAATTTTGCTACTGTCTTTTTTTTCTATTCGCGTTATTTCCTACGCCCTTCACAATCATTTGTTCACGCAAGCGGTAGTGGTATTTATTTTTTTGATGGTTTTCGGCTTGATATATTTCAAAAATACGGATTATGCTTTTTATATTCTGTTTGCGGAAATTTTTTTAGGCGGATCGGGAAATTTACTGGAATTTTACGGCTTATCAGTTCGCACCTTACTGATCGCCGCCTTTTTAATTATGTGGACGGTACAAACAATATCAGAACGAAAATCAAGACAATATCTGCTTTTTAACAGACCGTTTACCGTTATTATGGTGATTCTTTATTGCCTAATCGTATTTTCTATATTGAATGGAATTTTTAACGGACACAGACTGCGCGAAATCATTCAAGATACTATCCCTTTTTTGTACTTGCCGCTGGTTTATCCGGCCTATCGGCTGCTCGCAAAACAAAAAACGCAGGATTTTTTAATCAGGTTGGTTATAGTTTTCATTATTGGCTCAGCAATTTTTTCATTATTTACACTGTTCCTTTTTTCTTCACAGGTAGTACTTCTCCAACAACCTTATTACAAATGGTTTCGGGATATTGCTGCAGGAAAAATTACTGATATGGGAAACAACCTTTTCCGAGTAGTGCTGCCGGAGCATTTACTGATAACGCCGATTATATTGATTATTTCATCCCTGCTGATGCGAGATGAAAAACATCACAAAATGTGGCGGCTACTGCTGATCTTTGCCATTATAATACTGATGCTCAATTTATCCAGAGCTTTTCTGCTCGCGCTCGCGGTCGGATTTGTGATATTAAAACTCAAACATAAATGGCAAAGATGGCTAATAATCACCAGCACCACTGCCGCTCTGCTGCTGCTAATCTTCGCCAGTCTATCCATTTTAACTAGCGGCGGCAAAACTCTCGGTTTAGAGGTGTTTGGACTAAGATTGGCCAGCTTTTCCGCGCCGCAGATAGAAACCAGCACCGCCACCAGAATGATGATCCTGCCGGCTATTTTAAATAAAATCAGCAATAATCCGATCCTCGGACAAGGACTGGGCGCATCAATCATTTTTTATAATACCGCGAGCGGTGAAAATGTCACCACCGGGCACTTTGATTGGGGTTATCTGGAGATGCTGGCCGAACTAGGCTTGATCGGAACAGCCGCGTTTATGGTTTTGATTTTGTTTATAATTTACAGGATTCGGAAAAAAATAATTTATGCCTATGACTGGCAGGATTTTTATGTCGGAATTTTTGCCGGCATTATTGCCTTGCTGGTAATTAATATCACCACTCCGGCATTGTTTCACACTTTTGGCATAATTTTTTTAATAATGGTTCTGGCTTTGGCCTTGAAGCCGATAAATATATTTGAGAAATTGGTTACTTCGCTTTACCGTATTTTTAACAGATGGGAAAAATAAAGCCGCCCGACACTGCCGGCGGCTGAAAATGATCTATGTTATATGCTTTATCCTGGTGACGTCAAATACGCCACCGCCCGAATTCTTCTCGGTGTTGCGGTGCATGGTGACGAATCGCTCGCCACACTCAACGCACCTCACTATTTCAATTAGTACCAGCGGCGAATATCGGCTGCAGAAGTAGGCAATGTGCCTATTGGCACACTCCGCTTTGTATTTCATGGGTGAAAAAATTTTCCGTTTACTCATGACTTTCTCCCTTTTTTAAAAAAACGTTAGCTGAAAAAGCGTTTGACTATACATCAAATCAGAATCTTTGTCAAGCGGTGCTAGAATGTTTTTTTTGCACAGCCAATTTTGCCTTGTTATACTCCTTAACTTGCTTGGACCACCTGGGCAGCCACTTAAAAGGGAAACGGTAGGCGTAGCTGGGCAACCACCTGCTGATGGAACCAGGTGTTCTGACTGAAAATAAATATTCATCAATCCAAATTCCCTGTTTTTTATTTTCCAACATTGTAAGCCACAAATCCCAGTCTTGAAATCTTTTCAATGTCTGATCAAATCCGGGAAAATCTTCACTTTTGATCAAACTGGTAGTGGTGATGTAATTTTGCTTTTTCAATCTTTGTGCTTTAAAGGGACCGCATTTCATTTTTTTGCCCAAAAAATAAAAACTGGAATAAACAAAACTCTTGTTCGGATTGCGTTCCAGCGCGAGCTGCATTTTTTCCAGCATATCCTCCCGCGCGCTGATATCGGCATCCCAAAATACCACATAATGACCATTGGACATCTTGTATCCTTGATTGCGCGCGGTCGGTGCCCCTCTGTTTTCTTGTGAAAAAAATTTAAAATTAACGACTTGTTTGAGTCGATCAATGGATTTTTCTATGCCATCGGTGCTGCCGTCATTCACCAAAATAACTTCCAAATTCGGATAGCTCTGTTTGGCAATTGAGGCCAGCGTATTAGGAAGTGCTTGGCTTTGATTGTACAGCGGAATTATTATACTAATTAGCGGTTTCATATTATTTTATGTCATTTTATCCAATCGTCTAATTGTTTTAATTTCTCATCCCACATAAATTCCTGTTCTATTCTTTGCCTGCCGGCCATGCCTAATTTTCTGGCATAATCGCGATTTTTTAGCAAACACGATACGGTTTTCACAATTGTACTCTGATCACGGGTATCAATGATGACGCCGGTCTGCCCGTGCAGTACCGCCTCTTCAACCCCACCGCTTCTGCCTGCCACTACCGGTAATCCGGCGGCAGCGGCCTCTAAAAAAACCAATCCCAAACCTTCTTCACGCCCTTCGTTCGGATGAGTCAAAAGAACAAATAAATCAGCCAAGTAATAAAATTTTTTTATTTCTCCATGCGCCACCTCGCCTATAAACCTAACCACATTTTGCAGGTTGTTTTTTTGAATGTCTTCAATTATACCGTCTCTTTTCGGTCCGTCGCCTACAATCATCCACACTATATGCGGAGAATTTTTTAGTATTTTAGGCAATGCGCGGATAAAATGGGAAAAACCCTTGCCTTCATCCAGCCTCCCGACCGACAAAATCACCTGTTTTCCGATCAGAGCATACTGCTTTTTCAAGCCATCAATAACATCATGTTTCGGTTTTTGCAAAAAATTACGCTCCGGACATGGATATAATACTTTAGATTTTTGTTTACATATCGGGAAGTGTTCAGTAAACCGCCTTTTTAATGAATCGCTGTTGAATACAACTAAACTTGAATTTTTGCATATCCAAGAACACATTAATTTTTTCCACAAATTTCGCACCGCCATTTGCGTATCAGTACCGTGGGAAAATATTATAAACTTTACTCCGGCCAGTTTACGACATAAAATTCCAATATACCCGACCGGCAAAATGTGGTGTATCATTAACAACTCTATCCCTTCTTGCCTAATTATTTTTCTCACACTTAAATACATGCTCAACCAGCGCGGCCAAATAAATAACGGAAACAGCAACTTCTTGCGAAGAATAACATATTTTTGCCGCTTATCCCATTTTTTTTGTTCTTTTAAATTGGAAGAAGTCGATGCCAGCACTATAACCTTATCCTCAGATAAAGCTTCAGCCAAGTCATGGACATAGGTGGCAATGCCGCCGATTTGAGGCGGGTATTCAAATGTGATTATCAAAATTTTTTTCATATTACCGACGTAAAAATATAGTGACCGCTTCTTTTAATTGATTGGGGCTGATGGCGCCGCTAAAATACAATAGTGCCGGATAACTTACCATACCGGCCGCTATCGCCACCATAAAGGTAAAATACATATTAATCCACCACACTATCGTTCCCATCAACAGCGATGCTATAGTTAATCTCAAAATATTTTTCAACACATACACATGAGAAATTTTGATAATGTTGGGTATCAAACTATATCCGAACAGTACCAGTATTACGTTGCTTAGTACTGCCGCTACTGCCGCGCCCGTTATGCCGTATCGCGGTATCAGTAGCAAATTTAGAAAAATATTTACGATCATCACAAATGCGGCGATAACTGTCTGCGCCACTTGCCGATTACAAGCGTTCAAAAAAGCTCCTGTCAGATAAGAACAAAAAGAAAACAGCAGACCGATCAATAATATCTGAAGCGGCAATACTGAGTTTACATACTGATCCCCAAACAGCGATAGGATGATATCCTCGGCTAATATTCCAATACCCAGAGCAATGGGAAAAGCTATTAGCAGTAAATACTTCAAACCACGTTCAAAAATATATGCAAGTTTCTTTTTATCGGCCACAAATAATTCACTGAAGCGTGGATAAAGCACCGCCACCAATGACCCGGGTATAAACAAAAAAGCCTGCACAATCTTATGTGGAATGGAATACCAACCCACCGCCACCTCTCCGGCCATCTTGGAAAGCAAGATGGAATCAATATATGTATAAACTCGGGCAAATATGGATGCCAGGCCGAAAGGAACGGCAATTTTTCCCAAATAAATCAAAATTTGGCGGTTGAACGCCGGCACTAACTTAATTTCGTACTTAACATACAAAAAAAAGGAAGAAAAACAAACATTGACAAATGAAGATATTGTAAAAGCAAAAATAAGGAATATTAATGGCAAACGTAACAATAAAAAAATACTACCCAGCGTCACTGTTAACAGCTGTGAACAGATCACGCCGATTGCTTCATATTTCAAATTACCCAAAGCCCTAAATACTGAATAGGCGCTAAGATGCAGAGAGTCTAGCAGCATGGTTACTCCGGAAAGATAAATTAAATTTTTCAGTTCAGACGAATAATCAAGCAGATTAACCACTAATACCAAGCTGGCATAAGAAAGAATACCAAAACCAACTTTTGCGGCCAGTACATTGGAAAAAAATTCTTGCGCCTTATCCCTGGATTTGGCCGCTTCTCTTACCAATACGTTGCTAAAACCCAAATCAACAAACACCACAAAAATGGTGGTAAAAGAAAGAGCCAGAAAGTATTTGCCCATCCCTTCAGCTCCTATCATGCGGGCCACCAAAGCGAAATAAGCAAAAGAAATCAGTTTCTGTCCGATGGATGCTGCTGTCATAAAGGCGGTGTTTTTGGCTATCCTGTTAGTCATATTAAAGTGTATTTTACGCTAAAATGTTTTGAAATACAAACATTAAAAAAATCGGCCGTTAGGACCGATTTTATAAATAATGTTATCTTTTCTTCCACTGATGAGCGCGCCTAGCCTTATGCAAGCCGTACTTTTTCCTTTCTTTTGACCTAGGATCTCTGGTTAAAAATCCTTCGGCTTTTAAAATTGGTTTCAAATCCTGATTCCATTTAACCAAAGCCCTGGCGATACCGTGACGCACCGCTTCAGCTTGACCGTTTACTCCTCCACCGGTTACTTTAACGGTGATATCAAAATCATTTTCCTGGCCGATCGCCTTCAACGGAGACAAAACTTTGTCGCGCCAAAAAGAAATCGGAAAATACTCAACCACCGGCTTGCTATTAATTAAAATTTCTCCTTTACCTTTTTCCAACCGAACTCTGGCCGAGGCTTCTTTTCTGCGGCCGATAGATCTTTCTTTGCTTGTAGCTGAATTGGTCATAGTATATTGGTCAAAAAATCAATTATGGCTTGACAGTTAATCTTTTCATTCTCTCCTTTCTCAGTTTGTTTTTGGGCAACATGCGGAATACGGCGTGTTCTATCACTTTTTCCGGTTTGTTTTCAAACACTTTTTTCATCGGTGTTCGACGCAGTCCGCCCGGATATTGAGTATGATGATAATAATCTTTTTGCTCTAATTTTTTTCCGGTAAATTTAAGCTTGGACGCGTTCACTACCGTTACATAATCGCCGGCATCGATCTGGGGTGCGTAATTGGCTTTATTTTTTCCCATCAACAAAGTAACGACACGAGTGGCTGTTCGCCCGACGGTTTTACCACCGGCATCAATTTCATGTTTTTTTCTAAATATTTTTTTGTCATTCATATTACAGTATTAGACCAACTCAATTTTAGCCATGGCTGCGGAATCATTCTGCCGGTAGCCTAATTTTATTATCCGCGTGTAACCACCGTTTCTGTTTTTATAGCGAGGGGCAACTTCCTTTATTAATTTAGCCTGAACCTGGTTGGTAAAAAGAATTTTTTTGATTTGGCGTCTGCTGTTCAAATTGTCGTTTTTGGCTTTGGTGATTAATGGCTCCACCGTGGCACGCAACGCCTTGGCTTTGGCCAAAGTAGTCTCAATTGATTCGTGTAAAATCAAAGATTCAGCCAAATTTCTCATCATTGCTTCCCGAGACGCTTTTTCTCTACCCAATATATTTTTTTTGTTTCTGTGTCTCATATATTATTTAAACGCCTATTTATTTCTTTTCATCTTCCGAACCCTCTTCCGCCGCGTTTTTGCTTTGCTCTTCATCAGACATTACCTCGTCGGATTCATCTGAATTTTCTCCGTTCTCTTTTTTTTCTTTTTTCGCCGTTTTGTTACTATTCTCGGCCGCTTCCAGAATTAATACAAAATGATCCATCAAAATCTGTGTAGCCTGAGCGACCGCTTCTTTGGGCGTGATAGTACCGTTGGTTTCAATAGTGATAGTCAACTTTTCATAATCAGTGACATCTCCGACACGGGTCAGCTCCACATTATATCCAATGTCTTTAATCGGAGTATAGATCGAATCAATGGCTATGGTCCCCAAATCCAAATCACTGATTTCCTTTTCTGACACCGGCACATAGCCTCTTCCTTTACCTACACTGACTTCCATTTCAAAATCCATATCCGCAGTCAAAGTAGCTATTTTATGATCCGGATTAATAATATCCACATCGGCATTTTTTTCAAAATCTCCGGCTAACACGTCGCCTTTTTTCTTTTTGCTTAAGGTTAACGTTACCGACTCGTCAGAATGACAGCGGAGTGCTACCTGCTTGAGATTTAAAATTATCTGCACCACGTCTTCGAGTACACCTTCAATCGCGGAAAATTCATGCTGCACGCCTTTTATGTTAACCGACTCTATTGCCGCGCCGGGGAGAGAAGATAGCAATACTCGGCGCAAGGCATTACCAAGAGTAGTTCCATATCCCTGATGACAGGGGGTAACCACTACCTTGCCCATATTGGCTTCGTCTCCATCGCTGAATTCAATTGTGCTTGGTAATAGAATATTTTCCATATAATATAGATTTACGAGGTTGCTTCCTCCTTTAATTAACGCGAGGAGTAATATTCAATTATTAATTTTACGTCAAATATTTTATCGAAATCATCAGCAGTGGGCGCATGCAGTACTTTTCCGGATTTAGACCGCGGATCAAGACTGAGCCATGATGGGGTCTCGACTTGTGCTAATTTATCACTGATATCCACAAAAATCGTTTTTTTTGTTTTATTTTCACGCAACGCAATCACGTCATGGGTTCTGGTGATATGAGACGGTATATTCATCTTTTTGTTATTCAAAGTAAACATGCCATGGCTAACAAATTGCCTGGCTTGCGCCCTTGTATCAGCAAAACCCAATCTGTAAACCACATTATCCAAGCGCATCTCCAAAATGCGCTGCAAATTCAATCCGGAATCGCCTTCCAGCCGATTGGCTTCATTTACATATCGGCGCAGCTGCCGCTCTCTCAATCCATACGTAAATTTAGCTTTTTGTTTTTCCAAAAGCTGCTTACCATAACTTGATGTTGATCTGCGCCGCCGACTTTTTCCCTGTACTCCGGGCGATTGGTTTAAGCGCCTGGCCACTTTGGCCGGATTGATCTTCAATCCCAGATTGACTCCGAATCTTCTGGCGATTTTATTTTTTGGTCCGATGTATCTTCCCATATCTTTTTTTTCGTAAAAACAGTTTTCCTTATTAATTAAACTCTTCTCCTCTTTGGAGGCCGACACCCGTTGTGCGGTATCGGAGTAACGTCTTTTATAGATAAAACCTGAATGCCGTTGGCGTTAAAAGCACGAATGGCCGATTCACGACCCCCACCGATCCCTTTTACAAAAATATTAACTTCTTTTACATTGTAAGGCTTAATATTATCAACCAATCTTTTAACCACCTGACTAGCCGCGTACGGTGTGGCTTTCTTTGGTCCTTTAAAACCTACCAATCCGGCACTTGACCAACCCAATACATCTCCGTTTTGGTCGGTTACCGATACTATGGTGTTATTAAAAGTTGCCTGAATATATGCGTGTCCGTGCGGCACTTGCTTTGTTACTTTCTTTTTTTTTCTGATTGTTTTGCCTTTCTTAGCCATAAAATATTATTTTCACTATATTACGTCTTTTGCGCGGTCAGCTTCTTTCCACTTGTTGCTTTATTTCGTTTATTACCTCTCAGCGTCCGATTGTTGGTTTTAGTTCGCTGTCCGCGTACTGGCAATTTTTTAATATGCCGGATGCCGCGATAGCTTTTGATATCTTTCAATCTCTTTATGTTACCGGCGACATCTCTCCTCAAATCTCCCTCTGTCTTGTAATTCTTCTCAATTATGCGCCTAATGGCGTCTTCTTGGTCTTGTGTCAAATCCTTAATTCTGGTGCTTGCGTCAATACTGGCCTGCTTTAAAATTTGCTTTGAGCGTGATAGGCCGATACCAAAAATATATGTCAATCCAATGACAGCTCTTTTTTCCTTTGGTAGTGTAACTCCTGATACTCTCATATTTATTATTATTTACGCGGCTTTTTTCCTTATTTTCGTACCCTGTCTTTGCTTATGCCTGGGGTTATCACAGATAATATAAATAACGCCACGACGTCTGACTACTTTGCATTTGGCACATCTTTTTTTCACTGAAGACTGCACTTTCATATTTATTTACTGAAAACAAAAATACCAACCACTGCCGCGATATCCATGCTTTCTCTAATGACATAACGGCCCCTTCACAGAGAAATGCTACACCGCACTGGCTGATATTTTTTTAAAATCTATATGTAATTCTGCCTTTGGTAAGATCATATGGTGTCATTTCCACCTTCACTTCATCGCCCACTCCCAATCTTATTCTGTACATTCTCATTTTTCCGGATAAATGAGCAATTATTTCATGTTCATTTTCCAGTCTTACCCGAAAAGTGGCGCCGGGCAACAATTCTTCAATCGTGCCTCGAACCTCCACGACATCTTTATTTTTTGCCATTGTCAATTTCTTTTTTAACCTGGCCATATTTTACTTTATATCGCCAAACTTGTCAAGTCTAACTTACCAGGCTGGTTGATTTAAATAATTTAGCTAAAAACAAGCTATTTTCTTTGAAATACATTAATCCGTAATGAACACATACCAAGTTATCAACAATTATATCATTAAATTGTTCCGATTTAAAGTTAATTTTGTATAAATCTACTATTTTGAAATAATCGTTATTCCAGCACCGCCTTTATCCTCCTAATCCCGGCACTGCTTGATTGTTCCTTTTTTATCTTGAACCTGCCTAATTCTCCGGTTCTCTCTACATGCGGACCGCCGCAGATTTCTTTGCTGAAAGTTTGCGAGGTCGGATCCGCGTTAGGAATACCCTCCGGATCGCCGATGGAATAAACCTTGACTTGTGCTCCGTACTTGTCCGCAAACAAACCGATGGCCCCTTGTTTTTTAGCTTCATCCACCGACATTTGTTCACAGGTAATAGGGTAATCTTTTTCAATGGCGGCGTTTACCAAATCCTCAACCCGTTGTTTTTCTTGGTTAGACAGTTTTCCCGGATGTGAAAAATCAAATCTTAATCTGTCGGCTGTAATGTTGGAGCCTTTTTGCTCCACATGACTACCTAAAACTTTACGCAGAGCCGAGTGCAAAAGATGAGTAACGGTATGCAATTTTTTGGTTTCTTCTTGCTGGTCGGCCAAGCCGCCTTTGAATTTTTGCTCGGCGCCTTCGCGAGACAATTCTTGATGATGGCTCATTTTGTTCGCGTATTCTTTTTCATCAACTTTCATTCGCTTCTCCGCGGCCAATTCCATGGTCATTTCCAAAGGAAAACCGTAAGTCTGGTACAAATCAAAAGCATCAGCGCCCATTATTAGATCGCCCTCTTTTTTACCAATAACCAACCGATTGAATCTCTTGATTCCTTGCTCCAGAGTTTTGCGAAATTTACCCTCTTCCTCCTTCATGTGCGCCAATACAAAATCCTTGTTTTTCTCCACCTCGCCATAAACCTGTGCAAATATCCCAATCACTTTCTGAGCCAAATCCGAACAAAACTCATCATCTATTCCCAAAATTCTACCATGCCTGATCGCGCGCCTGATTAATTTTCTCACTACATAACCTTGATCCACATTACTTGGCACGATACCTTGATTGTCTCCCATGATCATAACCGCCGCTCTGATATGATCGGAAATAATTCTGATTGATCTGGTGGTGGATTCATCTTGTAAATACTTACGGCCGGATAAGTTTTCAATCTGATTGACAACAGGCCACAATGTATCAACTTTATATACATCGTCAAATCCATTCAAAATCGCCACCGCTCTCTCCAACCCCATGCCGGTATCAACATTTTTCTGCTCCAAAGCGGTATAACTGCCGTCTTTTTGTTTAAAATATTGCATAAAAACGTCGTTCCAAATTTCCAGCCAATTGTCCGGATCGTTACCCGGGTCGCTTTGTTCACTCGGGTATTGTGCCTCACCCACCCAGTAAAACATTTCCGTATCAGGACCGCACGGACCGATTTCCCCGGCCGGACCCCACCAATTTTCTTTTTTGGGTAGATAGGCTATTTTATGCTTTGCAATACCCAATGAATGCCAAATAATGGCCGATTCATCATCACGCGGCGCATCTTTATCTCCGGCAAACACGGACACGGCCAATTTTTTTTTGTCAATTCCGAGCCAATTTTCACCGGTTAAAAACTCAAAACTCCATTTTATCGCTTCACGTTTAAAATAGTCACCCAAAGACCAGTTACCGAGCATCTCAAAAAAAGTGAGATGACTACCATCCCCCACCTCGTCAATATCACCGGTTCTGACGCATTTTTGCACGTTAGTAAGTCTATCTCCTTCCGGATGACTTTCTCCCATCAAATACGGAACCAGCGGATGCATGCCGGCGGTGGTAAACAAAACAGTCGGATCATTTTCCGGTATTAAAGAAGCGCTTAAAATAACGGAATGATTCTTGCTTTTGAAAAATTCTAAATATTTATTGCGCAATTCAATTGTGTTCATAATCTTTTTTTTGCAGTAGTTAGTAAATTGTTTATAAAATTATTCAAGGCAGAATGGTTCCTCCCCCCACACATTGCCGTTCCAAGTAAAAAACCGCAAACTGCCCTGGCGCGATCGCTTTTTGCGTTTTATCAAATTCCACCAATATTTTTTCTTTATTTTTTCTGATCTCGCATTTTTGCAAACTTTGACCATGGCGCAGTCTCACCTCGCATTTTACGGGAAATTCCGGTTCCTGTCCAGATATCCAGTTTACTTTGCCTACTTCAATTTTCTTCTTAAACAACTTGGGATCATCAGCATGGCCGACAACAAGCTCGTTGCTCCGTTTTCTTTTTTCAACAACATACAAAGGCTTGTCGTCCGAGTCGGCATCAAGACCGGATACGCCAAAATGACGCTGTCCTATCGTATAAAAAGGAAGTCCGATATGCTCGCCCAGTTTCTTACCATCGGTGGAGACAATTTTTCCCGGCTTTGGCAGAATCCTTTTCAATAAAAACTTCTTCATTGACACCTTACCCACAAAACAAATTCCCATGCTTTCTTTTTTTTCCGCGGTGGGCAAATTGTTTTCCGCGGCTATTTGTCGAACCTGTTTTTTATTGTATTGTCCGATCGGAAATAAAGAACGCGCGAGCTGCTGTTGAGACAATTGATGTAAAAAATATGTCTGATCCTTTTCCTTATCCTTGCCGATCTGCAGCTGCCATGAATTACTATTTTTATCAAAATTATTTATGGCGTAATGTCCGGTGCTTAATTTATTAAAACCAAGCTCGCGCGCCTTTTCCAACCACACCCCGAATTTGATAAATTTATTACACAACACGTCCGGATTGGGAGTATTTCCCTTTTCATACTGATTATACATATAATCAAGCACAAATCGCTTGTATTGTTCTTTAAAATCAAATTTAACGATTGCTATTCCCAGTTTGGCCGCCACCCGGACAGCGTCGCGGTAATCCCGACGCCAACAACCGGCTTTGTCTTCATAATTAACCATAAAGGCGGCACTAACCTGATAACCGGTCCGCAGCAACAAAAAAGCTGCCACCGAGGAATCAACCCCGCCGGAGAGAGCTACCAGTACTTTTTCTTTTTTTTGCGCCATACAAAGCTATATTACTCAAATTTCTCAGTAAAATCAAATAAAAAAACCCTTTGTCCGAAAAAAAAGGGTTTTTTTAGACCTTTTTGTTAGCCTCTTCTTTTCTTGTTGCACTCAAAGCAATAAATAGGGCTGTCTCCACGTGGTTCAAACGGCAGCTGTGAAATATGAGCACCACAATCCGCGCAATTAATATCAACCGTAAACATCCTGCGTTCTCCTCTGTTGTCGCGATTACCACGTCTCTCTTTCAGGCAATCCGAGCAGTATACCGGTCTATCACCGGAAGGCTCAAACGGCAATTCGGAAATCTTTTTTCCACACTGTCCGCATTCAATATCCACCTGAAACATTGGTCTATCATCTTGATATGACATAGTTTGTAACTTTTTTTTTATTTAACCGACCTTTTTTTCACAAGATGAATAGACTTTTTTAAGCACTTCACCCGTGTTTTTTCTCAAACAATTTGAGTGATGCAATTATATCCTGAATTTAAAAAAAAAGCAAGTTGGTTGGTTTATTTTTATTAATTTAAATTTTGCTATCCACTTTTTTATCTTCAATATCTACCGCCGTCCCCTCCTTTTTACTGAAAGTGGCGTCAAACTCCATGCCGGCAAAAACGGTCAATAGCAGTATTTCAAACATAGCCGCCCAGAGCATCCAATCACCAAAAAAAACAGCGAATGAGCCCACAAAAAAAGGTACGGTGATCAGAATATCTAAGACTATACTGACCGAAAGCGCTATTATTCCCAGCACTAATCCCTTTTTTACGGTCGGAGGCTCCTGTTTAAAATACCATTTGGACAGCAGCAAAACCATGGGCACGAGTAATATCCAAAACACGATATTCACCGCCCAATTACTTTCTTTTAATACCGGTATGAACATTAATAAGGAAAGGACGATAAAAATGGCCAACCACAACATCAACCCAAAAACAATTGCTCTTTTGTAATTCATATATACGTTGATAAGAATTAAAGTCAAATTTATCTCATTATATCTTAATTATGTATTAAAAACAACAAAAAAAACGGGCTTTTTGTGTTCAAACCCGTTTTTTGTATTACTTAAGTGCCATCTACTTGTTCATCCTCCCCTTGGACCACTTCATCTTCCGGAATAACGGGGGCAGGAGGCGGAGGCGAGGTCAAGGTCTGCAACTTGGCGCGCAAATCTTGATTATCCGGATTCAATTCTTGCACTTTTGAATAGTACTCAATTGATTTGTCTGTCTGGCCGGTCTTCTCATAGAGTACAGCCAATCCATACAGCGCGTTGGAATAATCAGGCATAAGTGCCACTGCTCTCAGCCAAGCCTGTTCGGCCAATTGCCTGTCCCCTTCCGCCTCGCGATTGTAGAACAGGCGTCCGAGGTCAAAAAGCAGTGACGGAGACTGGCTGACCGCGCCCATTATGGGATTATAAAGATCAATGGCTTCATCATAGCGCTCCTGCACTTCGTACACTCTTGAAAGTTCGGAATAAGCATCCACATAGTCAGGCTTGAGCTCAATCGCTTTTTTGTACTCTTCTTCCGCTTTTTCAAGATCTTCATCAAAAACATAAGTATTGGCCAGCCTCCAATATAAAGTGGGGTTGGTCGATTCCAGCTCAATCGCTTTAAGTAGAGTATCTCTGGCCCACTGATTGGCCTCGGGCGCAAAAGCACGCGCATTCAAGTACATCAAGGATAGGACATCCCACGTCTGCACATTGCTCGGTTGAAAATTGGAAACCAATTTAGCCTCATTTACAGCCGTAGCCAACACCGGCGCCACCGCTTCAGGACTGGAGTTTTCAACTTCCACCATATTTTTGGCTTTTTGCAAGTAAACTCTGGCAACCGCTATATGATACTGTGGATACGACGGCCGATACTGAATTGCTTGTATTAAATGTTGTTCCATCTGCTCCAGGCTGTTACTGCGCGTAGCTTTGGTATAATGAACTTCGGCCAAATAATATCTGACACCGAAAGCGCCGAATATGATAATGGCGGAAAAAAGCAATACCATGCCAAAAGACATGGCCAAAGCATACTGTGGAGATACCTGCAGCATGACCTTTTTCTCTTTGATCAATTCGGGCACGGCAAATGACAACGATACTAATGCCACGGCTAGATACCAAAACCAAGCCCACCAGACAACAGAGTCAAAAAAAGTGATAAATAAACCCACGCTGAGAGCCAGCCAGGCGGCTGATGGTATAAAAGCTTCTACCCTGTCAAGATCATCACCTGATTCTATTCTACTTTTTACTCTTTTTAAAATGGATGGCCGTGTCTTGAGCCAGCCGCTAAAAACCGCCCCCACCGCCATTAGCAGCATTAAAACAAAAGAAAGAAACCCGAGAATTCCAAATTCGGCGATTATGGCATAGATCGAATTGAAAGGTTGTTGAAAACGAGTGGACCAGGCATACTGACTCATATTAAACGAGGCCGGACGATAATGGGAAAAATCATAAATAAATGTGCCAGGACCCGAACCGAACAAAAAAGGTTTCACTCCTCCGGTAACGGTCTGATAGGTGATCTGCCATGATGTTTTATTGCCGAGCGACACTTCCACAGGCAAGGTGGTTTTTAAAAATTGTGGACTACCAACGAACAGTATTAGGATGGTTAACAGAAAAAAGAAAAAACCGAGCGACAACACAAATATTCGGCTTTCTGCCAGCATGGTGATGCCGATCACCAGCAACAGCGCCAGACCGACTAACAATACCACCCAGCCAACCGTGAAACTGATCCTAACTAATGCAATCGCTCCCACTACAAAGGCGAGCAACGGCACAATCTGCTGAGTTACTTTTCTACCTTTAACCAACAACAAACCTAGTGAAAAAACAACTAAAGTAGCAATATAGATGGCAAACATGCTACTGTATTTGCTGATTAAATTATTACCAACCACGTCTGTGATACCGGAAAGCGCGGACCAGGATCGGAAAAGAAAAAGCAAAGCCACTAAAATCCCGGAAATTAAAAAAGCATACATCAGATAATTGAGCCTTTTTTTATCAGTCACGTTTTGTACTATCAACCAGAACCAAAATAGCAGCGATAAAATTGTACCGACGTTAATGACAAAATTGTCCGTTTTGCCCAAAAAACTTAAAGCCGGAGAGAGCGACACTATGGCAGAAACTATAGCCAAAAGCGCGAAAAGCAAAATCGGTATATCCAAAACCGTTCTGCGTATTATCAATTTTTTGGTCAGTACCGCCTGCGCCAGCCATAACAACAGGCCAAGCAAAACTATAACGTAAATTAAAAACTGCTTAGGTAGGTTTAGTACGCCGACAGTATACGGCAGATAGAATAGTGGAATCAACAGCGTGCCCATAACCAGCAGCACATGCAAGACCAGTCCCAGAATTTTATGATAAAATCCGATTGATAAACCGGCTTTTGGTGACGAATCAATGAGTGGCATATTAATTATTTTTTAGTTAAAAATTATCTATTTATATTTTATCACAATAAATTTAAATAGTGAATGGGGACAATGGCTAACCAAATCGCACAATTTGATCCGGTTCAATCTTTTCTTTCTTATGCGTTTTCATCTTGTCTTGATTATCCGTCCCGGATCTTTTTTTATCTTCTACCCGCTTTTGTGTTTGATTTTGCTTATCCTGCTTATGGCCGCTTTTTTCTATCTGTTTTTTTTTACTTTTATCATCATCTACCGGCGCTCTTTTTTTATGCGATTGCTGATTTTTTTGAGTCTGTCCGCTCGCTTGCCAGTTGTGGTTATTCTTTTGTTTCACCGACCACATTTGTTTTTTATCCCGGTCTTTGGAGGCTTTTTTGGTCGAATCGCGAGACAAGTCTTTCAAAGACATAAATTTGGTCGGTTTGACCGTTTTTGCCGCCGATTTTGATTTTTTTTGATCAATTTGTTTTTTTTCTTTGGACGTGCTTTTCTTTTGCCTTTTGTCTCTTTTCTTCCAGCTTTCTTCATCTTCTTCACTTTCTTCTATCATTCCGCTCCAACGCATTATTTTATCTTCTATCACTTCCCGAGGCTTACCGTAACGCTCCCGTGAAACCCTGATTACTTTGTCAAAAGAATCGGTGAGAGAGCCGATCGGCGGCAAAGTAATCGCCGAAAAAGGCTGTGAAGCCACGCCGTTAATCATCAACTTAAGAAATATGTGATATTTGGCAAGATTAACAATATCCTCTTCGGTGAACGTGGGACTGAATTCCTTGACCAGCATTTCAGCATCGGCCGCACCCACTCTAAAGGTAATGATAGTGCCCACGTTTCCGAATACCGCGTCTGCCACCAACTCGTCCAGCTGGGCAACATACTGATGGGCCATAACCAAACTCAGTCGGTATTTTCTGGCTTCTGATAAAATATTGGCAAAGCTGGGAGTGGCGAAATTTTGAAACTCGTCTACATACAAGAAAAAATCACTTCGTTGGTCTTCAGGAGTATCCACTCTCTCCATGGCGGCCAGCTGTATTTTCGTGATTAACATCCCTCCCAAAAGACGGCTGTTATCTTCTCCAATTCTTCCTTTTGACAAATTCATGATTAAAATCTTACCCTCATCCATAATTTCGCGAATGTTGATTGTTGACTTAACTTGAGCCACCATGTTGCGAATTACGTTAGCCGACAAAAATTGTCCGATTTTATTCTGAATCGGCGCCACCGCTTCTTGGGCATACCGCTCATTATACTGGGCGAACTCATTTTGCCAAAAAGATTTTATCACCGGATCGCTCACTTTCTTAATCACTCGCCTTCTGTATCCTTTTTCCGCCAGTAACCGATTAATCCCCAACAAAGTGGAACCGGGATACTCCAACAGAGCATTAAGAGTATTATTTAAAATATATTCCATTCGCGAAGACCACACGTCCGGCCAAATCTTTTTAAAAATTCCCATCAGGCCGGCGGCAACCAAATGCCGCTGCTCTTCGGATTTGACTTCCAGAACGTTGAATCCGATCGGATACTGAATGTCGGACGGATTGAAATACACTATGTCATTAATACGATTTGAAGGAATATAGTTGATAATTTTTTCCGCGAAATCACCATGCGGATCAACCACGCCCACGCCATGACCTTTATAAATATCTTGCAGCACCATATTTTCTAGAAGCGTGGTCTTGCCCATGCCGGTCTTTCCGATCACATAAGTATGACGGCGTCTATCGTCAAGCTTGATGCCGAAGCGCCGCATTTGGTTACGAAAATTGGTCTGCGCAAACAAACAGACGTCTTCTTTTTCCGTCTGCATTCCGGTTCCGGTTTGATGTAATTTTTCTATAGGCATAATTTAACACCAAAAAATGCGGAATTATTTTTTTCCTATTTTTCAGTATAGCACAGTTAAAAAAAAACCGCCATTGTATTTTTTACCATCTTTATCAATTTATGCAAAAAACCAATTAGGAAAACATTAGCCACTGAGGCTTGAATATTAGCAGCAGCCCCAATACCAAGATAAGCAAGCCGCCGAACAAGTTGGCGTACTTGGCGTATTTACTACCCATTACTTTTGATCTCAAAGTTACCATGGCTATGACAAAAACTATCAAATCATCGAGCATATAGAAAAAAATGTAACCAATCATATACAAATATTTTTCCCACACAGCCAATCCACTCATGGCGAGCACCTGGGTGAAAATCGCCGGAAAACCGGCTGAACAGGCCAATTCCACCAAATTGACCGAAAAACCGAGCAACATGATGCCGGCAATGCTCCACCACAAACTTTTCCTGTATACTACGCGTTTTATCTT
The DNA here is from genome assembly GCA_964433095.1 of uncultured Gammaproteobacteria bacterium. Taxonomy (GTDB): domain Bacteria; phylum Patescibacteriota; class Patescibacteriia; order Magasanikbacterales; family UBA922; genus WJJZ01. Next base: position 48,579 of record CAYSPW010000003.1, on the reverse strand, counting down.
TTCAAAAACACTTCTGGTTCCCTGCTTTGTCGATACTTTGCACACCACCCCATCGGATTTTCTATTGCGCCAATAATCTTTTAAATTGTATCCGCCGACCATAACCGCTACCAATCCGATAATTATCCTGACAAAAAATATCATGCCCACGAACATCAAAAAATGTAGCCATGCCGCCATGAACAAAAAATACACCAGTCCGGAAGTTAATATGAAAAGAGTACCGAGCAGCCACATTCTTTTTCTATCCTCAATACCAAGCAGCAAGGAAATTAAAAAAAGCAACACCCACATGGCGCAAGGATTGAATCCATCCAACAAGCCGATTATCAAGGTAAGCAGCGGTAATGAAAAAGTCCTTACGTTAATGTCGCCAATTAAAGGAACACTAACCATGTTTTGTTCATCAGGCGACTGTTGATCCTGTCCGTTCACCTCAATACCTTTTTGTTCCAGTTTGTTTTCAATAATATTAATTAACTGTTTACCGGCCGTGTGTTCAGCATCATAGCCGTAGACCACTTGTTCATCAATAAAGGTAATCGGCACTCCGGTGACCCGTGCTCCATAATAATAGCTGTACCGATCAAGCAAGCGCTGGTTGTCGGGATCGCCAATCTCATGGAGCTTAAAATCCACCCATTCACCATACTCGGGCATAAGCACCGAATCAATAAAAGCTATCTCGTCGCGACAATGTGGGCAGGACTGCGTATGAAAAAGCGCGAAATTTATTTTTTCAAAACTTTCTTCCCCGACATTGGCTCGCGCCCCCGCCGGCACGATCCAAGCAAAAAAAGAAAATAATATCGCACACAGTAGAAAAATTTTTTTCATAAAGTAAAAAATTTTACTTTCGGTTAGCCGTTTTAAACTATACTATAATAGTATGAAAAATAAACCCAGCACTTCACAGTGCCGGGGATAATTTTTACTTTAACAAGGATTCAATGGCAGCCGATAAATTGGCGTAAGTCTGAGCGCCGCTGATCGGTATTATGGTACCGTCAGGCCCCATTAATATACTATAAGGAGTTCCCCTGGCACCGGCCTCTATGCCGCTTTGCTGATCCGCGTTTATCTTTTCCGCGTATGCTATATTTTCCACGCATCGGTTGAATCTGGTGACATCCAGATTAAGCTGCTCGGCAAACTCCGGCAGCGTGTCCAAATTTAGGCCGTCGTTTGAGCGCGTTTGCGCGAAAATCAAATCCAACATCTCCCAAAACTTGCCTTGTTCACCGGCACACTCGGTGGCATTGGCTTCGGCACGCGCGTTCTGATGCAGATTATCAAGTGGAAAATGCCTGAAAACGAAGCGCGCGTTTTCGCCATAGTCTTCATACAACTGCAGTACGGTATCATGAAAGCTCTTGCAATACGGACACTCAATATCCGAATATTCAATTAAAGTTACTTCGGCCTGCTTCTCGCCTCTAATATGATCCACATTTTCATCAACCGGCTTGACTTTAATTTCCGGTTGATCATTGTCCTGGTTTTGAACGCCGGTATCAGCCTGCGGAGCAACGATCTCCGAATTACTGTCAGCAGTTGTTTTTTCGCCGTTGAAATATATTCCCAGCATGACGAAAAATCCCACTGTCGAGATCAGTAGAAAACCGACTATCAACCCTCCCAGGAAAGTTTGCTTTGGTGTAAATTGCTCTGTATTCATATAAACTAAATTCTATTAAATTCTACGAATTTTTTAATAAATAGTTATAATAATTCGGTTAAATCATTTTTTTAAATTCTTCAACCATGGGTACCTGCTCTGATTCCAGCCCGTAGTGATCGGCAATGTAAAGTGCGACCCAATCTGCAACCAACAAGGACTTGAATATTTTTTCCAAAATATTATTTCCGGTCATTTCAAAAAAACCGGTGCTCAATCCACGATCACTATAGAGCCTTTCGGTAATCCGCATTCTTTTTTGTATTTTCTCTTGATCTTCAGCATCATGCAAAAATATAAAATGAATATTAGATGACAATTTTTCGGTGTTTGGCTCCACATCAAATCCTGTCATTTCATTATGGTTAAGTTCGGGAAATGTATTAAAGAAAGCGGGAATCTTTCCGGTTTCATTGAATTTTATCTTCCAGTTATATGCTATCGGTCGATTCGGTTGTGAACTGTAAATGATCGGCACTTTGCCGATTAATTCTCGCGATAATTCCGCTCCGGTCTGCTCGTATTCTTCCGGTTTTAACATATCGGCCAGCCGGGCCGCCTGTGGCAATACTTTTTCCAAACACATAAAGCGCAGCAGTGATATAAAATTAAATCCTAGCGCCGAACGCGGCTGTATGCTCGTATCCGGAAGCCGGATGTACGGCAACTTATCCTCTTTGGCATATTCAAGTAATTTACCCCCGACGGTAATGACGGCTATATTTAAATTTTCCGCTTTGGCCTGCAAATAGCCGTTGATTACTTCTTCGGTATTACCTGAATACGAACTGAAAATGTACAAATAAAGATGCTTATCGTTTTCGCTTATGGCCGGGAGACCGTAATTGCTGTGCACTTGTACTTGCAAATCTTGATCCCATCTTTTGAGCAAATCCGCGGCCAAATGTGACCCGCCCATGCCGCACACTACAAATTTATCAAAACGACCCATCTTAGCCATGTTTTCTATTCGCGGTTCAAATTGAAACTGCGACGCAAAATCCAAAATGGCCTGCTTCATCATATTTACTTTTTTGCTATTATTTAAAACTCGTTTAATATATAATAACCAAAAAGCATAAATAATTCAAATATGCTTTAATTTGACAAGATATTATGTATCTTATATCACGATTGTAAAATTTATTAATCACGTAAAATATTTTTTAAAAATTAAGTACTTTTAACAATAAAAGTATATGCAGTTTGAATTTAAACCACTCCCCTTTTCATACGACTCGCTTGAGCCGTATATTGATGAACAAACTTTAAAAATCCATCATGATAAGCATCATCAATCATATTTGGATAAATTTATTTCCGTGGTGGATAAATACGGCGTTCTCAAGCAAATGGCGAGTGATGATATTTTAAAAAATCTAAATGACCTCGACGTCAGCGAAGAAGATCGGCAAAAATTAAAAAATTATGGGGGCGGCTTTGTCAATCATAATATTTACTGGGCGGCCATGGGTCCGGAAAAAGAAATGAACCAAGAACTTAAAAATGAAGTGAAGCAGACTTTCGGCTCGGTTGACCGGCTGATACGGCAAATGTCAGAATTGGCCAAGTCGCGTTTTGGCAGCGGCTGGGTTTGGTTGGCACGCGATCAAGATGGAAATCTGCAAACTTATTCTCTACCCAATCAAGACTCGCCTTACACTTTGGGACATGAACCCGTCTTTAATATTGATTTATGGGAGCACGCGTATTATTTAAAATATCAAAACCAAAGAGGCGAATATGTGGACAACTGGTGGCGAGTATTTAAACTTTTTTAAAGCCGGATTGAATAAAGCAGACAAAAAAAGAAGCCGTCAATCAGCGTCTTTTTTTTGCGGTAAATATTACACTAAGACGGAATGCCGCAAAAATCAATAATCCCTTAGCTTGTTAATAATATCATAAGTTTGAATCTTCTCCAAAGACTTGGCCTCTATCTGCCTGATTCTCTCCCTGGTAACATCAAATTCCCTACCCACTTCTTCCAGAGTATGGGTAACTCCGTCTTTTAATCCGAACCTCATCTCCAATATTTTTTGTTCGCGCGGCGACAAGTCTTGTATCGCTTCTTCAATATAGTCCTTGAGCAAAGCCACGCCGGCCGAGTGGGACGGTGATACATTTTTGATATCTTCAATGAAATCAGCCAACGCCGAATCATCGTCATCATCACCCACTGACGTTTCCAATGAAATTGTGTCCTGAGAAATTTTTATAATTTGCTTCACTTTATCCAAGTCTTCACCCAGCTCGGCTGCCATTTCTTCCGGGGTCGGATCTCTGCCCAAATCCTGCAGCAAATTTCTCTGACGCTGATTAAATCTATTTATGGTTTCCACCATATGCACCGGAATGCGGATGGTTCTTGACTGGTCGGCTAAAGCTCTGGTTATAGCCTGCCTGATCCACCAGGTGGCGTAGGTTGAAAATTTGTATCCCTTGCGGTAATCAAATTTTTTAACCGCCCGGAACAGCCCGATGTTTCCCTCTTGAATCAAATCGAGCAAAGACAACTGTTTGCCCACAAATTTTTTGGCAATGGAAACCACCAAACGCAAATTAGCCAAAATCATTTTCCTTTCCGCTTTTTTATCGCCGCGTTCTTTGCCTTTGGCCAAAACCACCTCTTCTTCCGCCGTCAGCAACGGAATTTTACCGATTTCACGCAAATACATTTGAATTGAATCTTCGGAAATTGAGCCCAAATCAAATGACCCCTCCATATCCGGCTGCTTGCCTTGCAAATCAGATAATATATCTCTTTTTTCTTCTCTTTGTCCAAGTAAACCTTCTCGCATTTGTACAACTGAAATGCTATTTTTGGCCATTAAATCCAAAAATCCTTCGTAGTCCTTAATGTAGTATTCAACATATGGAAAGACTTGCAAAATTTCGGTTTCAGTAACAAAACCGCGCTGACGACCTTTTTGCGCCAGCTCCCAAACCGCTCTCTCGCTCGGCTCGCTCAAATCCTCAACGGGCGCGGTGATCTTTGTTTTCTTTGTTTTCTTTGTTTTTTTTCTGCCGGTTTTTTCGGCAGGCTTTTTTTGTGCGGCCCGTTTTGATGACTTGCGGGCCGTGCGTTTGGAAGTTTTTTTCTTTGGCGTGACTTTTGCTTTCGCCTTTTTAGTTTTGCGGACGGTTTTTTTGACCGCCTTTTTTTTGACCGGCGCGGATTTTTTTCCGAGCGCGGATTTTTTTTTGGTTGTACTCTTTTTTTTAGGCATGAAAAAACCTAAATGATTATGTTGAATTTAAATTAATTCAACTGATTAAACTCATGCAAAAGTTGTTCAATACGCTTATTATCTCCTTGTTTTTCGGCCTCTTCGATTTGGCGCTGCAATTTGGATCTAACTTTTTTCTTCCATTCTTTATTTACACTGTCAACTAAACTGACAATTTCCTCCTCGGCTTGTTCCTCGGAAATAACAGTAATAACCCACTCGCTTTTCATGAGAAGGCTGTCCACTATATTCTCTTCATGTTGCCCGTCACTGAAACGGGCCCGAAGCAGCTCTATATCTATTGCTTTGCTGTCATTATACTCTTGTTTGATCAATTCGTAAAGAGGCGCGAAGACGGTTGTGGATAAAGCCTGCTCATCGGCGCGAATAAAATACTTGTTCATCAAGCCGGGAAATTTCAACCACAACGCCAATAATTTTTCTGTCAACAAATGCAGTCTGTCTTTTTCCGCCAGTTCACTTTTTTTTTCATCTTCTTGAGGTGAAATTCGCGCGTGTAAACGATCAAGCTTTTTATGACGCAGCTTGCGCAAACGCGTCAGGTCTTGACGCAATATATCCGACTCCACAGCGAGCCGATAAGATAATTCGCGCAGCCAATGGTCTTTTTCCACCGCGTAAGCGATATTATCTATCTCGGGCAACAGTTCATCGGCAATCATTTGTTTGTGCTTGGGATTGGACACCTCTCTACCGCTGAAGGCCATTTCAAAATACCATTCCATTACTTCTTTAGCACTCTTGACCGCCTTTATCCACGTAGCCGGATCCTGTCTGATGCAATCATCCGGATCCTTGCCTGCTTCCGGCGGAATTTGAATAACTTTCACGTTCATACCTTCTTTCAGAGCCGTTTCAATTCCTCTGCGCGCCGCTTTAATTCCCGCCTCATCGCTGTCAAAAGCCATGTTTATATTTTTTGAATAGCGCTTGAGCAGCTTAATTTGCATTTGCGTTAATGCCGTGCCGCTCGACGCGACCGTATTTTTTACTCCGGCCTGGAAAGACGAAATGACATCCATTTGACCTTCGACCATCACTATTAAATCCCTGGCTTTAATATCCTGTTTGGCTTTATTCAGACCAAATATCACTCTGGATTTATCGTAGACCAGGCTCTGCGGAGTGTTTATGTATTTGCCACCGCTATTTTCCTTTTCAACCAATATACGCCCGGTAAAGCCCAATACAACGCCGTGCACGTCCCAAATGGGAAACATTATCCGTCCGCGGAATCGATCGTAGTACCCACGCCGGCTTTGCTCATTCGTGCCCTGCTTTTGAATGGTTAGTCCGCTCGCGACCAAATCGTCTATTCCATATCCCTTTTTCAACAAATATTTAGTTAACAAATCCCACTGATCGGGTATAAATCCGATTTTCCATTCGGCAATAGAATCATAATTTAAACCGCGCCGCTCCAGGTACCGCAAAACAACGACGGCAGCGGGCATCTTGAACAGGAAATTATGGAAAAAGCGAGACGCCTCACCATTGATATCCTTAATTCTGTTCTTCTGACTGGAATTAATTTCACTGACACGGTGAGACAATTCCACGCCGGCCCGATCGGCTAAAAACTTAAGCGTTTCCACGAACTCCATACCTTCCAGTTCCTGCACGAATGTAAATATGTCTCCGCCCTTACCGCAGCCGAAACACTTCCATGATTGTCGCTCGCGACTTACCATAAAAGACGGTGTCTTTTCTTGGTGAAAAGGACAACATGCTTTGTGATTAATACCGGCCGGTTTAAGCTGTACATATTCTGATATGAAATCAACTATATCAATTTTATCTTTTATTAACTGCGTATCGGACATAAATATATTTGTTCAGGCTCTACATTACCGCAGATTAAAATAAAAATCAAGAAAAAAAGGTGTAATTTAAAAATACACCTAAAAGCAGTGTCAATGCTTTTGCTTAGCCGAATTCCATGTCTTCGCTGTATCCTAAATCGTCGGCAAAAAGATCTTCTGATTCCTCTTTCTCGGCCGTGTCCGGAGCCGGCACATTTTCAACCGGCAGCCCGATCGGCGGCTCGGTCTGCCTGGCTTGTGCTCTTTGCACCAGCGGCGCTTTTACATACGCGAGCGGAAAATGCCATAAGGTGGCTAATTCTTCAATATTCAATACAAACGGATTGGCACCCACGTTCATCTTTCTCTTCTTGTATGCTTTCAACATCATTGTCTTTCTTTGAGCGGTACGCGAATCTTTAAAAAAATATGAAACATTGACTCCGTAAGTGGGTACTATGGAGTTAGTATTAGGCTTGTTGAATTGATTGATGGCTCCAATTATCAAGTTAACCCCGCGTTCGGTTTTAAAAACCTCACGGCGAGCCAAATACGCGGCCCTTATTTTTACTTTGAAGCCAATCTTGCTGATCTTTTCCTCAATATCCTCCACCAATTTTGATTGTCCCGGAGTCAAGTACTGAAGCAAGTTTGGCGGTTGTTTGTCACTCTCGCCTCCGGCCGAAGCCGATGCTTCGCGCCCGAAAATCTGATCGCCGATCGACTCAATCGCCTTCAGTGAAGATCTGGTAATCGCATCAGCCAATTTGCTTCCGGCTTCGGCCGCGGCCGCGCTGTCGCCAATCAACTCTTTTACTTTTCTTATTGATTTTTCTTTCCATGAACTGGAAATCGGCTCCAGCAATATCTGAAACCACATTTGCTCTCCCGGACCAATTCTGGAAAAACTTTCCAAGAAAGCGCTCATCGGATCTTTTAAAACCTCATCCTTGGACATGCTGTCTTGAAAATCCTGGTAAGTCCTAATTGGATAAGAATCATCTTGCTCAGTGCCGAAATCGGCCATCCAAATATCATAGTCATCGCTTGGGAACTGCTCCGGGGTGTCATCAGTATAATCTTCAACTTCGGTAATTTCCGCTTCCGGATACTGCGCGTAGATCGAAGCTTCAACCAAATCACGAAAAGATTCCTCGGTCCTGATTAAAAATTGTATATATCCTTCTATGCTGATAATTTCAAAACTAAACCACCGCTGCTTGAAACCGTAATAGAATTTTTCCGCAATATCCGGCTGGTTGAAAGCGCCGGCCAAATGCGCAAACATTTGCTCCACTGCCTTTGGAGTCTGCACATTGAGGGGAGGGATATCGATGGCCAGCAAAACCCATTTCCAATCCGCGCTATACTTGTTTTGCCGATATTCCAAATAAAAAGTAATGGCGGCAAAAATAAGTAGCCAAACAAAAAAAAGCCAGCCGAAAATTGCTATCAGACCGATAACGATTTGGCCGATGGTTTGATTAAAAAATTCCAATAACGGCCTTAGATTGAACGTGAATATTCCAAAGTCAACCAACATATTATTATTAAACCTCAACCAGCTTGTATATCATGACATACAAAAACACCAGTCCGATTCCCGTCCACCACCAGCCGTTCTGTCCGGAAATATATCCGGAAAAATATGCCAGCAGTGCGACCAAAGTGCCAATAAAAGAAACCAAATGCCTAATAAAAGTATCCGACATATATCCATTAATTATTATACTGATATTATATCAAAAAAAAACAAAGCCCAAAAGGGCAATGGCAATTCTTGTTCTAAATAAAATTTAAGATAATTTTTTGTATTTCATCTCCTGCCATACCACCAACAGCGGGCTGGCCAAAAATATGGATGAATAAGTACCCAGTATGATGCCGATTATTAAAGCCAGGGAAAAATAATGAATGGTGGCACCGCCGAATATAAACAAAGCGAACAATACTATTAAGGTGGTAAGAGAAGTATTAAAAGAACGAGTAAGTGTCTGATTTACACCCAAAGCGACCGTTTGCGCGAATTGGCTGGAGCCTTTTTTAATCAAATTTTCTCTCACTCTGTCAAACACGACAATGGTGTCGTTGACCGAATAACCCAAGATGGTCAACAAAGCCACAACGAAAGGAATGTCAATTTCCACACCCGCGAACTTTCCCAACAGCGCGAACACTCCCATGGTAATGGTAACGTCATGGATCAGCGCTATAATAGCGGTCAAACCGTATTTCCAAGATTGAATCGGTTTGGCCACTTTGCGAAAAGCGTAAGCCACATAAGCGATAATCGCTATTACCACGGCCACAACCGCGTAGATTGCTCTGGACTTCAAGTGCGAGCTTATAGCCGGACCGACCGTCTCTACTCTTTCCTCCAAAACCCTATTATCATCGGTTTCAAAATCTTGCCTCAGTATCGACAAAATTTGTTGATGTTCTTGTTCAGTAATGAATCTGGTCTTGAAAATATATGAATCTTGATCCACCGGCTGAATAACGGGCGAATTCAGATCAAAATCAAGCATGGAAACAGTCTGTTTGACCGCTTTCAACCGAGGCCGCTCGCTTGAAAAAGACACCTCAAGTAAAGATCCGCCGGTAAAATCAATTCCCGGATTGAGGCCGACTACAATCAGTACTAATAAACTGATCACAAACAATATTGCCGAGACCGCAAAGCTGATCTTTCTGTTTTTTATAATGTCAATCGTCATAATTATTTTTTGTTATTTTGATCCCAAAAACAATCGGCTCTTGCCGCTTCCAAACCACGGTACCACGAAACGCAAGATCACTCTGGTGACCGTAATGGCGGAAAACATGCTAGTCAAAATACCGATCGCCAAAGTGACCGCGAAGCCCTGCACAAAACTGGAGCCGAACCAAATCAACAAAACACAAGTAATCAATGTGGAAATATTACCGTCGCGAATTGAAGTCCAAGCTCGCAAAAAGCCTTCCTCAACCGCGGTTCTCAAGCTTTTGCCTTGTTTTAACTCCTCTTTTAATCTCTCAAATATGAGCACGTTGGCGTCCACGGCCATGCCAATGGAAAGTATTAACCCGGCGATGCCGGCCAAAGTGAGAGTCACTCCTATTAATTTGAAAATAGCCAAGGCCAAAGCAATGTATAAACACAAAGCTATCACCGAAACCAATCCGGGCAAGCGGTAATAAATCAGCATAAAAATCATTATCACGATCAACCCGGCGATGCCGGCTTTCAAGCTTTTCTGCAAAGATTCGGCCCCCAAACTGGCTCCAACACTTTGTTGAGAGATCAATTCAACCGGGACCGGCAGAGCGCCGGCGTTAAGTCTTTGTGCCAGCAACTGCGCTTCCTTGAGGTTGAAATTGCCCTGAATTACGGCCCGGCCGTCAGGAATTATACTGTTCACGGTCGGAATACTGATCGGCACGCCGTCCAAAAAGATTGCCACCGGCTTATTCAAATTACGTTCGGTTATTTCCCTGAACAAATCCTTGCCTTCGCCATCAAAAATTAACGATACCTGCACTGCTCCGGTTTGCGGATCGGTAACCACTTCGGCTTTGCTTAATTGCTTGCCTGACAATCCGGTTGATTTCCACGGATCGTCCGGGGGTAAAATGTCTTCAGCTGATTTTGTTTTGATCAATAACCTCCAAATTTCATATTCCTTGCCAATGGATTCGCTTTGCTTGTATATGACATGATAGCCAAACGGTGATTCAATCGGACCGATTATTTGTCCCACTTCGGCGTTAAACAAAGGCGCGTCCACTTCCGGAACCAGCATTCCTTTATTTACAAATCCCAGATAACCTCCGTTTGCCGCCGACCCCGCGTCGGTGGAATTTTCTTCGGCCAATTCGGAGAAATTATCCGCGTTCACTAGATTAAAAATCGATTGTGCTTTTAAAAACGCTTCTTCTTTGGATAAATTTTCTTCTTCACAATACTGAGCTCCTATATAGCAGATCAAAATATGACTGGACTCCACTTGTAATTGTCCGTCTCTCTCTTGACCTCTTTTAACTATATTAATGCCGTCCACGCTCTGAATAAATTCCCCCATCTCCCCCTCTTGCGCATTTTCGGCCCAGCTGAAAAGAGCCGGATAAGGTGAAAATTTATCAATATATCCCAAATACCCCCCGTTGTTTTTACTCAGTTCATCTTCGGAATATTCTCTGACTACGGATCCGAAATCCGCTCCGGATTTTATTTTTTCTACGGCTTCACCCAGTCTTTGCGTGGCCATCATGTTGTATTGCACTATTTCTTGCTCTTCCACCTCGGTCAATTCTCTTTGCGGCTGATTATTTTCTTCTTTGAATTCCAATATTGGAGTTTCGCCGATCATGTTTATGGCATTATTAGTATCACTAATTCCGGGCAGCTCCACGATAATGCGGTATTCTCCACTTACTTTGGTAGTCTGAACATTAGGCTCGGAAACCCCGATCGCGTTTACTCGCCTTTCAATCACATCTCGCACTCCTTCCACGGCTACGCCTCGCTCGTTCGCCTCAATCCCTGATATATCGGCCTGGTAAATCAGATGTGCTCCGCCCTGCAAATCAAGCCCCAGATTAAAATCCTTTTCCGGAACGCGAGGCAGGCCCAGAGATACGGTTTGATTTACAGAATCTATCAATTTATTTGCCAAAGCTGGAGCGTCAAAAAAACCGGCAATCAAAAAAAGCGCCAGCACTCCCACTATGCCCCAGCGCACTTTGGAACGGGTATTGGATTGTTGAGTTTTATTGGCCATATTAAACTGGACAGTATTGTATATGAAATTTTTTTGTCAGTCAACACCATTTGTAAACAATAGACAACAATTAAAAAAGCCCGCTCATCCACTTTGCAAAATGATGAGCGGGCAAGCACTAGGCCACGGCCGACTTGAGAAAATCAATCGGCCAGGCCGACAAAAGCCGGTACGAATCAAGGCCCAAACGCTCAAATCCGGTAATGGTATCCCTCATGTAATTGCACTGGGCGCGCATATCCTCTCTGCCATCATCGCCAACCGCCATGGAGTCGCCGGCGTCGCCGACCACGCAGACGGGCTTATCACCGTAATTGATGCGGTAGCGGGTCACGCTGGCCGGAGTTACAAAGTAGAGGTCATCGTCTTCAACCGGTCCTCGCCGCAACACGAAATCGGTATACGGCAACGTGGATTCATACCCTTCCTCGTTCACCCACCAGATGCCGGTGGTAAACACGGTCAACTTGATTCCCTTCTGTTGGCACAATCCCAACAGACGCCGCAGGCCATAAGAGCCGACAATTGGACACACCACCACCAGATGATTCGGCTGCCGCCCATGGTCACAGGCGACCGATACCAGGGTATGCAAGGTGGTGCCGCTCGCCAGGCATGTCTCCCCCACTACCCACGTAGGTTCCGGCCGCTTGAATAGATCTCCCAAGCCCCACAAAAAACGACCGCCCCAGCCACTTTCTTTACTCTTATCCTGCACACGTTTCATCTCGATGGGGGTAATCGGACCGCGCTTGCCCCACCAGGCTTCCATCTCCAGCACGGTCGGGGCGACGAATCGCCCGCCGCGCTCGATTAGCACCCAGCTGAAAACTGCTCTGCGAAAAAAGTGAGCGAACTCTTTAAAGAATCCGGCCACCACGCTCTTCATCAACTCGCGCTTGCGAGCCCCGATAAGGTGACGGCTACCCGCCAGCCTAAGGCTGTCTGCCGTCTCCATGACGTGAATAGTGGCATCGCCGATCTGGCGACACCACAATCCGCTTCTTACTTTTTGCATCACCACCTCCTTCTATGTCTTATTTGTTCCGATTATATTTTCAAAAAAAGAACTCTTAAAAAAAGACCACTCAATTATGAGCGGTCCACTAACTCATCATGTGATAAAATTGTACAATAATTTTTTTCCATATTTTAACTAATTCTATCAAATTCCGACTGGTTTTAAAACTATTTTATGTGGATAAAAATTTAAATTAGAAAAAATTTATATGAATTTTATATTCTTTTTAATTTTCCATGAACTGAAAAAAGTTAAAATTAACTTGTTCATTAAAAAAGGCCTCTTGCTTCACCCAAAGGGAGGGTGGGTAAAAAGGCCACCAACTCGAGGAGGTAGAAATGAAAACCTGTGTGTCAATCATCCTGTCGCTACTCTTCATCGTAGGCTTCTTGGTCGGCTGTGGAGAAACCGGACTCGAAGAAGAGGGTGTGTCCACCTACTACGTTGTGGCCGGACAAGTCAAAGCCAACGGCGTACCGATTGAAGGCGCCACCGTGAAAATCCAGAACAGTGACTACCAGTATGAGTCTGTCACCGGTGAGCAGGGTATCTTTACCTTTAAGCTCAGCGAAGAAATAGCTTTGGATCCGGACGCTTTTGTCCATACCGAAGTCTACATCGGTGAAAGCCTCATCGCGGTCACAGCCATCCGGTTCCAAGGCTGGACCCACATCAACTTGGAGGAGTTCGAGCCGATCCAAGGCTTCGAAGTAACGGACAACGAAGAAACCGGTGAGTTGGCCACGGACACACAGGCCCTGACAAATCCGGTTTGTGTGCAAAGGGTTGTGCGAAGAGCTTTGCGCTATTATGACCCCCTGAATCACTGCTATGCGTCCTGTGAGCTGCGCCGAAACTGCGGTACCTCGATCTATGGCACGATCTTGCTTGGCTATGCCAAAGAAATCTGCGACATCCTGAACTGGACCGAGTACTGCCACGACTTCTCCGTAGGGGATCTATGGGCAGACTTTATGGGCCTCTCTTGTTCCTACCAAACCTGGCAGTCTTGCTACAACTGCTGCCGGTAGTTGGAAAAACCCGGGCGATTGCTAATTAATTTTACTAATCGCCCTTTTTTAAATATAATAGTTAATATTCTTAAATATATTTGTATGAAAAAAATACTTTTATTCACCGCCATGCTTTCATTTATAATAATCCTTAGTGGATGCGGATCTAAAAAAAAGTCAGAACTTTCTAAGTTTGGCGACAACCTCAATTCTGTACAAATGAGTTATAGCTCTTTTTTGGAGTTAGGAAAACGTCAATCATGGGGACTTGAGTTTGTAAATATTGGCGAAGATCTGCACGGGTGTTCAGTTAATCTTGATGAACACAATACTGAAATAAAAAATATTCAACAAAATAGTGGTTTTTTAGGTGGTCTTAAAAAACCACTAGGCAGCAACACTTTTGAAAAAAACATGAAAATAAAAATCACAGACAATAGTGACTTCTCACAAAATGAAATTTTTCTAGACAAAAACAATGGACAGTACCCTAAGCAAACCTGGCCGAAAAAAATAACCCTAACATGTGATGAGGGTTCCGATACTTGGGATTTGGAATTTTAAATATAAAAGGAACAATCAACTACCGGCAAAATAATCGGTGGTTTTGAATTTATCCGATAGGCAGGCTAAAAAAATAAAATTGGCAAAGGTAACAAGGGGGTTCTGGGGGTGGCAACTGTTTGACACCACCAGCCTTGGTAATAGAAGTATAGTTAGCATAAATGGAGGGGGCGAGTTTTGTCACCCCCGAAACTTTTGCTACTTTTAGTCTCAAAAGTAGAGAAGAATGGAAGAAAAACGTCCATGCGCTGATTTAACCGATGATTTTTGAGGTAAAACAACAAACACTGTTTATTAGCTGAAAAAACAATCAAAACTCATAAATTATTTAATGCATCTATCTTTAAAAACAGCCGAATCCACTTTTGGCGATGGCCAAAATGAACCACGACTGACTTTTGTCACAAATTCCGGTTCTCCATAATATTGAACAAAAATCGACAATAGACTCATTTCACCGGGAACCGCGCAAATACGATCGGGTACTCTCATCCGCGCCATCAACACTGCCTCTTCCGGTTTATTTTTTTGCTCTAAAATTGTTCTCTGGAGCAGATTGATTATTATTCATATGACTTTACTAAAGTTAATGGTTACCCTTTGTAACCCCTAGTTTAGCAAAGTCTTACCACCTAAGGGTAACTATACAGTAAATAAAAAAAGGCGGATTAAATTTTACCGCCCCGATATCGGATCCAAGTCCATTTCCTAGTACATCTAGTACATAAAGAGCAAAAAATCATCAGGATAATTGAAATATCCAATTTCAATGATGTCGCCAAGCTTCTTTCCTTGCTCACTTTCGGCGACAAGCACTGAACGAGACATATCAATTCCATGGCAGCGGGCCTTCTCCCAGAACGGAGCCGGATCCAGCAGTGAAGCGATAAACATGATGGTAAACTTTATTTCTATGCCACATCCCTCATAAAATGCGGATCTTATAATAGACAAAATTTCACTCTCGTCACGTTTGCCAAACTCATAATCATCATGGTAGAAGACTATAAAAACCCTTCTTCCAAGCGCCGCGTGATCAATCAGACGATCAATCATGCTTTCATCCACCCTCCAGTTTTCCGGATCTTTACCGCGGAAAATGATGGTGGCACTGATGAAGATTCCTGCTCCATCGCGCATTATTGCCTCCTTTCATGGAAATTAGGAATATTTTTTTTCCTCCGGCTGTTCGGTAGCAATTTTTTCAAGCATATTTTTTTATGGCTAGAAATTAACAAGTAAAAAAATTTATCCGCCGCAGCATTTTTTGTATTTCTTGCCGCTGCCGCATGGGCAAGGATCGTTTCGCCCCACTTTTTCTCCGGAGTCGTTCCTGGGCTTTTTTTTCACGCGCGTTCCCTGCTCGGAAGCGGACTTAGCTGCTCCTTTCAAAGTCATTTTATCGTTTGACATAATACTCGGCGCAAGTTGCAGGCCGGCACCAATTTTGAAAAATGAATAGACCACTTCTTTTTGAATGGTGGAAAGAAGACGGTTAAACATATGATAAGTCTCGCGTTTGTACTCAACCAGCGGGTCACGCTGGCCGTAGCCGCGCAATCCGATGCCGGTACGCAAATAATCTATTTCCACCAGATGATCCACCCACAGGGAATCTATTGAACGCAATAGAATACCTTTTTCCATCTGCCGCATCAACTCTGTCCCTTTTTCTACTTCCCGCTCGCCCGTTACAACCGTTTTTTCAATGTTCTCATATTCGGTCTTGGCTTTGTCAATCAAAAACTGAATAATTTCTTCTCTGGCCTTGGCCTCGTCCAGCTTGCCGTCCAGACCCGGAGTCATGTGCAGTAATTTTTCTCTTTCTTCATTAGTGAAAGGAAAAATCGTGCGCGTGGTTTCATAAATTTCTTTCAAATTCCATTCTTTTTTCTCTGCTTCTCCCATTTCTCTTTCTTCCGGATTAGTGTGAAAAGAGACCACAAATTCAATCTCATCCACGATGTAATCCAAAATGATTTCTTTGAGAGAATTGTAATGCTCCAAAATATGCGACTCTCTTTGTCCGGTATCCATCCTATCAAGCTCGCCACCATATTCTTCATAATTACGTCCGGACGCCAACTCCAAGATCTGTCTTCTTTTTTTGTAGACCACAAAGCGGTGCCGGTTCAGCACGTCGTCGTATTGCAGCACGTGCTTTCTGGTGTCAAAATGGTGTCCTTCTACTTTTTTTTGGGCACTCTCCAACATTTTGGTAACCATTTTTTGCTCAATCGGCATGTCTTCGGGCACTTTCAACCTGTTCATCATTGATTTTAGCCTGTCGCCAGCAAAAATTCTCATCAAGTCGTCTTCCGTGGAAACATAAAATTGGGTTTCGCCCGGGTCGCCTTGACGAGCGGCGCGTCCACGCAGCTGGTTGTCAATTCTTCTGGATTCATGCCTTTCCGTTCCAAGCACGAACAGTCCGCCCAACTCTTTAATCTCTTGTTCTTTTTCTTCTTCCACCGGACTGCCACCCAATTTAATATCCACCCCTCGTCCGGCCATATTGGTGGCCAATGTGACCGCTTTTTTCCTGCCGGCTTGAGCTATAATCTCACCCTCACGTTCATGATTTTTGGCATTTAAAATTTCGTGCTTTACCCCTTCACGCGACAGATGGACGCTGAGCTGTTCATTTTTTTCCACTGAAATGGTGCCCACCAACACGGGCTGCCCTTTTTCCTGGCACTGCTTGATCTTTTTAGTAATAGCAGTGTATTTACCCCTTTCCGACTTGTATATCTTGTCCGGATGATCAATGCGAGCGTCCGGTCGGTTGGTGGGAATTACCACCACTTCGGCATTATAAATTTTAATAAATTCTTCTTCTTCGGTTTTGGCCGTTCCGGTCATGCCAGCCATTTTTTGATACATGCGAAATAAATTTTGGAAAGTAATGGTAGCCAAGGTTCTGGATTCTCTTTGTATTTGCACGTTTTCTTTGGCCTCAATGGCCTGATGTAAACCTTCGGAATACCTTCTGCCCGGCATTTTTCGTCCGGTAAACTCATCAATGATTACCACTTCGTTATTTTCCACGATGTAATCTTTATCGCGCTTGAACAGCATTTCGGCTTTCAATGCTTGCTCTATGTGATGCACGATCCTGATGCCGCCCTCGGCATACAGATTATCCGAATCGAGCCATTGCTCAAATTTGGCTATTCCTTTTTCAGTCAAAGTGGCCGCTCTCAACTTCTCATCTACGTTGTAATCTTCATTCTCCTGTAGCCGTTTTACCAACTTGGCGAATTGATAATATCTTTCGGTGGCCTCTTCGGCAGGAGCGGAAATAATCAAAGGAGTACGCGCTTCATCGATTAAAATTGAATCCACCTCATCAATAATCGCGTAGTGCGTTTCCGCTCCCGGACGCATGACCATTTCTTTTAAATCCTGCACCATATTGTCGCGTAAATAATCAAAGCCGAATTCATTATTGGTGCCGTATGTAATATCGCACGCGTATGCTTCTTTGCGACCGGCCGGCCGCAGGTAATCTTCCTCCACCTTAAAACTCCCCTTTTGATCCCGCCGATTGTCCGTTTCCTCGCCTTGTTCGCCTCCGGATATTAAAGGATCATAAACAAACGTGACTCTCTGGTTTTGTATAATTCCCACGCTCAGGCCCAAAAAGTCATAAATCTGCCCCATCCAGATCGCGTCTCTTTTAGCCAGATAATCGTTTACCGTAACCACATGCACACCTTTTCCTTCCAAAGCATTCAAGTAGACGGGCAAGGTTGCCACCAAAGTCTTACCTTCACCGGTCCGCATCTCGGCGATTTGACCATGATGAAGCACCATGCCGCCAATCAGCTGTACGTCATAGTGGCGCATGCCGGTGGTGCGCTTGGACGCTTCTCTGACTACGGCAAAAACTTCGGCCAATATTTCATCCAAAGTCTCCCCTTGGTTGATTCTTTGCTTGAATTCATCGGTTTTGGCTTTTAATTGTTCATCGTTCAATTTTTCCAGATCGCTCTCCATGGCATTGATTTTTTCCACCAACGGTTCCAGCTTTTTCAACGTTTTTTTATTGGGATCACCGAATATTTTGTAATAAATAGACATAATTTTTCATGTTTTTACAGTATTTTCGCTTGCGTATTTTAACACGCCAAACAGAAAAAGTCCAGCTTGGCAGCCGGACCGGAAAAAACCCAACAAAAGAAACAACCGTTAACGCGTGGTCTTTCTAAAAAAATCACATATCGGTCGCGTCGGCTACATTTGATATCCTTTCTGATTTCTCAAGACTTCTCTATCAATATCGCGCTTTTTACCCTTTACTTTTTCCAATTCCACTTTCAAATGATCCTTAACTTTATCTATGGCTTTATACAAATCTTCCGCGTCCTTGGTCACGCGCAAAATTTTTCCCGGAATATGAAGATTGACTTCAGCATAATATATTTTACCTTTTTGATGGTGCTGACTGCGCAAACCGACGTCAATGTCCGCTTGTTGCATGTTATTAAAAAATTTGCGTAGCCCCTCCACTTTCTCCTTGGCATAACTCTTGATGGCGTCGGTTGCCTCCATATTGGTGGTATTGATATTGATTTTCATAAAAAAAATGTTAATTTTTAATTATTTGCACTTCTTCTTTTAACTCTATCCCATATTTATCATACACTTCTTTTTTTACCAAATCAATCAATGCCAAAACATCTTCAGCATTGGCCGAACCATGATTGATTATGAAATTGGCATGCTTGTCGCTGATTTGCGCGCCACCGATCTTTTTACCCTTCAAGCCGCACGCGTCAATCAGCCGGCCGGCCGGTATGATTCCATCGTCAATAAATTCTTGCGGTACGGATAAATCTTTCAGCATCTTTTCATCCAAATCTAATCGGCCGCTCTCCACATTTTTAAAAATACAACCACTGGAAGCCATGCCGGTGGGCTGGGAATCATTCCTTTTTTGCATATATTGCAAAATCTGCCGCGTTTTGGAATTATCTTTTCTATGTTCCAGCAACAACCAAACACGTAATATCACGCCTCCTTGATGCTTGAATATACTATCGCGGTAACCGAATTGACAATCCTGATTCATCATCTCGATCAGCTCTCCATCCATGAACACAAGAACTTTCAATACATTATCTTGCGTCCGAGCATCCATGGCCCCGGCGTTGCCGTAAACAGCACCGCCCATGGTGCCGGGGATTCCGATCGCCCATTCAAAGCCGGTCAGACCGGCCCGCATGGAAATCCGAGCCGCTTCGGCCATATTGGCGCCGGCCGCGCACTCAACCACGTTGTCTTTGATCTTAACGGTGCGATCTGCGATCTTGATGACCGCGCCATCATATTGGTTGCCGGAAAAAATCACGTTGCTGCCCGCTCCCAAAACCGTGTATTCCAAATCGTTTCGTCGCAAAAAACCAACCAATCCGGGAATTAAATCCACATCTTCCAATATAATAAAATAGCGGGCAAGGCCTCCCACTCCCATGGTACAATACTTGCTTAAATCCTGGTTTGTTTTAACCTTGCCGAATTCTTTCAATTTTTTGTAAATAATATCCATGTTTGCAAAAACCTAAATATTGCAATATACTCTAATTTATGATGCAAATTTTTGAAAAATTAAAGTGCCATCCGGTGATATATGTAAGCCGCGACATAGAAAGGGCAATCGGCTTTGATTTGGATTTTTTCCACTATAATATTATCTCAAATTATACCCCATTTGCCAAGTCTGTCGCCGGACAGAGAACAAATATTTTACTCATAAAAAAAGAATTGATTTTGGATACGGCCGAACTGCTCCAAGAACAGGAAGTACAAAAATTTATCAATGAAAAATCCGGCGCCGGTATTTTGGTTTTTAAAAGTAACGGCCGCATTGAAAAAATTTGCCGAAAGAACAATTATAAACTACTCAATCCCCCGGCTAAACTGAGTCAAACGGTTGAAAAAAAAATATCGCAAGTGGAATGGCTGGCCGATTTATCCCGGTATTTACCAAAAACCGAAATTAAAAACTGCTCCCGGCTGGAATGGAAGCAAAATTCCTTCATATTGCAATTTAATACTTCCCATACCGGACAAGGCACAAAATTAATTGAATCAGCTAGCCAGTTAGAGCAAATCAAGCAAAAATTCCCTAACCGGCCGGCAAGAAAATCACAATACATTGTCGGGCCCTCCTTTACCATCAACGCCGTTTGCGCCCAAAGCGATGTTTTGCTCGGTAATATTATTTATCAGATCACCGGACTGGAAACATTCAGCGACAGTCCATTTGCCACGGTGGGAAATGACTGGTCTTTGCCGTACAAGCTGCTCAACTCTCTACAAAAAAAACAGATAAATGAAATTACCTCCCGCATTGGCGAAAAATTGGCGTCACAAGGTTGGAAAGGGCTATATGGCGCGGACTTCGTGATGGACCAAATGAGCAAAAAAATATACTTGGTGGAAATAAACGCCAGACAACCGGCTTCGGCAAGCTTTGAATCAATTTTACAAAAACACGCCAAAGAAAGCTCGGTCGGTCTTACCACTTTTCAAGCTCATCTGGGCGCGCTTTTGGATATTGATCTTTCAGGCGAGCGCATAATTCAAATTAAAGACGGCGCTCAGATAATTAAAAGAATACCTATACGATCTTCTGCTTCAATAGCGGAACGGAAAATTTTGGAAAAGACCGGTTTTACGGTAATAGAATACGAGAATAACAAGCCCGGAACTGATAAAATTCGCATTCAAAGCACGCGCTCTTTAATGTCAGGCCATAATCAATTAAATTCTTTAGGTGAAAAAATATTAATATGACGGATTTAACTTTAACCAAAAAAGCTCAGCGGGTAGTGGATTCGTTTCTTAATCTTCCTTTTACCGAAAAACAAATAAATTGTCCGTATTTTAATAATCGCCGTAGCGCGGTTAAAAGCGGATTGAAAGTTGTTACAGGCAAAGGTTCTCCGGAAGAAATCGTGGAAGAAGCAAATATTCTATCAATCAGAGAGAGAAAGGATGTTAAAAAAATGAGCAATGATCAATTAAAAAAATTTTTGGTTGACCACAATTTGGGCATTGACTGTTCCGGATTCGCTTATCAATTGCTTGACGCACAGGCGAAACAGAAAAAAAACAAACGACTGGCTTTTATTATTTATTTCCCAAATGTTAAAAATCCGATCCGCCGTTTGATCGCACGTCTCAGGCCGATTGAAAATACCCGTGTAAGGACGCTGGCACATGAAAAAAACTCTCATGTCGTGAAATTAAACCTGACTCAGCCGGCCGATATGCTAATCAGTCTGGGTTTTGGTCCGAAAAAAGACAGAGATCATATAGCCATTGTGGAAAAAGTTGAATCGCATGACGGTATTCCCCAAACCATTCACTATGTGCACTCATTTCAATGGTCGGCCGACGGACAATACAAGCACGGAGTAAGGAGAGGTAAAATTAAAGTGAGTAATCCGCGAAGCTTATTGACTGACCAAACTTGGATTGAGCAAGATGTCTCCGGACAAAAAAATGAAACCTTTCTTCGCTTTAAAAACTCGGATATCGCTCAGATCCGACGATTAAATTAAAAAAGCCGCCTCACCCGTGTCGGCAGACGGCTTACTAAAAATTCAAGCTTTCTTGTGGCAAGGCCGGCAGCCCGGCCCCAATGACAAACGAAAGACCGCTCCGCAGATCGGGCAACGACCGCTGGCGCCCATTAAAAACATGGCCATGTCGTAGACATAAGCCCACGCGTTCCATATTTTTTGCATTTTTTCCTCCTTTTTTTTAAACGATTTATCCCCAAGCACAAGTCAATTGAAGCATAAATTAATTAATTTGTCAACAGATAAATAAAGCGGATCATGAGTTAAACATGTCCGCTTTCCAAGTAACTTCAATTTTCCCGTTTATTTTTGTGTATTGCCTTTATGCGGGACTGCAAATCGGCATTGCACTTTTGCAGGTCCCCGCCAAAAGGACATTCATTCCTTTTGCGACATACTCGGCAATCTCGCTTGGTCATCTTCGGAACCAACGAGTTGTTCCGGCCACGGCAGTTGCTCATTTTTAACCTCCTTGACCTTGGCCGTTCTTTGGCCGTTTGGGTGTTCAGAATTGTCACCTCCTTGATCGGGCGGCGAAGAAGCCCATCTTTTTTTATTGGCCCTTTGCCAACAATCCCGGCAGATTCTTTCCATTTCAAGGAGCTTTTTGCCGCATTTACATTTTTTCATTTTAAAAAAACCTCCTTGTCTGTGTGTTCGTCGATATTAATTTAAGACTGAGCCCATTTAAACACAATACATTGATTTTTTCAAGCTTACCTGCTAATATTATACCAAACTTATGCATATACCGTTGCAAATAATTGAACCCCTGAGAATAGCCATTACCTTTGGTCTTGTTTCTTGCGTGGTTAGTTTTTTGTGGGCGCCTTTTTTAACCAGGGTACTGTACAAATACAAACTGACCAGACATCCCGAGTATGACGCCACTTTGGCCATGGGCGCGAGAAAAAGCAAATCAGGGGTGCCGGTAATGGGCGGCCTGCTGGTGATTGTCACAGTAGCCTTGATTACGCTGCTTTTTAATTGGGAAAGACAGTTCACTTGGGTGCCGATCGGCGTAATGCTTTTGGCCGCGCTTTTGGGAGGAGTTGACGATGTTTTAAACATTTACGGTCATAAAAGAAGATCCAGAAAATTAAAGCAAGTACTACGCTTAATCAAAGTGCACAAAGACCGGAAGCAACGCATATGGCTGGCTCTCACCTTGCCTTGGAGCATATTCAAACGCGGATCACTATGGCTTGGATCGCATCCGGGCAAAGGAATACATGTTCATGAAAAACTACTTTTACAGTTCGCGGCCGGCGCCATTACCGCTTGGTGGGTCTATTACAAACTTGGTGAACATTGGCGTGATATTTACATTCCTTTTGACGGCTTTGTCAGTATCGGCTGGATTATCATTCCGCTCATTATCTTGTTCGTCATGTTTACAGCGAACGCGGTCAACGTGGCCGACGGCATGGATGGTCTGGCCGGCGGATCTTTACTGATTACTTTTACCGCCCTCACCATACTGAGTTGGGTAGAGGGATTCTATGCCATTGCCATACTAAATTCCACCACTTTCGGCGCTCTCATTACCTACACCTATTTCAACATCAAACCGGCCCGTTTCCAAATGGGAGATGTCGGTTCTTTGGGTTTGGGAGCTTTGCTCGCCATCAATACCATCGTGCTCAACAAAATGCTCCTGCTACCCTTTTTCGGGTTTATCTTCTACATTGAGCTGCTATCCGTCATCATTCAGATTGTCGGTCGCTACACCATAAGAAAAAGAATTTTTAAAATGGCCCCCATTCACCATCATTTTGAGATACGCGGCTGGAGCGAAGAAAAAACCGTAATGAGGTTTTGGATCATTCATGCAGCGTTTGTACTGCTCGGTATTTGGATAGCTTTATTTTGATATGTATTTGAGCTGGGATAAAAAAAATATAATAGACTTTTCCGATCAAAATGTTAATAGGCTGTACGCCAAAGGTTATGTTTTTACCAGATTGGCCAAAGGAGAGATGAATCGAACCAGAGCCTTGAGAATTGATTTATCCGAATTTGTGCCAAGCAGTGAAAACAGAAGGGTTTTAAAAAAAACCGCGCAATTATCTCTTATCGCCAAATCCGTACCTTTAACCGATTACTCTTGGAAAATAGCGAAAATGGCCAAAGATTTTTACCAATCCAAATTCGGCAAAGGAACATTCAGCGCCAACAAGGCAAGAGAAATTCTCACCCGAGATCACAATTTTAACATGCTGCTTGAATACCGGCTTGATGATAAAATAGTTGGTTATTGCATTTCGGTTGAAACCGATAAAATAATTCACTATTGTTATCCTTTTTACCGAACGGATCTTAGTGGGGAAATAAAGAACTTGGGCATGGGAATGATGTTGAAGGCGATAATACATGCCATGGATAAACATAAAAAATATTTTTATCTCGGTTCGGCGCAACGACCGGGAGATAAATATAAATTGCAATTCAAAGGCCTGGAATGGTTTGATGGTGAAAAATGGCGCGAAAATACAGGTGATTTGAAAGACATACTGACAGAATAATTTATTCCGGTCTAATCAAATATGATTGAATCTAAATACAAAGAACTCGAAATTGAAAAACTTAATTCTCAGATTCAAATTCAACGAACTTCATACCAACAGGCCATGGAAATGATCGCCAAGGCCAATCCGGCGGAATCGGTTTCTGAAAAAACCAGATATACGGATAGTAAAAAACGATTAATCCGAATTGGTTGACATACATGATCACCACGGGAAACAAGCTGCTGAAGTTGGCCGGCACTAAAAATACCGGCGAAGACAAAGAAAAAGCCGGTTACCGTTTTGAAACCTTTGTCACCAATATGGAAAATAAACGGTCCGTCCCGGATCAAACCGGCATAATTTACGCGCGGGCAAAAAAATGCATGAATTTCCCAATGACAATAATATCAATGTGGCGTATACTTTGGATACTGATCCGCCAAAAATGATATTGTGGGCACCGGACCGAAGTCGGCAAATATTCGGCTGTAATGAACAGGATATTGAAATTTACAACCATGATGGCGAAGATATACAAATTAATGACTTTATTCAAGATAAAAATAAATATAAAAAAGTAATTGGCAAATTTCACTGTATAGTGTACACTGAAACTCAAAAAAATTATGAATAATCAACACATCCACTTCATCGGCATTTGCGGCGTAGCCATGAGCGCCTTGGCCATCGCCTTGAAAGAAAATGGCCATAAAGTAACCGGATCTGACAAAGGCTTTTTTCCTCCCGTATCCACCCATCTGATAAAACATGATATTTACTTTTATCCGGGTTGGCATGTGGACAAGATGAACGCCGATGGCGATCCTGATTTGGTGGTGGTGGGAAACGTGGCCGGATCAACCAATCCGGAATGGCGATACGTGCAGGAAAAAAATCTGAAATTTGTTTCCTATCCGCAGCTAATCAAACAATTTTTTGTTAAGTCCAATTCAATTGTCTGCGCCGGCACTTACGGCAAAACCAGTACATCCGCTTTGCTGGCGTTCATCTTGGAACAAGTCGGATTCGCTCCCAGCTACATGTTCGGTGGCTTGTGCGCGGATAAAAATTTCTTATCCTCCCACATCGGATCCGGCGACTGGTCGGTGCTGGAAGGAGACGAATACAAAAGCGCGCGCTGGGATATGTCGCCCAAATTCAGTCATTACTCACCCACTCATTTAATCTTGACAGGGTTAAGATGGGATCACGCCGATATTTATCCAACTGAAAAAAAATACAGGCAAATCTTTGAAAAATTGACTGATTCCATACCGAAAAACGGGATAATAGTATGTTCTGATACCATAAAGTCGCTACGATTCACGCAAGACGGCCCTGAAATTATCAGATACGGAAAAAACGCGGATTCCCAATATCAGTATTCGGAAATGACACAAAATGAAAACGGCATTCGGTTTAAAATTAAGCACAAGCAGACTGAATTTAATATCAATTCTCCCATGATCGGCCAATTCATGGCCGAGAATATTACCGGCTGTTTTGCCTTGGCGAACGAAGTCGGCATTCCATCACAATCGGTTATTGAAAGCATCAAAAAATTTCCCGGACTCAAAAGAAGACTGGAAAAGAGATACAGCGGCAAAATCATCATCTATGACGATATTGCCCATTCACCGGCCAAAACAGCCTTTACTCTACAAAATTTACGGCGGATTTATAATGGAAAAATATTCGCGGTCTTTGAGCCTAACACCGGCAATCGCCAGCCCAGCTCGGCCCCGGGATACAAAAATGCTTTTGCCGATGCCGACCAAGTACTAATTCCCAGATTAAGTATCATTAAAAAGGACCCGGACAAACAGGCCGCGTTTGACGGACAAGAACTGGCCCGTGTTATTTCGCGAACCCACACCGATACCAAATACATTGAATCGGACACCGAGCTGGTGGATTATCTAAACCGAAACACCGATCAAAACGATGTGGTGGTCTTTCTTGGATCACGTGGTTTTCGGGGCATGATTGAACAATTGATTGAAAAACAAAAAGAAGCTTTGTAACCGCGCCTGTTTTTCCTTGCGCTACTTTCCTTCGTCCACGATTTCAGTGATAACCGTGTCGTTGTCAATATTTGTCACCTGCAAAGTAATACCGCACATATTACATTCCACAATATGTTCTATTCTCAAATCAGGATAATCGGTCAAGTCTACTTGGTTTTTACACTCTGGACAAATTAATTTCATAATTTTAATATATTTAGAAATAAC
Organism: uncultured Gammaproteobacteria bacterium; assembly: GCA_964433095.1. GTDB lineage: Bacteria > Patescibacteriota > Patescibacteriia > Magasanikbacterales > UBA922 > WJJZ01. The sequence goes on along the minus strand of CAYSPW010000003.1, from coordinate 22,154 downwards.
GGTTTGTTAATTTTACATCATTAAAAAAAATATTTCAAACTAGCATGCAAACTCCGCAATTAAACCACCCCAAGCTGGCAGCTGAGCTGGGGCTGAATACAATTTACCTGAAGCGCGAAGATCGGCACCGCTACGGATCGCACAAAGGCCGCTCCATCCCCCCTATGATTGAAGTCCACCATAAAAACGGTTGGAACAATTTTGTCATCTCTTCTTCGGGCAATGCCGCTTTGACGGCGATTCAATATGTATCTGATTTTAACAGAAACAATGATGAACAGCTTTATTTAAGCGTCTATACGGGAAAAAAAATAGATCCGGCCAAATATGGCCGGCTGCACAGACTGGCCACAGATGAAAGAATAACAATTGAACAGGTGGAAAAACCCAAGCAGACCGCTTTTCAACTTGATAAATCCAAGCGGGCTAAATACCTGCGCCAGTCCACGGACGAATCAGCGCTCATCGGATACAGCTCGCTGGCGCAAGAGTTAGATAAAATAGAGGGACTTGAGGCCGTTTTTATCCCCACCTCCTCCGGCACTACCGCCAAGGCTTTGGGTATGGCTTTTGAAAAATTGACACACAATCCGCAAATTCACGCGGTGCAGACCGAGTACTGCCATCCGATAGCCTGTGAATTTGACAATGATTTTACGGCAAAAGATGAAATTTCCATTGCCGGGGCAATAGTTGACAAAATAGCGCACAGAAAAAATGAAGTTTTGGAAATTATAAAAAAATCAAATGGATCCGGCTGGGTTGTGAGTGATAAAGATATAAAACAGGCGCGAAAAACAACCCAAGAAACCACCGGCATACGTATCTCACCAAACTCCGCTTTATCAATTGCCGGATTAAAAAAAGCCTTGGATAAAGGCTGTAAATTCGATCGGCCGGTATGTTGTTTGATTACCGGAAGATGAAAATTTATATTTTTTTGACGACACTCACAATATTGTGTCCTTTTTCCACGCTACTCTTCTCCCCTTTTCTACTATAATAGTGCTCTTCCATAAAAAAACCCGCTGATTGAAATAATTCTTTCAACTCCCGCGGTCTGTATCCATAATAGTATCTATCTCCCAAAACTTTACCATCTGAAGACATCCAGGGCACGAAAAAGTCAGCCTCGCTTCCCCGTTTTATTTTCCACTTTCCTTTTTCAACCGTTTTTGCGGCACTTTTGGAAAATAGATTCCAATTAGTAAAAATTACTCTGCCGCCAAGTTTTAGAACACGCTTCATTTCGGCTAAAGCTTCCAACCTACTCTCTTTACTTGGCAGGTGATGAAAAGTGGCAATACAGTAAATTACATTAAATTCATTGTCCGCAAATGGCAAATTCCTCATCTCTGATATAATTAATTTAGCGGCCGGATATTTTTTTTCGGCATTTTGCAGCTGCTTTTTACTCTGGTCCACTCCGATATATTTTATGGACAAATCTTGAAAAAGCTGATACAGTCTACCACTGCCACAGCCCAGATCTAATACTTTGTATCCGTCTTTGGTATACTTGGCCAAGGGTTTTAAATCGGCCCAAACGAACTTGCGAGTTTGAGCAAATGGCAGGGCAATTTTATCGTAAACTTGTTTGTTTTGTTCAATTAATTTTTTACTATCAATCATATTAATTTAATTGGCTTGGAAAAAATACTACTGGAAATCAAATCTAAAAGGCCCAAAACCAAGGCTGAATTTGACGACACCAGAAGAAAAGTCTGCGCCCGCCTTAAAATACCGCAAATTTCCAATCGTAATCTTTTAAAAGCCTATCATAATTTAATAAAAAAGAAAAGACTAAAGAGGAATAAAAAAATGGAATTGTTCATGCGTAAAGCAAACATCAGAACCCTTTCCGGCGTGGCCATTGTCACTTCACTTACAGAACCGCATCCTTGTCCGGGAAATTGCGTCTATTGTCCGGAAGAAAAAAAAATGCCGAAAAGCTATCTGGCCAGCGAACCGGCCGCTGCCCGGGCTTTGGCTTTAAAATTTGATCCTTATGCGCAAATGCAAAAAAGGATAGAAATGCTAAATAAAAGCGGACATCCCACCGACAAGATTGAATACATTATCAAAGGAGGCACATGGAACGCTTATCCGCTTAAATATCAATTTTGGTATATTTTGCAATCTTTTAAAGCCTGCAATGATCTCAGCAGAAAAAAACTCACCGTCCGGCTTAAACCATTTGAGAATTTCAGTATTGAAAAATTAAAACAAGAACTGGAATCCGAGCAAGATTATAATGACAAGCTTGCCAAACATAAAATAGTCGGACTGACTCTTGAAACCAGACCTGACGCGATAATTCCCAAAACAATGAAACAGATGCGCCTACAGGGCTGTACCAGAATTGAGCTTGGTCTACAGGCCCCGGATGACGACATTCTTAAAACAATAAAACGCGGCCATACGGTGGAACGATTCAAACAAGCGGTTTTTCTTTTGCGTCAAGCCGGATTTAAAGTTGATCTACATTTCATGCCCGATCTACCCGGATCTGATTCGCGACATGATGTTGCCATGTACAAATTGCTTTTTTCCGATCCGGGTTTAAAGCCCGATATGGTAAAAATCTACCCTTGTACGGTAATTAAAAGCGCTCGCTTACACCGCTGGTATCAATCCGGCATGTACAAACCTTATGGTAATGAAAAACTACTCCAAGCTTTAATTGAAATGAAATTAGCCACACCGCGCTATTGCCGCATTTCCAGGCTGGTCCGCGATATTCCGGATACTGACATTAAAGCCGGAAATAAGGTAACAAATTTACGCGAACAATTAAAAAGGGAAATGAACGAGCGCGGCTTGAAATGTCGCTGCCTGAGATGCCGGGAAATCGGCCATCAAGACAAAGCGGATAAAAAGGACAAAAAGAAAATCAAATCATTTTTCTATACATATCAAACCCGGGGAGGAAAAGAATATTTTTTAAGCTTTGAAGACAATCAAAGACAGGCGGTTTTCGCTTTTTTGCGCCTAAGAATTCCCGCTCAGGCGGTAGATAAAAAATTGGTACAGCTAATGCCTGAAATCAATAATTGCGCTTTTATACGCGAACTGCATGTATACGGACAGCTGGTTGAGCTGGGTACAATACAAACAAAAGCTTCGCAACACCATGGCTTGGGTAAAAAATTGGTAGAAAAAGCGGAACAGCTGGCCAAAAAATCCGGCTTTAGTAAAATAGCGGTAATTTCCGGTGTGGGAGTAAGAAAATATTACCGCAAATTAGGCTATAGAAAACAAGGCACGTATATGGTCAAAAAAATCTGATTTGATATAATAATGATTAGATATTTTTTAATCACCAAAAAAACTAAATTTTTCAAAAAAATTTTATGAATAAATTAAAGCTGGAAAAGTTCGATCCAATAGTTAAGGAAGCGATTAAATGCGAGCTGGAGCGACAGGAAACCGGATTGGAATTGATACCGTCGGAAAATTTCGTATCAATCGCGGTACTGGAAGCTCTGGGTTCGGTATTGACCAACAAGTACTCGGAAGGTTATCCAGGCAAAAGATACTACGGCGGCTGTAAATTCATTGATGATATTGAACAGTTGGCCATTGATAGGGCCAAAAAAATATTCGCTGCCGAACACGTTAACGTACAGCCTTTGTCCGGGGCTCCGGCCAATATCGCCGCTTACTTCGCCCTCCTTGATCCGGGCGACACCATCTTAGGCATGGATTTGTCTCATGGCGGACATCTGACTCATGGGCATCCGGTGACATATATCGCCCGGATATTCAACTTCATTCGCTACATGACCAACAGACAAGGTCTGATTGACCTTGATTATCTGCGCGATGAAGCCTTAAAACACAAGCCAAAATTGATACTGGTCGGCTACAGTGCCTACTCGCGTGAAATAGATTATGAAAAAATACAACAAATCGCCGATGAAGTGGGTGCCATGACCATGGCCGACATCGCACATATCGCCGGATTGATAGCGGCCGAACAAATGAACAACCCCGTTCCTATTTTCGACGTGGTGACCACTACCACTCATAAAACCTTGCGCGGACCCAGAGGCGGCATGATTATGTGCAAAGAACAATTCGCCAAAAAAATTGACAAAGCGGTATTCCCCGGCTTTCAAGGCGGACCGCATGAAAATAATATCGCGGCCAAGGCGGTCGCTTTCAAAGAAGTACAGGAGCCGGCTTTTATAGACTACGCCATCCAAATAAAAAAGAACGCCAAAGCGTTGGAAGAAAAATTCAAGCAGCTTGACTACAAATTAATGTTCGGCGGTACAGATAATCACCTACTCTTGCTAGACGTAAGCAATAAAGGGCTATCCGGACAGCAGGCCGAACAAGCTCTAGATCGAGCCGGCATTACTCTAAATAAGAATATGATTCCCAATGATCCGCGCAGCCCGATGGATCCTTCGGGCATCCGACTCGGTACTCCGGCCGTCACCACTCGCGGCATGAAAGAAACAGAAATGCGATTGATAGTGGAATTCGTTGACAGGGTAATACAAAATCATAACAACGGACAAATACTGTCAGAAGTCAAATTAGGTATTAAAGAAATGACAGGTAAATTTCCGCTTTATCCGGAGTTGAACTAATTATGCAAATCATTTCATCTTCCGAACAACAAACCTTTGAATTGGGGGAAAAAATCGCTGAACAATTGAAAGGCGGTGATATTTTGATGTTGGAAGGAGATCTGGGCGCCGGAAAAACCGTTTTTGCCAAAGGAGTGCTGCACTATTTCGGCATTGAGCATGTGGCCAGCCCCACCTTTACCTTGATTCAAGTATACGATCCAAAAAAAGAAAAAAACACCATAACTGCCATAGCGCATATTGATACTTATCGCGCGCTAAATCAAGCAGAATTGAAAGCGATGGGCATTGAAGAATATTTGGGAGAAAAAAATACCTTGTCCATTATTGAATGGCCACGAAAAATACAAGATATGCTTAAAAACAAATCAGTGAAAATTATTCAAATTGAACATTATCGCAACCAAAGACGCATCACCATACAACAAACACGGCCAAGGAGATTAAATCATGAGTTATGATATCGGTTCCATTGGAAAACTTATCAGAGAAGTGACTGACAGGACTGGCTTTCGTAATTAAGCTTGGTTATCTGGAAGAAGGTTACAGCTGGGCGATGTGGGCAAAATCTGATCCATACCGCGTGAATGACGCGGTTTTCGGACAATCATCAACTACGACGCTTTTTAATAAAAAAAGGCGCTTTTTTTTGTGTCAATAATTTAGTATAATAATAGTATAATCCACAAATATGGCGAAAAAAAACAAAAGCAAAAAAAAGAGTGGTTATGTAAAAAAAACACGTAAAAAAACAATGCCGGAAAAAAACAAAAAAAGAAAAATTAGCGCGAGAAAAAAACAACACTGGACCGAAAAAATATTATTGCCCACAGTAAGCCGATTGTTGTTTATCTCGGGCTTGCTTATTTTTCTATGGCTTTTTAGTGTTGTTATTCCGCATCAGGAGAAGACAAAAATCAAGGTTAACGTCCTGCATAATCAAAAAGTGATTGCCACCGCCTACTCCAGTACCGTTGACCAGACGGACTCCACTCCATGCATTACCGCCAACGGGTATAACTTGTGCAAGTACAACAGAGAAAACGTTATCGCAGCGAATTTTTTGCCGCTCAATACCAAGGTAAGAATACCGGAATTATTTGGCGAGGAAATTTTAACCGTGCGGGATCGAATGAATCCCAGATACGGAAAAAATAGAATTGATGTATGGCTCACTGACAGAGCAAAAGCAAAAAATTTCGGAGTGAGAATTTTGGATTTGGAAATCGTTGATGTTGAAGAATAAACAAAAATTACTTTTTGGAATAAATACAGCCGCAATAATTCTGGCGATAAACCCTCCTTTCTCGCACCAGCCTGTCGGCGTGTTGCTGTCGGCCTTTTTTCTTCCAATCCTCTTGGAAAAACTCAATCCCATGTATTTTTCCGCATTCAATGCCGATGGGGTTGATTACCGCGGCGTCTTTATTTCTACCGCCGGTTAAGCTGGTGGCGAAAAAATCAAAGTCATTTTTCGCCGCATAATTAGCGGCCCGTCCCAGCCTGATTTTAAAACAAATCAAGCAGCGCCGACCACCTTCCGGTTCATTGATATATTTTTCCGTTCTCAAAAACCAGGCTTCTGGATTATATACTTCTTCCACAAAACGTATTTTCAATTCACGGCAAAGCTTTACCACCTCTGATTTCCTTTTTACATACTCTTTTTCCGGATGTATGTTTGGATTGTAAAAATAAGCCACAAGATCAAAACTTCGCAGCAGTTCTTTGAATATGGCTATCGAACATGGCCCGCAACATACATGTAAAAGTATTTTCGGCTTCATAGATAATTTTTACTCTACACAAACAAGTAAAATTTGTCCAATACAAAAATTATCAAACTAAAAGACAACTTGAATTAAAGATTTTTAATCCGAGATAACGGTGCCTTTAAATTTTTGTCCGGTAAGTACTTTTTCCACCTGTCGTAAATTGGTTCCTTTAACAATATTAACGGTCAAATCCATCTGTTCGGCTAATTTTGACGCTATCGGATCAAAAGGCTTATTGGATCCCGCCTCCCATTTATATCCCACGATATCCCGTCTGAAAGTCTTCCAGTCCAGCCGTTCTATTTTCTTGGCCTGCTTATACTTATTCGGATCTTTGTCATATACATACTCAATATTTGACAGGTTAATCAACTCTTTGGCTCCATACGCGTCGGCCAACAAAACCGCGTCTTTATCTGTGGAACAACCGGGCTTCCAGCCTGAGGCCACAACAATATATTTATCGGTTTTTACCTTGAACCTGGGATCGGTAACCACTTCTTTATACGCATAATTCTTGAAGATGTGTTTGACAAATTGAGCATTCAAAACCGTGCAATGAATTCCAATCCAATCCAGTTCATCATTTGACATCTTTGTTACCGCGCCGGCCGCCCGCTGGTATTCACGCGCCGTGGCTCCACCTCCGACCACCAATACAAACCGGGTACCTTTCTTTATTTGATCTAGAATCAATCTTCTGAACCGTTTTAAAAATTTTACATCAAAACCGGTTCGCGGAACTATGATCGATCCCCCGACCGAAATTATCTTGTTTGCTCTTTTCATAATGCTCAATCCTTAATTAAAGCTCCGATAATCCAGCTCACCATGCTCAAAATCAACGCCCCCCAAAATGCTGGCCAAAAGCCGGCCACCACAAACCCTTCCACGATCGTTGAGACAAACCAAAACAAAAGGGCGTTAAGCACCAAGGTAAACAAACCCAAGGTGAGAATATTAATGGGCAAAGTCAACAGAATAATCAACGGCCTGATAAGAGCATTGATCAAACCGAGTACCAAAGCGGTAATCAGGGCGGCGTAAAAACCGCTCACTTCAATCCCGGGCAAATAAAACGCCAGAATCAATAAGGTGATAGTGTTAATTAACCAACGCAACAGAATAAGCATAATAAATACGTTAAAAATTATTGTTTATTAAATACTTAAGTGCCGACATAAAAACGGCTCGGTGTGGTACCGGTAACGGTGATAGGCACTCCGACATCAATATGGCGATAAAGCAGTTCCGCGTCCTTGAAACGCATGTTTACGCAGCCATGAGATTCTGTTCTCATGCCAAAATTGTTATGCCAATAAGCGGCGTGGATATAGTACATGGGAAAAAATTCCAGATTCCACCACACATTGGGCAAATCATAATCCGACCCGACATAACGCTTTACCGGAATTTTACCGGTCACGCTGAATTCACCCCCCGGAGTTTCCAGATAGGGAATTCCGGTGGAAACCGGAAAATTTTTTATCTTTACTCCGTCCACATAATAATACAAACGCTGCCAACTACGATCTACCACAACATGACGCTCAAACTCGGTACTGGTGCCAAATTTAGCCGGACTGGAACCGGATAGAACCTCATCCAAATCCTCCACCCCATCCCCATCACTGTCTGTTACGCCCAGATCAGAACCAAACCAGCGCTCCAGCCAATCGTTCAAGCCATCGCCGTCATAATCGCCTTCATGCAGTCTTTTTTTATTCCCCAAATGCGGCGAGTAATCCCCAACCACCTCTTCTCCGTCCAAATAACCGTCATTATCCGTATCAGAATTGAACGGATCGGTATAATAATATTTTTCCAATTCATCGCTTAAGCCGTCGCTATCACTATCAAGCGGATCTTCAACGGCTGACACAAAACATAGCGGAATAAAAACCGATATTAAAATTACGGAGCAAATTTTATTTTTTGTATTCAACAATCACCTTATTTAAGTATATCGTTGCTATTATATCACCTTTTAGATCAGTCCTCCAAATCTCCGACCCGGCTCTTTCCAGCCTTTTGAGTACCCGTCTTGAAGGATGTCCGAACCGATTATCAAATCCGCAAGAAATCACAGCATAATCAGGTGAAACCACATTTAAAAAATCAACAATGGAAGAGCTGCCTGATCCATGATGTGCCACTTTCAGTATTTCCGCGTCCAACTGATCCGCGTAAGTGGCCAGTAAATATTCCTCCAACTCCTCCTCCGCGTCGCCCATCATCAACAGATTATTTTCTCCAAAACTGAGCTTAAATATCACTGACATATTATTGGCGCTTACTTCTTTTTCAATGCTCAAAATATTCGGATTTTTCACCAAAGAATGATCAGGATACAAAAAATGAATTGTTGAGCTGCTTATCCGCCAAAAATCTTCGGCATCGATCTGGTAATAATCGGCCGGCTCCATTTCTACTTTGGACCACAAATCCTGCCAACCATCATCGCTTTTTTGCACGCCGCTATAGATAATATTTTTAACTTCAAATCGCTCCAACACCTCGGCGCAACCGCCGTAATGATCGCTATCCGGATGAGTGATCAGCAGATAATCCAGATCATGGTCGTAATACGGCATCACCCTGCCCAAAGCCTCAATGATTCTGGCATCTATGGCGCAATCCACCAGCATTTGTTCGCCATTGGTGAATTCTATAAACGTAGCATCACCTTGACCCACATCCAGAAAAGTAACGCGTATGTATTGAACGTTTTCTTCTTCTGGATTTATCATTAATCCGCTCGCGTCCGGGCTTAATCCGCTTTCATCCTTTTTCAGCCAAAATACCATTCCCACCACGCATAACAACAACGCAAATAGCAACAACATCACCTTGTCTATATTCTTCATAAAATACTTTTTTATTTAACTTTTTTTATATAATTAATATCCTTTTTTTCACTACTTTTTTCTTTACTGATTATGGAATAAAATGGTTGTTCTTTTTTATGAGCTCTGTACACGCTGTATGTCATAACCGCGTAGCATAACATCATAACGTAGGCCGGTATCAATATGTTTATAGCGGCGTAATTAAGTGACGCGAACCATTTTACAATGATAATGATATAGCTGAGGCCGAGCCAGGCTGTCCAAGCCAGCACCTGCGCCAAAGGCAAAAAAACATAACTGGCCAACACGGCAAAAAATCCCAAAGCCATAAGCAGCGGCAAAATCCAGAGTATCAAGACATTGACCAATGGAGCTACGAGGGACAGCCGGCCGAACTGAAACAATATCAAAGGCAGAGTGGCGATAATCGCCGAGATAGTGCTGATAAACGATTCTCTCAAAGAAAAAAATTCGGGAATAAACTTAACCCGTCTTTCCAACAAAGGCGTGAGATATATCAAACCCAGAGTAGAAATAAAAGACAACTGAAATCCGGCATCCCATATTAAAACAAAAGGATTAAACAGGCACATTAAAACGCAAGTTAAAATCATCACGTTTCCAACCCTGCTGATAGTGCCCAGGTGCTTGACAAACAGCACCATAATTCCCATTATGCCGGCGCGCATAACCGAGGCGCTTGCGCCCGCGAATACCACAAAGATGATAATACCAATAGCCACCAATGGAAATGCTTTCTTTTTCGGGATATATAAATTGACGCTAATGGATATGAAAATGGCCGCGATTATGCTGATATTGTAGCCTGATATGGCCACAATGTGAGTGACGCCGGTAATATTAAAAAGTTCGTTCAAGGAACCCAGACCGCCGCGATAGCCATAAAGCAGGCCGGCCATAAAGCTAGCATGTGGCTCATGCCACAGTTTGTTTACTTTTTCCGCCACTTTCTTTTTCAAAGCAAAGATCTTCTTTAACAGTACATTACCTTTATTGCCATATTTTTTAACTTGTTCGGCACGGCAAATACTGAAAACGCCGTAGCGCGCCAAATACATGTCATAGCGAAAATCTCTGCCGTTTATTGATTCAATTATCTCCGGCTGGCGCAGCGAACAACTGACACGCAGATAATCACCATAATCAAAGCGCGGGTACAGATCGTATTTTAAATATACTTTGCCTTTGATCTTCTCCGCCCCTTCCAGCTTTTCCACTTTTAGAATGTAGCGCGCGCCATCCAGCCTGATATCGGGCTCGGCGCAGATATATCCGCCGATTTGTTTGCTTTGTCCGTTGTAATTTGCCACAAACTGCGGCGATTCGGGCGGGAAAGGAAGCAGATATCTGACGATGCCCGAAACCAATGCCAGAAAACAAAACACCACAAACACCACTTTGTCATTATTCCAAAATATCAATATAGCCGTGATCAAGAAAAAATACAAAAGATATAAAATAAAAAAATCGACCTTGCGGTCGATAATTGATATTAGCGCGATTCCACTCAGAAATGCCAGGCAATAACAGTAAAAGCGCCGGCTCTTGGAGCGGAGCAAAAATCTAAACATTTTTTACGTCACGATATTGATTAATTTGTCTTTTACGTAAATAATTTTTTTCGGTTCTTTATCCGCAAGCCATTGGCGCGTTTTTTCATCGGCAAGCGCCACTCGCCTGGCTTCATCTTCCCCGATGTCGGCCGGTACTGACAGATTTGACCTCACTTTGCCGTTTATCTGTACCACCAAAGTAATGGTGTCTTCTTTTATCAATTCCGCGTCATATGCTGGCCAACTTTGAAACGCCGGCTGCTCATCATGGCCCAAAATCTGCCAAATTTCCGCACATATGTGAGGCGCGAAAGGAGAAAGAATTTTTACAAACAAAGAAAAATCATTCTTAGATAATTGTTCCTTCTTCTGCCAGAAATTAACCAGCTCCATCATGGACGCAATGGCGGTATTGAAACGCATATCCTCAATGTCGGTGGTAACTTTTTTGATGGTTTTGTGTAATACCTTATCATTAGCGCTTGATTGATTCGCCACTTTTGACTGCAATCTCCAAACTTTATCCAAAAATCTTCTCACTCCTTTAACACCGTTCATGTCCCAAGGCTTATCGTCTTCCAAAGGACCCATGAACATTTCGTACATTCTGGTAGTGTCTGCTCCGAATTCTTTCACGACATCACTCGGATTGATCACGTTGCCCCAGCGCTTGCTCATCTTTCTGTTATCTTCTCCCAAAATCAATCCTTGATGGCGATGTTTCAAAAAAGGCTCGTCAAAATCAATATATCCGGAATCATAGAGTACTTTGGTGAAAAATCGCGAATAGAGTAAATGCCCCGTAACATGCTCCGAACCGCCCAGATAAAAATCAACCGGCATCCATGTTTTTATGCTCTCGGGCGAGGCGAAACATTTATCGTTATGTGGGTCAAGATAGCGATAATAATACCAGCTGGAACACATAAAAGTATCCAAAGTATCCGGTTCCCGGCTCCAACCTTGGCCGTACTTTTCTTCCACCCCTTGTTGAAATTCTTGCGAACAGTTTAAAGGCGATTCACCCGTAGGCTTGAAATCAACATCCGTTGGTAAAAGCACGGGTAAATCTTCCTCCGGCACCGGATGAAGTTCGCCTTCTTGATCATAGAGCATGGGAATGGGCGCTCCCCAAAAGCGCTGTCTGGAAACGGACCAGTCGCGCAGCTTGTATTGAACGTGACTTTTTCCAAAGTTATTTTCTTCCAACCACCGTACCATTTTTTCTTTGGCTTCATCGGTGTGCAGTCCGGCTAAAAAGCCGGAATCAACGCAAACTCCTTCACCGCTATAGCATGGCGTCATCTTATCCAATACCAAAGCAATCAACTCCAGCTCCCTTGTTTCTTTACCAAAGACTTCTACCACCTGTTCATAGGTCATCCATTCTAGCCTCCAACGCTGTGCATCTTCCAATAGAGATTGATCTCTTTGGTCATTTTCCAATTTGACATGATAAACATGCAACAATCTATGCAAGTAAGCTTTGTTATTATCAGAATAGCCGCAACTCTCCAGTTTGGTAAAATGCTCTCCCACATGATAATTAACATAGCCGGTTTCTTCAGCTATCTCTCTTCTCAGAGCCTGCTCGGCATCATCACCTTCTTCAAATCCGCCGCCCGGCAGCCGATAAAAATCTGTTTTTTTATCATAGATTACCAAAATCTTTTCATCTTTTTCCATTACCGCATAAGAACCGGGCCGACACTGTCCTTGCTCTTTTTTTTCGCCAACCTGCTCGGCCACCACCTGCTTTATGGGCAGATCGTATTTTTTTGCAAATTCATAATCTCTTTCATCATGAGCGGGAACGGCCATGATGGCGCCGGTTCCATAGCCGGATAAAACATAATCCGCTATATACACCGGTATTTTTTCGTTATTGACCGGATTATCAGCCTTAATGCCACGCAATTCCACTCCGGTCTTTTCTTTTTCGGTTTGGCGGTCCAAATCGCTTTTTAATCGCGCCCGCTCTATATATTCTGACACCTGTTTCCAATTTTCTATTTTATCCTTCAATAAGCGAACCGATTCATGTTCGGGTGCCAAAATCAAATAAGTGGCGCCGAACAATGTATCCGGTCTGGTGCTAAAGACTTCCACCGGATCTCCATTGATGTAAAAATTCACCAACGCACCCGGCGAACGCCCAATCCAATCTTTTTGTCTTTTTATTGTTTCTGCCGGCCAATCCACTTTGTCCAAATCATCAATCAAGCGATCGGCATAAGCGGTAATTTTCAAAAACCATTGCTCCATATCTCTTTGCCGGATGACCGCTTCGCAACGTTCACAGCGTCCATCCACCACTTGTTCATTGGCCAAGACGGTTTTACAGCCGTCGCACCAATTGACCGACTGTTTTTTTCTGTAAGCCAGCCCACGCTTGTAAAACAACAAAAAAAACCATTGAGTCCATTTATAGAAGGAAGGATGATGAGCGCTTACTTCCCGGTCCCAGTCCACCGAAACACCCAATAACTTAATTTGTTCTCTAAAAGTATCAATCGCCTGCTCGGTACTAACGCGCGGATGTATATTTGTTTTGATTGCGTAGTTTTCCGCCGGCAATCCGAAAGAATCCCAGCCGATTACCTGTAGTACATCCTTGCCGATCATTCTCTGGTAACGAGCGTAAATATCACAGGCCGTGTATACTTCGGCGTGGCCGACATGGAGTCCGGAACCGGATGGGTAAGGCAGTTGGGGCAGTATGTACATTTTGTTGTCAATTTCTGCTTCAGTAGGAGTTTTAAAAATTTGGTTTTCTTCCCAATAGTGCTGCCATTTTTTCTCAATCTCGCGAGGTTTGTATTCTCTCATAATTTAATTTTCTTACTTCAAGCATTATATATGTTATCCAAAATACTCGCCGGACGCAAGCTTTTACGCCGAAAATATTAACTTTTTGTTTAACTTTGGCGCCTGATGTATTACGTGGAAATATTCATAGCCACTCTTTCTATCGCTTTTATAAAAGCGGCCGTTCTCATATCCACTCCGTATTTTTCTTTATACTGCCAAACACTATCAAAAGCAGCCGTCATAATATTCTCCAGCCTGCTCAACACCTGGGACTCGCTCCAGTGTTCCTCCTTTTTATTTTGTTCCCACTCAAAATAACTTACAACCACGCCGCCGGCATTGGCCAGCACGTCCGGAACGACAATAATATTTTTTTGTTCCAATATTTGATCCGCCCGCGGCGTGGACGGTCCATTGGCTAGCTCAATTATGGCCTTGGCTTGAATATTTCGCGCGTTTGTTTCAGTAATTACACCTTCTAAGGCGGCGGGGACCAAAATATCGCACTTGAGCTCCAGTATCTTCAAATTATCTATCGATTCGCCGCTTTCAAAACCGGCCACTGAGCCTGTTTTATTTTTAAAATCAATCAACTGATCCGGATCAAGCCCTTGCCGCGAATAAACTCCGCCGCGAGAATCGCTTACCGCTATAATCCTAAAACCCATGGCATGTAAAATCTTTGCCATAAAGCTGCCCGCATTACCGAAACCTTGAATCACCACTTTGGTTTCCAACGGGTTCCAATCCAATTTTTTCACCAATTGCGTGGCGCAATAGGCTCCCCCCTGAGCGGTGGAAAAATTCCTTGCTTCAGAACCGCCTTGGTCTATCGGCTTTCCCGTAATCACGCCCGGATCGCTATGTCCCACAATCTTCTCGTATTCATCACGCATCCAGGCCATAATCTCGGCGTTGGTATACACATCCGGAGCCGGCACGTCTTTATCTGAACCGATATTCATCCATAGTTTTTTAATATACCCACGCGACAATTTTTCCAGTTCCGTAAGCGACAACATCTTTGGATCAACTGTCACCCCTCCTTTGCCCCCGCCCATGGGAATATCCACAAGAGCGCATTTAACCATCATCCAAAAAGACAACGCAACCACCTCCTCCACGGTTACGTTTTGGTGATAGCGTATTCCGCCTTTGTAAGGACCGAGAATGTTATTGTATTGCGACCGGTATCCGGTAAAAACCTTTATCTGTCCGTCATCCATTTTAACAGGTATTGAAACCTTAATCACCCTGTCGGCAAATTTTAAAATCTGATGGATATTGGGATCAAGATCAATTTTTTTGGCCGCTTTTTCCAGCTGAGTCAAAGCATTTAAAAAAGGATTTTGCATATGTTTAGATAGTAAACACAATTAGTACTATTTTTATTGTATACCTATGTTTATAAAGTTAGGTTTGAAGTCTAAATTACAAAAACTCTAAACCGAACCGTGATGCTTGCTTTTATCTAATTATGTATTTTTCTTTGATATCTTTTGTATAATCCATATCCCAGCCAAGCCATTAATATCAAGACTATCCACAAAGGTAAATATATTACCAACCGTATCAACAAATAGCTTAAAATCTTTGCTAAGTTAAGCAGACCGCGCAAGGATTCCTTAGCCTCGCCAAGCGGCCTCCATTTGTCTTCGTCATCCACTACCGGCAGCGACTCGGGGTCATTGGATAAATTGACTCTCACGGTGGACAGATCGGCGCTTTGTTTGAGATATTTTATCCTTCCTTGAATTCGTTCAATTTGCTCACGCACCTGCGTCAATTCACGTTGTACCGCCAGAATATCTTCTATTTCTTCGGCCTGTCGCATAATCTCTACAAATCTCTGTTCCGCGGCACGAAAATTATCAAGTCTAGCTTGTAAATCCACATACTCTTCGGTAACATCCATACCCTCCACTCGTTCACTGGTCACTTCTCCCATTTTTTTAAATTCGTCCACACCCTGATCAAAATCGGCAGCGGGCAGACGCACCACCACCGTGGCATACGGCGATAATCCGCTTCTATGCAGATTACTTGATACCACAAAACCACTTTTTTGTTCAACATAGTCCGAAATCATCTCAACCGCTCCGCCAACATCATCAACCACCATGGAAAATACTCCGGTTTTTACTATCAATCTTCCTGCGTCAATACCGGTATTGAGGTTAGCACTGTCGGTTAATTCCGACCGCGTGAAAATGAACGCGTCCGGCGCGGGAACAGACATATCGCGACTATGTTTCCCGTAAACGCCCGATTCGTGATCTACCATTCCGGCCCGCTCACTTATCGGTCTTGACGGATCCGCCCGATCATTAAAAAAAAACACTATTGCCGCCAATGCCATCAACACCGCCGCAATCGCCGCTCCCATGATTATTTTATTTCTTTTCTTCATAATATATATAAATATGGACTTCCTCATTATACCACCTTCCATTCTTACCAGGCAACTAAAAATTCCCCACTGCCGGGGGAATTTACACTATATGTGCTTTTCTATCATTTCCTTGAGTTTTTCTTTGGATACACCGCCGATCACCGTATCAACTATTTCTCCACTTTTAAAGATGTGAAAAGTGGGAATGCTGGCCACTTCGTATTTGCCGGCCACAGCTTGATTCTCATCCACGTGCAATTTGGCGATTTTAATCTTGTCCGAATCATATTCATTAGCCAACTCCTCTACAATCGAACCCATCATCTGGCAAGGTCCGCACCAAGGAGCCCAAAAATCCACCAAAACCGGAACTTCGGACTTGAGTACTTCCTGCTCAAAATTATCTTCTGTTAGGTTTAACTCAGGCATAGTCTTTTTTTATCTAAGTGTAATTATTTGAATACAATTTGTCTTGTTTTGGTTTCTTCAATGTAGGCTTCAATAATATCACCGTTCTCAATTTTATTTTTTCCTTCAAACCTGATGCCGCATTCACTTCCGGCCGGAACCTCATTCATGTCCTGTTTGCCGATTTGGCAAGAGCTAATTCTGCCCCGGCCGACAATTTGTCCTTTTCTTTTTATTCTGGCCAAAGCGCCTTTTCTAATCTTACCTTCGGTAACGGTTCCGCCCACTGTCATGGCTTTTTTATCGGTTCTAAAAATCGCTTTTACTTTCAATCGTCCCAGTTCGGTAATAATTTTTTCCGCTGACAATAGTTTTTCCAATTCCTTTTTACACCAGTCTATTAAATCATAAATAATATCAAAACGCAAGAAGTCAATTCTCTCTTCGCGCATACTTTCCCGAGCAATCGGCGTGGCAATAACATTAAAGCCGATAATTTTTGCCTCTCCGGCCTGCGCCTTGTTAACATCATCCTCGGTAATATTACCCAAACCCTTTCCCACTATTTTAATTGCTACCTCGTCGTGCTCAATTTTTTCAAGAGAATCAATAATCGCTTCCAGTGATCCGAGCACGTCGGCTTTGATCAACAAATTTAAAGTTTTTTTGCCTTCATCCTCTTCCTGGTCTTCAATCTTAACTACCGTATGCCGTTCCGCTCCGGTTTGTTTAACCTTTTTTTGCTTGATATCTATTTTTTTCGCTTGCCCTGCTTTGCCTACATCCAATATATCGCCCACTTCAGGCGCCACTTTAAAGCCGATTATTTGAATCGGATCCGAAGGTCCGGCACTGTCCACTTCTTGTCCGATATAATCTTTCATCGCTCTCACACTGCCATAATTTTCTCCATTCACAATCAACGGATCCCGTCCATGCAGAGTACCGGACCGCAGCAATACCGTAGCCACCGGGCCCATGCCTTTGTCTACGTGCGACTCAATCACCGTGCCCACCGCCGGCAGACTGGGATCGGCTTTAATTTTTTCTTGATTAATCTCCGCCACCAGCAGCAGTACATCCAGCAGCTTATCAATATTGATCTTTTGTTTGGCGGAAATCTCCACCATCGGAACATCGCCCCCCCAGTCTTCGGCCAACAAATCGCGCCGCGACAATTCAGTACGCACTTTTTGCGGATCCGCACCTTCTGTGTCAATTTTATTAATCGCCACCACGAACGGCAACCCGGCCGCTTTAATAATCTGAATCACTTCTTCGGTCTGCGGTTTTACTCCGTCGTCGGCCGCCACCACCAAAATGGCAATATCAGCCACTTGCGCTCCACGACTTCTCATTACGGTAAAGGCTTCATGGCCCGGAGTGTCAATAAAAGTCAAGGTGCGTTGCTTATGACTTTTCGGACCCTCCCAAACGGTCTGGTAAGCTCCGATGTGTTGAGTGATTCCTCCGGCTTCGGTATCAATGATATTCGTTTGTCTGATCGCGTCGAGCAGCTTGGTTTTTCCATGATCCACGTGTCCCATTACCACTACCACCGGCGGCCGCGGACGCAACTGTTCGGACTTGGCCAACGCCTGCTCCAAAGCCTGAATTTTTTCTTCTTCTTGTTCTTGGTCAGTCTGTTCCTCTTCTTTTTTAGCGCTGAATCCCAATTCCTCGGCCATGATCGCGGCCGTATCGTAGTCAATATTTTGATTTTGATTGGCCAGGATTCCGTTTTTCATCAACTCGGTTATCACCTGCGTGACCGGCATTTCCAATTTATCGGCGAACTGCCGCACTGTGAGCACGCTTGGTAGCTTTACCCATTTGCCCTCTTTGATGCGCATCTCTTTTTCTTTCTCTTTCTGTTCCTCAAATTCTTTGCGCTTTTTTTCTTCCAAATCCCTCTTAATATGCCGCCACTGGCGCATGATCTTCTGCGCCACCCGATTATCAATTTTGATCGCTTTCGTGCCGATATCAAAACCATACCGGGGCAAAATTTCCAGCAATTCTTTAGTATTAACCTTCAATTTTCGCGCCAATTCGGTTACGTTCATAATATTTTTTTAGTGCGTTCAGTATAACCAAAGATACTATTAAAGTCAATAATTTTTCTCTCGTTTTTACTAGACCTTGACTTTAATTGTTTTTTAACCCAATTCACATTATACTACCAACTATCCAAGGCAACCGCCACGCGTTCTTTGTTTTATCAAAAGGAGGCCGAGATGAAGACAAAATTCTGCCATTGTGAAAACCCGCACGCCGACCAGCTTGTCATTTATCTTGATCAATATCCGGGAAAAATCGTACGCACGGATCCGAATAGACAAATGGTGGAGATAAGATGTTATGAACCAGGCCGCGGTCAAGTGACCAGATTGCTTAGCCACCAAGATATGAAACAAATCTTTATCTTGCGATCCTAAAGGAGACAAAAATGTCGCCTTGCATTAAAAAGCCGTCACAAAAAAGTGGCGGCTTAATCGTTTAAAAATCCTCGCTATATTTTTTTTGCCGCCCTGCCGATCCTCTGAAGCAGGCTTTGCGGATCAAGGCCGGCCAGCCGGTAAACCTCTTCCGCTGAACCGGATTTTAAATAGGTATCAACTCCGATCAGCCGTTCAGCGGAAAAAGCATTGTTGTAAAAAGGATAAAGAAACCTGATACAACCATTGTGCAGCAATATGGCCCGGTGGCTGTCTTGCGCGGAAAAAACAACTTCCGCTTTTTTAGGATTTATTTTTTTCATCTGTTCAAACAGCTCCGGCGAAGTGACCGCCACTATTTTTACATTCAAATCCCGCTCTAATTCCGGTAAAACGGATAGAATATTGGAAAGCAGTATGCCACCCGAAATTACCAAAGTAATTTTTTTATTGTTGTTTTTGCCGAAATTTTTAAATATATATGAGCCGTCCACCGCCGCGTGAGCTTGAGCTACCGCGCCCTGCCTGACAAAAACTTCGCTATCCGGACGCGCCACGGACAACACAATCGGCTCTCCTATCCGTAAAGCATGAAACAACATCTCAATGGTTTCATTGGCGTCAAGCGGTTTGTATACTTTGATGCCGGGCAAGGCCTGATACAGGCCGGACCAATAAAGTCCATGGTGAGTAGGTCCATCTTCGCCTGTTTCCGGGCCATCATGGGAGGCAAGCGCTATGAAGAAACCTTTTGCTTTCGGACAGAGATGATTGCTGATCAAAGTTAATCTGATACTATTGCACATCATATTGGTAAACGCGCCGTAAGAACCGAATACAGATATCGGCCGGTAGCCACCGGGTAGTCTATCGTGCGTCATGGCCGAACCCATCATGGCCATGTTTTGTTCGGCTATGCCGTAACGGATCCCCCGACCGTAAGGATTATCCGCGTTGATTAATCCGTAAACTTCTTCGGCCTTGTCTGTAAGCACCGAATGGCTTAAATCCCCGGCTCCAGCCCAGAAAAAGGCGCTTTGCCGCATCAACCAGGCAAAAAATACGCCCGAGGCCCTGCGCGTTGATACTTTTGTGCCCTGCTCAAATACCAATTCTTGCGGCAGCTGTGACGGTCTTTTAATACTGGTCCCGCTTTTAAATTTACGCCTTTTAAGCTTGTTTTTCATCTTAGACAATGATTTTGCTTCCGGCAATATATTTTTCTTGGCCAATCTCAGCCGCTTCTGTATATATCTGGCCAAATCCAGGTCAAGTTCCTTAATTATCATTTTCATATCTTGATTCACTTTGCCTTCAATCGCCGGGATATTGAAACCAAGCTTAGATACTGTCCGAGCGTATTCGTCATGATTGAGCGCTTTGCCGTGTGACCTGGCCGTGTTTTCCAATTGACCGTAATACTTGCCTTTGATGGTATGGGCCAAAATCACGGTCGGTCGGTCATTACCGAAACCGCTCGCCGCCTTGGTATAAGCATGGACCAACTCACGAACATTATGCCCATCCACTTCAATCAAATTCCAACCCAAAGCCAACCAGTGATTGACTATCGGGGTGGATATTACTTCGGCGATATCCCCATCTATGCCGTAATGGTTGTATGAAAAACTGACTATCAAATTATTCATGCCCATAGTAGACATTAAATTTCTGGCTTCATAAGTCATCCCTTCTTCACTCTCCGCGTCCCCCATAAACACCCATACCTTAGTATCCAACCCGACCGATTTATGCACCACGGCCATGCCGGAGGCGGCCGGAAATCCATGGCCGGAAGGACCGGTAGAAAAATCGCTTAATGGATAGTGGCTCTCAATATGACCTTGCGGCCCGTCCGGCCTTCTGAATTTCTTTAAATCGGCGGCCATTACCGCGTTCAACCTCTTGGCCGAAAATTTGTTTCCGGTTTTCTTTAACGCTTCGTAATATAAAGCCAGCCCGGCATAAAGCAGAGGCGAGCAATGCCCGGCCGACCATACCACCCGGTCACGACCGGGATTTTTCGGATCAAGCGGATCAAAACTCATTAAGCCGCTCAAAGTCATGGACAAAAATTGCTCTGTTTTTCCGCTGGAACCACCCGGATGACCGGACTGAGCCGCTTCCACCATGGCAAACTCAAGCGCACGCAATATTGCCGCCGCTTTGGATATTTTTTTTTCATCAACCCCATCTATCGGCCGCAAATCCACTCCGACTAAATTTACATATTCTCCGCTTTTAACACCAACCTTAAATCTATACGGCTGCTTTTTTTTCAATTTTTTTATGTTTTTTTCTTCAATTAAACTATCCATCATATTTTTTTGCTTTTTCCGCCAATATTACATAGCCCTGGCTCTCGGTGAAACGGCCCAAAGTCAACATTTCTATCAGACCATAAAGCTCGGCCGCGGCCGTGGAATATGGGTGGGTTTTTTTCTTTAATTTGTAAAGTAATTTATTGAAAAACTTAAGTACGGTGAAACCGGACGCCGATTGCAATGCCGGATAAATTTCATCCGGATGCACGAAAAATTTAGCCAAAAAACTGGAATACATTCTCTTTACCTTGAACCCGCTCGCTTCCAAGAACTCCCGCAGAGTGACTTTGCTGTAAAGAGAAATATGAAACTGTTGATGCGGATCAACATTTAAACCGCGAGAAGACATATATTTTCTAATCAGCGCGTGCCTGCCCAATTTTGATTCCGAAAACATAGCCAAAGATCCTCCCGGCTTTAATATTCTGTTTATCTCACGCAACCACTCCGGAACTTTTTCCACATGTCCGAGCACGTCTGAGATATATATAATGTCAAAACTCTGATCTGCAAAAGGCATGTTCAATCCGTCATAGTGGTAAACTTCGGCCCATACGCCGTATTTTTTCACTTTTTCTTTTGCCAAATCCACTTGGGCGTGCACGACATCAAGCCCGACCACGTCCGAACGCCGTCCGAACATTTTTTTAAAATCAACCAAGCTGGCTCCGGTTCCGCAACCAATATCCAAAATTCTTACCGGTACGGATAGATCGTCGCTTAATTTGCGCTTAAAGTGTTTTTTGACATATCGGTACAACAATAACTTTTTGGGGTAAAAAAACAATTTTAGATACTGCTTGCGGGTTTTTCTGTCACTCTCAAACAAGGGCTCGGTATCCCAAATCTCAATACCGCGATTGTCAATTTTACCCCATCCCAGACTTGATTTTTTTTTACCATTCATATTAATGTTAGTATATCATGAATTGTAAGATATCCTAGCGTTGTTTACACTTTTGAATTAAACTGCACAGCAGTT
>CAYSPW010000002.1:0-92568 GCA_964433095.1 uncultured Gammaproteobacteria bacterium | reverse complement strand
AGGTGAATAATAATCATTCGCGGGTGTTGCGCCAAGGAGCAATCGTGGTGGAAACGAATTAAATCTATGAATAGTGAGCCGAATAAGTTTTGGTATATCATTTTGGTGGCCGCGGCCGGTTTTTTTGCTTGGTTGATGGCGTGGCAATGGTCGGTTACGGTGCAAAATATTGAAGAACTTGCTTTTGCGAGTTATCTGAGCCGACCCGCTCTTCATGGTTTTGAGCGCAATCACCGGAGAAAAAAGCCGGATAAAATTACGGTCAAGGCTTTGTATTTGACCGCTTACACCGCCGGCGGCGAGCAGCGATTGCAGCCGATAGTGAAGCTGGTGCAACAAACCGAGTTAAACGCTTTGGTAATAGATATCAAGGATTACAGCGGCCATGTTCTCTATGACAGCCGCGTCAAGCTGGTTGACGAGTTGAAACTGGAGAAAAATTTACTGGGTGACGTACGTTCTTTGATTAATCGGCTGCATGAAAAAGGGATCTATGTTATAGCCAGGCAGACGGTGTTTCAAGATCCGATATTGGCCTTGAAAAAGCCGCAATGGGCCATCAAAGCCGGCCACGGTGGCTTGTGGCGCGATTACAAGGGACTGGCCTGGGTGGATCCGACCAAAAAAGAAGTGTGGAAATACAATTTGGCTATTGCCAAGGAAGCGATTGATTTGGGTTTTGACGAGATAAACTTTGACTATATGAGGTTTCCCTCGGACGGCAACATGTCCACGGTGGTGTACACAAATAATACTCAGACGAAATACCAGGTAATGCATGATTTTTTTACCTATTTGAGCAATGAGTTGTCAGACGAGCCGGCCCGGATTTCCATTGACATGTTCGGCTATGTGATGGAGCGTTTTGGAGAGGATGACATCAATATCGGCCAGAGGCTGAGTGACGCGGTCAATAATTTTGACTATGTTTGTCCGATGATGTACCCGTCGCATTATCCGTTCGGCCATTTGGGGCTTGATAATCCGGCCGCTCATCCGGCTTTGGTGATAGAAAACGGCATAAAAAAAGGATTGCCCGGATTTTCCCGATCAAGAGCGCGACTCAGGCCGTGGATCCAAGCTTTTGATCTGGGGGCTGTTTACGACGCGGCCAAGATTCGAGCGCAGATTGACACGGTGGAAAAGTATACCGATGCCGGTTGGATGTTATGGAACGCTTCCAATCGCTATAGTGATTCCGGATTGCGCCCGGCTCCGAATTGATATAATAAAGGCAAATACAAATATATTTATGGATTTGACCAATCCGGCCGATTTAATCAAATTGAGCCGAATCTACGGCCTGAAGCCGTCCAAGCATTACGGGCAGAATTTTTTGATTAGCCGCAAACCGGTGGATAAAATGATGCGCGCCGCGCGGGTGGAGAAAAACGACATAGTATTGGAAGTGGGTCCCGGTTTTGGCCTGCTCACTCTGGCACTGGCGCAAGCGACCAAACGGGTGATTGGTTTTGAAATTGAACGTCGCCTGCTACCTTATTGGCAAAAAAAATTGAAAGAGTTAGAAAATGTGGATATTGTCTGGGGCAACGCGTTGGCGAATTTTCAGGCAGTGGCCGAAATGATTCCGCGTTACAAAGTGATCTCCAATCTTCCTTATCAAATTACCGGCCGGATGTTGAAAATAATACTGGAGAGTGAAAACAGACCGCATGTAATCGTGGTAATGGTGCAAAAAGAAGTGGCCGAAAGAATATGCGCCGGTGCCGGCCGGATGACGCTTCTGTCCGCTTCCGTGCGCTATTTCGGTAATCCGGAGATTATTTCCGTCATCGGCCGGGGAAAATTTTGGCCGCGGCCAAAAGTGGACTCGGCTATTTTGCGCGTTCAAATCAAAGGACACGCTTTGCCCGATCCGGATTTGGAAAAAAAATTTTTTCAATACATCAAAGCCGGTTTTGCCGGCAAAAGAAAACAGGTGTACAAGAATTTGGCCAATAAATTTAATTTTGACAAGGATAAAGTAAAGCGGGCTTTGGCGCGAGTGGTGGGTAATGATAAAGCCAGGGCGCAGGATATCACGGTTTATCAGTGGCTGGAAATTATACAAAAACTGGAATCTTAATCATTTTTAATTTATCCACTAAAAAAGGAAAATAATAATTGTCCTTTTTTGTTTTTTTTGGTAAAATATATGTAAATATTGATGTCCATGATAAATTTATGAGTGCTGACAATCGGTCACGTCTTTCAACCGAGCAAAAGACAGGCTTTGTCTTATTGCTTATTTTTGGCGTTATGGCCGTCGGACTGGGTTTTTTTCAGTTGCGCAATACTATTTACGGCCCCTTTTTCATCAAAGCCGCCGGTGAACAAGCGGCGTCGCGGCCGGTGGACGAACAGGTACGGCTGCAAATGATTGATACGGATCAAGACGGACTCAACGACTACGAAGAATTGACTTTTTATCAAACCAGTCGTTATCTTCCTGACACCGATTCGGACGGAATAGATGACAAGACCGAAGTTGACAATGGCAGTGATCCGCTTTGTCCCGAAGGCGAAGATTGCGCGGGCGAAGAAATCGTCGCTCCCACTTCCACCGATGGAGTGGTTTCGCCGCTTGCCGAAGAAACCAAAACCCCGATTGACGTGATTTCACAAAGCGATTTCGGCTCGGTCGGCACGGAAGATTTGGACTTTGAAGCGATTTTGAATGATCCGTCTGAGCTTAGACGGTTGATCAAGGCCACCGGTCAGGTGCCGGATGAGGTGCTGGACAACATTGACGATCAAACTTTAATGCGAATGGCAAGAGAAAGCCTAGCCGCGCAAAATACCATACTAAATGAACAATCAAGCGACCGGCAAGAACAATAAAATATTATGAAGCGAGGGAGAAAAACAATGAAAATATCCCTGTTACTGCTTACGGGGTTGTTTGTGTTCGTGGAAATGTTCGGACTGTTGCTTACGCCGGCGCCGGCCAAGGCGATTCCGGTCAACGTGGTGGCCGACGCCACCGCGGTCGCGTTGGACGCGGCCGACCGGGCCGAGACCACGCTCCATGAGTTGCTTTACGCGAGTGCCTTGGCCGCATTGATTAACGGCGCGTCATACTTTGTCAGTCGTGTTGCCTATGATACCGCCAGTTGGCTGGCGCACGGTGGAAAAGGACAAAGCGCCATGGCTTTTCAAGACGGATTCGGATCATATCTGGCCAATACCATGGGAGACTCGGTGGCAACCGTGATCAGCGATGTGTTTTCTCCGGTGGGTTTGGATTTGTGCGCCCCGCCCGATTTGGCTTTGCAAACCTTTATCCAGGTAAGTATCAGTGAAATTTACAGAGAAATTGACGGCAAGCCCGGGCCGCGGCCCAGCTGTACTTGGACCGAACTGACCACCAACTGGAGCATCGAATCCGTTCATGAACGTTATGGGGATATCAAGGCCGAGGATTTGTTTTTGAACAGTTTCAGCGTACAAGAAGGCAGTTTGGGTGTTACTTTGGGGAGTATCGCCAAGATTGATCGTTTGCGCGGCATGGCCTATGAATCTAACTTGCTGGATCGTTTGGAGGGAGAGGGTTTTAAATCTTTGAAAAGCTTGATTTCCGATGATATTAAGACGCCGAGCCAAGTGGTGAAAAAGGAAGCGGATTCCATTACCGCCAGCGGACAGACCGGCATCACCATGGAGCAAATTTCCGGCATCTACGGTTCGGCCGCGGCCGAGATTTTACCCATGGCCGCTTCGGTGTTTTTAAATACTTTGACCAGCCAGCTTTTAAACCGGATCATGAGCGAAGGCATCTTGCCCGAGCGCGGTTCGGACCGAAGTGGAATCAGCTCGTATTTCGCTCAAGGTTTGCGTCGCAATCGCGAGATGGCCGAAGCCGCTTTCAGTTTTCTTTTAACCACGCCTCCCACCCAGCTTTCTCAGTATGATATAGTGAATGAATTTGCCGTTTGTTCTGATAATGTTACGCCCAAGCTGAACAACTGCGTTATTGATACCAATTTTCAAAAAGTAATTGACCGCGCCAGATTGGGCCAACCTTTGACCATTGGCGAGGCATTGGAACAAGGCCTTTTGCCCAACCGTCCGATCATTTCCCCGCGCCGCGAAGTTGATAATACCGATATTAACTGCTACTTGACAGGCTACTGCTATTCAAATATTCAGAAATTAAGAAAGGCCAGAGTTTTACCTCTTGGTTTTGAGATTGCCGCTCTGCTGGCCGATCCTGACAATCCGCAGGAATGGTCCTTGCAACGAGTGGTTGACGGTTTCCATGACTGCGGTCTGGATCCGGAAAGCGGCGAGCCGGTGCCGAGCGCGGACAAGCCTTTTTGCGGGTTGATAGATCCCAACTGGATCATTAAAGCTCCGGAAACCGTTTGCGGCGCCTATGTTTACGGCCCGCAGCCGGTAACCGATCAAGGAGCGCAGCGTTTGCAAGAATGCGTTGATTTTAAAAGCTGCGTTTCGCTGAACGCGGACGGTTCTTGCGAAAGCTATGGCTACTGCACCAAAGAGAAAAATGTATGGAAAATGCCGGGGCGGGCTTGTGAAGAATATTACGCCACTTGCCAGTCTTTTCGTTCCGATGGCGGACAATATAATTCTTATCTGGCTAGAAGCTTGGATTTTGGAGAGTGTAACGCCGACGCGGTCGGCTGCCGCGCCTATTCCAATTACCGTCCGGATGACGGTTGGGTTTCAAGCGCGCGGACAGACAATGATCTAAAAAAACAAGGCATCAATCAGACCATATTTTTCAATCAAAATATAGTGGGAGAAAGCTGCCAGGCCGCGGATCAAGGATGCAGCGCTTTCAGGCTGCTCATAAACGGAAGAGAGTATGAATCCCCCATATATATGAAAAAAGCGCCCGACTATCTGGGTTGTTACGACGCCGAACCGGATACGCCGACCGTGGAATATCCGCGGACGATTTCCGAGTTGGCGCAAATAGAAGACGACGCCGAGTGCGCTTCCTTCGCCCAGGTGTGCGTGGAAGATGAAGTGGGTTGCGACAGCTATTTTCCGAGCGAAGGCGGATTAAGCGTGGCCGGCATCGTGGGAGAAAATTTTTGTCCGTCCGAGTGTGTAGGCTATGATACTTTCAAGCAGCGAGAGACAAATTTCGCGCCGTCCGAATTTCCGCTTTTTTTCATCCCCGCGGACGCGCGGTCGTGTTCGGAAATGTATGAAGGCTGTGATGAGTTTACCAATATAGAGGAATTGGCGAGAGGCGGAGAAGGATTGGAATATTATTCGGCCATAAAATATTGCGAAACGCCGAGCGGAGACAATGAAAAGACTTTCTATACTTGGGAAGGTTCGGCTCTTGAGGGATATGTTTTGCGTACCCATTTGCTAAAGCCGACGGCCGACGGCTCGCCCGCTTATGCCGATGACAATCCGCGAACCATAGAACAAAACCAACAAGTTTGCAACGAAACTTTGTATAACAATTTGGTGGCCGGTTTGAATCCGTTTGAGTTTGAGGTGGCTGATCCGGACTGCCGCGCCATGTACGACAGCGACGGACTGAAATATTACCGTCTGCTCGCCAATACGGTTACCATATCCGAAGATTGCCATCGCCTGCGCAAGACCGAATCCAATTTGTACGTGGATGCCTCTCTGGACGTGGCCGCTTGCGCGGAAAAGGGCGGTATGGTCAATGATTCGGGACAGTGCGAGCGCTGCTACAGCGGTGGAGTGTACCAAAACGGAAATTGCGTTTACCGGACCATTACCGCCGAATCCCGGTCTTGTCCGGCAGCGGCGAGCGGCTGCCGCGGATATATCGGCAACGAGGGCAACCGTCTGCAAACGGTGGATTACGCCGGATTTGAACCGTCTCAAGAAGATCAGGGCAATTTGGAATGGACCGCCGGCGCGGTGGTGACCGAATCAATTCAAGTGGGCGGTCATTCGCTGCAAGTGGACGGGGACACGGCCTGGAATTTTGAAGCCGGAGAGGTTGAGACCGAAGGCTGGTACGAATTGAGCTTATGGGCCCGCGGCTTGACACAATCCATCACGGTTACTTTTGAACAAGACGGAACAACGCGTGGCAGTTTTACTCTGGATCCGTTAACAGGCTATAAAGTGCCGATGATGATCGGCCAAGAGTGGCGCGAATACAAGCTTGGTCCGGTGCAGTTCACCGGCAATGAAGAGGAGCCGGTCAGCATCAATTTCGACGGACCGAATATGGGAGCGTATTATCTGGATAACGTGCTGCTGGTGCAAGCGCCCGACGTATTTTACCGCGTCAAAGATTCATGGAAGCGCGCGGTTGATTTCAACGGCACTCCGACAGTGGCCGACGTCAGCTTGAGCTGTGATTTGGATCCGACCGACGGCAGGCCGGGTTCGGCTTTGGGTTGTTCCGAATACCGATCGCAAACCACGGACGATACCGTGTATTTGACCGGCTTTGACCGTTTATGCCGCGAAAACGCGGTCGGTTGCCAGCCCTTTTTGGACACGTTCAATTCATTGGAAACCAAAGAAGCGGTAGCGTATAACGTATGGTGCGGATTGGACTCGGGCGAGCCCGAAAGCGAGCAAACCCAGTGTTCTTTGGAAGTTGGTTCTAACACTTACTCCTGCGTGGTGCCGATCAATCAAATCGGCTGCTACATTGACGAGGTGAGCGTGCCATTCCAGGCCGAAGATGATTTAACCGAGGAAAATATTACCACTTCCACCGTCTTTATTCCGGCCGATACGCCCTTTACCGAACCGATTTACCTTACCTATCGTCCGCAAGAGTTCGGCTGTGGCAGCTTCAGTATGGGGTGCAAGCGCGTGGGTGCCGAAGAGAAACTGTTGCCAAGCGATGACGACAGCTCTTTTGCTTATCAAGACACCTACCTGAAAGATAATCCGGACAAATATGATGATTTGCTGTGTCGTGAAGATTTGCTCGGCTGCGCGCGCTATGCCGGTGATCAGGGAGAGTCGTATTTCAAAGATCCTGAATTGATTGGCAACAAGCTTTGTTCATATACCCCCAAAAGCGTGGAAGGGGAAAATTACGGCTGGCATATGGTGGGAGTGGGTGTTTGCCGCGATCAGTCCGGGGCGGAAGAAGAAGGCCGACGTTTATGCCGCGATAACGACCAATGTTCCGAAGACTTCACCTGCCAAGATATCGGTTCGGTTCCCTGCTATTCGGATTACGTGTTGCCCGGTGGCGAATACGGCCTGTGGTCCAATCAATCTTCCGGCTACGAGGGATTCGTGGGCGTGTGTCCGGACAGCGCCAACAAATGCGCCGAGTTTATTGATCCGACGGACACGGCCGACGGTCTTTATCCGAACGGACATCCCTACTATGTCATTTTTGACGGCAACGTGGAGGCGCAAATCAGCGAATGCGAAGGCGGGGTGAGCCGCAAGTACGGCTGCGCTTTGTTTGACAAAACCGATAATCCGAACAAGCTATACAATGCCGAGGATACTTACGATTTAAGTCGGCAGCAAAATTACCAGCTGGTCAATCCGGTGAGCGGGGCCGGCATCTCAGCGGGAAATTTTGCCGATACCAACATCATTTTAAAAGTGCGAAGAGACCGGCAGTGCGCCGAATGGCTGGCTTGCAAGAGCAAGGTGATGAACTACGACGAGTCCGGCCGACCCAATCCGATTTGTTATGATCTCAAGTTGTGCAAGGAAGCGGACGGTCCGGATTGCAAAACCTGGGTGAGCGAGGTGGTTAATGAAACCGACAATATTTTAACCTATGAACAATACATTACCCGGGGCACCGGCTGGGAAGATTATGAGTACTCGGGCTATTCTTTGTTCAACAAGTACCAGATTGATGATTTAATATATATTTCCTTTGAAGACGAAGCCAGCAGCTATGTAGCTTTTGAAAAGAGTGCTCGAGCTTTTCAGGGAGATTTCAGTGACAGTGGTTGTACTGGTAAAGTAAACGGTGCCGGCTGCGGTTATGATGGCGGCGGCAGATGTCATGATAGTAGGTGCATATATCCGCTGGAGGGCAGTTTTCCGGCCAGTTTAAATCAAGACAATTGGAATGAAAAAGGTAAAGATTATCTCTCTGCTTGGTCCGGCAGTTGTAAAGGTTATCCCGAAGAATCCAGTCCTTATCCGTGGTCGGTATTGGGCAATGTTCGCTTGGAAAATGAAAAGAAAACCAATGAAAAAGCTGCGGGCGAAAGATATGAATTTACCCAACTCAAACAAGCGTTCAGCGGTGTTAACGTGTGTCAGCAGAATGGAGAAGGGTGCATGTGCGAATACCAAAAGGTGGTTTACAAAAATGGAATTGAGGATTATTGGCCATTCACGGGCAGTGAAGGCGATATTCCGGCCGGCATTTGTTCAAGTGGGGACAAGGACGGAGCACCTTGTGAAAGTGATAGAGATTGCGATCTGTATGATGAAGGGGTTTTGGTTTCCAATGGAAGCTGCAACCGACAACGCGAAATAGAAAGAAGAATCGGGCAGCGTGGTTTCTGTTTGGAAAGAGATTTCAGCAGAACCATAAACGGCGCTTCAAATCAATTTGCTTGTTTGACATGGTTGCCGATTGATTTTTCCGCTTCCGGAATTGATTTATTTAATTTGAATCCGGAAGCAGGTTACTATCCACATATAGATGCGGCTCCGGAAGAGGAAGGCTATCCCAGAGGCGGTGAATTTTATTGTAGTGATTCCACCCAAACCGATGCTAAACTTAGTGATCCAATTTATGACAGCAGTGACAGTGTTTATAGTAAATGTGTAGAAAATAACATGGAAACCGCTAGAGGCGCGTATAGCTGTTCGCAAAAAAATGCTTGGGAAAAAATGGAGGGCGATGGTACGAGCAATATTGTACTTCGGGCCGAGAGCTCATTGGTGTTGGATGATTATATTGAATGCGGACAAGGAAGCCATTGTCAAATTCGCGGCGACACTATGTATACTCCATACATTTTACCGTCTCCCACCAAGGAGGTGGGTTTCCAATCGGTGGGAATTATTAAACACCCGCCCATATTCTTGGATGAAGAACCGGCGTATGATTACGCTGTTCGCGCCAATCCCAGAGAGGGTAGCAGCGTAAGCTATCTATATGGATTTTCATTGGCGCCGGGACCGGAATATGCGAATGCGGTATCTAGTTCCGACAATGATCCCAACCATGCTCTTACCAGCAAAATATATCGATCTCGTCTGGAATCTCGGATTACGGAGAATGGCATCAACCGTGTTTATTTCGTGCCTCTTTCTTTCCCGGGAGGTACTGATGGGCTTCAGAATATAAATGTACCCAAAAGAATGAGTTCGGATAAATCATTTATTGATTTTAATGCGTTAGAAAGATGGGAAGACGGCACGGTTTTGATGACCGGTAAGCAAGTTGATGCCGGAACTCCAAGAGCGGAGGAGTTTAACATTTTTGACGAAGGCAATGATTTTAGTTATTACGCCATGTATAAAGACACTTCTTCGCAATCATTAAGAGAATATGATGTTTATCCGGAACGCAACCACGTGGCCGCCAGGTATGTTTTAATATATTATGATGACGAAATATCGGGCAACGTCAAAATGAGGCCCGGTTTTGCTCGTCAACTCATCAATTCTGAGCAAATTGATCCGCGGACCGGTTATGAAGTTTTCGGAGCGGGCAGTTTGGGCGGCGATCCTTTTGACTATGATTCAGTGCCGTGTTGGTACAAAAACGAAGAAAATATCACGGTTGCCGATTGGCGAGATCAGACGGACAATGGACAACATAATTGGTTTGCCATCGGCATGGACTTTAATGAGCAGGGCGAATTTTTAGGATACGTATCAAGGTTCTGCGGCGGTATAAGATATAATCAAGAAAGACTGCTGGATGAAAATAAAGATATTTATTGGGATGGCGGTATCAATTTGGCCGTCGTAGCCGACCTTAAACCTGAATGTCGGCGTTTTGAGCAAGTTTATGATGAATCGGGATTATTGAATAAAGAAGGAACCAATAAGGCCTGGACAAATAGAATTTGGAAATATGCCACTTCTCCTGATTTCCCACTAGCGTCAGGTAATGAAAATTTATTCTGGAACGTATTGAAAAGACTGACACCTTTGGTACCTTTCGGCACCATTAATTTGATCAGTTCACAGGTTGGTGACGAGCCGGAAGAATACGAAAGATCATTAAAATCTTACGGTTTCGGAGCTTTAAATTTCGATGGATTGCCATATTCCTGTCTGTCGCCGGTTATTGACGGATTTGATACGGTTAGTGATGGCGGTTGTGCCGATAGTCTTATTCAGTCTGATGCTGCGTATAATACCTATGCTCAGCAAATAGAAGATTCCATGATAACCGATGGATCCAGTATTAACTTAATAAGAGAAATGTTTGCCAAATCATTTAATCAGTTTAAACATATCAATAGTGAAATAACCAGAAGACCAGATGCTTGGGATTATAGCGGGCGAAACATAGACGAATTGGATCCGCCTATCATTTATTCCCTCAATCCGTTTTTATGCGAAGATTTGGAAAAATGTACTGTGGGTGAAATAGATAACTTTACCGTAGATGGAAAGAATGGCGCTGTCACTGATTACAACAAAGATGGAATACTGAATGATCAAGATGATGACGGAGACGGTCAACCGGATCCTGTAATAGCGGTGAATTCAAAAGGGGTATTGTTGCAATTCTTCGCCTGGGCTGATGATAACCGTATGCCGATTAAAAGAATCAAGGTTGACTGGCGCGATGCTTCATTGCCGACGGTAATTCAAGGTATGTATGAAAACAGAAAGCCGGCGTGCGCTCCGACGGATAACCAGCCGGTGAACGGCATCTGCTATGGAAGAGACCAAGTCCTGGAATTATCTATTCAATTGGAAGCACAAATTACTTGCAATACTGATGAAGACTGCCCGGCAGGAGCCGGTTGCTTGGATAATGATCAGTTGATGTTCGGCAGTTCGGCCAGGGCTTGTGTGGAAAATTTCTTTACCTTTTACCATGATTATACTTGCACTGAAAATGATGCCGCCATATTACAACCCCAAGGTAGTGGAGTGTCTGTCTCCAGTTTTTCACCGGCTCTGCGTGCCAGATTACTTAGTTTGGGAGCCGATCCCGAAGGCAACGTATGCGCCTTCAAACCCAGAGTACAGGTGCTGGATAATTGGGGTTGGTGTAATGGAATCAATTCGGATGGTACGCCGAAAGGGGAGGGTTGGCATAATGGGTCTTTTCCCAATAGTAATTGCGACTTTAATGAAGATTTACCTTATACCCATTATCAAGGGGAAATAATCATAATTCCGCGGTAATTGGGAAGTCCGTCAGGTCAGTTTAATGAGACAAAATAAAAAAACGGCTCTAATGCCGTTTTTTGATCCGCGAAATCATTCATCGGCTGCATGACTTTGCGGGATGTGCGTGAGGACTTGGCAACATCCCTTGTTGAACTCATGTCCTGAATTGAACATCAATTCTGAACAGGAGTCCAAATTTCATCCCCCATGTCAACACGAAAGCGTATTTGATCCGGAGGGATATAACGGTAGTCTTCATTGAACGGAATTCCAGGTGTTAAATACCGACCTTCATCGTATATATAGCACTCGTTTCCGCGCCCTTCAACCAAAAAATGCACTCTTTGATCCCTCCAGTCGGATTCCCACAGCTCGACCAGTTCAATCGGTCGATAGAATTCGCACGGATCGGGCGGCGGAGGGGTCACGCATTGGTTGTCCGAGCAGATCTGGTCGGCCCTGCAGCTCTCGCAGGGATTGGTGGGATCCACCAAATGGAATTCCACCTCGCGGTATCCGTCCGCGAACAGGTAGACCTCTAGGTAGTCGGGTTGCGGTATTCTTCCGGTCTTCACGACCTCTATCCGGTAGGTTTGTTCTGCCGGAAGTTCCAGGTCCGAGGGGGTGTTGTAGCCGGTGAATTCACCGTTCAGGTAGATGGCGGCGCCATCCACGTTTGAGGTTATTGACAAGACGCCCCGGTCGGGCGTGGGTTCGGTCGGATCGTTGGTGGATCCGCCGCACCCGGCGAACGCGACCGCCATGATTATGGCGGTTAGGTAAAGTGCCTTCAGTGCTTTCATGGTGGCTCCTTTCCCCGCGCTATGGCGGTTGGTTTTTGTTAACCGACTGTCTGACGCAGCCGAACTTGAGGATCATTTCGTTTTTTCTTTTTTTCTTTTTTTGATCCGCGAGTCCGGCTACGCCAGTTTTGCCTCACACACAAATATATTTCTCGCTTGTTCTCATGTATTTTGTTGACATGAGCAAGCAAAGATTGAAAAAGAACGAATTTGAAGCCTATTGCTCCATTTATATTATTACATATTTTGGCAAGCTTAGCAAGTTTTTGTAGGTTTGTCAAGGCCATGGCCTGTTGATTACTTATATCCATGTTCAAGCATTGTCAAGGTAATTTGAGCATAATATTTATTTAATTTGAGCGTATTTAAGGTTTTGCTTGTTTTAGTTGTTTTACTTAATTTAGCTTAATTTAGCTTAATTTATTTAAAGTTGATCCGAATTGGCCTTGGGACTACGCCTTTTTCTGGGTTTACGAGAGCAATGCCTACCCGGGCGACCGGCGCTTTGACTTTTTCGTGGACTCGGGCAACGGTTTTTCCGACACCCCGGACGGTTCCGCCGCCTTCACGGTGACGGGTTCGGCGGGCGAGCCGTTTTCGTATAACGGCAACATGACCGCCTGCTCGGATCCGGTAACCGGCGGCTCGGCAACCGATTGGTGGTACAGCTGCGATGACGAGAAGCAGCTCTTTACCATGAGCGAGGACATCCACCCGCTGATTGCCCGGATCAAGTGGCCGTGGATCATCGGTTCAAAATCACCACCTACAAAGAAGGCGTCAAGCTGTGGGATTGGACCGGATCGTGGCGAGAAGTGGATCCGCGCTGGCCGTGGGAATATCCCTTTTTCATTCCCGGCCGGTACGACCCGGCTATCGGCAATCGGACTTTTGTGATTGATATTTACATCGGCAACGGCTTTGAGTATCTGGATTCTCTGGACGCGTCGGTATTTAAACCGTCTTTTCACTTCGCCGACACTTGATTGTGCCGGCGATTTTATTTCCGCTATTTTTCAACCAATTAAAAAAACCCACGCGGGGTTTTTTTAATTCCTTTTCACACGATCAAGCTCGTGCGCAAAGGAAGGAGGTGTTTGCGAGAGCAAACACCAAGGGATTTGCCAACCCGGCACTTGGTGTGCTTGGTTGGACGTCAGCCGGACGTCAGCCGGCGGCTGACATGGAAAGAGCGGGGGAGTCGTCGTCCAGATCCACATCGCGGATCTCTTCGACGAAGTCGTGGAAAGGGTCTTGAGCGACCCCAATATTGTATTGGCGCTCGAGCCGAGCTCGAGCCTCTAACATCTTTTGTTTCAGCCGCTTGCTCATTTTTTCCTCCTTTTATCCACAGTTAACCTTAAGTTAAGTATACACAAGACTTTTGGTAATTGTCAAGTGAATAACTTGAGCTTAAAAGGCCCGTGTCGGAGTCTTATCTTGAACATGTTTAATCGCTCGATTAACCGTGGAATTGGCCTTTTTCAAGGCGGCCAGTTTCCGCGGTCCGCTCAAAGATTCAAACAAATCATAGTACCAGCGATCAACCCGCGCTATCTGCTGGATAATCTCGGCGTAAGTGAGACGCGGCTCGGGCGAGCCGGCTTCTATCTCTTGCGCCACCCGTTCCAGATGATGGGGTTGGACATCCAGACCCGGGATGAACGTGGCGCGGTAAACTATGGCCAAACGTTCCATCGGGTCCGGAATATGGTCGTGGTACCGGTCAAAAAATTCCAACAGTTTGATCAAAGCATCCAAGATGTATTTGGCCGCGATCACTTCAATTTCCAAGTCCCGGGTTTGACGATTGATGATTTCGTTCGGTCCCCGCTTGACGATCAAAATCGCGTACTCATACATTCTCATCTTGTCTGCCGCCTCAAAATTTTCTTCAAACACCAGCAAATGTCGCTGGTAGACGCCGAACAGACGGCAGAATATTTGCCGCGGGGAGCGGTTTTTTATGCCGCCGTTTCCGCCATAGAAGTGATAGCCTACGCCATACTTGAGTGCTCGGCGCACCAGTTTGTGTTGAAACAGCGAATCCGGCTTTTTCAGCAGATACCACACTATGGCCATCACCTGAAAATGCGTCAGCACTTCCTTGTGCGGCCTTAGGCTTTCGGCCAATCGTAGCAAGTAATCGGCCATGTAGCCGACCTTGCTTGATAACTTTTCATTTGGGTTCATGACTCCTCCATGGTCAAATTTGAATGTTCGTTTAAAATTAATATGAAAGTATAGAAAAAAAACGGATTTTGTCAAGAATAAAGAAAAATTTCATGATCTTGATCCGAGTTTTTCTTTATCCCCATTTATACATATCTTTGTGTCAAATTCAATGAATTTATGATATACTATGGAAGATAAAAAAGAAAGGATACACTGGTATTTAGTCTTTTATATATACGCGAATGCTGGCAATGATAAAACAAAATTCACTTCGGCTGGCTCGCTGGCTTGTTTTGCTGTTTCCGAAACGGAGGCATGTTTTGGTTTCCGGAGTAATCCTCAGTTCTTTGGTATTGGCGGGAAGCTTGGTGTTTATGCAGCCGGCGTCGGCTTTGCTCGGTTTGACAATGACTGATATCGTCAACACGTTGATCAGTTTCTTTTCCAATATTTTTCTGCAATTGGCTCAGTTGTGCATAATTTTCATGGTTTGGTTTTTAAAGATGTTTATCTGGGTGGCCGGATACAACGGCTACGTGAACGCGCCGGCGGTGGTGCTCGGTTGGACCATGGTGCGCGACGTGGCCAATATGTTTTTCGTGGTGGTACTTCTGGTGATCGCTTTCGGCACCATCTTGGGAGTGGAGCAATACGAGTGGAGAAAGACCATGGTTAAATTTATTCTAATGGCCATTTTAATCAATTTCAGCCGTTTGATCGCCGGTATCGTGATTGACGCGGCTCATGTTTTTACCATGACTTTCGTCAACGCCATCGCCGCGACAGCCGGAGGAAATCTGATTCAAATGTTTAATTTGACCGCTATCACCGAGATGAGCGTGGGTGGAGACCCGTCGCTGTCATCTTCGGATAATATTATGCTGGAGGTTTTTGCCGCTTCGGTGGCGGCACTAGTATTCGCCGTCATGGCCATGATGTCAATTTTGGCGTATACATTGCTCATGGTTGTCAGAGTGGTTATTTTGTGGATTTTAATTATTTTGTCGCCGATTGCCTACATCACTTCAGTGCTGCCGGCCACTAAAAATTACGCCAACGAATACTGGCAGGAATTCACCAAATACATCATTGTCGCTCCTTTGCTGGTATTTTTTCTTTGGCTGGCTTTCGCCACCTTGGGAGCGGGGGAAGATATAGTGGGGCACATTGATCAATACAAGGCGGCCGAAACCGGCATTAATGTTGACGCGGAGGCCGGACAGATCCTGGGCCAACAAAGAACAGGAGCCGCTTGGTCGGAAATTACCAGATGGGAAAATCTGGCCAGCTTTTTTATAGCATTGGCGTTTTTGTGGCTGGGACTGGATCGCGTCAATCAACTCGGAGTTAAAGGCGGTGGCGTTACGCAAAGCGTAATGAGTTTCGGCCGTAAAGTGGGTATGATCGCGAGCGGCGTGGCCATTGGTACTTGGCTGGGGAGAAGGGGGTACGAACGCGGCGCCGAGGTTGGCAAGAGAGGCGGTCGTGAACTGTTAAGAAAAGTAGCCGGCCGGCCGCTCAAAAAAGCCGGCTATCAATTGGGTATTTTGGGCAGACGAGTGGCTCGCCGGCGCAATATCTTTGCCGGAGAAATGGAAGAAAAAGCCAAGACAATGAGAGAAGAACGTTGGAAAGCAAGACAAGAAGGCAGGCCGCCTCCGCAATATGGTCTGGGCGAGAGAATCAGTGCCGGTTTGGGCGGACTGGCGGCGCGATTTATTGAAACCGGCGGTCGTAAGGACAAAAAGGTGGAGGACTACAAGCAAGCGTATGAGAATGTCGGCAAAATTATTGAAAACGAATATTCCACCAGCAAATCGCGCGGCGGATTGTTAAAGCAAGAATTCGGCGGCATATTGGAAGTGGTTGAAGACAGAGGTAAGCACAAGACCGATGTGAAGCAGGCCAGAGCCTTTGAGTATGCTTTGGATAGGGATATAAATTTGAGAGAATCATATTTACAATCGCTTGATAACAGTCAGGCTTGGAAATCCAGAAAAAATACCATTAAAAACGAACGCCAGCAAGAAGTACGTCAAGGTGTAAAAGGAAAAGAAGCGGTGCAACGCATGGCTCGCTGGGCGGCCGAAGAGAAAGTGGTTGAGCGAGAAATATCACGAGCCGAGACTATCATGAAAGCGATTGAAACCGCCGCCGTTTACAAAGAAAGAGGCAACTTGGTCAAAGCCGAACAAACCTTGAACGCCGCTTACCAGGCCATAGAAGAAGACGAGAGCAAAGAAATAAAGGGATTGAACATTGGCGAATTAAAAAATTTAATGGTTTCTACCGTGGGACAATTGCAGCTCGCGGATGAGGGGTCGGCCGAATTCAAGGACAGATCAAGAGAAGCTTCAAGGATAATAGCCGAGGCCGCTCGCAGAGGCCACAGTGTGGCCGAAGATGTCAAGCTGGCCGGACTGTCGCGCTTGCATGAGGGTGAAGATATTGATCTTTCACAGAAAAATGAAGGTTTGCGTTTGGCTGAATTATTGAGCGGACGTAAAATTGATGATGATGATGAAGATAAATTCAATAGAATAACCGATGCCATAGACGACTCTTTTGCCCAGCCGGCCGAGCGCCACGCGGTGTTTGCCAATCTGAATAATGTTTTGTGGAGCGAAGGTGAAACCGGAGGCAGTAACGCTTCGGCGGCCGTTTCCAGCAGACCCGATCCGAGCGGTGAATACGCTTCTTTGTATCAAATCGCCAATCCGTTTGTAACGGATGCCGAGGACAGAGCAAAAGAAGATTCCGGCGCGGTCGTGCCGTACATGAAGCCCAAAGAAATGGCAAACATCCATGGCATGGTTCAGGTCAAGATGGACTGGGATCCTAGCGAACAAAAGCATGTCAAAAAAGTTGACGGTATCAATGATCGCCAGATGCAAGACATAAAAGCCCTACTGACACAATTCGCCGATGAGAGGGAGGTTTCCGCCAGTTTTAATTCCAGATTTTCCGGTTCCAACAATCCGGATAATTTCACTGATGATGGTCTTAAAGATATGGCCACCATGCTCACGGATATTTGGAAAGATTATTCCGACAGGGGCTTGCCCGAAGTTTTTGTTAAATTATTCAAAACCCAATTCGCCGCCTTGGCCAAGAATAACACTTTCAAAAATTCAATAAGAGCTGATGTTAGGCGGGACATTAACGCCG
The DNA here is from genome assembly GCA_964433095.1 of uncultured Gammaproteobacteria bacterium. Taxonomy (GTDB): domain Bacteria; phylum Patescibacteriota; class Patescibacteriia; order Magasanikbacterales; family UBA922; genus WJJZ01. The sequence goes on along the minus strand of CAYSPW010000002.1, from coordinate 75,145 downwards.
CGGCCAGAACCGACATAATTTAATTGCATAATTTATGCCGATTTCATTTGAACCACGACAATTAACCGAACAGGAAGCGCGAGATTACCGCGAATATTATTTTACCGAAGTTTTTCCGGATTTTGAAGAAGTTTCCGCTGTTTACGCCAATTTGAAAGAAAAATTGTCCGGCCTGTCCGGGCGCGATATACGCGACTTTCATCCGGTTTTTTGGGAATTGTATGTTTATTCCACTTGGTTTTTGTTGGATAGATTAAGCAAAGAAGAATTAAAACAAGCGATGGTTAATCAGGTTGTTGACGCGATTAGAATGAACATTAATGTGCAAAACAGGTTTTTGGAATACTTTACATTGAATGTCATGGACGCGGACGAAGTTGAATCAATATATGGTGATATTAAAAAGAATATATTTAGTTCTCAAACGATAGTCGGCGCGGATAAGCAGACCGGAGAAAAAATGTCGCTTGGAGAAGCGGTCGCTTTTCTCAACAGATTCGCCGGCCAAGCCGACAGCCTGCGATACGTTGAATTCAAAACCAAATTAAAAAATGTAATGTATTCGGATTATCAGCCCAATGACCATACATATATTGATCCGGAGGTGGCGGTCACGCGCTTGATAAATTTACTCAATTTTTTTATAGCGACCGACGCCGATGAATTTATTCGCGCGGCCTACTATCACAACAAACCGTTGTTACTGCGACAAAAAGAAGAACTGGCATCCAAAAAAGCGCCGGCCCAAACGGATATTAAAGCAAGATCGGAATCCGAGGCTGAAACCGAGGCCAAGCCTGAAGCGGAAATGACTGAACAAGCGGTAACACAAACAAAAAAAACAACACAAAAATCCCCGGCAAAGAAAATGCCCCCGAATCAAATAAAAGAAATGGTTAAAGCCCGATTCTCCAAGGATAAGGAAGGACAGTTTACCAATATTGAAGGAGTGCTGACTTTTCTCAGCGATTTGGCCGACCGCTATCAGGATTCTTCAATCGCCGAATTGTACTACTTTGACGAGCGGGCCGGGGAATTCAAATGGAATGAAAAAATTAATAAATAAATAATTGTCTATGGCGGACAATAACAAACAAATCACAGTACCGGTAAAAAAGTCAGACGGCAGCGTGGCGCGTTTGACTTTGGATCAGTTTAGAAAATACAAACAAGGACAAATTACGTTGGAACAGGCCGTGGGCACGCAAACCGAAGAAAAAAAGAAACAATCCGAGCCAAAACGGACAAAGCAAGCGGACCGGATTTCGGATCTTGAAAAATTGAAAAAGAAAAACGACTTTGAAGCTACCAAATTGGACCGGGTTAAAAAAACCGAGAACAAGAAAAATTTGCCCGTTCAAGCGAGCGAGGACGCTCTTTCCACTACCACCCCGGTTAAAGACAGATTTAAAGATCAGGCCAAAGCCGCCGAGCGTAAAAAAACAAAAGACAAAAAAGAGCCGACAGTCAGTAAAGAGCCGACAGTCAGTAAAGAGCCGACAGTCAGTAAAGAGCCGACAGCCGATAAAGAACAAAAGAGCGAGTTGAATTTCAAAAAGCCGGGCAATGTGCCAAAGAAAGAAGAAGAGCCGAAAAAAATTAAAATGTACCGCTTTAAAACCGATAATGTCGCGCGGTCGGATGGTGGAACACCTGAAAAGCAAAAAGCTGCCAAGCAAAAAAATGCCGTGAAGCAGGAACCGTCGACCGCGGCAATGAAGCCGCAACCCGAGCGAAAATCCGAAGCTGAAACACAATTGCCCAAGGCGGAAAAACCGCGGACCCGAACCGAACAAAAGCCTTCAGCTCAAGTGGAGCGGCGGCCGGCGGTCAAAGCGTCCGAACCGGAAAGCGGCGTGGTCAACAGCTACGCCGACATGGTGGATGAGATCGCGTCCGAGCTGGAATTTGAGGTTAGTCCGGAATTGCGGGGGCGTCTTGATATGCTTATCACCACTCGGGTCAAAGGAGTGCGCGGCGATGATCAGCTGCTGGAATACGCCCAAAAACATCAATCCGAAGGCGGCTTGGACTTGAGCCGAGATAATGTCAGGGAATTGCTGGCCGCCATTCACACGGTGATGCAAAGGCATGGCAAAGATATCCGCGCTCTGAAGTCGGAGGCGGTCGAACCTCCGCCCGAGGAAGCGGCCGAATCATCCGCGCGTGTGCCTCAACCGGACACTTCGCAAGCGGATAAAAGCTTTCCCCCCACGCGCGTGGATGTCAGAGAATTGAAGCCGGTGGTGCGGGACGTGGTTGATCCGGAGAGCGAGAGCCGCGCCATGGGACCGGTGGAAGAGATGGCCACCTTTTCTTTGACCGATTTTAGGCGCTTGGCCAAAGATCCCCAAGTGGCCGCGGATATGGTAATGGACAAGTTTACCGTGCTGAAGCAAGAGTCCTATCTGCTCTATCTGGACGCGCTTGAGGCCTGGTTTGACAACCCTTTGTACCGCAGCTATCAAGCGGTGATCAAGGCGTCTTTGATGAGTGATCGTAAAATAGCCGAGATTTTGACTGAAGGCAAAGAGAGGAATTTAAAAATGAATGAGTTTTTGGCTTTAATTGATCTTAATAACAAGTTGAAATTATAGCTATGCAGCAGTTCGTGGTGCCGCAATTTATTGACGTGGAGGATAAGATATTCGGACCGATTACCACCCGGCAATTTTTAATTTTGCTCGTGGCCGGGGTTTTTATCTTTTTGGCTTACCGGTTTTTGGATTTTTCATATTTTATCGGTGTGCTGGTGGTTGTTTTGGGAATCGCCATTTTGTTCGCGTTCGTCAAGATTGGCGGGCAACCTTTTCATTATCTGGTTTTGAATATTTTACAGACTTTGCGCAAGCCCGGTCTGCGTATTTGGTACAAGACCTACAGCAAGAAAGAGCTTGAATTTCTGCGCGAAGCAGGCACCGAGAAAGCCGCTCCGAGCGCGGAAGAACGCAAAAGAGCCGGGCGCACGCATATCAGGGATCTATCGCTGATCGTAAATACGGGCGGATATTATGCCGGCGCCAATAATTTTCAAAGAAGTAACAGATAAATTTTTATGAAGGATAAAAAGAAAAAAGCAAAAAAACAAAAGCGGCCGTCCACCCAGTCTTATCTGCCTTTTTCCGAAATCAAAGAAGGAGTCTTGGTGCTCAAAGACGGCACTTTACGGGCGGTATTGATTACTTCCAGCATCAATTTCGCGCTCAAGTCCGAGGATGAACAGAATGCTTTGATTTCTTCTTATGTCAGCTTTTTGAATTCCATTGATTTTCCGCTTCAAATAGTGGTGCAGTCTCGGCGTTTGCGCGTCAAGCCGTATTTGGAAAAGTTGGTGCGGGCGGAGAAAGAGCAGCCTAATGAGCTGCTGCGGGTGCAGATTGCCGACTATCGCGCTTTTGTGGAAGAGATGGTGGAAATCGGGCAAATCATGACCAAAAAATTTTTCGTGGTGGTACCCTACGATCCGCTGAGCAACAAAAAGAAAAGCTTTTGGTCAAGGTTCAAAGAAGTGCTGAAACCGGCTTTGACTTTGCGCTTGAGGCAGGAAAAGTTTAAAAAGAGGAAATATGATTTGGATCTGCGGGTGAGACAGGTGATAAGCGGCTTGGAGACGATGGGTTTGTCAGTGGTCCAACTTGACACGCAAGCCTTGATAGAATTGTATTATTCCACTTACAATCCGGATATATCTTTTGCCGAATCTTTGCAGCCGATAGAAGAGTTGCAGGTTGAAAACATTTAAAAAAAGTTATTTATGCCGTTTAAACCAATTACAACCGAAGACAAGAAAGAAAAAAAATCCAAAAAAAAAGCCAAGGAACAAGAGGAGAAAACCAAGGAGCAGTTAATCACTTTGGAAGAAGAGCGAGTTTTCCGCGAAGGCACGGTAGCTATTCGTGATTTGATCGCGCCGTCCGCTTTCCGAGTGGAATCCAATTTCGTGCAGCTGGGAGATATTTATCTACGCACCATTTTCGTGATCACTTTTCCGCGGTATATAGCGGTCGGCTGGAGCTCTCCGATTTTAAATTTGAATTTTACCATGGACGTTTCCATGTTCTTTTATCCGGTTCCCGCGGGTATAATATTAAAACAATTAAAAAAGAAGGTTGGTGCTTTGTCCGCTCAATTGACCGCGGACGCGGAAAAGGGAGCGCCGCGCGACCCGTTGCGCGAAACAGCCTTGCGCGATATTGAGCAGCTGCGCGACGATCTGACCCAGGGCATAGAGCATTTTTTCCAATTCGCTTTTTACGTCACGGTTTATTCCAAATCCAAAGAAGAGTTGGATAAGATTACCGAAGACGTGGAAAATATTTTTTCCTCCAAGCTGATTTACACCAAGCATGTTTTGTATCAGTCCGAACAAGGGTTCACTTCCACCTTGCCGGTCGGTATTGACGAGCTGATGATCACCTTTAACATGAATTCCTCGCCCATTGCCTCTTCTTTTCCTTTTATATCGTCTGAACTAACCAGCGACGATGGCATACTCTACGGCATAAATCGGCACAACAACAGCTTGATAATATTTGATCGTTTTTCTTTGCAGAACGCCAACATGGTGGTTTTCGCCACCTCGGGCGCGGGCAAATCGTACGCGGTCAAGCTGGAAGTGCTGCGTTCATTGATGTTTGGAGTGGATATAATAATAATAGATCCGGAAATGGAATATATGCATCTGAGCGAAGCGGTGGGAGGGACATATGTAAACATTTCCCTGTCTTCGGAAAGCAAAGTCAATCCGTTTGATCTGCCGCGGCCGGTGGGTCAGCAGATATCCACCGAAGACGTCATCCGTAGCGCGGTCATTACACTGAAAGGGCTGATCAGGGTTATGTTCGGTTCTCTCACCCCGCAAGAAGATTCAATCATGGATCGGGCACTGCTTGAAACTTACGCCAAAAAGGATATCACGGCCGAGTCGGATTTGTCCGCGATTGATCCGCCGATCATGCAGGATTTGCTGGATATTTTGGAAGGCATGGAAGGAGCGGAAAATTTGGCCTTGAAGCTGAGAAAATTTACCGAAGGTACCTTTGCCGGCTTGTTTAATTCACCGACAAACGTCAACATGCAAAACCAGCTGGTGGTGTTCAGCGTGCGCGATCTGGAAGACGAGTTGCGCCCAATGGCTATTTATAATTTGATAAACTATATCTGGAACGTGGTCCGATCGGAGCGTAAAAAACGCATTCTGGTGATTGACGAGGCCTGGTGGCTGATGACGCATGAAGATTCGGCCAAGTTCATATATGCTTTGGTAAAAAGGGCCAGAAAATACTATTTGGGAGTAACCACCATTACGCAAGACGTGAATGACTTTTTGCGTTCGCAATATGGACAGGCGATCGTAACCAACTCGGCGCTGCAGCTATTGCTGCGCCAGTCTCCGGCATCGGTGGATATGATTCAAAAAACATTCATGCTGACCGAAGGAGAGAAGTATCTGCTGCTGGAAAGCGCTGTCGGAGAAGGAATATTTTTCGCCGGCCTCAAGCACGCGGCCATTAAAGTGGTGGCCTCGTATACCGAAGACCAATTGATAACCTCGGATCCGAGCCAGCTGCTGGAGATTGAAAAAGCGAAAAAAGAATTTGAACAAGAAGTGTTGCGCAAACAAGAAACATAATTTTAAAATATATGATGGATATTAGAAAAAGAATATTTATGGTTGTCGGCATTGTCGTGGGTATAGTGCTGTCGGTTTTGCTTCTGTATATGTTTTTTTTCAAATCCGAACAGGCGCCTGAGACCGACCGGCAAGCCGAACCGGTAACGGCCGAGCAAGAAGTTGAACAAATTGACCGGGACGTGCGCGAACAAATGGGCCGACAAATGCCGAGCGAGACGCGGACCGAACCCTACAGTGAAGATATTTATGTCAAGCAAATGGCTAGAATTTTCGTGGAGCGCTTCGGCACATATTCCAACCAAAACGACAACCGACACGTAGAAGATACTCTGCCTTTGGTTACCGATAAAATGGCCGCGTGGATGAATACGCAAAGGGAGGAACAGTCGGTCGATTACCGCGGCGTCACTACCCGGGTCATCGCTTCCAGAGTATTGTCCTTAACCGATACCATGGCGGAATTGGAGCTGGAAGCGCAAAGAATTACCGAAACGGCGGATTCTCAGGAAGTGGAAAATCTGTCCGGTACAATTGATCTGATTAAACAATACGGAGAGTGGAAAGTGGACGGGCTTTACTGGAAATAGCTTTAATATTTTTTTGTAAAAAATTTAGCGATATTTAATCTCTTTTTCGGCATAGTGTAACAAGCTATGCTGAAATATTTATTTAACAATTTAAAGCAATACATCTTTCCTGTCTTTTGTTTGGGTTGTGACAAAGAAGGGGAGTGGTTATGCGAAAAATGCGATGCGAATGCCGCCGCGGACGGTATTTTTTGTTGTCCGGCGTGCCACCAAATTTCCGTCGGTGGCAGGGTTTGTCCATCTTGTCATCATCAAAGTGATCTGTTCATGATGATTGCGATGCATAAAAATACCGATAAATCCATTCAGGCTGAATTGGTTAAAAATTTCAAGTATAATTTTGTGCAAGACTTGCTGCCCGTTATTAACGACAATATCAGTAAATTTCTATTTACGCACGGAGATATTTTTGCCGGTTTCCATTGCGTTTGTCCAATCCCGCTACATAGAAAAAGACAAGCGCAAAGAGGGTTCAATCAGTGCGATTATTTGGCGCGGTCGGTCGGACGAGCATTAAATTTGCCCGTGGTTGAAGCTTTGATAAGGGTTAAAAACACCGGGCAGCAAGCACGGTTGGCGCGCGCGCAAAGAATTAAAAATATGACCGGTGCTTTTACCGCCAAAGATTCGGCTGCCCTTGATAAAAAAAAGATCATCCTGGTGGATGATGTTTACACGAGCGGCGCTACCATGCGGGCGGCGGCCGCGGCGCTCAAAGAAAAATACCCGGATTGCGCGGTAGGCGGATTTTGTTATTTGCGCGGCTAGTTGCGTGAAACGGTTTTTTATATAGTTCTTCGGTTTGTTTCACAATATCATCCCAGTTGAAATTTTTTCTGACGAAGGCGCGAGTTTCTCGCCCGCAGCGATTGATTTCTTTTTTTGAGCGCAATATTTGATCCAAGCTTTGTTCCAGATTTTTTATGTTTTTGGACCGGAATACGCGACCGGTGTCGCCCACCGCTTCCAGATTTTCGGCGATGTTTGAAACCAGCACGCATTTACCGTAGCTCATGGCCTCCAGTATGGATAAAGCAAGTCCTTCGGATTCGGATGGATGCACGTAAAGATAGGCGTTGACGAACAGTTGGGCCAGTGTTTTGCCGGTTTGAAAGCCGACAAACAAAATGTTTTCGCTTTCGGCCGCCAGTTTTTTCAGATACTGAAGATAATCATCGGTAAAGCTTGGAGCTCCCACTATGGCCAGTTTCATTTTTTTGCCACCAGGCCAGTTCTTGTCTTCGTCTCCATATCTTTTTTCCAATCTAATATATGCTTTTATCAAATGATGTATGCCTTTGTGTTTGATCAAGCGGGCTACGGTAAGAATATATTGATTTTTTTTCAGTCCGAATTTTTTTAGCTTATCGTCTTCCGGCTTAATATCATCCTTTAGATCAACGCCGTTTGGAATGTAGGAAATTTTTTTACCGAATTTTTCGCGGCAGTACTGCTGAATGGAACGCGAGACCGCTATGGTGCGATGCGGAAAATGACAGGCGGTCCATTCACCCCAGCTTAAATATGCTCTCGCGAACCTGCCCCATTTTTTGTGAAAGCGGTCAATGCTGTGAAAAGTAACTACCACCTTGACTCGCGGCTTGAACAGGCGCGGAATCCAGGCCAGGGTGGAGGGACCCACTCCATGAAAATGAATAATATCCACTTTTTTGAATAAAACATGCAAAGTGGAGAGCAGTACGTGAGAAATGGTACCCAAGTTTTTAGTGGGAATGGAAGGCAGATAAATTATTTCCACCCCTTTGTATCTTTCTTGGTGATTACCTCTCTTGGTATGCCAATTTCTGGAATAGACCCATACTTGGTGGCTTTGTTTAACTAATCGTATGGACAGCTCTTCCACGTGCTTTTCAATACCGCCCCCTATCCTGACGAAAGGAATGGTTTTTTGCCCGATCATGGCAATTTTCATGGTTGTTCGCTATATCTGATTTAGTTTAATATTAAGTATATTTTAGCATTAAAATATGTTAAATTCAATGCTTATGCTTTAGTATTGACCAAGTGGTGTTTTTTTGCTATAATATGCCTGTTATTGATTAAGGAGAGGTGCCTGAGTGGTTGAAAGGGGCACCCTGCTAAGGTGTTAGTCGCGCAAGCGGCTCGGGGGTTCGAATCCCCCCCTCTCCGCCGCAGGGAAGGGTGGCAGAGCGGTTGAATGCGACAGTCTTGAAAACTGTTGTCCGCGCAAGCGGACCGCGGGTTCGAATCCCGCCCCTTCCGCCATAATATTTAAAAAACCAAATGGTGGTTTCTTAAGCCGGATTATACGGTTTTTTTATTTACCAAATTGGTATTTTGGTATATAATAGTCACATATGAATCAGGAACCTAAAAAATCCGCAGTTTTTGAGATGATTCTCAATGCCAAGGACGGCGCGGACGCCAAAGCATCGGCCGAGCCTTCGCGAATGGAGATTTCCGATGATTGGCACAGCGAGCACGTGGAAGGACAGTTGGCCATAGATGTGGCTGAAACCAGAGATGAAATCGTGGTTATCTCCACCATGGCCGGAGCGTTGACCGACAAGATAGAAGTTTTTATCCACCATGATCTTCTCACTGTGAGAGGCAGTCGTAATTTTCCGTTGCCTGACAAAAACCTGGATTTTTTTTATCGGGAATGTTTTTGGGGTAAATTTTCCCGCACCATAGTGCTGCCCAGCCATGTCAAGGGAGACGCGGCTCGCGCCGAGTACAAAAATGGAGTGCTTCTGATTAGAGCGCCAAAACAGGTTAGCGGAGGCAAGGTTCCAATAACCATTATTGAGGAGTGAAAAAAGATGCTTGATAAAGACAGCGCGCGCGAAAAAATAGTCAGACTTTTTAGAAGAAAACCGGCATTCCCTTGGAAAAAGCTGTGGATTTTTTTAATTATATTGGTGGTGGTCTCATCCGGATTTTTTCTCGGACTTTTGAGCTACGCCGGCAGCTATCAAAATCGAGTCAACCCCGGCATTTATTTGGGAGAATATTTGATCGGAGGAATGAAAAGATACGAGCTGGTGGATTTGATACAGTCAAAAAATGACCAGCTGACGAGTCAAGGTTTGAAATTCAGCTTTGACGCCCCGTCCGGTGAACGGCAGCAATTAATACTTTCACCCTTGATTGTGGGCGAGGACGGCTCCATTGATTTGGTTTACGTGGACGCGCATAAAGAGGCAGATCGTCTGCTTGCTTATGGAAAAAGAGATGATTTGCTTTCCAATATCTACAACGTGATTGCAAGCCGGCTAAACTCACAAAGGCTCTTAATTGAGAACATACAAGTCAATCAGCAAAAAATTATGGAAATTCTGCGAGAACGTTTTCAGCCGCACCAGCGGGAGCATCGTAATGCCAATATTGAAATAACGAGCGTGGTGCCGCTTGATTACGAAATAACGTCATCTTCCCCCGGAGTGGTTTATGTCCTTGATACGGTACCGGCTCAGATTAAGCATGGTTGGTCCAAGTTGAAACCGGTGGATATATATATTGAGAACAAGAAAACCGAACCGACAATAGTTGAAAGCGATGTGGAATTAATTGAACCAAGGCTGGCCGATATATTCGCTTTAGGAGGATTGAGGCTCAGTTATACCGATCCGCATTTGAACAGAGAATACAATTGGTTTTTGAAATTGAGTCATCTACGCGATTGGCTGCAAGTGCAGAAAAATGATCAACAAGAAATCGGTTTTGGTCTGGATAAAAACGCGGTTTTAAGCTATTTTGAAATAAACGTGGCGCCGATCGTGGATGTACAGGCCGAAAATGCCAGGTTTGAAATGAATCAATACGGCCGGGTGGTGGAATTTAAAGGGTCGCGCCCCGGAATCAGTCTTGACGAGGAGGGTGGTTATGATTTAATCAATGACGCCATTTTACAACGCAGCTGGCATGACGAGGGGTTGGTTGAACAGGTGCAGCTGGCAATTGAGCAGGTAGAGCCGGAGATAAAGACCGGGCAGGTTAATGATCTTGGGGTGGCGGAAGTTCTGGGAGTGGGTATTTCCGACTTTTCCGGCAGTCCGAGAAACAGAATCAGAAATATCGCCAACGCGGTGGCCAAATTGAACGGTGTGTTGGTTAAGCCGGATGAGATTTTTTCCACCTTGGTTTACACCAGGCCGTTTACCATTGAAGGCGGATATTACCCGGAATTGGTTATCAAAGGCGATGAGATAAAGCCGGAGATCGGCGGTGGCTTGTGCCAGATCGGTACCACTTTATTCAGAATGGCCATGAACTCGGGCATGGAGATAGTGGAGAGGCGCAACCATTCGCTGGTGGTACATTATTACGATGATCCGGTCAACGGCTTGCCCGGCACGGACGCTACCATTTATGATCCGGCTCCTGATTTTAAATTCAAAAACGATACTGACAACTATGTGTTGCTGCAGGCCGAGGCCGACTACAACCGCATGGAGCTTATATTCACCTTGTGGGGGACCGATGACGGGCGCAAGGCATATTATACTCATCCCAAGGTTACCGCTTGGATTCCCCCCGGTGAAACCAGAATCGTGGAAACGACCAAGCTGGATCCGGGTGAAAAACAATGTCAGCACGCATATACCGGAGCGAACGCGTATTTCACTTACGTTAGGCAATTACCGGGTGAAGACGAGAAAAAAATAGTGTATTCTTCCCATTACCGGCCGCTGCCCGAGATATGCCTGGTTGGAATTGGAATTGATGAAGCTGAAAATACGGATGATAATAGCGTGGCCGAAGAAAGCGATTAAGGTATGGTCAGTTAATTTTTTTGCATAAATTAGCGTAATTTAGCTGGTTGCCGAGTAAATCTCTTGACAATATATCTGGTTTTTGCTAAAATTGTATGTTAGCTTAAGCATAGAGCAAAATTTTGCGTTGCCGTGCTAACGAAAACAAAATTTACAACTGTGCCACCCTTGATTTGGTCAGGGCGCGAAGAGGGGCACGGAGCTTTGTATATCTGGATTCGACCCTTTATTTGCCCAGTGATACAACGCTCTGTGCCCACGACAAGCATGGGGATATGCTCTAGGGTCTTACAGGTTTCGGCTCGTAATATTCCTAACGTATATCTTCTTGGGTACAGTTAAAAGTAACCCCCCGCCAATTTGGCGGGGGTTTATTTTCACAAAAATGCCGTTTTATGGTATAATAGCAACAGTAAAATAAAGGTCGCTTTTAATATTTATACAAAAAAATGCTTGTCATATGAAAAAATTAAATTGGCTGGATTGGGTCGCTTTGGTATTGGTGGTGGTAGGCGGTTTAAACTGGGGTTTGGTCGGATTATTGAATTTTGACTTGGTGGCCACTCTTTTCGGCGACATGTCAATGCTTTCCAGAATCGTGTATTCATTGGTTGGTTTGTCCGCGGTCAACGTAGCCGTAATGCTGTCAAAGTACGGCAAAAAGTAAAAAAAAGAATAAAACAAAAACAACCCATTCATTTGGGTTGTTTTTTGTGGACTGTGCCGGATTTGAACCGGCGGCCTTTGCAATGCGAATGCAACGCTCTAGCCAACTGAGCTAACAGCCCGTACTTGAGTACACCCGGCAGGATTCGAACCCACAACTTCCTGGTCCGAAGCCAGGCGTTCTATCCAGTTGAACTACGGGTGCGTGAAATTTTAAAGCGGCGAAGCCGCTCGGTGCGCCGTGGGGGATTCGAACCCTCGACCGTTTGCTTAAGAGGCAACTGCTCTACCAACTGAGCTAACGGCGCCTAATTTTATCCGATCAAATCTTCCGGCCCTCGTTCCAGAATTTCCACTTTCGGCCCTTTCCATTTTTTTTCTTCCAGAGCTTGTTCGGCCGCGGCCACTTGCGCTTCCTGCTTTGAGCCGCCTTCGCCTTCCGCTATTTTTTGTTTGTCCAAATAGACGCCGACCACGAACAGTTTATCATGATCCGGACCTTCTTCTTTGAGAACTTTATACATGGGTGTAACCCCGGTTTTTTCCTGTGATGCTTCCTGGAATCTGGATTTCGGATCCATCCATAAGCCTTTTTCCAGCACTTCGGGCAGTTTGTCAACAATATTGCGGAGAATGAATTGCTTGGCAATATCCCAGCCTTGATCCAAATATATCGCTCCGATCAAAGCTTCAATCGCGTTTGACAGTATATAGTCGCGCGCTTTTTTACTGTCATCTTTCTGTTCGCCATGGCTGAGAAAAAGATAAGAATTCAAGTCCAGTTCATTGGACACTCGGGCGCACATTTTAGCGTTTACCAGTGCCGCCCGCCAGTTGGTCAGTTCGCCCTCCGGATTAAGATAATTTTCAAACAAAAACTCGGTTACCGCCAGCTCCAAAACCGCGTCTCCTAAAAATTCCATTCTTTCGTTGTGGGGCAGAGGAAAATCACGATTTTCGTTTAAAAACGAGCGATGCACCATCGCTTGCACCAACAAATCGGGATTGTTAAATTTAATACCGATGTTTTCCTCCAATCGGGAGAATTTTTTTTCTCTATAGGCTTGTACGACCATACTGTTTATTTTAAAAAGCCCATATTTTTTTGTATACCTGTTTAAAAAAAGGTATACAAAAGATTAAAGGCTGTTTATATTATCTTAATAATAATCAATTATTGTCAGCTCGCGCTTGCTTTTCCCCTTCCGCTTTGGTATTTTGTTGTTTGTCGTCATTGTCCATCTGTTGGTAAATCGCTCCCAATATACCGTTAACAAATTTACCGGAAGCGCCGCCGCCAAAATTTTTAGCCAGTTCTATGGCTTCATTAATTGCTACTTTGGCCGGAATATTGTCATTAAATTTTAACTCGTACACCCCAATGCGCAAGACATTTCTGTCCACGATTGATATCTGCTCCAGCGGCCAGTTTGTGGAAAAGTTTTCGATCAATTTGTCGATTTTATTCAGATGATCTATCACGCCGTCAACCGTATCATGAACAAATTTTTTTTCATCTTCCAGTCCGGGACCGAATTCTTCCAAATTGTGTTCTATAATAGCCGGCAATACGGCGGTTGGCCGACCCTTGAAATCCCATTGATACAAGCTTTGCATGGCTATGGAACGAGCTAAATGTCTGCTTGACATATTTTATTTTGGTTAAATGAACTTTTTTTGTATTGATTTATTTACTTTTTTTATTATCTTTGCTTTTAACATCAATTACCATTTTTCCTTTGTAGTATCCGCAATTAGGGCACGCTCGGTGCGGTCTTGACGGTTGGCCGCATTTTTCGCACTTGACAACTGATATTTTATCCAAGGCAAAGTGAGAAGCGCGTTGCCTTTTTGATGTTCTGGTCCTTTTTTTTGCTGGTAATGCCATATCTTTTTTCCATTCACTTAGTTAAAGAATATGAAAACTCAGATGGATTATACACTAAATTGAAACAAAAATCAATAGTAACGGCCGGCAATGATTTTTAGGCTGTTGAAATGTTGCAAATTTGGCATAATTTAGCTATCATATATGCATATATTTACATTGATCGTATTATGAGGTTAAGCTGGAGCCATAAGCTGTTTTTTTGGACCAATAAGCAGATAGGCAGAAGAAAATGGCTGGATATCGTCATGTTGGTGTTTTCCCACTGGCTTATTTACATTTTGGCTTTTATTGTGTTAAGCTGGGGCGTGCTCGCTTTTAGCGAAGAAGATCCGGCCCGGTTTGTGTTGTTTGTCAAGCTGCTTCTGAGCGCGTTCGCTTTCGCTATCGCCACCAATTGGCTGCTGGGAATAATGTTGTCCAAGCGCCGGCCGATCGTCGAGTTTCCGCGAATCAAACAGCTATTTGCTCCGTACAAGACCTGGAAGTCTTTTCCATCGGACCACACCACCATAGCTTTAGTACTGGCCATTATACCATATTTGCTGGGAGCGGGATTTTGTTTTTTCTTGCTAAGCTTGATTTGCGCTTTCCTTATAGGCGTGGGAAGGGTTTATGCCGGAGTGCATTATCCACGGGATATTTTGGGAGCAATCATGGTGGCATTTTTTTATTCATTCTTTTCTTTTTGGCTTTTATCCAATATCGCCCAGCCGATCTATACTTTTGTAAAAAATATCATACTATGAAATTAATTATATTCGCCGGCGGCGCCGGAACCCGCTTGTGGCCGATCAGCCGACGGCGCACGCCCAAGCAGTTTGAAAAATTGAAATCAGACCGTTCCACTCTGCAGATGGCTTGCGACCGAGTAAAAGAATTCGGTCGTGACAATATTTACATTTCCACTAATCAAGATTACGAACAATTAATCCTTGATCAGCTGCCGGACTTTAAAAAGGATAATATTTTGTTTGAACCGGCTCGCAGGGATTTGGCTCCGGCTGTCGGATTGGCCTTGATGCGTTTGAAAAAACAAGGCTTTTCCGGCACGGTCACTTTGCTCTGGTCCGATCATTTTGTTGACTATCCGGACAGATTTACGGCCGCTCTGAAGCGAGCCCGATCATTGGTGGAAGATGACCCGGATAAAATCGTTTTTTTGGCTGAAAAACCGCGATTTGCCAATGAGAATTTGGGCTGGATCAAAGTAGGGGCTGAACTGGAGAGTGATATACATGCTTTTGAAGGCTGGAAATACCGGCCGGATTTGGTTTTATGCGAAAAAATGCTGGCCAGCGGCAGCTGGCTGTGGAATCCGGGCTATTTTGTGTTTAATATTGATTTTGTTTTATCGCTTTATGAAAAACACGTGCCTCAAACGCATGCCAAACTGACACAAATCATTGCCGATGAGAGCAAACTTGAACAAATTTATCCGCAATTGGAACCTTTGCATTTTGACAAAGCCATACTGGAAAAGATAGAAGCGAGCGAAGCCTTGGTACTGAAGGTTAATTTGGGCTGGAGCGATCCGGGAACACTCTACGCGCTTAAAGAAACTTTACAGCCGGATCCGGAAAAAAATTTTTATCGCGGCAAGGTGGTTTCGCGTCAAGACAAGGACTGTTTGATTTATTCGGAAGAAGATGAAAAGTTGGTGGCCACGGCCGGCTTGGAGGGAATTATGGTGGTGAACACAAAAGATGTTCTTTTTGTGTGCCATAAAGATGAGATAACCAATATTAAAAAAATGTTAAAAAAAATTGAACGTCAAGGAATGGATCACTATCTTTAATATGTTTAAAATCATTCTGCTGATTTTTTTCAGTTCAATCGTGATCAGTTTTTCCTGGCTTTATGGCCAGATTTATTGGGTTGAGACGCAACGAGCCGACAGCGCCACTTTTAATGTGCTGCCCGGAGAAACCGTGCCGCAATTGGGACGGCGGTTGGAAAGCGAGAATATCATCGGCAATGCCTGGTTGTTCAATAAATATTTGGTGTACAAGGGAATAGACCGGCAAATTGAGCAAGGAAAATACAATGTTGAGGCTCCGATTACAATGGCCAGAGTGGCGGACGCGCTGCGTGATCCGCGGCAGGCGATAGAAAAAACATTGACAATCATACCGGGTTGGACACTGCGCGAGATAGCGACTTATTTGGACGAGCAAGGCGTGGCCGCGGAAGAAGAAGTTTTTGCCCTGCTGGGCAAGCCGGCTGTTGATTACCGGATCGGAGAACATGAGAATCTTCCTACCGACCGATTTAATAAACTGGATCTTTTAATTTTGCGGGACAAGCCGCGGTATCTAAGTTATGACGGATATTTGGCTCCGGACACTTATCGAGTATACCGGGATGCCGCTCTTTCAGAAGTAGTTGAAAAACTTTTAGTCCATAGAAACGGGCAGATTACCGATAAGATGTATCAAGATTTACGAGCGCGAGGCCGCACTTTTTTTCAGGCTTTGACCATGGCCAGTGTTTTGGAACGCGAGGCGCGCGGCGCTGAAGACAAAGCATTGATTGCCGATATATTCTGGCGCCGACTTGATATGAACTGGGCTTTGCAAGCCGATTCCACTATTCATTACATTCTGGGTGGCAACGGCACGGTGTTTACGTCACAAAACGAGCGCGCGATTGATTCATATTGGAACACCTACAAATATCCGGGCCTGCCGTTGGGGCCAATCGGTACTCCCGGATTGGAATCAATTGAGGCGGCCATCTATCCGCGGGAAAATGACTACTGGTATTTTTTGACCACTCTTGACAGCGGAGAAGTGATTTATGCCAAGACTCTGGAAGAGCACAATTATAACGTGGCTCGGTATTTACGCTGAATTTTATGCGCGCCTCGCAGTTTGATTTTAATTTGCCGCAAAATTTGATCGCTCAGCGGCCGGTCCGCCCTCGCGATCATTCCAGATTGATGGTGGTTAATAAGCAAGAAAAAAAAATTTTCCATCATCATTTTTTTGACTTACCGCGTTTTTTAAAGGCCGGCGATTTAATTATTTGGAATAATTCAAGGGTATTCAAAGCGCGTCTCTATGGACGCTTGGTTTCAAGGACCGGCCGAGCACTGAGAAATCATTCTCGGGACATTGAAATTTTTTTAGTGCGGCCGATGGAAAATGACGGAGTATGGCGAGTATTGGCGCGGCCCGGGCGACATGTCAGGGCGGGCGCTAAAATATGTTTTGCTGATGGGTTTTTTTGTGATGTTTTGCTCAAAGAGCCCAACGGCACCATTTTGGCGCAGTTTGCCGACAATGAAAAGCAGGTAAGAAAAAAAGCCAATCGGTACGGTCATGTGCCGGTGCCGCCATATATCAAAGACCGGCCTCGCGAACTTGATTTTTACCAAACCATTTACGCCAAGCGCGAAGGTTCGGTAGCCGCTCCCACGGCCGGATTTCATTTTACTCCAAAACTGATCAAGCAGTTGAAAAATATCGGTGTAGAATTCGCCGCGGTAACTCTGCACGTGGGATTGGGGACATTTCTGCCGGTGAAAAGCGAAATAGTGGAGGATCATTCCATGCACAGCGAATGGGTACAAGTAACGGAGGGCGTGGCCGACAAAATCAATCGAGCCAAGCGAGAAAAAAGACGGGTGATAGCGGTCGGTACCACCACCGCCAGAACTTTGGAAGGTGTGGCCGCCATTTTACAAAAAGAAAAAGCGGATCGGTATTGCGGTGAAATTGATATATTCATCACACCGGGATTTGAATTCAAAATAGTTGATGCTTTAATTACTAATTTTCATCTGCCAAAATCCACTCTCTTAATGTTGGTCGCGGCTTTTGCCGGCAGCACCGAATATGTTCTGCGATGCTATCGAGAAGCGGTCGCCGAGCGCTACCGTTTTTACAGCTTTGGCGACTCCATGTTCATTCACTAATCATTTTGTTGTTGAAATTATTGCTTATATTTTACTTTAAGCGGAGTTTTTTACTTGCTTTTTTGTTTGTTTCTGTTAATATAAAAAAAGATAAAGATGGGTAAACTTATGGCATATATCAAGAAAAAAAAAGAAATACAGTTAATTGAGAGTGGCGGTAAAATTTTGGGACAAATTTTGGAAGAATTGACAAAAATGGTAAATCCCGGAATTTCGGTCTGGGATATTAACAAACGGGCCGAGCAACTGATTGCCGAAGCGGGCGGTTTGCCTTCTTTTAAGAATTATCAAACAAAAAAAACCGATCCGCCTTTTCCCTCCAGTATTTGCGCGTGCGTTAATGAAGAAATAGTGCACGGCATCGCTTCCCGGGAAAAAGTTTTACAACACGGTGATATTGTCAGTATGGATATAGGCATGAAATATCCGGCCGCAAAGCATGGCTTGTACACGGATACATCAATTACCGTGCCGGTGGCAAAAATATCAAGGCAGGCTGAGAATTTGCTTGAAGCCACCGGACAAGCCTTGGAAGTGGGTATCAAACAGTGTCGGGTCGGCAACAGTATAGCCGATATCGGCAAAGCGATTGAACGATATGCGCTGCCTTTGGGCTATGGCATAGTGAGAGATTTGGTAGGGCACGGCGTCGGTCACGGCGTGCATGAACCGCCGCGAGTGCCTAATTATTATGATCCTGATTTAGACAGCTGGCGATTGGAGCCGGGCGTGGTTATCGCCATTGAACCGATGCTTACTTTAGGCGGCCATGAAGTGGTTACAGCCGAAGACGGTTGGAGCGTGGCCACCAGGGATCACAGCTTATCGGCACATTTTGAGCATACGGTGGTGGTAACCGAAAACGAGCCCCTGGTTGTTACCAGAAGGCCGCAGGAAAGAAAACAAGAATAATTATGAACATACTTGCAGTTGACCACGGAGAAAAAAGAGTGGGATTGGCCTGGGTTAATACCGACCTGGGGGTGATTTTGCCTTATGGCGTAATTGAAAATAAAGCAAAAAAGCTGGCCGAGTTTGTACGCGAGGAAAATATTGAACGGGTGGTTATAGGTCTGCCGATCGGACTTGATAATCAAGAAAACGAAAACAGTAAACGCGCGCGCGATTTTGCCGAAAAATTAAAGGATTTAATTAGCGTGCCGATTGAATTTATTGACGAAAGATTCACTTCAAGACAGGCAGATCAAATGGGCGGAGAGGCCACCAGGGATGAGAAGGCCGCCATGCTGGTGCTAGAGAATTACCTACAAACAAAAAAATATTAATATGCGGGCGATTGTGCTGGCGCGGCGCGATTTTAGAGAATTTGACCAGATCATTTCTTTTTATACCGAGCATCAAGGTAAGATTAAGTTGTTGGCCAGGGGTGTTAAAAAGATTACCGGCAAGAATTCGGCTCACTTGGAACCATTTTCATTGCTTGATATTGATATGGCGGCGGGTAGAGAAATAGACCATCTGACCAAAGTACAGCCTGAGACGCGTTTTTTTCAAATAAACGAAAATCGTGTTAAGATACTCTCGGCTTCATATGTCATATCAGCGATTGACAAATTGTGTCGGAGTGGAGAAAAGGATGAACAAATGTTTTTTTTGCTGCTGGATTGGCTTGATTATCTTAATCGCGCGCGGGCGCCAAGCGCCTATTTGGTTGACGCGGTAATCATGCGCGTATTGGCGCGGCTCGGCTTTGGTCCGCAGCTTGAGCATTGCGTTGGTTGTGGATTGGAAAAAAGTTTAATTTTTTGGCACGGATCGGGCGGTATGTTATGCCCGAAATGCGCCGGCAAGAAAGAATTTGAATCCGGTGCCATATTTTTTCATGGCAATTATCATTTGATTTTGAAAAAAATACCAATGCTACTGCGTGAAACTTGGCCGCGGATTAACCAGATGGATAAAAGATATTACGTTTTAGTTCACAATTTAGTTTATAGTTTTTTAATATACCAAAGCGAGCAATGGATTCATGACTGGCTTCCGCTGGCCTTTGAGTCGGAGCACAAAAAAACAAATTAAAACAATATTTTATGAACACATCAATCGCCAATATCGCGTCTCATTTAGGAAAACCAATAACCATCCGCGGCTGGCTGCACAACAAACGCAGTTCGGGTAAAATAATGTTTTTGGAATTGCGGGACGGAAGCGGATTTATTCAAGCGGTGGTGGACCGAGGCGGGGTTGATCAAGATACCTGGCAGGCGGTTAATTCTTTAACCCACGAGTCTTCATTGGTGGCGCGCGGCACTCCGGTTCGCCATCCGAAAAAGCGGGAGGTTTACGAGCTGCAAGTGCTGAGTATAGATATTGTTCAGTTGGCTGACGAGTTTCCGATCGGTAAAAAAGGGCATGGTCCGGATTTTTTAATGAACAATCGTCACCTGTGGCTTCGCGGTAAAAAACAATGGGCGATACTTAAAATCAGAAGCGCGGTGGAGGCGGCCATACATCAATACATGGCTGACAGTGATTTTATCCGGGTTGACTCGCCCGTGCTTACTCCGAACGCCTGCGAAGGCACAACCACCTTGTTTAGAGTGCCGTATTTTGATTTGGGAGACGCCTATCTTTCTCAAACCGGGCAACTTTACATTGAAGCCGCCATCGCTTCATTGGGCCGAGCCTATGATTTCGGACCGGTTTTCCGTGCCGAAAAATCAACCACCAAGCGTCATTTGAGCGAGTTTTGGATGATGGACGCTGAAGCCGCTTTTGTGACTCATAAAGAAAATAAGCGACTGCAGCAAGACTTGATCAAGGCGGTGGTTAAACATTGTCTGGTCGGCTGCGCCGCGGAGCTGGAAGTTTTGCGGCGAAACACTGATAAATTGTCCGCCTTGGCGGAAAGAGAATTCAAAACAATATCCTACGCGCAGGCGGTGGAAGAGTTGCGCGCTCTCGGATCGGATATAACCTATGGAGAAGATTTGGGCAATGATGACGAATCGCTTTTAACCGACCATGCGGATATGCCGATATTTATTGAAAAATGGCCTAGGCAAATCAAGCCTTTTTACATGAAGATTGATCCGGATGATGAAGAGCTGGTATTAAACAGCGATTTGATCGGCATCGAAGGGGCTGGCGAGCTGATCGGCGGATCGCAAAGAGAAGATGATTACGAGATGCTCAAGCAACGCGTCAAGCGGGAAAATTTGCCGGAAAAGGAGTTCCAATGGTATCTGGATTTGCGACGCTATGGTTCGGTGCCGCATTCCGGATTTGGTATCGGCGTGGAAAGGCTGGTGCGCTGGATTTGCGGAGTGGAGCATATTCGCGAATGCATTCCCTTTCCAAGAACGGTTAATCGCTTATCGCCTTAGTCTGTCTGTTTAACCGCCGTCGGATTATTTTAAGGATAGTCATATATCCGTCGGCCGGATTTTTATGTTGCGCCGGGCGCGTTTTTTTGATAATATATACTTTGTTTAAACAATTATTTTCAAATTATATATGTATAGAACACATACATGCGGCGAGTTGTCCAAGAAGCAAGCCGGCAAAAAAGTGGTTTTGGCCGGCTGGGTGCACAAACACAGAAAAATGGGTTCATTGATTTTTGTTGACCTGCGCGATCGGTACGGCATTACCCAAGTGGTATTTGACCCTGATCGGTGCAAAAACTTTGCCAAAGCGAAGAAATTGAAGTACGAGTATGTGCTTAAGGTGAACGGAATCGTGAAAAAGAGGGACAAAAAGGATGTCAATGAAAAGATTACCACCGGAGAAATAGAATTGCAGGTTGATCGATTGCAGGTACTGTCCAAATCAGAAGTTTTGCCTTTTGAAATTTTTGATACGGAAAAAGGCCCGGAAGATGAAGAGTTGAGATTGAAGTACCGTTATTTGGAACTGCGCCGAGAAAAATTAAAAAACAATATCCTGTTTCGCGGTCAAGTAGTGTCATATATTAGAAAATATATGCAAGAAAACGGATTTATTGACATTTCCACTCCCATATTGACCGTATCTTCGCCCGAAGGGGCGCGTGATTATTTGGTGCCTAGCCGGCTGCACGCGGGAAAATTTTATGCCTTGCCTCAAGCGCCGCAGCAGTATAAGCAGCTTCTTATGATAGCCGGATTTGACCGTTATTATCAGATCGCGCCCTGCATGAGGGACGAAGACGCCAGAGCGGACCGTTCTCCCGGTGAATTTTACCAGCTGGATTGTGAAGTCAGCTTTATGGAGCAGGATCAGTTTTTTGCCTTGATGGAGCCTTTGTTTGTGCGGTTGACTGAAAAAGTGGCCGGCAAAAAAGTATGGAAAAAGCCCTTTCCGCGTTTTACCTACAAACAGGCTATGGAAAAGTACGGCAGCGATCGGCCGGATTTGCGTTTCGGTATTGAGCTGGAAGACGTTAGTGGTTGGGCCGTCGGAACGGATTTTAAGATTTTTAAAACATCCGAGTATGCGCGCGCGCTCAAAGTGCCGGGCGGAGCAGTATTTACGCGCAAACAGATTGACCAAGAATTTACCGCACAGGCTATGCGGCAGGGGGTCGACGGCTTGGCTTGGATGAAATATGAGAACGATTTTGAGGGGGGGATTACCAAATTTTTTACCGCCAAACAACTGCGGGCGCTAAGAAAAAAAATGAAAATTAAAAAAGGA
This sequence comes from uncultured Gammaproteobacteria bacterium, assembly GCA_964433095.1. Classification (GTDB taxonomy): domain Bacteria; phylum Patescibacteriota; class Patescibacteriia; order Magasanikbacterales; family UBA922; genus WJJZ01. The sequence continues at coordinate 53,055 of CAYSPW010000002.1, read as the reverse complement.
GACATACTTTTTTTCGCGGCCGGCGAATGGGCGGAAAGCTGCCTGGCTTTGGGCGCGGTCAGAACTTTGGCCGCTCAGAAGATGGGGCTGGCGGATCCGGATACCATCGCCTGGGCATGGGTGGTAGATTTTCCCATGTACGAGCGTGACCGAGAAAGCGGGAAAATTATTTTTTCACATAATCCGTTTTCAATGCCCCAAGGCGGATCGCGTGCTTTGGAAGAAATGGATCCGCTTGATATTTTGGGTTATCAATATGATATCGTGGCCAACGGATTGGAATTATCTTCCGGGGCTGTACGCAATACAGATCCCAAGCTGATGTATCGGGCCTTTGAGATTGCCGGTTATTCCAAAAAACAAGTGGATGAACAGTTCGCGCACATGATTGAAGCTTTCAACCACGGCGCGCCGCCTCATTGTGGTTTTGCTCCCGGCATTGAACGGCTGTTAATGCTGCTTTTGGGTGAAAAAAATATTAGAGCGGTCACCGCTTTTCCCAAAAATCAGCAGGCAGAAGAACCGATGACCGGCAGCCCTTCCAAGGTGGACAAAAATAGATTGAAAGAGTTGCATGTCAAGGTGTTGGACGAAAAAAAAGATTAAGTTTTTTTTATTAATTATGAACGCTGAAATTAAGCTGGCACAATTTGAGGGGCCTTTTGATTTGCTGTTAAATTTAATCGGAGAAGAGAAATTGGATATATGCGAAGTATCCTTATCGCAGGTAATGGAACAATTTTTAGCATATATTGATAAGCTGGAAAAAGACAAAGCGGAAGAGTTGGCTGATTTTTTACTGGTAGCGGCTAAGTTAATGTATTTAAAGTCGCGTTTACTTTTGCCCCAATTCAGCGATCAAGAAGATGAAGATGGTCCCAGCCTGGAAGATCAACTCAAACTTTATCAGGCTTTTATTGAGCTGTCCAAGCGCCTTAACGACAAATGGCTATCCGAACAAGTATGTTTTTTCCGTGTAAATCCGATCCAGATTCCGGATAAATTTATTCCACCCAAAAATTTGTATACGGAAAACTTGGTTGAAAGCATGGAAAATTTAATCAACCGCGTCAAGCCTCCCAAACCATTGCCGCAAGCTGAAATTGACAAGGCCATTTCCATCAAAAGTCGAATTGATGTTATTAGAAGTGTGCTGCGCAGCAAAGCCAAGTTTAACTTCAGCGACATCATTGGTTGCACGAATAACAAGACCGAAGTGATAGTGGGCTTTTTAGCCTTGCTAGAGCTGGTCAAACAAAAAAGCGTCAGTTTGCAGCAGGATAAATTGTTTAGCGATATAATGATAAAAAAGTATGAGATCAATTATTGAGTCAATTCTATTCGTGGCCTCAAAATCGTTGAACGCCAAGGATATTGCCGGCGCTATCGGGGCTGAGGAAAAGGAGGTCGAGTCTGTTTTGCGTAAAATAACGGAAGATTTCAACCGCAAGGACAGTGGTATTACGGTTATTTTATCAGGAGATAAATACCGAATGGCCTCTAATCCGAAAAACGCGGACGGCTTAAGTAAATTTTTAAAGTATGAAATAAAGGACGAGCTGACCAAGGCGCAGTTGGAAAGCTTAACCGTGATTGCCTATCGCGGCCCGATTACCAAACCGGAGCTGGAGCAGATTAGAGGAGTGAATTGCGCCGTTATTTTGCGTAATTTACTGGTGCGCGGCTTGATTTATGAACAAGACGATCCGGAAAAGACGCTACCGGTCTACCAACTTTCAAGCGAGGCTATGGCTCAGCTGGGGATCGGTTCAGCCGATGAATTGCCCGAATTTGACAAGTTCAGCAATTATCAGTTTTTGGAAAATCAAACCGATATTTGATAACAACCATTATGAATTTTGTTGACAATGATATATCAAACAAGTGGCGCAATATGGCAGGAATATTGGTTCTATTTGTTTTTGCCGCCCTTTTTATTTTTTTTAATTCCGATTTAATTAATGTGGCCGTCGGCGAACAGATCGGCAATGGTAGTTCTTTGGCGGCCAGGGTGATTGAAGAAGCGGAGGTTGAAGCCGGAGGGGACGTGGTGATTGATCCGCCGCCGCCCGCGGAACGGAAAAGGCCGAAATTGGTGGGCGAGATGCTTTCGCAGAAACAAATTGCCGCAGACAGTGTATTGGTGAAGGACAGGGAAAGCGGGGTTATCTTGTACAGCAAAAATTCATATCAGGCGCATCCGATTGCCAGTATTACCAAATTGATGAGCGCGTTGGTTTTGCTGGAGCATGATTTGAATTGGACGGCCACTACCACGGTAGTCGGCGATGATAAGATTGGCACGCATATTTACCGCGGTGATGTTTACAGCCTGGAACAGTTATGGCAGGCGGCATTGGTGGCGTCCTCCAACAAAGCGATTTTTACTTTGGCTGAATATATTGAGCGGAGTGAAAACGTTTTTGTAGAAAGAATGAACCAAAAAGCGACTGAACTGGGTATGACCGATACTCATTATACCGATCCGAGCGGATTGGACCCCGGCAACGTGTCAAGCGCTTCAGACGTATCCATTTTACTGGACGAAGCTTTGCGTCATGAAGAAATCACCAACATATTGTCCATGAAAGAACTTAGTCTTTATTCGTTGAAACGCGACAAAGAGCATCATATGTGGAATACCAATTGGTTATTGTTGAATTGGATCAAGCATGATTTTGCCTATCTGATTGGCAAAACAGGCTATATACCGGCCTCGGGATATAATTTTGCCATGAGGGTCGGCAATGATAGGGGAAACGAGATTAATGTTATTATTCTCGGCGCGGAAACGCATGAGGGCAGGTTCACCCAAGCCAAACTGGCGGCTGATTGGTCCTTTGCCAACCATATCTGGCCATCCGATACCGAAGACGGTCAACAATCGGCCGGCGCCACTGATGGGACGCGTTCTGAAGTTGTTCCTTAATATAAGCGGGAAGTGATTGTTTTGTTAAAACAACTATTAAGCAAATTTTTAAATTGAATTATGTTAAACCTAAATCCGGTTACCTGGTTTGCCGATTTGCCGCATGAGTGGGCTGTTTTTTTCTTGTCCATGATACCGATAACCGAATTGCGGGCCGCCATTCCGATCGGAATTGAAGTTTATAAATTGCCGGTTTTAACCACGTGGATTCTGGCGGTGCTGGGCGATTTTATTCCGGCTACCTTGATTTTGCTTTTAATACCGCTTACCCATGACTGGGTGGTTAAACAAAAGTTTTTCGGTTCGGTTTTGACTAAGTTTTTAAAAAAAGCGGAAGATAAATTTTCCGGCAAACACGCCAAGTACGGGGCGATAGCGTTGGTAATTTTCGTTGGTATTCCGCTGCCTTTCACCGGTTCCTGGACAGGCTCATTGGCAGCTTATGTTTTTAATATTCCTTTTAAAAAATCCTGGCCTTTAATTTTCGGCGGCGTGTGCATCGCCGCCACATTGGTCACCTTAATCACTTTATTCGCCGGCGGGGCCTTGCGCTGGCTTATTTAGTTTTTTTGCCAAATACGGATAAAAAAATGAGCCTGATTAATACTCTTTTTTTTTGGTTGGCGATTGGTAATTATTTACTCTTTAATCTAGTGAAGGTTTATCAAATATATCTCCGGCGGATTAAAAAGTCTGGCCCGCGGTCCGGTCTCGCCCGCTCCGCTTGAGACTAATAACTTGGTCTGTCCGAATTCAAATGAACCTTGGTAAATTTCCGTTGGGGTGATTGAATCCACTCTGCCCACGGGGCCGATAAAAGGAAATCTAATTTGTCCGCCGTGAGTATGGCCGCTTAACATTAAATCCACTCCGTGCTCGCGCGCCAGCACAATCGCGTTTGGGTTGTGAATCAGTGCCATGACCGGATAATCGTGTACTTTTTCTTGCTCCAGCGCTGCAAAATCCAATCTTCCTGCCAGATAAGAATCGCCGCCGAATAAATATATTTTTTCGTGGTTGATTGTCAGCTCAACCAACTCATTAACAAGAAAATTTACTCCCAGCTTTTCCAATTGTATTTTAACGGCTCCGCTCCGGTCCTTACTCAGTGATTTGTTTGTCTGGTACGGGCTGTATTTATTCACCCCGTATTCATGATTTCCGTGTACCGCGTAAGTCGGTATTTTGGCGGATAAATTTCGCAACGGCCCGAGCAGTATTGTTTCATCCGGGCTGTTGATGCCGTTGTTGATTATGTCTCCGGCTAGCAGTACCAAGTCCGGATTAAGCTGAATTGTCTTGTCAATTATTTTATTCAAATATTTTTCTCCTTTGTATGGTCCGAGCTGCGGATCGGCGATCAAGATTATGTTTACAGGCTTTTTAATTTGACGCAGATCGTATTCTTGTTGTTTGACCACAAGCAGCCTCGGTTCAATGAAACTGCCGTATAAGAGTAGCAGACAGGACAGACAAAAGAATACAATCAAAACCAGTGAAATACTTGGGTAGCGATATTCCCAGCTGGAGACGGAGCGTGATCTGTGATAGATTAGAATAACCGCCGGAAGGGCCGTGGCGGCAATGGCGGCTGATATTAGCAAATCGTAAAACATTGACATATTAATCGGTGCCCGAGGTGGGAATCGAACCCACATGGATTGCTCCACACGATTTTGAGTCGTGCGCGTCTGCCAGTTCCGCCACTCGGGCTATCTATATTTTCCGCTAAATCAGTATATATTTTATTGTATTACTTGTCAATTTATTGTATAATACATCAAGTTAAAAACAAGTTCAATTCAACTGGCTTAATATTATCCGGCACAAAATATTCTTTAACGAATATGTCCAAAGTTATTACCTTAGTAAACCAAAAAGGAGGCGTTGGTAAGACCACCACGGCCATGAATTCGGCCGCTTATCTGGCGGAAACGGGCAAGTTTGTTCTTTTGGTGGATATGGATCCGCAAGGCAACGCCTCAAGCGGTTTTGGGTTTGATCGCAACGAGCTGGATAACGGAGTGTATGAAGCTTTAGCAAGAAAAAAAAGGTTTTTTGATATAGTATTAAACACCGCGCACGAGGGGCTGCGCCTGGCTCCGAGCGGACCGAGTTTGGCCGGAGCCAACGTGGAGCTGGTCAACATGGATAGAAGAGAGTTTCAACTATTGGATCTCTTGGATCAAGTAAAGCATGCCTATGACTATATTGTCATAGATTGCCCGCCTTCACTCGGTTTATTGACCGTAAATTCTTTGGTGGCCGCGGACGAACTTTTGATTCCGGTACAAGCAGAATACTACGCGCTTGAAGGTTTGGGCCAGCTGTTAAACACTATCGGATTGATTCAAGAACATGTAAAGCCGGAACTCAAAGTGTTGGGGGCGGTAATCACAATGTATGATAAGCGCACCCGCTTGTCCGAAGACGTTATGAATGAGTTATACCGATATTTTCCGGATACTATTTTCAGGACAGTTATACCGCGTACCGTGCGTTTGGCTGAAGCGCCCAGTTTCGGTCGTTCTATTTTTCATTATGATCCCAAAGGAAAGGGGGCTAAGGCTTATGAGAGATTGGTTAGGGAGATTTTGGAAAAACACGAGCAATAAGTTGTCCTGAGGAAGACTTTTTGTAATTTTTATTGATCACTAAATATTTATCATATGCCACTTGGTAGAGGGCTTAATTCTTTAATTCCCCAGCAAAAAAACAGAAAAACGCGCCAGAAAGGCGCGAGCGGAGAAGATTTAAAAAATCGGATTTGGCATATTCCCATTACAGAGATAGATCCCAATCCTGAGCAGCCGAGAAAGGACTTTTCCCATGATGAGTTGGAAGAGCTGGTATTGTCCATAAAAAGACATGGAATTTTGCAGCCGATAACGGTTACGGAAAAATCGGACGGTGGATATGAGCTGATAGCCGGCGAGCGTCGATTGCGTGCCAGTGAAATCGCCGGCTTGTCAACCATTCCCGCGATAGTCAGGGGAGCAAACAGGCAGCAGAAGCTGGAGCTGGCTTTGATAGAAAACATACAAAGACAGGATTTGAATCCGATTGAAGAAGCTTTTGCCTATAAAAGATTGTTGGACGAGTTTAATATGAGTCAGCAAGATTTGGTGGAGCAGGTGGGGAAAAAGAGATCAACAATCGCCAATATGGTCAGGCTGCTTGATCTGCCCGACCAAATACAGAAAGCCTTGATTGACGGCAAAATCAGTGTAGGCAAGGCCAAGGTATTGCTTAGTTTGAAAAATGAAAAAGAACAGATGGCCGTTTTTTCCAATATCGTCGGCCAGAGAATGACGGTGCGGGATTTGGAGCAGGTGGTGGCAAGGAAAGGTCCGAAAAGCCGCAAAGGTTCTGTGAGAAGAGATCCCAATATCATCGCGCAAGAGGATTTACTGGAAGATAGTTTGGGCACTAAGGTGCATATTAAAAAAAGGGGAGAGAAGGGAACTATCGTGATAAATTTTTATTCCAACGAAGAATTCAAAAGATTGATGCAGGAATTGACCTGATAAAAATATAATACAAAAAACCACTGTTTTGATTTAAGGCAGCGGTTTTTTTAATTTTTTGGTAGTACTGATTTAAGCCAGCCGGTCAGTTTTGATTTTTGCGCCGCTTTAATTCTTGATCTGGCGGTATGTGTTTTGGCGAATTTGAGCCAGTCCACGCTTGGTAGTTTGCGGTTTTTGTTTACTACTATTTCCACCACGTCTCCATTTTTAAGTTCACTGTCAAGACTAACCATTTTTTCATTGACCATGGCGCCGCTGCATTTGTTCCCGATATCGGTATGTATATGATAGGCAAAGTCAACCGGAGTGGCGCCTTCGGGAAGATCAATCACGTCCCCTTTGGGCGTAAAAACAAAAATTCTTGTTTGCAGAAAATCAATTTTTATTTCTTCCAGATCGGATAGTTTATTTAAAATTTCTTTTTGAATTTCGGCCAGTTCTTTTACCCATTTTACTTCTTTGGAAGGCAGGCGGGATCCGGATTCGTCATAATGCCAGTGAGCGGCCACACCGAACTCGGCTTCTTCGTGCATTTCAGGAGTGCGGATTTGGAATTCCACTATTTCTCCGGCTTCACCGAATACGGTAGTATGCAAAGAGCGGTAGCCGTTCGGTTTGGGCTGGGATATATAATCTTTGATTCGTCCTTTGAGCGGGCGCCAGATTTTGTGTAGGATGCCGATGCTGGCATAGCAGTCGGCCACCGAGGGTACAATAATTCTTATTGCCACCAAATCATATATTTTAGCCACCTGATTGTCTTTTTTTAGGAGTTTTTTATATAGACTGTAAAGGCGCTTGTTTCTGCCGTGTATGTCAATCACCTTGATTCCGGCCTCTTTGAGTTCTTTCCATACGGTCTTTTTTATTTTTTTCAGCATTTCTTCGGTACCGGATAGTCGGTCGTCTCTGATTTTTTTCACTCGGCCGTATTCTTTCGGATATACGTAGCGAAAAGACAAATCTTCCAGTCGGCCTTTCATTTCATTCATGCCCAGGCGATTTGCGATTGGAGCGTAAATCTCCAAGCTTTCCAGGGCAATGCGGTATTGTTTTTGCGGTGGCAGCGAGTCAAGAGTTTGCAAATTGTGTATCCGATCCGCGAATTTGATTATCATCACTCTGACATCTTCGGCCATGGCTACGAACATTTTGCGCAGATTCTCTATATACCTTTCCACCCCGCGGTATTTAAGCTTTCCCAGCTTGGTGATGCCGCGTACCATTGAGCATATTTCATCGCCGAAATTATCCCGGATTTCGTCCAGACTGATTTGCGTGTCTTCCGGCACGTCATGCAAAATGGTGGCGCTGATGACCAGAGGATCAATTCTCATGTTTGCCAGAATATGCGCGGCCGCCAGAGGGTGGGTAATATATGGTTCGCCGCTTTTTCTTTTTTGTCCGGCATGCGCTGATTCGGCGAAATCATAAGCAAGCTGAATTAATTCCAGATCGTGTTCCGAACCGTATTTTTTTACTTTTTTCAGCAAGGATTCAACTGTTTGGTTGTTTTTTTTCATACCGGTAAACATAATTTATATTAAACACTTTTTTTGGTTAATTGACAAGTTTTTGCTTGGTTTAAAATAATTTTTATGCTTGTCAAGCGATAAAGTTTTATGTAATAATATACACGGATGTTAGTGTTAGAATCAAAGCGCCATTAAAAAAACCCCCCGCCTTGAAAGACGTTGGGTTCTTTTTTTTAGTTATTTCTCCATTTTTACTCGCGCTTTATCTTATGCTTTTTCTGTTTCTTTTTCAAAGCCGCACTCCTTGTTTGAACATTTGATTTTATTTTTGCCGGCATAAACCAAGGGTGAATTACATTGATTACAAGATTCCCCGGTCGGTTTGTTCCATAACGCGTTTTTACATTTCGGATAGCGGTTGCATCCATAGAAAGTCCTTCCTTTTTTGGTTTTTCTCTCCACGAATTCTCCTTCTTGGCACATATTGCAGGGCACTCCGGTTTTTTTCTCTATTTTTTTAATGTTTTTGCATTCCGGATATCCCGAACACCCGAGAAAACTGCCGTAACGGCCTTGTTTTAATATCATCGGCTTGCCGCACTTTTCGCAGATTTCATTGGAAAATTCTTTTTTCATTTCGGCTTCTTCTCCGATCGGCTTGGTATTTTTACATTCCGGATAATTGCCACAGGCCATGAATTTTCCATAACGCCCCATTTTAATAACCATATCGGCGCCGCATTTATCACATTTTTCCTCGGTTTTTTCTTCGGTTAGTTCTTTCTTGGACAACTCTTTGGTTTTCTTTTCCAGATTTTGATGAAAGGGCCGGTAGAAAGAAGAAATTACTTTGTGCCACTCTTTTTTTCCGGCGGCGATTTTATCAAGATTTTCTTCCATTTCAGCGGTAAATTCATAATCCACTATGTCTGAAAAATGTTTTACCAAAAGATCATTTACGAGGAAAGAAATTTCCGTGGGTTCCAGTCTTTTGTTTTCATCCCTGCGCGCGTAGCCGCGTGCTTCAATGGTGGCGATGGTGGGAGCGTAAGTGGACGGGCGGCCGATGCCGTATTCTTCCAGCGCTTTGACCAAAGTGGCGTCCGAGTAGCGGGCCGGCGGTTCGGTAAAGTGCTGTTCCGGTTTCAGCCGTAGACAGTTCATTTTTTGTCCCGGCTTTATTGGCGGCAGCATTTCCTCTTTGACCGCGTGCGGATAGAGTTTGAGCCAGCCGTCAAAAATCATAGTTTGGCCGCCGGCGCGGAAAGTATAATTGTCATAACTGATATCTATGCTGGTTCTGTTGATTTTGGCCGCCGACATCTGAGTGGCCAAAGCTCTTTTCCATATCGTTTCATAAAGATTGTACTGCTGCTTGCTTAAATATTTTTTGACCGATTCGGGCGTGTAAGTCGGCTCGGTAGGACGAATCGCCTCGTGTGCTTCTTGAGCTCCTTTTGATTTTTGTTTGTAGAATCTGGGATTGTCCGGAATGTATTTATCGCCGTATTCTTTTTGCAAAAACTTTTTTGTTTCATTCAGAAATTTGGGTGATAGCTTATACGAGTCGGTACGCATGTAGGTTATTAAGCCAACCGGACCATGAGATCCGATTTCAACGCCTTCATAGAGCTGTTGGGCGACGCGCATGATTTGTTTGGCCGAATAGCCGAATTTATTGTGCGCCCGTTGCTGCAGGGTGGAAGTGGTAAAAGGCGGCGGCGGAGTACGCTTGCTTTCTTTTTGTTCAATATTGCCGGCATGGTATTTGGCACGCTCAAGTTGTTTGACGATTTGATTCATTCGCTCCCGGCTACCTATATCCATTTTTTTGACTTTTTTATCGTCAATGCTGTAGAGTTTGGCCCGGATGCTGGTATCTGTTTGATCAAGCGGCTGAAATAACGCTTCCAGTGTCCAGTATTCTTCCGGCTTGAAGTCCTTAATTTTTCTTTCTCTTTCCACAATCAAGCGCATGGCAACCGATTGCACTCTGCCGGCTGACAAACCGCGAGCTACTTTTTTCCATAAAAAAGGCGATAGCTCGTATCCGACCAAACGGTCAAGTACTCGTCGCGCTTGTTGCGCGTCAACCAATTTTTTATCAATTGAACGCGGGTTTTGCAAAGCTTCTTCAACAGCGTGCTTGGTAATTTCATGAAATACTATCCGCTTGGCTTCTACCGGTTCAATATTCAATATATTGGCCAAATGCCAGGAAATGGCCTCGCCTTCGCGATCCTCGTCTGTGGCAAAAATGACTTGATCCGCTTTTTCGGCGGACTGCTTGATTTTTTTGATGTATTTGTGTTTGTCTTTGGGAATAACATAACGCGGTTCAAAGGTGTCGTTTTCAATATCCACCCCCATCTTGCTTTTGGGCAAATCCCGCAGATGACCGAAAGAAGATTGAACAATATATCCGTTCTGCAGAAATTTTGATATGGTTTTAGCTTTGGTGGGCGATTCCACTATTACTAATTTTTTTGCCATAATTGATTATTTTTTTATAACTTGTTTTAGTTAAAGCAAAAATATTACTTAATAAACAATATAGTGTAATTTGACTTCACTGTCAATTTTTACCAAGATATCCCCTTAATTCGCCGCTCAAAAAAACCGAGCCGGTACATAATATTATGTCTTCTCTTTCGGCCTGGCGGCGCAGATAATCAAAAGCTGAATCCGGTGCGAAAAAAACTTCTATTTTTGTTTTAGGTAGCATCTTTTTCAGTTTGCGGGCCGTTTTAACCGGATCGGCCACCTTGCGTAGTGGATTGATGGTATTGCGCGTGCAGGCAATCGTTTGCGGCCGCAGCCTGACCAGCTGGGTTAGTATATTTTTTAGATTTTTGTCTTCACTGAAGCCGATTAATAAATGGAGGGGTTTTTTTTCTTTATTGATCTCAAGCAGCGTTTGTACCGTGCTTTTAATTTTATCCTCGTTATGCGCCGAGTCCAGAATGATAAAAGGATCGCGTCGCGCCACCTCCATCCTAATGGGTAATGAAATTGAATTCAATCCTTTATTGATATTAGAATATCGGATCCCCAAAAAACGCGCTATGTCTATCGCCAGCATGGCATTGTGCGCCTGGTGGCGGCCGATTACCGGCAGAGTAAAATACCGATCTTTGTACCTGAATTTTATTCCTTGCCAATCGTGTTTCACCGGCCGGTATGCCCCTGTATCAATCGTGTGCAATTTGACATCTTGTTTGTCGGCTTGTTTTTGTATAATCATCTTGATTCCACTTTCTTTTTCAGCCGTAAAAGCGGCGCAGTCCTTTGTAATTATACCGGCTTTTTCATGGGCAATTTCTTTTTTATTGTTTCCGATTATCCCCAAGTGGTCAAGGCCGATATTTGTTATTACGGCTACATCCTTTTTTGGCAATATGTTGCTAGAATCATAGCGTCCGCCGCATGCCGCTTCCAAAACCACCCAATCCACTTTGTTTTGCGCGAACCATAGCAGGCCAATCGCCTCGCACAGCTCAAAAAAAGAAAGCATGCCGTAGGGACTGCGCCGGATATACGTGTCAAGCTTGGGTTTGATTGACTCTATCAATTGAATGAATTTATCTTTACCCATGTTTCGACCACCGATTCGCCAACGTTCGGTTATTTGGCTGGGATGTGGAGAATAGCTGGAGCCGGTTTTTTTACCGCTCGCTTGCAAGATGGAATGGAGCATGGCAGTGAGCGATCCTTTACCGCTTGTGCCGGTAACATGAATGAAATGCTTTATTTTTCTTTCCGGATTATCAAGCAGGCGCAGAAAAAAAAGCAAACGCTTCAGATAGAGGCTGCAATGCCGCGGATCATTCATGTATTCGCGCCGCGGATAATTGCCAAGCGAGAGCAAAAAATCATATGCTCTTTGATAGTTCATATTTTTAATTTTTTTCCATAATTTCACTTTTTTTCAGCCACCTGACCAGTAGATAGACGAAAGGCGTGTCCACAACGGCAAAAACGACTTTAAACAACCAATATGACAAGCTAAGCTGCAAGATGAACAAAAAAGTAAATTTATCGCTTACATGGTAGAAAGCGATAAACATAAAAAGCAAAGTGTCAATAGCCTGAGAAACAAATGTGGAAGCGTTGTTTCTAAGCCAAAGGTATTTGCTTCCGGTAATTTTTTTCCAAAAATCAAAAGCCCAAATATCATGGGTTTGGCTGACCATGAACGCAATCAGCGAAGCTACTATCATGCGCAAACTGCCGCTAAAAACGGTTACATACTGATCGTTAATTTCATAGCGCGCGGCCGGTGGCATCTTTACCGATATATATGTCAGGATCAATACCAGCACTTGCGCGATCAGCGCCGCCCACACTATTTGCTTGGCCTTTTTTTTGCTGTACACCTCAGCTACTGCGTCGGTGATCATGAAAGTAAGAGGATAAGCGAAAATCCCCACCGACACGGCCACGCCGAATAACATGGTTACTTTGGATCCAAGAGTGTTGGCCGCCAGCAGCCCGCCGACGAAAATAGCGGTAAGAATTGTCAATTTAAAATTTAATTTCATATTATTTACTTGCCCAATCCATATATTTTGATGTGGAATTGTTTTTAATCGGTTTAGGTTACAGCATAATTAATCTCCGTTATCATTCCATATTTTTTTGAATAATTTTATTGTTCAAGTTAAGCTGCTTGATGATATCGTTCGCGTGAAGCAATGGATGCGCTCCGGATTGAATCAGTCTATTGCCGCCCCGGCCGCTTTCAGAGTCTATCGGATGCGGCAATGCGAATACTTCCCGGTTGTTATCAAGAGCGCTTTGCGCGGTAATAAGGGCGCCGGAAGTTTCCGGCGCTTCTATCACTACCGTAGCCAGGCTGATGCCGGCGATAACGCGGTTACGTTTAGGGAAAGTGAATTTGGAAGGAAGCGCGCCGGGCGGATACTCGGATATGAGCGCGCCGCCTTGTTCTAATATCCGCTCCGAAAGTCTTTTATGCGCGGCAGGATACACATGGTCTTTATTGACGCCGCCGCCGAGTACGGCAATGGTGCGGCAGTTATTTTTGAGGCATGCCCAATGGACCAACCCATCAATACCCAGTGCCAGACCACTCGCGACCCGTAGACCGTTCCGAGATGAAGGGTAGCACTCAATCAGTTGTTTTAGCAAATGTTTGACCGTTTTTCGCGCGTAAGACGAACATTTCCTGGTACCGACTATGGCGACCGTCGGTCCGTTATCGGCAAGCGCGCCGCGAACGAACAGAGTCAGGGGCGGATCATATGTTTGTCTTAGCAGGGGCGGGTAAGCCGAATCGTCAATGGTGATGGGATTTATATTTTCTTTTTTCAGCACTTGATTTATTTTTTCTTCGTCAAGATGGTTTTTCCAAGCGACGAATTCATGAATTAAACCGGACTTCCAACCTGTTTTTTTCAGTTGAGAGTAATCGGCCTGCCAGGCATTGTCTAAATTGGAAAAAGCTTTCAGTAGAGTTTGATAGCGCGTGTAGGAATATTTAGGGAAATATGAAAAAAGGATTTCCTTTTTTATCATAGCGGGGGAGAATTATATGAATTGATAGATTTCTTCAACCGCCGTGTCCAGTGCCAGATCCAGTTTTCTTTTTTCCATGTAAGAAAATTTTGACAATACAAATTTAACCGTTTGCTTCATCTTCTTTTCTTTCACTCGGATTCCGATGCGAACGCGCAAGAAGTCGTTACTACCAATGCTTGACACAATGGACTCAATACCTTTGTGGCCTGCCGAACCGCGCTTTTTTTGTATTTTTATCTTACCCAATTCAATATCAATATCATCATGCGCCACAACCATATCCACCGGCATGATTTTGTAATAATGTGCTAAAAGCTGTACCGCCTGTCCACTCATATTCATGTAAGTGAGCGGTTTAGCCAGAATGATTTTTTCACCATGCCGTGTGAGGCCGGAAACTTGAGCATTGAATTTACCGCTTACTTGCCAATCGTTGATTCCTTCCGGCTTTAGCTTGTCATGTAGACGGTCAAGAACCATAAATCCCACGTTATGGCGTGTTTTTTGATAATTTTTTCCCGGATTGCCCAGGCCGACTACCAGTTTCATATATTTAAATTGAGTTATTTTTTCATCTTGCTTAATCGTATTATCACCGGAGTGCCGGTAAAGTCAAATCTTTCCCTTAGTTTGTTTTCTATATAGTTGACGTAAGAAGAATGCAGCGACGTGCGATATTTTATTTTGATGGTGAATACCGGCGGCGCGGAGCCAATTTGTTTTATGCCCATGATTTTGGGGTGTCTGGTGCCTTTGCCGCGGGACGGCAGTTTTTTCTCGGTAATATCTTGCATGAATTTTTCCAGTACCGGCGCCGGGATCTCGGTATGGCGTGCCTGCCAGACGCGCGTAATATGAGGAAATATTTTATTAACTCCGTAGCCGGTCAGAGCGCTGATGAATTCCACCGGAGCGAATTTCAAATGCGGAAATTGAGCCCTGACCATCATTTTTACCCGATTTCTGTGACTGTCGGAATTCTGTTCGGACAGATCCCATTTATTTATCACTATTATCACGCTTTTACCTCTTTTTTCAATCAGGCCGCCCAGTTGTTTGTCTTGTTGAGAAATGGTTTCACTGCCGTCCAATACGAACAGTACGATGTCTGATTGTTCCACCGCTCGGATGCTTTTCTGAATGCCGGCTCTCTCCAGCTTACCTTTGACTTTGGCCTTGCGTCTGATTCCGGCCGTGTCTATAAAATTTATTTTCTGCCCCTTTTTTTTACCCTCTGATTGCTGCCGGTAAATCACAACCGTGTCATAAGGTTCTCTGGTGGTATGTGGCATTTCCGAAACTATTACTCGTTCTTGTCCGATCAATTTATTGAAAAGTGAGGATTTGCCCGCGTTGGGTTTACCGATAATGCTGACATTTATCATATCAGTATCAGAATCAATCTTGGACTTCGGCCTGATTTTGCCGCGATTGAGTCGGGTATGGATAATATCAAGCAGATCACCGATATTTCTGCCGTTGGCGGCCGAGATTGGAAACGGTTCTCCCAGTCCCAAACGAAACCATTCAGGCTCGGATAAATTGTCTTCATCTTGCCGGCGATCAATTTTATTGGCCACCAGAACGACCGGCTTCACAATAATTCTTCTCATGCGCTTTGCCAATTGTTTTTCCTGCGGCAGCACGCCCTGCTTTCCATCGGTGACGAATAGAATCAGATCCGCCTCTTTCATGGCCTTTTCGGTTTGGGCGAGAATATTTTTTTCCAAAAGAACATCATCGGTAAAAGTAAGTCCGCCGGTATCAATCAGCTTGAAATAGCGGCCGCGCCATATCACTAAACCGACGTTGCTGGTTCTGGTAGTACCTGGCATGTCGGAAGTCAATGCCTTGTTTTGCTCAATCAGTTTGTTAAAAAGAGTGGATTTACCCACATTAACGCGGCCCACCAAAGCCACGACCGGTAGATTGTCAATATTAATTTTGGCTGAATGCGTCGGCATATTTTTATTCTTGCATATCTTCTCCCAGCACGATTAAAATGTCAGTGGAAGAAGCGGTTTGTATTCCGGCGGGCAAATGGTCGTCTTTTTTAATAAGCAACTCCTGTTCCAGCGCGTTGACGATATCATCAAAGTTTTTGTCAGGCATCACATAGATGATGCTATCAGATTGCGGCCGTTTTTGTGTGTTGCCGATGGAGGCAACATAAAATCCCTTGTCCTGCAGGCGTTTTCTCATGCGCGCGGCCATACCCGCGTACCAGGTTCCGTTTTGTATTTCAATATCCGCGTATTTGTAATCCGGACTGTCTTGTTCCGGCGTGTCGTCGGCTATTTGGATGTCGCTTTGAAAAATATTTTTCATCATTTGATTTATTTGCTCAAAATTTCCGCTTTTGGGTTGAAGCATGAAAGCGCCGTTCGGGCTGTACGCGTTTGCCAGATAGCCGTCGGCGCTATTATCCAGCACTACCGTAATGATATTGCTGGTGTCTAATCGCTTGGCTTTTTTGGCGAAAGTGATTATATCGGCGAATTCCATGTTAGTTGTGATGTGGTTTTCCAGTGATTTCATAATATTGTTGATTTTCATCGGATTGAGCAAAGTGCCGAACGACAATATTTTTTCCTTTAATGCCAGTATTACTTTTTGCTGGCGTCGGGCCCTGGCAAAATCGGATCCTTCGCCGTTTGACCCATGGCGGCTGCGCGCGTATATCAAGGCGGTCTGACCATCCATTTTTTGTATTCCTTGATCAAAGGCCACGGTTCGGTATTGGTCATTGGTCGCCGGATACATGTAGTCAATAAAGGATCGCGCCACGTTGACGTTAACCCCGCCCACTTCGTCCACCACTTCTTCAAATGCCTTGAAGTCAACGCGTACGTAATAATGAATATTAATATCAAAAGTATTTTCTATCACTTGGCTGGCAAAAGCGCCGCCCCAATCTTTTTGCTTGGCTTCTCCGTAGGCGTTGGCATGATTTATCTTATGCCAGCCGTAACCGGGAATATCCACACCCAAATCGCGGGGGATTGAAATCATGGCCACTTGATTGGTGGACGGTTTGATGCTGGCAATGATGATTGTGTCGGTGAGAAAAGGACCGTCATGTCCGGGGCCGCCCATTCCCAAAATCAAGACATTCACTCGGTCATCGTGTTCCCCTTCCAGCATGTCTTCCTTGTGAAATATTAACTGCTTGATTTTACTGAGCAATCCTCGCGGTTCTTTCGGTTCCAAGGTAACCGCGTCATAAGCATCAGGATTATTGGGGGCGTATTCGGTAGCCATCAGTCGTGATACGCCTACGGCCAATACAATGGAAAAAGTTATCACGGAAATTAAAAAAATTCGGCGCCATTTTTTGATACTGTTTTGCTCTTGCGGTTCATTTTTTTCCTGTTCCAGGAAATTTGGATTCTCATTTTCCATGGCTCGTATTATATGTAAAAATAGTTGTTTTGGCAATATCCGGACTTTATTTGTTTTTTATCCGAGTTATGGTATAATTTGATTGACAATTCGCGGATAAAGATTAATAATGGCAGAAAACAGCCGCGGACTTGTAGCTCAGTTGGTTAGAGCGTACGGTTCACATCCGTAAGGCCAGAGGTTCAAATCCTCTCAAGTCCACCACTTTTTTAAAGCGTATTTATGCCAAAACAAGTAACAAGGGGCGTATTGCTCGGTAAAGACTTACATGAATGGGAAATCAAGGAATACGAGCAATATGAACGCGGAACCAAGTGGTACTTGTTAATGATTATCATAGGTTCGGCGCTGGTAATTTACGGAATTTTTTCCGGCAATTTTTTGTTTGCTTTGATCATAATATTGTTTGCCATCATCTTATTCCTGCAGTCACACCAAAAGCCGACGCAAGTACCGTTTAAAATAACCGAGCTGGGTTTAGTGATCGGAAACCGCTTTTACGATTACGGCGAGCTGGAAAGTTTTTACATTATTTATGATCCGCCCGAAGTAAAAAGTTTGTTCGTGGAAACCAAAAGCACGGTGAAGCCGTTGCTGAGAATTCCGCTCAATGAGCATAATCCGTTGCGGATCAGGGACACTTTGAAAGAATTTTTACTTGAAGACTTGGAAAAGGAAGAGGAACCTTACAGTGATAAATTTGCGAGAGCGTGGAAACTGCATTGAAAGATCAAAAAAGAACCATTGCAAAAAAACACTTCGTTCAAATATTGACGGATTGTTTTTTTTCCGCTATAATAACACACGTTTAACGCACCCGTCGTTCAATGGATAGGACGCGAGATTGCGGATTTCGTAATGCAGGTTCGATTCCTGCCGGGTGCACCACGCTTCCTATCAAGCACTTTGAAGAGGGTCTCATAGCCCTCTTTTACTGTAAACCCAGCCAATTCTTTGTCCTTGAAGACCAGTTCGGTAAACACCTGGGAAAGAACTTCGTGTTTTTTCTTGTCTGGAGCGTGTTTGTACCATTGTTTAGCGGAATTTACGAGTTCGGTAAACGTCAAGATGTAGGAGAGCATTTCGCTCTCTTTTTCTTTGCACGTATCCATCTCAGCATGAACGTTTTCCAACTCCGTCTCCAGTCTTCTCATCTCGGCCTGGAAGTCCTCCGGAGAGTAGGCCTGCTCTCGTAGCAGAGAGATCTTGAACTTCTTCAAGTAGTCGATGTCCTTGTAGATACGTCTCTGTTGGTTGTGGAGCTCATCTAGTGTATGGTCGCGCTGTGCTGCAAGACTGTCCACTCCATTCATGGCTTGTTCTTCGAGTTTGCGGATCTGCTCGTCGGATAAGTGAATCTCGCCGAGTAGTTCTTCTACCTTCTCATGAACTGACTTCTCGCTTAGATTCGGGTCTTCGTTCGAGCAGCCCTCCTTGCACTTCGTGCGATAGTATGTGTGTCCCTTTTTTCTGTACGGACAATACGTTCGACCGCAGACACAACGAAGGAAACCTCTGTAGACAAAGAAGTCCTTTTCCACGTAGTGGACTGAAATCTGCCTTGAGGAGATCATCGCTTGTACCTTGTTGAAGAGTCTGAGGGAGATAAGAGGCACGTGAATACCATCAAACACATCCCCGTTGTGCCTTAGTTTACCAGCGTAGAAGGGATTCTTGAGCACATTTTCGATTGTCTTATGACTGATGGGATGGCGTACCTTTGGCTTTCTGTTCTCCTCTCCTGCCTTGATCTCCTCTCGAGTTCTATCCGGCCGTCTGGGTTTGTGAGTGAGACCTTGTTGGATCGCCCATTTGGCGAGCTCGTTGTAGCTCCAACCTCCTGTCGCATACTTCTTAAAGATGCGCTTGATGGGAGCTCTTTCCGGATCAAGTGGTTTGTTGTCCGGACCCTGATCCAGGTAACCGATTGGGGTTCGATAGGTGCATTTACCCTCACTCCGAAGTTTTGAATAGGTCGCTCGGACTCGCTCACTGGTCACTCTCGAGTGATGGACGGCGAACATCCCATCGATGTCCATATGCAGTGCTCCGGCACTCGACTTGGCATAGTCGACCCAGACGAACCGGAAGTCGATGCCATCCTTGATCAACTTCTTCACGAGAATAGCATCCTGGTCGTTCCGACTGATGCGATCCCAGCAGAGACAGACAACTCCTGCGAACTGTCTCTTGGCCAAGACCTGCACGAGCTTCTGGAACTTAGGCCGCTCGATGCCATACCGAACAGAACCATCCGGCATTATCTTGATGTCTGAGGTCTTGAAAGCAGTGTGCCTCTCCTTGATGACTCCGTTCTCGATGAAGCCTTCTCTATCAAGCGAGGCAACCGGAATGGTGTTCTGCTCTGCGAACTGTAGACACGCGGCTGTTTGGTAGTCAATCGAGTTTTTTTGGTTGTTGGCATCATCATCACTCTTGCGAGTGTAGATGAGATAATTATTTGTTTTCATATGATGTTAGGTTATCCAGTGGATACTACTCCACCACATCAATCCTGTTTCGGTGGTATGACCTCTCCGTTTTCGTAGGTGTATCCCTCAGCCATAAGATCTTCCGCAATCTTTCTCAATGTGAGGAGGAAGGTGATGAGCGCCTTGCTTTGTTTCTCTGAGAATTCTGGAGGGACCTGGGGAAGAGCCTTTTGGTCATCGTGGATGACAGGTAGATTGTCAGGTACTGTGTTTTTCATTCCATCATCGTAGCAGAAGTAGGAATCTTGTGGAGGGGAACTTCATGCAATCAGTGGTACTGTTGACTCTTGGCCGTATGTTCAAGTACTCTTAACTGCTGCGCTATCACAAAATCTACTTCTGGTCTTGTCATGGGTTCAAGAGGATTTGCTGTCAGCGGACGCGAAGACATCTCGAAATTCGTGGTTCACCTAACACGGAACGATACAAATACGTTTGGTGAGTCGGGTGGGTCAGCAAAAGAGAACTTTCGCGCAATTCTTGAGGAACGCCAAATCTCAGCCTATCTACCTCACTGCTTGTTTGCGAAGGACATACCAGATAGGTATCAAGAGAGGTTCAGTGTTTGTTGCTTTTCGGAGATTCCACTCACACAAATTCATCTACTCACTCAACGTATTCCAGGTCGAAATAACCAGTTCGAGGAGTATGGGTTCGTGTTCAGTCGCGAGTTCATTATTTCAAAGGGCGCTCAGCCGGCCATTTACATCAACAGCTACAATGATAATACGTGGTTGCGTGAAGCTGTCGATAGTCTGTTCAACGTTGCAAAAAAAGGTGGCTTCCATAAGGGTAAAATATGGAGACTTCTTCCTTTTATCAACGCCATGCATGAGAGATACGATTTCACTTGGGAGCGAGAATGGCGCGTTCGTGGTGATTTGAAGTTTAGAATGTATGATCTCGCGTGCGTCATCTTACCCAAATCTGGTGAGCTCTCTTTGAAACAGAAGTTTGCGCGATCGGCAATTCCTGTAATACATCCAGGCCTGACCTATGAGGAGATAGTATATGAATTTTCGACTCAACAAAGAAAAACTAAGAACATATGGGGTAAGAAGAAGAAAAGGGCAAAGCTCAAGAAACTGAAGATGCCACGAAAATAGCATTTATTGGCTGGCAGCATTTGCTAGAATCTCTCAAGAGGAGGCTCGAATGCCTGAGACTGCAAACATTGCTGAAATGGCAAACAAAGTTGCGTCGGATATCTTTGATGCCTTCCTCTGGATCCAAGTGGGTCCTACGGACGAGAACTGGGAATGTGTTTATCAGCGTCGACACGGCACCAGTACCCATCCCTCAGACCTAGTAATGACCTATTGCCATCCCTATCTGCACGAGCAGGTCTATATACTCTTCGACCTAAAGAGTTACGCCGCTTCCTCGATAAACTCTTCATCACTTTCTGGTGCAATACGTTCCTTGTGTCGCGCTACTGAATGTGCACGAGTGAGTGAGTCCTTCTCAGATCTCTACATCGACACCCCGAAAGCGAAGACAGCCGCATGGCAGTACTTTACTCACAACATCAATTCAAGTGATTGGGAGGGAGACCGACAAGAGTTCAAGCTCCTGCAAAAACTCCTCAAGACCCACGAGCCGAGCGATGACGAACTGGTGGATTTATTTGTCAGACATCCTTACACCTTCGACTTCAAGCAGCTCCCCAAGAGTCTCAGGGATCGTCTAGGGAATGAAGTGTACAGCGGTGAGCTTGATCTCCTCCTGCGTATCTTGAAAGAACGCCCTGAGTTCATTGAACGTCTCAGGAAGACCTATCTGGCACACGCGCTCAAAAACGGAGAGTCCTTGGTTCCGGCCATCTCGCAAATCCAGGACCCGATCGTCAAGACCATTTGCTTGTGTGAGCTACTGCATGATGAGAAGTCCTACCCCGTGATCGAAGAAACCTACCAAGCATACATCGGTCAATCGGACCAGTTTGAGCTGACTGACCTGCTTCTTCAGCAAGGAAAGGACTTTCAGGAGTTTCTTGGACAGATCCTATCTAAGAATCCACCGAGCTTTGGCATGAGGTTGGTACGCATGCTCATTAGGGATGAGGAGTCCAGTTTATCTGACAAGTACGAATCAATCGCGGATCCACTCTTGGCGAAGGTGTTGTTGCCACATTGTCCACCCTGTTGTGATAAAATAGGGGGCGGAAAACTAATTCGTGACAACTGGTTGGAACGCATGCGCGTCAATGTGAGCGACAACTTCTTCTACTATCTTATACGGATTGCCTACGATGGTGGCACAATCAGATTCTCTGACATCCCGACCTACCTCGAGGACTGGGGCTTGGAGCAGACAGAGGTCTTCCCAAGTGATGACCTGCTTCGCAGATTGAAGCACAATGATCGACTGAGTGCCGATCTCCTTGAGCAAGCACTCACTTTACTCTTAGAGCACCAAGAAAAGGAGCGTTTCGAGCAGCTTGTCTCAAAGGTCATCTCGTATCAAGTGAGACTGGCTGAAAAGGCTTGGAGTAGTGAGAGAAACAGACTGCTCATGGACCATGAGTGGCTTGAACATGAGAGGATAGGTCAAGAACTTGAAATTTTGAGAGAATGTGATAAAGTAAAGGAAATTAATCAACAAGAGAAACCGGTGTGGGACAGAGACTCTGAAGATGATCTCTTCGTCTCATTCGAGCCTGAGCTCATTGAGGAAGAAGAGGTTGAGGAGCAAAGCCCCGTCCTCAACCCGAATGACCTACCTCTTGAAGATGATATCGAAAAGACAGAAGGCTATCTACCTCCCGCCCTGAGAAATGGCCGGATGGAGACAGTCATCCGGACTCTCATCGAGAATCCAACGGATACTCAATCTCTTGCCCTCGTTCGAGAGACGATAGAGTTGCTGAGGGAAGCAGACAAAGGCGAGCACCAGGAAAAGGAAGTGGCTCGGCCCAAACAGCTTCTCCTGCCGATGTCAACCTGCATCCGCCACTACCGCAATGAGCTGCATCGTCACTACTTCGAGCACCTGCAAGAATGGGACGATGGAACAACGGACAAACTGATCGAAGATGCTTGGTTCGATGTTGAGAGGAAAGTGCATGAGCTCCTCGAGGAGCTCGAGCTGCCAGCCTACCGGAAGCGCCTCGTTCTCTACCACATGAAACAGTATCCGAGTAGACCTGAGCTGGAGGAGCTCTTCAGAAAACACCTGAAGATAGAGGAAGCACAGGAGCTCGACCGGTACCTCACCAAGTGCTCTGATGAAGTGCTACCCGGGCTGCTGACAAAGAGTCTTCAAGCTCTTACACAGGGTCCACTCAGAGACGGATCGAACCTTGATCAGTTGCTGCGGAACGTCTATCCTGAGTACATCAAACCTTGGACACGGTCCATCTACAGGATACTAGGGAAGCACAGAGACCTTTCACCTGTCTATGTGAAGGGCTTCACCTTGGCTCTTAGAATCCTCCGAGAGCCACATGCGGGAAAGGTTCCCGTCCTGCTCAGTAAGATCGAGAAAGACGACTATGTTGGCCACCGTGTACGGAAGTTCGTCAAGAAGCAGCGTCAACTCTTCTCGAGGAAGAACCTCAAGCGTGGCCGGCATCTGCCGGCGCAGCGTCGAATCAGGAGAACGATCGAGGCCTTGGCAGAGATGACAAAGAAGAGCTTCGGAGATCGTCTTGAGGAGGCTGGCTGGCGACATGCAAGCACGTTATGAAGACAAGCGAACTGACACAGCGATCGCGTCATGTCTAAATGACATCAAAGGATACAACATGAAACAACCGCAAATTTACAGCGTAATACTCGTTGCCCTATTCACCCTTACAGTGATGCTATTTTGTGTTGCGTGCGAGTCTCCAGCATTGAAAGATGAAAGGAATCCAGACAACCTAAATGTTTATTATAATGAAGAACTTGATATCCGCTTTCATTATCCTAATAGTTGGGAAATCGAAGACACAGAAAGTACAAATCTTGTTCAATCGTCCAATGATGGTGATTCAGGTAGGGTGATCAGAATCACTCTCCGTCACCAGGAAACAGGAAAATCTATCTACATTCGGGCTGAAACGTGGGATGTATCAATTGGCTCGAGTGAATATTCGCCATCTTTTGGAGCACGAGAATTTGAACTCAATGGTTCATTGGGGGAACAACTCGAATCCGAGAACGAAGATCTCCACTGTGATCCTGAAGTAGTATCCAATAACGCCTTCATATATCAGGTTTTCTTTGACTACGGAGAAAGTGAGGATTACTTAAGGAAACCTTCGCTTTCGAATGTGTACTTGAAGGGACTGGTTCAGAACCAAACAAAGGAATACCCGAACGTATTATTCGTAGTCTATCTTTCTAATGTTGGCACACTACTCAAATCAGACGATATCACCGGCAAATACACATACCAGGATATCCATGGATGCAATCAAGAACTGCTGGGACAGATAGAGAGCAACGAACTCTATCAAGTTTTCAAGCAGATCGTGTCTAGTGTGGAATACTGAGTGAAGATATCAGGTGGTGGCATGTACATAGACGTTAAGAAGGAGCAAGCGAGATGAGACAGGTAGCGGAATTAACATGCTGTGTAGTGACTTTGTTCCTTCTTGCCAAAGCTGCAAGTGCTCAATATCTAGGCGCAAGCTACGATTCGGCGATGCCATCAGGCTTACAATGGTACCTTACCGTTGGCTGTGGCGAATCTGACACTCATATAGGAAACGGATTCTATTCTCTTGATTGGGATGATCAAATTCGTCAGGGGGGTAATCAAACTGAAGTACAGATTGTCTCTCCGGTATCAGGTAAGGTGTTGAAATCACGTAATGCGCTTTGCCCCAACACATTCGGGACAGATGTACTGTCTTTTGGCTGCTATATTGAGATTGACTTTGGCGCGGGCTATTCGGTCAAACTAGCACATCTGAAGGAGGGGTCGATTCCACAGGGAGTTTTGGAAAAGGGCTATGTATCAAAGGGCGAGATGGTCGGTATACTTGGAAACAGTGGTTACTCAGATGGATCGCATCTTCACCAACAGTTAGCACACCTTGACAGTGGATTAGAAACGAACCAGATGCTGAAGGATGTAAAAATAGGAAATACGAAGATGACCGAACTGCACCGAGGTTGGCATGACGGTTTTACGGAAAGAAACAATGTTCGATTTGTCCCTTCTAACCTCAACCCAATCTCTTGCACTTACCTTCTAAATGATGACACGTGCGGTCTAGAAATGGGTAGAAGTGCTGGGGGGATATCTCATTTAGACAACGAAAATGTTTTAGTTGCACAGGAAAACCCCTCGTATGAAATATTCTCAGGCGACACGGTACATAGCCTTGCTGTTTTCGACATTGATGTCGCACATCGTTATCGAGTAGAGGCTTATCGTGAGGGAACAGAGGATTGTGCTGCAGAAAATAGTCACGAAGAATACTGCCTGGATTGGAGCTGGAACACGGAATGGCGCGAACCATCAGGTGAATCAATCCTTCATGTCACCTTTGAGAATGTACGGGTTCATGATGATCTCAAGAGGATCGGGACTCCCGAGAGAAAGTGGACGAGATGGATCTTCAGGGTATTTGTCGACACAGGTGGTGGATTCACCGAATATTCAGATGATCCAGAAGTGGTTTTTTCATATCGTGTTCAGAGAGGCCCATACGATCCGGGTTATGTAGTAAATAGCCCATCAATTTACTATCCAAACCCGACAATTTGCACCGAAAGGCCGACACCCAATGCCGACTGGTTCTATCGTTGTAATGGTAGTGAGTATGGTGAAGGTAACGGTTTTGGCGTTGGAGATACTGTGTTCATATCGGCTAGAGTGGATGCACCTCAGAGAAACCACCGCATTCACTATATCGTGTACAATCTTGCAATAGGTGATGTTGAGATATCTGGGGATACCGAGTGGATTTTTCCTTCACAAATCACAGAAGGCTACGACATGTGGGACTTTGCTTTTCATATCATAGAATTGGATGGGCTACCGGAAGCTCCTTATGAAATAGATATGTTCGTACATACTGAGGATAATCGACAGTATGACATCCCAGACTACGTCACTCAGTTCCGTGTCGGAGAGGAGACTGGAGGCGATTGTCTTGATGAGGAGATGTTCTGTGATAATGGTCTGGATGACGACTGCGATGGTTTGGTAGATACTGAGGATCCAGAATGTCCTACTCCATGTACTCCTAGAGCAGACTTCCGATGTTATGAGGGTGATGTATACTGGTACAATTCATGTGAGGAGAGAGGGTCGTTGTTGGTAGACTGTGCTGAGTCGACTTGTGTTAACGGTCGTTGTGAAGAAAGAGGTATCTTCTGGCACCCTGATGGCAGTCTCATTCAAACCCAGAGTGGCCTTTGTGTTCACGAAGGTGGAGATAGTGAAGTCAACTGTCTCTACCTTCTTGAAGACGGTTGCCTTCGTTACATTGCCAATCCAGACAATCTTGAGGATCCAGACGCGTTCGATTTGGGTCTCAATATCTTTGTCTCAGAGGAGGAGCTTCGTTGTTATCCTCTCTGTGAGGAATACAATCTGGCTACAGAAACAGTCAGTTTTCAGGCGTTTGTGCGAAATGGAACGCTCTACGCTTACTATGATGGACTCAGCTACGATCGCGAAGTCGGTAAGGTCAACGAAAGCACCTTTGAACAACTGGCACTTAGCTGGGGAAGAGATGCCGAGCTTGGAGGAGGTGAAGTCTGGGATCTGAAGAGATCGCTGGTCGAAGAGGCTGCCTATCACCCCGGCTTTCTCCTTAAACACCAAGGCAACTACTATGTGACTTTGTTCAACCACGAGATCAGACAGCTCAACATGAGCCAGGCAGAACTTGCTCGGGCTGGTTACATCGTCACAGACTTCGTTTCTATTCCATCCAGCGTTGACCGAAGGTGGCTTGGACAACAACAATCAAGTCTCACGATAGCAGACTTCGAAGACAGCTCTCATTGTGGTGATATGCCGGAGTGTACCGAGGCTTCAGACTGTCCCGAGCCAATCCCCGGTGAGTGGTCTGAGTGTCTTTCAATCGAGAATGTCTGCGATGAGAACGGCACACAATCTAGGTATGTACCAACAGTGTCCTGTGTAGACGGATCTTGCGATTACAGCCAAGGTGTAACAGAAGAACAGAACTGTCCTGTTGAGACTGATGGACTTGAGTGTGGCCTGAACCGAATTTGTCGTGGAGGCGAATGCCAAGACACTTGCACCGATGACTGCCTTCCCCAAGGAAGGACTCAGTGTACGGGAGAGCTGATCCAAACCTGTGGCAACCACGACCAGGATGAATGTTTAGAATGGAGCAGTCCAACTTCTTGCCCGGATGGCGTCTGCTACGAAAACTCATGCTGCGCTCCGGACACCTGCATCAGTCTCCAGGTGGAGTGCGGAGACTGGCCGAATGGCTGTGGTGACACTCTCGAGTGCGGAGGATGCGGCATTGGTGAGACCTGTGACCTGACAGGAACATGTGTGACCACCTGCTCCGACGAATGCGATATGATTGACGAGACCCGCTGTGTGGATGGTATTGAGGAAACATGTGGCGATTTTGATCCAGACGACTGTCTGGACTGGGGAAACGCGATCACCTGCACCTATGGCTGTTCAGGTAATACTTGTGCAGGTTGCACACCGACGACTTGCGAAGCGATAGGTTCGAATTCCTGTGGACCGTGGCCCGACGGCTGTGGAGAAACCCTCGAATGTGGAATCTGCGACGAGCTCGCTCAAGAGGAATGTCAGAATGGATTCTGTGTTTGTGTACCCAGGGAGTGTCTGGTGAGCGAATGCGGGACACCGGACAACGGTTGCGGAATGTCGCTGGAGTGTGGTGATTGTACTGGGGTAGATATCTGCTACGAAGGCGAGTGTTGTACTCTTCAGTCATGCGCTGATCTCGGCCATGACTGTGGTACCTGGGACAATGGATGTGGTGATGAGGTGACCTGTCCTGCCTGTGGCTTCAATGAGCAATGTGTTGCAGGGGTCTGTGAACCTCTCGGACCGTGTGAGGACAATGCCTGCGCGATTCGGTTTGATCCGAATGACAATGGTAGAATCCTCATCCTGCCAACAGAGTTTGATCTCCAAGATGGAACACCGTTTGAAAACGTCACCCCCTGTGTGATTGGCTGGAGTAGATGGGCTGATGACACCTTCAATCACGTTGAGATAGCGATATCTGATACAGATAGCGATGGCTGGCTGGAGTACGACCTACCAGAGATATGGTCTGGTGATGCTCCTTACCAGGGTTGCATCAACTGTCGCTCCTACGTCCCCTTTCGGTTTGCTTTCCGCCGGTGTAACGATGATGTGACCATCGCCGACCACTATCTGGACATCGGCTCGGCTAGCGACTCTCGTACAGGAGATTTCTACTGGACGGACTTGGGCCCAGACAAATGCAAAGAGACTTCCTCTTTCGCAGTTTCTTTCGATGGAGTTGAATACTACGCCAGTGGAGCACGAACTTCAAACCAAAGCTCCTGTCTTTTCTGTCCTGAGCACGAAGCGGGTTGGAATGGGGTGTGTCAACAGGATCTACATGGTGCAATAGATAGCAATGAATCGGGAGAGAATGCCGGTCACTCAGATTTCACAGCTGACCAGATTGATAACGATTGGGACTGCTACTGTGAGGTCGCGCCATGTGAGCCTTCGGAGAATCCCCACTGCACCGAGACACTGGGAGGAGATTGTGACGACAACCCCTTCGACAACATCGACAACGATCCCCGAGTGATCTGCGAGGAAGCCGGAGGTGTGTTCTTCATCTACACAACCAACACATGCCCGGCAAACTCGACCTTCTGGATGTGGGCGGATGGGTCAGAGCAGAACAATCCTGCCATGCACGACTATGAGTTGGGTGGCTGGGACAATGACTGTGACGGAGAGTTCGATGAAGGTGGGGATGATCCCTGCACCTGGGAATCGGATGGGGAGTATTTCAAGGTGTACTGTGATTGGTTGTGAAAATGTTAGAGGCATCAGCGAATGGAGTATCGATTCGATGACTACTTCACCAAGACAAAAGTTAGAAAGCATGTTGGCCGATACAAGTCTAAGAGAGAGCGACTATTCGAAGAGGAACCAGAATCTCTGCCGCTAGCATTCCTTCTAAATCACCATCTGCACTTTCGTTGTCTCATCTCTCAGTTCAGTTTGGATACCGCGGATAAACCTGACTTTGCATATTTGACAAAGAGCTCAACAAAGTGGCATTTCGTGATTGTTGAAATCAAGACACCTTCGAAGCTCTTGTTTCGAAGCAAGCGTAGTAGTGGCATATTGGTTCAATCAGCCGACCTAACAGAGGCCCTGTCGCAAATCAACACCTATCGTGAGTTTATCAAACGAAATACCAGCGAGGTACTTCGGCGCATCGAACCAATCAGAAAGCCACTGGGAAGTAATGGAGTCAAGTTCAGATACGTGTTAGTGATTGGCCGTGACAAAGCCATCGAATATGATAGAGCACTGCGTGATCGACTTGTCACACTAGAAAATGAAGATCTTAAGATATTTACGTGGGACAGTGTTCTTCGTTACTGCAACGAAACGAGACCAGAGCAACGGATCAATATCCTGTCTCAGGTGAGAGAGGGATTTCAGTTCAAGAGGTTACATGGTCCACCAACTAATATGTTAGCTTATGTTGGACCGGCAGATCTAACACTAGACAAAGAGCAAGAGAACTACCTAGCAGGCGAAGAATATGACATTTCTTCTTGGAAGAAAGGCGGTCTGCTTACCAACGGTGGAATGAAGCCCAGTGAAGAGGTAGAGAATCAAATGAAAGTCAACCGCTATCTTGCAGAAGTCCATAAAGGCGAACAGCCCGTGAGGGTACTACAGCACAACATCATTCATGAGCTTGAAAACTGCCATGATGGAGCCTTGGAGAAATGGTTGGAGGTCATTACCAACCACGGTCTCGACAATGGAATTGACTATCATATCTCAAACAGCCCACTCCTTGCGGAGAACATGCTCCCTCACGTCCGTGGTACGAAGATATCCATTTCCGAGACCTTTCTGTCCTACCTTTGGTGTATGTGCTACTGTCTCATTGTGGTTGCTGATGAAGGCATGAATAAAACTGCTCAAGGCATGACCCCAAGACCAGAGTACCTGCAAAGGGCGGAGAAACTCTTCCACTATGCAATGAGTCTCAAGAAAGTGTTTTCAGAGTGGGACAAGAACCTACCAAATCCAGAGTTGTATGACCCAGATCAAGATGAGTACATCGAGAAGGTAAACGGAATCCTGTTGTATGCCACCATCTTTGCCCTTGCACATGAGATTGGTCATGTCGCCCTTGGTCATACGTCAACTGAACCTTCTGCGATGAAGGATAGTAAACAGGACGAAACTGCTGCTGATGAATATGCTGCCGAGGTCTTGCAGGAAGCCAGTCTTGTATCATCGAAGCGTTCTACTGTCATTACAGGCGGAATCACGTCAGTTTCTGCTCTTCTACTACTTGATGAAGACATAGAATCGAGAACTCACCCTGATGCAGACCAGAGAATCCGTTCTGTATTTGAAGTGTTTGATTTGGAGGATGAGAATCCGACTTGGTTTCAGGCATGTGCGGCATATTGGTGCTGGAACATAGCATACAATAAGGGACCCCGCTTTCTAGATTCCTATGATACCCCCAGACAGTTCTTCGAGAAGCTCAACCATGAAGCCCACATCGCGAGCTAGAGTCAGCTTTGCCACCACAGGCAACTCCGACATCAATGTCGTATTTGGGGGTAAAGGGTTGTAAACTTTGCCTATTATTGACAAATTCTCCTCAGTCTGGCATTCTGTAAACATATGAAACTATTCGAAGAAACCTCCACTTCGGTGTCTCTTGATTTCACCAGGCACAATCTTTGGTATATGTATACAGTAGTAGGTTTCAAGATTGGAGAGATCGAGAGCCTGACAGGTTGGCCAGTCAAAGAGATCAAGGCGGGTGTCAAACGGTGGAAGCTACATCGACTGAACCTGAAGACGGACTGACATATGTGATAAGATTAACGATTACTAATAATATTCTAGCGAATGGAGAGGTTTCAGGGAGGGAAAGGAGTGACCGCCATCAATGAAGTTGTGCCGCCATCTCTGGAGTGACAAGCTGCTCATACACCGAGGTCTTCTGGAGCTCGGTCACGGCACGTTTGGCCTCGAGATACAACTGCCTGAGTTCTGAAAAACCGAACTTGGGTGCACCACGCGTGGTTTCGGAATAAAAGCCTAAAAAGGCTTGTTTTCTTTTTAAGAGTGTTTTTGCTACAATAGTGCTGCTATGAATTTAAATACTTCGGTAATAAAATTAAATCGAATCGGCAAAGCCTTACAGTCCCGACTTAAGCGATTGGGTATATTGAATGTCAATGACCTCATATACTATTTTCCTTTTCGCTACGAAGATTATTCGCGTACCATTAAAATAGCGGATTTAAAAAACGGCGACCAAGTAACTATCAAAGGAAAAGTTGAGCTGATTGACAACAAGCGCAGTCCGCGCACCAGAAGAATAATTACCGAAGCGGTTGTGGCCGATGAAAGCGAGCGCGTTCAAGCGGTCTGGTTCGGGCAGCCTTTTTTAATCAAGAATCTGCGTGCCGGCGACAGCGTGTATTTATCCGGCAAAGTTACCGATTCCATGTTTGGTATGCGGATGATTTCACCCTCTTATGAAAAAGCCAAAAACGAAAGCGTGCATACGGCGAGAATCGTACCCATTTATTCGCTCACTAGCGGCATCACGCAAAAACAGTTGCGTTTTTTGATTTCGCAGGTGATTGATTATGTAGAAAAAATTGAAGATTGGCTGCCTGGAGAAATATTGCAAAAATTAGGTTTGTTATCGTTGCATGAAGCACTGAGATCAATTCATTTTCCGGAAGACGCCGGGCGGCTGGAAAAGGCGGAATTCAGGTTAAAGTTTGACGAGCTTTTTATCTTGCAGTTGAGGGCGGAAATGATGCGACAGAGTATTAAAAAGGACAAGGCCACCTCCATTAAGTTTAAAAAGCGGCCGATCAGAGTATTCGTGGACGGCCTGCCTTTTACTTTGACTGACGCGCAGAAAGTGGCGGCATGGGAAATATTGCGGGATTTGCAACAGACCTGTCCGATGAATCGGATGCTGGAAGGGGATGTGGGTTCGGGCAAAACGGTAGTGGCGGCCATGGCTATCTATAGCACCGCGCTAAACGGTCTGCAAACGGCCATGATGGCGCCGACAGAAATTTTGGCCAAGCAACATTACGATTCACTATGTTCCTTGTTGGGAAAAAATTTATCCGTGGGTTTGCTGACCAGAGAGTATGCTTTGATTAATAATATGAATGAAAAGCAAAAAACCAAAGCGGCGGATAGAAGAAAAAAATTGGAAATGATAAAGCAAGGGAAAGTGGATCTGTTGGTGGGCACGCACGCTTTGTTGGTGGATGAAGTAAAATTTAAAGATTTGGGATTGGTCATTGTGGATGAGCAGCATCGCTTCGGTGTTGAGCAGCGTAAAAAAATCAAGCACCAGTCGGGGAACAAAGAAACCATGCCGCATTTTTTATCCATGACCGCCACTCCCATACCGCGTTCTTTCGCCCTTACTTTGTACGGAGATTTGGATATATCCATAATATCTCAGTTGCCTAAAGGCAGAAAGGCCATCATTACCAGATTGGTGGAACCGAATTTGCGACACAAAGCCTATGATTTTATCAAAGAGCAAGTCAAGCAAGGCAGGCAAGTTTTTGTGGTTTGTCCGCTGATTGAGGAAAACCAAGGTCAAGCTGACGCGCGTAGCCTGCATTTTGGCGACGAGAAAAAATCGGTTATGAACGAATACGATAAGTTGAAAAAAGAAATTTTTCCTGATTTGCGGATCGGATACCTGCACGGCAAAATGGAGGCCAAAGAAAAAGAACAGAGCATGAATAAGTTTGTTCAAGGCGAAATTGATGTGCTTGTTTCCACCTCGGTGATAGAAGTGGGGGTGGATGTTCCCAATGCCTCGGTCATGATTATTGAGGGCTCGGAACGGTTCGGTCTGGCACAATTGCATCAATTCAGAGGCAGGGTGGGGAGGAGTTCGCATCAGTCATATTGTTTCCTGTTTTCAGATTCTGATTCTGACAAAGCCGAACAAAGGCTGAAATATTTTGTCGGCACAACCAATGGTTTCAAGTTGGCCGAGTATGACCTGCAGCTTAGAGGACCGGGCGACGTGTACGGCCTGGCGCAAAGCGGCATGATGAATTTTCGGCTGGCTTCCATGAAGGATAGCGAGCTGATAAAATTGGCCAGGAATACGGCTAGAGATATAGATTTTACAAAATATCCGGGTTTGAATAAAAAAGTGGAGGAGTGGGAAAAAACCATGCATTTGGAGTAAATAATTCCGTACACATATTGACAAAAAGATAAATTATGGGATATAATTACATTTGTCCTATTTCGTTAACCCTTAATCGTAAGGCAAAGGGCAAGGAGGTGGCCAGAATGAAAAAGGGGAAGCTGGAAAAAAAAGAGGAGAAAAAAGAACCGAAAAGATCGAATCGGCGGCCGGAAGCGTTGACCAAACGCGGCTATAGCGAGTCGCTAAATGTAAAGCTCGGTGATTTGCCCGAGCTGGCAAGAGAGCTGAAACTCACTGCGTCACAACGCTAGGGTCGGAGGGATTCGGCCCGAATACCAACAAGGAGGTTCGCATGAAGTTGATTCAACGAGCGGAGTTAGAGATGATTATCGCTCGCGTAATTGAGCTGGTAGACGCCGGCAATACCGGCCTGATGACCAAAGTGGTAAACGGCGAAGTTTTAATTGACTGCGAAATTTCTGACCAATACTTGGCCGTGTCTGAAGAGGCGCGGAACTGGGTCAAGATGATTTCGCCCGTTTCCATGAACATGTTCATGGAAGCGCTCGAGAGAAACATCGGCGAAGACGGAATCAAGCGCCTTACCTCGGGCCGGGCTTGGCTCAAGGTGGCCGAAACCATGGAAATTAGAGTGTAATGCTAAAATGCTAATAGGGTATTTTCACCCCAATCAATTATTGAGCGGGGTGTTTTTTAATCTTGACGTTAAAATATTTATTTGATATATTTTTTTTGCGTCCTTTTTTTCAAAATGCATAAACAAGAGGAGGTTTACATGGTTGGAAGAAGGAAATCGGCAGCGATTTCATTGGCTGAGCGGACGGTGGTTCAACCACGATACGAGCTAACCAAGCTGGACGGCGGACGGCGAGTTCTTGTCAAGGAATTGTTCGGCGCGCAACGCGAATACAAGATGAGCGCGCGTCAAGCGGTCAGGGACGGTCTGGACATTCCTTGGATAGATGACGTTGTTGTTCCGGTATCCGGCTCGGCGGTCGGGTATGTGGAGAACGGGGACAGCAAGGCTCGTCGGCAAAAATTACCGAAGGATTGTTAGCAAGTGCGCGGGCCAAACTCTGTGGCAATTTTGCCATGGAGTTTTTATTTAAGTATGTTTGATAATTTCAAAAATGTTTTTCACTTGAAACAATTTAATGCTATTCGGGTTATTATTATTGTCAAAGCGAGTAATAATAATGTTCATTCCCAGTTGTCCGCATTCTTTAATCCTTTTTTCCATAAATGATGCTTTGCGTATTTCTCCGCCCAGGCCCACTTCGCCGAATGCGGCCAAGTTGCCGTCCAGCGATTTGTCTTTAAAAGCGCTGGCAATCGCCATGCACACCGCCAGATCGGCCGCCGGTTCGGAAGCTCTTAATCCGCCGACAACATTTAAGTGCACGTCGTATTGGCTTAGGTTCAGACCGGCTCTTTTTTGCAGTACGGCTATTAAGACATGAAGCCGGTTTAGATCAAAACCACTGGATTTTCTAACCGGATAGCCGAAACTGGTTTTGTTTACCAAAGCTTGAATTTCCACCAAAATCGGCCTGGTTCCTTCCATCAAACAAGTGATTACCGAGCCGGGCATATCTTGTCCGCGTTCCTGCAGAAAACTTTTTGAAGGATTTTTTACCTCGCGCAAGCCGGTTGGTTTCATTTCAAAAATACCTACCTCATCGGTTGAACCGAATCTGTTTTTAACCGTTCTGAGAATTCTGTAGCTGTGGTATCGGTCTCCTTCCAAGTAAAGAACCGTATCCACCAGGTGTTCCAGGGTTTTCGGTCCGGCCACGGTTCCGTCTTTTGTCACATGCCCTACGATGATTACCGCCGTGCGGTTTTGCTTAGCCGCTTCCAACAGCTTGGTGGCGCATATTCTAACCTGGTTGGGACTGCCGGCCTCGCCCGGTGATTCTTGCGAATAGATTGTTTGAATTGAGTCCACCACCGCCAGCTTGGGAGATTTTTCTTTGATGGTGGCGCTGATCGCGTCCACGTTTGTGATATTGGCGAGTTTCAGATTGCTTTTATCAATATCCAGTCTTTCGGCGCGCAATTTGACTTGTCCGGTTGATTCTTCGGCTGAAAAATATAAGCTGTGGTCAATACCGCAGGCCAACTGCAAAGACAATGTGGACTTGCCGATGCCGGGTTCGCCTCCCAGTAATATGAGGCTGGATGGCACCAAGCCGCCACCCAAAACTCGGTTCAACTCGTATGCTTTGGTGTCCACCCGATTGACGCTGTCACTTTTTATTTTATCCAATGGTAGCATGTTCACGCTGCTGTGCTCGGGCTTGTTATTGTTTTTTTCCGGATTTTGATTTTCTTGGGATATGGTGCCCCATTGTCCGCATTCCAGGCAGCGTCCGATCCATTTTTGAAATTGTGCTCCGCAACGCGAGCATGAATAAAGTGGTGTTTTTACACTCATACTATATAAATTAAAAGCCCACTTGACGCGGGCATTTTTTTATTATTTTTTTATTATTAATCCGGACACAATTGCGGATTTTTACCCACAAATATCACATCAAGCGGAGCGCTTTTATTGGCGCCGAAAAGTACATCGGTGATATATGTTTTTCCATGATTATATTTGCGCATAGCTTCCTGCAAAGTAACTCCATGAGCAGAGCCGCCGCGTTCAATGTAATAGTCGCGAGTGTAACGATAAATATTGGACATGTTGCAGGCTACATTGTCGTCATTCATATTTGTAATTATTCTGGTCATTACTCCAATGCCGTTATTATGGCCGATATACATCAAAGTCAAGCCGTCGTAAGCGCTGATGCCGGGGCACTTTCTGTCTATTCTCTGCAGTAAAAAATTTATATATCCGGCGGCTGCGGCCACATTGGTGCGAATATCAAAGCGTCCACTTAGATCGTCCGCTGATCCGTTCTCGCAGTTATCGACGCTTAATCCAACAATGGAGTAATCACCGTAACGCAATCCTTCTTTGCAATAAGTCTCGCTTTCTTGAAAAAGACCGTAATATCGTCCCAGTTTGGCATGCGGACGGAGCGAGCTTTCAGCCATGGCCGTTTCCCTGAAAACGCGCCAGTCGATTCCGTGGCAGGCAGAGAATTGCTGGATCGCGAGCTCCACGTCGGTATCGGCCGGCGGAGCGTAGTATTTATCCGGTTCGCAAAAATTGTCTTTGATGTTGTTTAAAAACTGTCGCGGATCAAGAAGAGTAGAGCCGGTTTTGTTCAATATTTGCAAATACGGATCTTGAGCGCAGATGTTTCTTCCTTGATTTAATTGGTCGGGCAGGTTAAGTGGTTCCTTGAGTTCGTCAAACAAATACCAGCCGGATTTTTTCTTGCCAAAGGCGCTTACGTACATCGAAGTGCCGGTTTTTCTGCCTTTGCCCGCGTATACTTCCAGGTGCAGCATGGTGCATTTGGATGCTATTCCGAGTGTTTGTCCTTTTTTTACCATATCTCCTTTTTTTACCTTGATGGTATCATTGTTAATTTCGCCATAGATATATGTGAAATTGTTTCTTCTGTCATAGACATATATCGCTCCCACCCACTCATAAGTTCCGGGACCGGTTTTTTCGGTACGTCCGTCTTTACATTCGGTAAAACGGCGGCTGATCAGCATCACTTCGCCGTCGGTCATTGATAAAACCGTACCTCTGTTATTGGTTCCGTCCGTTAACAGATCCACTCCGGCGTGGCAGCGCACCCTTTCCCCGGTTTTTTTAACTCTGGATTGACCCCAGTTATTGGTATTTTTTACATATCCGTCTTTGGCTACCGGAAAGCAAAAGCTGTCTTGGTTCGGAGGTTGAAAAAGTCGCGAACCGCTAACAGTGGTGCCGAGAGGAGTGTCTTCACGCCGCAGGCGGCGCGCCGCTTCTTCTTCCGCGTCTCCGGAAGGACCTTCCAGATTAATCGCTTCGCCTTTTATGGTTAAAACCTTCAGACTGGCAAATTCCGTCAGTTCGGGATTGATGGTATACAATATGGTGTAGGAACCGACAGCCAAAAACAAGCCGATTAAAGCTCCAAAAATTCTCTTTTTGGCCGAGCCGATGGTTTCTTGATTGCCGGCCGAAGCTGCCCATTGCAGTCCGGATATGATAATTATCACGATGGCCAGAATGGCGGCGGCACCGACGGCATAGCGGTAGGCGGCGGCCAGATATTCACCCAGGAAAGGGAAGTAGTAATAGGTGTTTTCACGGCCGAATTCATCGTAGTCGGTAGTGAAAAGACGGCTCAGGTCGGCATCGGAAAATTGCAGACCGGGAATGTTAATTATCGGCTGTGGTGCGCTAATCAATTCCTGTATGTCTGATTGGGAATAGTAGCTGTCAGTTGTGCCGGCCGCGTCGCTCGGTGTGGAACCGGCCGGGGCGGGTGAAACTTCGGTGGTCGGTGGCGCTTCGCCCGCAAACGGAGTGCCGATCTCAGTGCCGGTGCCGTCGCATAGACTGTTATCAAGATGATCCAAAAAGCATGATTGCGGAATGGATCCGTGCGCGGCCGTTGTTTGGACCAGCTTGACTTTGTCGGCAAAGCCGTCTTTGGTATTTACCGAATCCTGTTCGGTATCGGAATCGGCCCGATAATAGATAAAAAGGTCGCCGGTTCTGCCGGTGGCGGCCGCGTCCGAACATTGTGTTCCGTAGCAAGCGTCAAAAAAGATGCCGCGGCTGAAGCTCAAGCCTGAATTTTTGGTTGCGCGCAGGACCTGCAGTCCCCCCCCGCTGTGTCCGGCCAGATTCAAACGATTGGAAGACACGCCCAGTTCTCTTAATTTATTCTTGGCTTCGTTAATGAAACAGCGCATGTGTTCCGGTTCTTGCAGCCATTGTCGGGTGTTGCGCGGTGATACGCTTTTGTTAAAAGCCACTATGGCCAAGTTTTGATTGTTGTTCACAATGTCGCAGAGTTTGGTGTTATTTGAATAACATACATCTTCCGGTTCCCGATCCACTCCGGACGCATTGTTGCCGGGAAAGTAAAAGTATATTTCCCGTACTTGACTGGCCGCGTTTCTGGTAATAATTATTCCTTGATTGGGATCGGAGCCGGAATCGTTTCCGGTAGGGCAGGCGGTATCGTATTCCACCAGCTGTACGTTCGCGCCGAGCGGGGTGGAGGCGATCTCGGTTTTGTAAGTAAAATCGGTGGCGGCTCGTGCCGGGATGAAATCAAATATTGCTGTGGAAATCAATACCGCCAGGGTAGAAATTTGTAAAAACTTGGCCATAATTAAAGATTTAACAAAGCTTCCCACTGTTCAATAATCCGTGGGCTTTTATGTTGTTTGTTATTGTAAAAAATAGCCGGAACGGCCTGTATGTTTAAAGAGGAGGCCAACTGCTTGTTTAATTCAATGTGTTCGTCCGGCCGGTTTGATTCCAAACAGCGCTTCATTTTTTCTTGATCAAGGCCGATTTCATTGACTATTCTGCCGATAGCGGCGCTTGACAGATTGTCTGAGTTGGTGTAGGTCAGTTTGGCGAATTGTTCAAATTTGTTTTGCTCATTGGCGCAATAGGCGTAACGATGCGCTTCCAGTGAGTTGAAAGGAAAACGCGCCACCGGTAGTCCTTTCCATATTACCTTGATTTGTCCACGATGTTTTTTCATCAGATCTTCCAGTATTTTATCTTGGGCCGCGCATGCTTCGCAGGCAAAATCGGCGAAGATTATTACGGTATGGCCGGCTTTTTTTGAACCCAATATAGGGTCGTTTTCAAAAATTGGGATCAGTGATTGATAAACCGAATCGGTTTGTTCCACCGCTTTTGTTTCAGTCGGAATATATTGCAACACCCTTATACTAAGAGTCACCAGGGCGATGATAATTGCCGGTATGAAAATTATGAGTAGTTTTTTTACGCTCGGCATATGTTTTTTTAAATATCAACTGAAAAGAGGCCGTCCGTATTTTTATCCGTAAAATACAATGTGTGGCCGTCGTCACCGATGAATATGTTATCCACCGTGTGCACGCTATCCAATTCAATTAATGTTTTTAATCCGGTTTGGGTGTCTATGCGATAGATTTCGTCCATCGTCGATTCGGCCATTTCAGGATTAAAGCCGGCACCGGTATTAAGATTTACGGGTACACCGCAATATACATATCTGTCGTCCTGGAAAGTGCATTTTTCCGCCCAGGTATTGACATTAAGCGCTTTTCTTTCCGTACCGATATTTTGACCTTCGGCGTTCACCGCCCATAACTCGGGTTTGTATTCGCTGCGTGGCGAATAAACGCTGTAGAGCAGCTTTTGTCCGTTTTGCGACCAAGAGGTTTGCAGACCGTTGCCCTCTACGATCGTGGAGGGCAGATTTTCTCCATGTAAGCCGATAAACAAAACTTCTTGCCGGTAACCACCCAATGCTTCGCCGGTGGTGGATAAAGCCACAATCTGTCGGTTGGGGGACCAATCCACGATCACTTTGTCGGCGTTGCTTCCAAGCGGCTCAATCGCTTGGATACTTGAACCTTGCGGATCAGAGGTCACCAACCATCTGTTTTCCGGCGACAAACCCATGCTTTTGGCGGCGATTCGGTCGCCTGTCGGAGAAAAGTCAAATTCCTGCCAGTGTTTGGGAAGGGTAGTCTGCTTTTTGTTGTCAAAATTGTAATAAATGTTGGAGCCATCCGGATACTCAATTATGCTTTCGTTTCTGGTCGGCGACCAAGTGACTTTTTCCACATTGTAAAAAACCTGGTCGGTCAAAGGTTCAACTCCGCCGATATCGCTGTAGCGATAAAATTTACCGTCTTGGCGAGAGTAAAATTTCATGTCGCCGCTCGGATCAATGCCGGCGTTATCCACAATATTATCCACCACTCGCACACCAAGCTTTTCCGTTGTAACTGCCGGTCCGGCTTGTTCCGGAGCGAGCGCTTCTCCGGCGGGCAGCCGTCCGGGTTGAGTGACGCCCGGACGCCTCGGTTCTCCTTCACCGGCCCGGGGAAAAGCTTCTCCGGGCGAGATTTCTCCAGGAGCGGTCGGTTCACTCGGCCGTGCCGGTTGATAAAAAAATATTCTGTACATGGCATAGGCCAGTATAACCGAAACCAAAGAGAATAGTATTATTAAACCGATGCGTTTTTTGTCCATATTTTTTTATTTATTTCCAATTTATTTTTTTATCCCCCCATTGCAGCCGTTACTCGCTGCAGCTGCCGGCCTTTGGGAATTGACCGCCGGCTGATTTTTTTCATCTGTTGTTGCAGATCCCCTTGTGCTTTTTGATGTTTTTTGCGGTCGCGGTCCGCGTCACGTTTAAGCAGTAGTATCATAACCGTATAGAGTGGAATAAATTCGCCGAAAGGTAGTAATTCAATGACTATGGAACCGACGAATTTTCTAATAAACACTTTCTGGATTTTCATCTTCAACCATCCTGTTTGGCTGGCGATAATAAATGAAAGGGCGGCGGTTATCATCAGGTCAACTGAACCTAGAATCATGTATGTGAAGGTTCCGGCATCGGCCAAACCCACCAAATCGCCTCCGTCTTTGATCAGAGCGAGTGTCAAAGCGATGGCAAAGGCACGGAAGCTGCCGGTGGCGATTCTGCGACTTAATTCTTTTCCAAAAACCTCTCCCACTTTACCGGCTGCTGCCGCTCTCGGATCGCCACTCACATTGCCCTCCAGATCCACATTATGTTTTCGGGCGAATTCTTCCGCGTCCATTCCATCTCCTTTTCGCTGACGCGTCAAGTCGCTTTTTCTTCTGTCAGCTCTCAGTCGGGCGGCGTTTTCTTTTTGATCGGTCATCTCTTCTTCGGCAGTCTGAGGTTCGGGCTGTTCATTTTGGTCTGATCTTCTTTCAGTCGGTTCGGATTCAATCAATTCCGGACCCTGTTCAAAAGGGCGGTATTGTTCCGGTTGTTGATCGGGCCGGGACGTTTCGGTGGATGGTTCCGTTTCCTCCGGCGTCGCGGCCGCATTTCTTGCTCTGTCTATAGACTGTTCGGGAAACGAAGGTTTTTCAGAATCAATTGCCGGTCTTGTCCGCTCGGCGGCGCCGGGTGCCGCGGCGTCGGTTTCAGGCGCGGTCTCGCGAGTAGTTTCGGTTTCACTCCGATCAATTTGTTCATTTTCGGTCGGATCGGTGTCGGCAAACATGTCTTGAGTCAGTTCTTCGGCGCCTTGTCTGATCTGCTCGGATATTTCTTCTGAAACTTTTTCAATGTCGCTTTGCTTGGCATCTCGCAAAAGAGACTCTTTGCGGAGAGCTTTTTTAAGTTCGGCGGCCAAATCTTGGTTGTTGTTGTCAGCCATACTTGCTTCCACTTTTGTGTGTGTGTATTAAAAAGCGTTCCTTTTTTCGTTATATCTTGTGCATTTCCAACTTGTTTTGTTTTACCGACAGCATGATTTTTTTCTTTGCTGGTGATTTTTCTTTGATTTGAGCATTATTTGCCATCAGATCAATCAACAGTCTGTGCAGACGCTCTTGCAAAATATTTTCCACTCGGCGCGCGCCCAAGTCAGGATCAAAGGCGTGGGCGGCCAATTTTTGGATTGCTTTTTTATCTGTTTCAAGTATGAACGACTGTTCTTTTTCCAGTCGGCACGCCAGCAAAGCAATTTTATTTTCAATGATTTTTTCCACTTTTTTTCTGGAAAGCGAGTGAAATACAATCACTTTGTCCAGGCGGCTGATCAATTCATGGCCGAATTTTTGTTTTAGCCTTGAGTCAATAATTTGTTTTTTGACCTTGGTATTTCCGCCGTCGCGATTAAAACCGATCTCCGCCGATTTAAAGAGTTCTGTTCCGCAATTGGTGGTTAGGATTATTATAGCATGTTTGAAGTTGATTTTTTTACCCATGTTGTCGGTGAGATAAGCCTGGTCCAGTATTTGCAGTAATAATTTTTTGATGCCGGCATGCGCCTTGTCGAAATCATCAAGTAAAATAACGCTATGCGGTTTTTTGCTTAATTTTTCCAAAAACAAATTACGTTCATTATAGCCCACATAGCCGGCGGGTGAGCCGAGCAGTTTGGAAACGCCGTGCGACTCGGAAAATTCGCTCATGTCCAGCTTGATCAATGCGTCTTTATCATGGAAATATTCGCGAGCCAAGATTTTGGCGGTCTCTGTTTTGCCGGTGCCGGACGGACCGACAAACAACAAGGAAGCAAAAGGTTTCTCGGGATTTTTGATGTTTAAATGCGACTGCTGCAGATTGTATACGATTTGCGTTATGGCTTCTTCCTGTCCGATTATTTTCGTGTTTAATCTTTTTTCAAGAGTGCCCAGCTGTTCCCATTCGTTTTTGGAAAGTATCTTAGGGTCAATATTCAATCTTTGGGCAATGATTTGTATTATTTCCTTTTCCTGTACTCTTTTTTTCATTTTTTTATTGTTTTTGCTCTTTTTTTCATCCAGTTGATTGATTTTTTTAGTGATTTTTTCTTCTTCGGATTTCCATTTTTTGGCCGTGGAAAATTTTTCTTGGGCAATAGAGCATTTTTTTTGTTCTTTTGCTTGACCGAGCCGATTGAGCAGTGATTGTTTTTGTTTTTCCAAATTATTCTTTTTTTGCTTTACTCTGACGGCAGCTGAAGCCTCGTCTATCAGGTCAATCGCTTTGTCCGGTAAAAAATTATCATGTATGTATTTGTGCGATAGACGAACCGCCGCTTTCACGGCTTGGTCCGTGATCAAGGTATTATGGTAGTTTTCATAATATTTTTTTATTCCGGATATTATATCAACGGTTTGCTCCGGGGTGGTTTCTTGGATCAACACTTCTTGATAACGCCTTTCCAAAGCCGGATCCGATGAGATATACTTTTTATACTCCCCTAAAGTGGTGGCACCGATGCAGCGCAGCTGACCGCGGGCCAAAGCCGGCTTGAGAATATTGGCCGCGTCCATGGCGCCTTGGTTGGAGCCGGTGCCAATAATATTATGAATTTCGTCAATGAATAGTATGTATTGTTTGTTTTTTGCCACTTGTTCAATAATTTGCTTCAAACGGGACTCAAACTCGCCGCGGTAGATGGTGTCGGATATGAGCAGGCTCATGTCCAGGGCGAATATTTTTTTCTCTTTGAGTAGATCGGGCACGTCTCCTCGCGTGATTTTCTTGGCTAATCCTTCCACGATCGCTGTTTTACCCACTCCCGGTTCTCCCACTAGGATGGGATTATTTTTTGTTCGTCGCGCCAATATGTTGATGATTCGTTCTATTTCCCGATCGCGGCCGATTACCGGATCAATGTTTTTTTGAATCGCGGGATCGGTTAATTCCAGAGTAAACAAACTGAACGAATCATTTTTATTGTTCTTTGTTACAGGCATCGGTGTCAATGAAGTGAGAGGGTTTTGCGTGTCGCTATCGGGAACCGACATCTGGTTTAGATGCGGCATGCGGCCGATCATATCGGAAAAATCTTCAATACTGGGAAATTTGCTGGTGTTACTAAATACCGCTTTCAGATTATCGATCAGTTGCTTTTTTTTGACCGTGTTTCGTTTCAGGACTCTTTCCACTCTGGCGTCGGCGCAAGTAATCAGACCCATAAGCAAATGCTCGGTTCCAATGTGAGTATGTTCATAATCGTGAGCCATGAGCATGGCTTTTTCCAAAGCGGTGCGGGATTTGGAATCAAGTTCGGGAATTTGATTAGCCGACTTCACGCCGGGACTGTTTTTTCTTAGTTCCGCCAGAATTATGCTTTTGTCAAATTCCAGCTTGGTCATAATTTCAGCCGCCAAAGAACCGGACTGCCGGTAAAGAGCCAGCAGCAAATGCAGAGGAGTTACCTCGCTATAATTCATGGATACGGCCAAAGAAATCGCCCGGGCGATTACATTTTTCAGGTGTGATGAAAATCTGTCTAAAAATCCGGCTGTTTTCATAAAAAAAATGCAAAAAAAGAAAAATACTTTTTTTCGATTATTGCTCTGTTTAATTGCCTTAAATATACCAATATTATATACTGTTTTTATTGTCAGGTCAATTAAAATTTATCTTAATAAAAATGATTTATGCAAATCAAACATGAAATTTTCAAAGCATACGACATACGAGGCCTTGTGGATGGTGAATTGTCCGACAAGTTAGCTTACCGTCTGGGTCGCGCTTTCGTGGTCTTGTTAAAAAAAAAAGGCTTGAATTTAGAAAAAAAAGCGATAGTGGTGGGGCGGGATATGCGTGCTTCCAGTTTGGGTTTTCAGAGCCAAGTGATGGAGGGGGTTACTGATGAGGGTGTTGAGGCTGTCGATATCGGTTTGTGCAGTACGCCATTGTTTAATTTTGCCACGGCCGAATACCCGGAGCATGCCGGCGGCATTATGGTTACCGCGAGCCACAATCCGGCCGAATATAACGGATTTAAAATTACTTTTGAAGACGGACTGCCGTTGGGCGGTCAAACCGGCATGGATGAATTGCGTCACTTGATCAGCGAATACTCTTTTGTGAATGCGGAAAAAAAAGGCAAAACGGTCATAAGAAAAATCACCGATCAGTACCTGGCAAAAATATTCAAAATCGCCGGGAGAGAAAGCATCAAGCCGGTGAAAGTGGTGGTTGACGGCGGCAACGGCATGGCCGCGGCAGTATTGCCACAGCTGGTGG
Source organism: uncultured Gammaproteobacteria bacterium (assembly GCA_964433095.1). Classification (GTDB taxonomy): domain Bacteria; phylum Patescibacteriota; class Patescibacteriia; order Magasanikbacterales; family UBA922; genus WJJZ01. Next base: position 8,699 of record CAYSPW010000002.1, on the reverse strand, counting down.
ATAAGCTTGAAATTGATGCCGACTATTTATATATGGAGCCGGATGGTACATTTCCCAACCATGAAGCCAATCCGTTGAAAGTGGAAACTTTACGTGATTTGCAGGCGAAAGTATTGGCGGTAAAGGCTGATTTTGGAATGGCTCTGGACGGTGATGCCGATCGAATCGGATTGGTTGATGAAAAAGGAAATGTCGTGGAAGCTTCTTTTGTTGGCGCTTTGCTTGGATTGCAGGTTTTGCGTAAAAAAGGATCGGGCAACATGTATTATGATTTGCGTTCCAGCATGATTGTTCCCGAGCTGTGGAGAAAAAATGGCGGAAATCCGCGGATGTGCATGGTTGGCCATGCCTTGATCAAGAAGTTGATGAAAGAAAAGCCGGCCGTTTTCGCGAGCGAACTGTCCATGCATTTTTATTATGGTGATTTGTATAATCTGGAATCAGCGGACTTGACTTTACTTTTCATCCTGCAAATGCTTTCTAGAGAGGGGAAAACCCTCAGTCAACTGGTGGAGCCGATGAAAAAGTATTTTCACTCCGGTGAAAAAAATTTCCAAGTGGAGAATAAGGAAGAAGTAATTGCTGAATTGAAAAATGTTTTTTCTGTTTCGGCTCGGATGGTATCGCGTTTGGACGGCTTGTATATGAAATTTGACTGGGGCTGGTTTAATGTACGCGAATCCAATACTGAAGCGGTATTAAGGTTGAATTTGGAAGCGGTCAGCTCAGAGCTGATGCGCGAAAAATTGAATCAGATCGAGAAACTGATAAGAGAAAGAAAGCGGGATTAAAAAAGCTTTGTTTTTTTACCGCTTTTTCGGTTGATAATTTCGCGTATAAATCAATGCTACCGCCGCGCCGCTAATAAGCGCTACCGACAGTCCTTGCATCATCCAATAAACCAATACCGACGGGTCTATGGTTATGATCATGGAGAAAGTGGCCATGACTGATAATGTACCGAGCAGCCAGACGATAAAGCCGTAATTGAACCCTTTGGTTAATTTGTTGCCCGGCAGAATTGAATGAATCCAGGCATAGATTACCACGAAAATGAAAGACACGCCCAGACAGCTAACCATTGACGCTATAATATTTCCAGGTGATAAAATTATCCAGGAATCTTTCCAAATCAGAGGAGGAATTTGATACATCCATTTGAAAAAACTGCCGCAGATAACTCCGATTACCGTCAAGCGTAACATCCATACGAGCAAAGTTGCCAGCACGATTTTTCTAATGTCCATATTTATATTGTTTAATTAATATTTTTTCAATATTAAAAAGTATACCACAAAATTACTCGGCGGGGAAATATGAATCCAAAGCGAATTTTTTTACATGGTTCTGAGTTTTTTTATTCTATCCTCAATCGGCGGGTGAGTGGAAAAAAAGCCGGCGATATTTTTGTTTTTGAGCGGATTGGAAATAAACAAATGGGCGGTAGCGCTGTTAGCGGTGGCTAAAGGCTTGTGTGATTTGCTTATCTTTTCCAGAGCTCTGGCCAAACCTTCCGGATAGCGCGTCAGCAGGGCGCCGGAAGCGTCGGCCAAATATTCTCTTCTTCTGGAAATAGCCAGCTTAATGATTTCCGCGATAATGGGCGAAAGTATCAGCAGCACGAAACCGACTATCATGATCAACACTCCGATCTGCCCACCCTGGTTGTTATCTCGGCGTCCGCCGCCAAATAATCTGATCCTGAAAAACATGTCTGAAAGCAAAACCAACATGCCGGCCAAAACCACCACAATAGTCATTAAGCGAATGTCATAATTTTTAATATGCGATAGCTCGTGGGCGATTACTCCTTCCAACTCTTCATTTTCCAGTTCGGACACAATACCGCGTGTCAGCGCGATGGAAGCATGCCGTGGATCGCGGCCGGTTGCAAACGCGTTCAGAGCGTCGGAATCAATGATATATATTTTAGGGACCGGCATGCCGGCGGCAATGCATAAATTTTCCACCATGTTACACACATATGGATTATCCTGCTTTCGTATTTTTTTTGCCCGCGCCGAAGTCAAAGCTATTTTATCGCCTTTATAGTAGCTGACCAAAGATATAATGACGGAAAAAAGAACGGCAAATACAAAAATCGAGTAGCCATAACCCATATACGCGCCCACGAACCAACCGATCGCCATCACCAAAATCAAAAAAATCGCCACCAAAAAAACGGTTCTTCTTTTGTTTGAATCAATTTGCGAATACATAAAAAATCAATTCATGGATTGGTAAATAATCAAGCTGAAAAATTTGCCGAAAAAGCGATATTACAATTTGACTTTTACGTTTTCTCTTTCCCTCTCATTTTCCACTTCAAAAAATTCAAATCTATTGAAATTCATCATGCCGGCGATTAAATTATTAGGGAAGCTTTCAATTTTTGTATTGAAATCACGCGCCTGGCTGTTGTAAAAGCGGCGGGCGGCTTGAATTTTGTTTTCCGTGTCAGAGAGTTCGTCCATCAGCTGAGCCACGTTTTCATTAGCTTTAAGTTCGGGATAAGCTTCAACCGCCACTTGCAGCTTGGATAGCGCATTGCCCAGCATGTCTTCGGTTTGCGCCAATTTTTTTGTGTTGCCTTTTTCCTGCGCTTCCATGGCTTGTGAGCGGAATTTGGTTACTTTTTCCAGCAGCTCTTTTTCGTGCTTCATGTAACCCTTGACGCTCTCCACCAGATTGGGTATCAAATCATGTCTTCTTTTGAGCTGAACGTCAATGTCGCTCCAAGCTTCACGAGTTCTGTTTCTCAGCCTAATAAGCGCGTTATACAGCAACACCGCCCATAAGGCCGGGACCGCTATTATTATCAGGGTAATGTAAAACGGAGTCATATTTTTTTCTTAATTAATTAATTTTGGTTATTTTAATAATTATCTGATTGTTTGTGTTTGAATATATTGCGTATTTGTGAGATAATGCTAGCGTTATTGTACTTAATTTGTTACGCTTAGTCAATCTTTATGCTGACAATAGCAGCCTTTGTCATAGTTTTGGGATTATTGGTGTTCGTGCATGAGTTCGGCCATTTTATTTGCGCCCGAAAAACCGGCATGAAAGTGTATGAATTCGGCTTCGGCTATCCGCCGCGTTTGTTTGGGGTTTATCGTGATCCGAAAACAAAAAAATTGGTTTTTGTACGGGGACGTTCAAAAAAAAGCGGTCTTAAGGAAACTGTGGGTGGGGATGAAAGAGTGGAAGAATATCCCTCCACTCTGTATTCATTTAATTGGCTGCCGATCGGCGGTTTTGTCAAGATAAAAGGGGAGAGCGGGGAAAAAGCGAACGAGCCGGATAGTTTCGGACATAAAAAAGCTTGGAAAAAATTATTGGTGCTGGTGGCCGGGGTGAGCATGAATTTCTTGCTGGCCGCTCTTCTTTTCGGCATCGGATTAGCCGTCGGCCTGCCCGTTGATATGGCCGGTCAAAGCGATTCGCAAGCGGTGGTGATTCAAGAGCCGCAAGTTTTGATTCAGTCTGTGGAAAAAGATTCGCCGGCCGAATTTGTCGGGCTGCGGTTCGCGGACAAGATAGTAAGTATTGACGGCATTGAAGTAGAGGGCTCGGATCAGGTGCCGCGCATTGTTGGCGCTTCCGAAGGTCGGTCGCTGGATTTGGTTATTGAAAGAAATCAGGAAAACATAAAAGTGACGGTTGATCCGGCGCTGCAGCAGTCGGGGGAAGAATACAAGATCGGGGTCTCTTTGATTGAAGCGGCCATTGTCAGATATCCATGGTACATAGCGATATATAAAGGTTTCGTGGCCGCCGCTCTTACTTTGGTGAATATTTTCATCATATTCTATGTCATTTTGAAAAATCTGATTATGGGCCAAGGCATGGTGGCCGACGTATCCGGACCGGTAGGGATAGCGGTTATGGTCGGTCAGAGCGCCCGGCTTGGTCTGGCTTACTTGATAAATATTACCGCCATGCTGTCGCTCAGTCTGGCCGCTATCAACATATTGCCCATACCGGCACTTGACGGCGGCCGCGTATTGTTTATTCTAATAGAAAAGATTATTCGTCGGCCCGTACCTCTAAAATATGAGCAAATTGCCCATACTGTCGGTTTTGTTCTTTTGATGCTGCTTGTGATTGTGGTGACCGGCCGGGATATTTTAGCCTTGATAGGCTAGTATGGAAAAAAATGAACTGCAAAAAATAGCGGATAAAAAAATACGGATTTTGGCCATCACCGTTTTTTTCTTTATCGGTTTGGTTTTACTCGTGGGCGTGGCCATGTCCATCAGTCCTAACTTCGGTTTTCTGGGGATTTTACTGCCTTTCGTGTTCATAACGGTAATTTTATACCAGCTGAGCAAATGGATCAGAGGACCGTTTTTGAAAAATTTGGCTGGGATTAGAAAAATGAGTCATGAAGACAGGCAGAAAGCAATTGAAAACTTGAAGCAGAGCGCGCAGATCAAAGATTTGAGCGGGCCGGCCGGTAAAACCGGGCCTATCGAAGAAAAGATGGTGGATATTTTTGACCGTAAAAAAAATGCCTCAGTTTCGTTCGATCCGGTGTTGAAAGGAAAAATTTCCGGCATACTCAGATTGATCGGCGCGGTGTTACTGGGATTTTTAGCATATTTGGTGTTTAATTTACTTGTCTAAAATTAAGTTATGAATGATGAATTTAAAAAAATCAGGGACAAGTTTTCACAAGTGATGTCCGGTATAGAAAATAACGAACAACTGCAAAAGCTGGAGAAAAAATTTTTTTCCCGGCGCAGCGGAGAAATGACAAAATTAATGCGGCAGCTGAAAGAATTGAGCGGTGAGAAAAAAAAGCAGTTCGGACAAGAGGTCAATTTGCTAAAAAAAGAAATGCGGAACATGCTTGATGACAAAAGGAGTGAGCTGGAGCGGACAGCCATGGGTTCGCTGGCCGAGGAGGAGAGAATAGACGTCACGAGGTCGGTTTTACCAAAGCCGACGCGCGGACATTTACATCCGATTAGCATCGTGCACAACAAGCTGGAAGATCTGTTTACTTCCATGGGGTTTATGGTATTGGACGGTCCGGAGCTTGAAAGCGATTACTATAACTTTGAAAGCTTGAATATTCCCAAAGATCATCCGGCTCGCGACGCGCAGGATACTTTTTTCATCAAGGATCACCCCGAATGGGTGATGCGCACGCATACCTCACCGGTACAGGTGCGCGCCATGCAAAAATACGGCGCGCCCTTGCGAGCGGTGGTATCCGGACGTTGTTTTAGAAATGAGGCAACCGACGCTTCACACGAACACACTTTTTATCAGATGGAAGGTTTGGTGGTGGACAAAGAGATTTCCATTGCTAATCTGATTGGCGTGATGAAGGAATTATTGCGGGGAATTTTGGAAACCGAAGTGGAGATAAGACTACGCCCGGGATATTTTCCGTTTGTAGAGCCGGGATTTGAACTGGATATGAAATGTTTGGTTTGCGATGGCGAAGGCTGTGGCGCTTGCAAGCATTCCGGCTGGGTGGAAACATTGCCATGCGGATTGGTGCATCCAAAGGTGATTGAGTATGGCGGTTTGGATCCGAAGCGGTATTCCGGATTTGCGTTCGGTCTCGGTTCCATGAGGTTGGTGATGCAGAAATACGGTATAGAGGATATCAGGCATTTGCATAGTGGAGATATTCGTTTTTTGGAACAGTTTTAAAATATATTAAGAAATTTATGAAAGTGGATAATTTTTTTAAATATGTACATATCAAAAAATTGGCTTAAAGATTATGTTGATTTGCCCGATTCGCTTTCGGCCGATGATTTGGCTCTGCAGCTTACCATGAGCACGGTGGAAGTTGAAAAAGTGGTGGATCAAAAAAAGAATCTTGAAAATATTGTCGTGGGCAAGGTGGTAAAATTAAAAAAACATCCGGATGCGGACAAATTGACCGTATGTAGAGTCACTGACGGTCAACAAGAGTATCAAGTGGTTTGTGGCGGCTCCAATTTGTCCGAGGGAATGCTGGTGGCCTTGGCCAAAGTGGGGACTGGGGTGAAGTGGCATGGCGAGGGCGAAGTTGTTACTCTCAAAAAAACCAGAATCAGGGGAGTTAAATCCGAAGCAATGATCGTGTCCGCTTCCGAGATCGGGTTGGGGGAGCTGATACAGTCCGCCGATGAAAAAGAAGTAATAGATTTATCCACTTTCGACGCCAAACCGGGCACGCCGCTCGCGCAATTGCTGCAAATGGAAGATATGGTGTTGGATATTGACAACAAATCAATGACACACCGCCAGGATTTATGGGGACACTACGGCATGGCGCGCGAGGTGGCGGCCATTCACCGCAAAAAGTTGAAAAAATATTCGGCACCGGATATTAAGCCGGGCAAGGAAATCAATTTAAAGGTGGATGTGGAGAATACCGTGCTGTGTCCGCGATATATGGCCGTGGTCGTGGCCGGCGTAAACATTGAACCCTCGCCCGATTGGTTACAAAAAAGATTGCTTTCCGTAGGCGTGCGGCCGATCAATAATATTGTGGATATTACAAATTACATTATGTTTGATTTGGGCCAGCCCATGCATGTTTTTGATATTGATCGATTGAGCCATGATAACGCGGAGCTGCGCGTCATCGTGCGAGAAGCGACCGAAGGCGAAAACTTTACGGCACTTGATGAAAGCGAGCATCGGTTAAATTCGCACGACTTGGTCATAGCCGACCCGGAAAAACCCGTGGCGCTCGCCGGAATCATCGGCGGCGATAACTCGCAGGTTACGAATAAGACCAAAACCATCGTTTTAGAATCAGCCAATTTTAACGCCGTCAATGTGCGTCGAACCGCGCTCCGACTTGGCTTACGAAGTGAATCTTCTACCAGATTTGAAAAAAGCTTGGATCCTAATTTTGCCGAATCGGCCCTCAAAAAAGCGGTCAAATTGATTCAGGAACTGTGTCCGGAAGCGAAAGCGGTAAGCAGTGTGGCTGACGTTTCCAATTATGAATTGCAGATCGGCCCGATTGAATTGCCTTTTGAGTTTGTTGATATGAAAATCGGAATGGAAATTGAGAAAAAGAAAATAACAGATATATTGCAGAGATTGGGATTTGAGATTAAAGAAAAAAAAGGTGAGTTGAAAGTACTGATACCGAGTTGGCGCGCCACCAAAGATATTTCCACGCCCATTGACTTGGTGGAAGAAATTTCCCGCATTTACGGTTACGATAATATTGATACTTCTCTGCCTTTATTTCCGGTAGCGTCGCCCGAGAAGAACAAACTCAGAGATTTGGAAAGGGAGCTGAAAAATATTTTGTCTCTGGAACATGGCTACAGCGAAACATACAATTATTCATTCGTGTCGCCTCTTTGGCTGGAAAAATTGGGAATGAACATGGAGGATAACCTGCGACTGCTCAATCCGATAGCCAAAGACCGTCCGTTTTTGAGAACAAGCTTGACGCCCAATCTTTTGGAAGTGGTGGAGACTAACAGTCACAGAAAAGATGAGATCAGACTGTTTGAGGTCGGCAAGATTTTTGACAGGAATGCTCCGGGTGAAAGAATGCAGAAAAATAGCGATGATTTGTTGCCGCGTCAAGATATGATGCTGGGCATGGTTTATGCCGCCAAAGATGATAAAACACCTTTCTATCAGGTATCCGGTTCGGTCATGGCCACTTTGGACAGACTGGGTTTTAATACGCGTTTGCGCGTCAAAAGCGCCGGATTTGAATTGTATCATCACCCGGGAAGATGCGCGGAGGTGGTGGATAAGGACGGGGAAGAGTTCGGACATGTATTTGAACTGCATCCGCGGATTCAGTCGCGGATTGGCATGGATTTCAGAGTGTCTGTCGCCGAGTTGAACATATCTCGCTTGCGCGAATTTTGTCTTGATAGAAGTCGCTATACTCCTTTGCCGATTTATCCGTATTCCGATCGTGATATTGCTTTTGTGGTGGATCGCGACGTCAGCCATGCTGATTTGGTTGCAACTATCAAACAATCCAGTCCGTTGATTGTGGAAGTTGAGCTGTTTGATGAATTCAGTACTGAAGAAATCGGAACGAAAAAAAAGAGCATGGCGTATCATCTTGTTTATCAATCAAACGACAGAACGCTTAAAGCTCAAGAAGTGGACCAGCTTCATTCTAAAGTGGAGAAAGTATTGAAAAAAGAGTTCGACGCGCGGGTGAGGAAGTAGCAAATTGGCTTATTTATGAAAATTATGGTATAATTCTTTATGCCTGTTAATTTTAACCGCAAACAAGGGCAATTAATAGTTTGCACTTAAAAAATTATGTTATTTGAATCAAGCCAAGATCTTTTGTACATTGTATTATCACTTTGTATTTTGTGGTTTACAGTCTTTTTATGCTGGCTTCTTTATCAAGCGGCCAGGGTTTTGAAAAATGCCAATGAGATAATAGAAAACATCACGCAGAAGCTGGAGATGATCGTGGACGCGATTGAATTTATCAAGCAGCGAGTGGATAAGATGACAGACAAGATGGGCGTAATGGGTGGTATTGCCGGCAAACTGGCGGAAAAATTTTTGTTTTCCAAATTGAGCTCCAAATTGGAGGAGAAAATATCCGAGAGAAAGAGTAAAAGAAAAACGAGCAAGAGGAAAAAGAAAAAATAACTGTTTTTTTCAAAAAAAAGAACCAACCCCGGCTTTTTGTCGGGATTTTTTCTTTTTTTCACTTGATTATCCAACTACTATGATATAGT
>CAYSPW010000001.1:95377-114902 GCA_964433095.1 uncultured Gammaproteobacteria bacterium | reverse complement strand
AAAACTGCTGTGCAGTTTAATTCAAAAGTGTAAACAACGCTAGGATATCTTACATTTAAAGATTATAAATATTATGAAGCATTTTTTGGCAAATTGGAAAATGTATTTAAGCGCTGAAGAATCAATTGGGCTGGCACAAGAGATAAAAAATTGGCAATATGACATGAAAACGGTTAATTTGGTATTGTTTCCGTCGGCGTTGTGTTTTCGTGAAATAGAGCGAATGGGTTTGACCGTGGGAGCGCAAAATGTAAGTTGGACCCCGCAGGGGGCGTATACCGGCGCCATATCAGCTTATTTGTTTTCCGAAGCCGGCGCCAAGTACGCGCTTGTCGGCCACTCGGAGAGAAGATATATATTCGGCGAAGGCAATCCAGAAGTGAGAAAAAAAGTGGAAGCTTGTTTTGAAAATGATATTATACCGATATTGTGCATAGGCGAAACCAAGCGGGATCGTGATGAAGACAAGACCGAATACCGGCTGAAAAAACAAATTGCGGCAGTATATGACAATCTGGAAGTGGTCGCAAACAAGATGATTATCGCCTATGAACCGGTATGGGCCATCTCGCGAGGCGGAGAAGGAGAGCCTTGTTCACCGGTGCAGGCGGAAAAAGAAATGGCCTACATTAGACGGGAAGTGGCGCAATATTGTGACCATTCGGTTGATATATTGTACGGCGGTAGCGTGGATTCGGAAAACATGTTATCATACGCCGCGTTGAAGAGCGGGAGCGGAGTGTTGGTGGGCAGTGCTTCAACCAAGGCGGACAGTTTAAAACAGATGATTGAGCGGTTGTCCGATTTGAGAAATTGATAAAGATGATCAATGTATGTCTTACAGCTTACTACCTTTTGTTTTGTTACTGCTTTCCATAGTGGCCATTATTGTAATTATTTTACGCAAGTTTCCGCAGATTACCCTGCTTGACGTGGATAATTTGCCCGAAGTGAAAGAAGAAAAGAAAAAAGACCAGTTTTTGAAAAATCGAGTGGATAAAAAAGTGCAAGAGAATAAAAGGAAAATTATGCAAAAGATCAATTTTTTGAGGCAGCTTTGGCAAAAAATTCAAAGTAAATTCAGGCAGTATGTCGGCAGAGTACAAAAGCAAAGTGAACATGTCAGCGAGCTGGATACCGCGCAGCCGGCGGAAGAAAAGAATGAAAATATTTCTTTAAAGGTGGATGTGCTTCTTAAAGAGGGGGATGTCGCTTATGAACTGGAGGATTATGAAGAAGCGGAAAAGAAATTTATTGAAGCGATCCGAATAGATCCGAAAAACATGGAAGCTTATCGCGGTCTGGGCGATGTCTATCTCAAGCAAGATCAACTGAAAGAGGCCAAAGAAACCTATTCGTTTCTGTTGCAGCTGGACGATGATGACGATTCCATTTTGGCAAAGCTGGGCGATATCGCTCAAGAAGAAGGGGATACGGATCAAGCGATAGTATATTATGAAAAAGCAATTTTGCTGAATCCGAATGTTGCCAAGCGTTTCGCCAAGTTGGCCGAGCTGCTGCAATCTATTGAACAGCACCAAGCTGCCTTACAGGCCATAAATGAAGCCGTGGATTTGGAGCCGCAAAATCCCAAATATCTTGACAAATTGGTAGAAATCAGTATAATTATGGGACGCACGGATCTGGCTGAGAAAGCCTACGCGGCCTTGAGAATGGTTAATCCGGAGAATAGAAAATTAATCTTATTCAGACAGCGAATAGATGAGATGAAGTAAAAAAGCCACCTTAGCTCAGCTGGTAGAGCAACGGTTTTGTAAACCGTAGGTCGTCGGTTCAAGCCCGACAGGTGGCTCAAAAACAAGGGTCGGTACTCAAGCGGTCAACGAGGACAGACTGTAAATCTGTTGGCTCAGCCTTCGCAGGTTCGAATCCTGCCCGGCCCACCAAAAATTTTTGGCTTTTTAATTTTAAAGAAAAAAATATTTCCAAATCATTAAATATTCAAGACGGGCAAGCCTTGGGTTTTTTCGTCTTGGTATTTTAATGACAAATTCAGTTAAATAAAAAAATTATGCCTGAACTGCCGGAAGTGGAAACAATCAAACGCGATCTCAAAAATGCGGTTCTTAACAATAAAATCATCGCCGTTCAAATAAACAAAAAAGCCAGCATCAAGGAAACAAGCCGAAAGAAATTTATTTCCGAATTAACCGGTTCGCGCTTTACAAAAATTGAACGCGTGGGAAAATTGCTGATATTTTTTTTGCATGAAAACAAATATCTGCTTATACATCTGAAAATGACCGGACAGCTTATCTATGTTAAAAAGCAAGATGAGCAAGTGGTGGCGGGTGGACATCCGGAGCCGGAATCTTTGAAGAGTTTGAAAAATAAACATACACGGGTAGAATTTGAATTCAGCGACCGTTCCAGGTTGTATTTCAATGATATGCGCCGTTTCGGATACATGCAGCTGGCGTCGCAAAAGCAGCTTGATAAAATTTTGTCACAGTACGGACTTCGGCCGTTCAGTCGTCAGTTTACTTTGGAAAATTTTATTGATGCTTTAAAAACCAGTCGTACGATCAAGGCGGCTTTGATGAATCAAAAGATTATAGCGGGGATTGGCAACATTTACGCGGATGAAGCCTGTTTTGAGGCCGGCGTCAGACCGGATAAAAAAGCAAACGAATTATCCGAAAGTGAATTTATCAATCTTCATCGATCCATTATAAAGGTATTGAAAAAAGCGATTGAAAAAAAAGGCACCAGTTTTAGTAATTATTTGAATGCCGACGGAAGGCCGGGATATAACGCGGATTTTTTGCGAGTATATGGACGAGCCGGGAAGAAATGCCGGTGCTGCGGGGTTGAAATCAAAAAGAAAAAAGTGGCCGGGCGGGGCACGCATTATTGCCCTGATTGTCAAAAATAGATATACTACTAAGCAGTATTATTCATTTTTTAAAGTTTTTAATTATGGATTTATTTTTAAACACAATGGAAAATTTAAAAAGTTTTGATCTTTTGGGCAATACCGGATGGGATTATATCTTGACGCTGACCGTATTTCTGGGATCACTGATTATCCTCAAAATTTTTCAGGTGGTAATTTTACGCAAGTTGAGAAAAATGGCTCTAAAAACTCAAACTCAGGCCGATGATATGCTGATTGAAATTTTTCAAGGGGTCCGGCCGCCGTTTTATTTTTCTTTTTCTCTTTTTTTGGCTTTGCGGTATTTAAATATTTCCGATTTTGTCAATAAAGCATTGTTTGTAATTTTGGTGGCGATGGTGGTGGTGGAAATAATTCGGGCCGTGGATAGGGTAATACTGTTTTACACTGATAAATACGTGGACAAAACGGATAAAAATGCATCAGAAAAAAAACAGGCCAAATCCATGATGAGGATACTGCGTACTTTTATGGTTTCCGCCATGTGGATAATTGCCATTTTGGTTGTCATGTCAAATTTAGGACTAAACGTTACTTCTCTCGTGGCCAGTCTTGGCATCGGCGGCATCGCTATTGCCTTGGCCGTGCAAAATATTTTGAGCGACATGTTCAGTTCTTTTTCCATATTCGTGGACAAGCCGTTTAAGGTGGGTGACGTTATTGTAGTCGGCCAGGATTCGGGTACCGTGGAAAGGATCGGATTAAAATCAACCAGGATCAGAACCATCAGAGGAGAAGAATTGGTGGTTTCAAACAAAGAATTGACCAGTATCAGAATTCAGAATTTGAAAAAGATGAAAAAAAGGCAGGATAAATTCGTTATCGGAGTCACTTATGAAACTCCGAAGACAAAATTAAGCAAAATTCCCAGAATAATCAAGCAGGTGGTCGGCACTGTCAATGGCGCCAAATACAAACGTTGTCATTTGGTGGAATTCGGGCCGTCTTCAATTAATTATGAAGTCGCTTTTGAAGTGATTCCGCCTGATTTTAATACTTTTATCAAAGCAAAGCATAAAATAAATATGGGAATTATTGATTCTTTCAACAAAGAACAAATTGATTTTGCTTACCCGACACAGACCATACATGTTAAACAATAGTAGTTGACTAAATTAAAGAAAAAAGTTAAAATATTCTCGCGATTCTCAATTAAATCTTTAGTTATTGGATTTAGTAATTATTACGCCGACATAGCTCAGTTGGTAGAGCGCATCCATGGTAAGGATGAGGTCTGCGGTTCAATCCCGCATGTCGGCTCAAAATACCCTTTATAGGGTATTTTTTTTGACCGGTTTTTTAATTGACATATTTTTACTATTTTGCTTAAATAAGGATAAAATAATCAAAACGTACTTTTAAAGTGAAGCGACAGGAGGAATTATGAGCTATGGTTATGATAATTACCGCCAGTTAATACAGGAGCGTGTCAGCCGAGAATATGGCCACATCATGAGCCAGAAATTTTCTCTATTTGACTGTCAACACAAACAAAACCTGTCTTGCTGGGCCAGCTTGTTCGGCCAGGGCAGGTCCTGCGACAAGGTGGTGGTGGTCATTTCTGGCACGCACGGCTTGGAAGGGCCCCTCGGCGCCGAATTCCAACTCACCTTGCTTGAGAAAATCAAGCATGCTCCGCGAGCATATCTTCCCGTGGGCGTTAACTTGCTCGTTGTATTCGCGCTTAATCCCTGGGGCTTTGCCAATGGACAGCGTACGGACCAAGATAATATTGACATCAATCGTAATGCCATAATTGCCGGACGTAAAAATCCGTTCAATCCGGAATATGACCTGTTGGCCGAGTTTATAACGCCCAAGGAGTGGGATGACCGTAGTTTTGAGCGTTTATGGGAGCATGGCCGGAACATGGGCATGAAGCGTTTTCAGCGCGCGTTGTCTCAAGGCCAGTATAAGCATCCTACCGGGCTTTTTTACGGCGGCAAGAAAGAGACATGGAGCATAAACGTGCTTCATAAAATATGCCGCAATGTTTTGGCTCCGGCCAAAAAAGTGGGCGTAATAGATGTCCATACCGGTCTGGGAAAATACGCGATTGGCGAGCTGATTTCACCGCTCCGGGAAGAGTCGGTGTTGACAGAGCTTACTCGTTCGGTGTTGGGTGATACGGTGCATTTCCCCAACATGGACAGTGACTTGTCTTCACCGGTATCCGGCGATATTTTGAATGCGGTGATGACAGCCTTGCCTCAAGCGCAAGTACTGCCGGCGGCAGTGGAGGTCGGGGTGTTGCCGATTAAGCAGTTACTTGAAGTGATGGCGCGCGCCAATTGGGCGCGCCATAATCCGGACAAAGTTGATCCTAAATTTAAAGCCCGGATCAATCAGGATCTGCGGGCCGCTTTCTATAATCCGGACGACATCAACTGGATGATGGGCGCCATGGGCAGCTGCCTGGGGGCTTACAGCAAGATGTTGAATTGGCTGGCTTGTTAACTTATTAAGAAAAGACCTTGTTTGTTGCTAAACAGGGTCATTTTTTTATTTTTTTGACCATTTCGGGTATAATGTGGTTGTCAATTATGGTCAAAAAAGCAAAAAGATATATTGATATTGATTTTCTCCGCGGCAGTGCGGTTCTTTTTATGATTTTTACCCATGTCAATGCCGTGTTTTTGACTTGTTATGATCCGGTATTGGACCGCCTTACTTGGTGGGGGGCCACGGTAAGCTTTACTGTTTTTTTATTTTGTTTTGGTTTTTTATACGGATTAAAATTCGCTAAGAGCAAGAAATTAAAAACACTCAAACAATTAAAACGCGCTTTGATCCTGGCGGTTATATATTATCTGTCGGCCATAAGCGCGCATTTTTTTCTTTTCCGCCAATTGGACGGCCGCGGTCTGCTTTCCATATTGACTTTGGATTATCTTCCGCCGTATACGGAGTTCATCATCTCTTTCGTCTTGTACATACCTCTTATTATTATCGGACAGAGATTATTCGTGGTACTGGCCAAAAAACCGCTGGTTTTCATTTTGTTCTCTATCGGCGTCTATGTTTTGTCCGGCTGGCTTTACGGCCTGCATTGGGGATTGGGCACGATCAACGGCATAAAAGCATTGCTGGTCGGCCACGGCCATGTGCGTAGCTTTGGCCTGCTCAGCTATTTTCCGGTATTGGCTTTGGGTATGGTTGCCGGCCGTATGGCCGTGGAGCGCCGTCGTCGGCTCGTCTATCTGATGTTGCTTACATTGATCTTGGGTCTGTTTATAATCCTCAAAAAATATGATTTGTACCATTGGTATCGTTTCCCGCCTTCGCCGTTGTTTTTAACCTACGGTTTGATTTATTCCATGGCGGTGTTATTATTCTATAGATATATTAAAAAAATCAGGCCGATTAACAAATATATTGTTTTTTTAGGCAAGAACGCGCTTTTCATATTTCTGGCTAACGTGGTGGTAATCTTGGGACTTTATTATTTTTTGGCCGACAAAAATTTTACCCCCGCATATATTTGGATTTTACAGATTGTCATACTGGCCGCGATTACGGGCGTGGCGTGGATAAAGAAAGCATTGTTTAAATATGTTTGGAAGAAATAGCAAAAAATACAGAAAAATATTTTACCTTACGTTCATTATCGCTTGCCTGATCGGTTTAGTCATGTTTTGGTTTTTATTCATGCGCATTACCCGCTCCGGGGAGAGTGAATTTTATTCTCAAGTAAGATCCTGGCATGAGCAAGCTATCGACCGAGAGGATTATTGCCGCATGTTCGCTCAAGATCGTGAGCGGCTGATTGAGAAAGTTGAAGTCGATAAAAAATGGATTTTGGTCGGGCGGGAAGTATCGGCCCGCGATCAATCGGCGCGAGTGACACTAATTTTTTCCGATTTGAGCCGGCAGTATTTTGATCAAAAAAAACCGATAAGGGTCAGCTACGAGTTGTTGGCGCTTGATTCGCCCCCGGATCAAAGCGACCTTGGTGCTTCGTCCGGCACGCTTGTCGGTCAATATGAGTATTTTGCTCCGGAAGGCAATAAAATCATTTTCAAACAAGAATTGGATTTATCGGATTGGAGTCCTGGTAGTTACGCTCTGCTTATCAATAGCCGATTTGAATGCGGGCGAACAGGGGTCGTTCACAGGCCGATCCAGGTAAGTTATCCGCTGTACGTGGCTTGGACATTTGATTGGGAAGGATATGACATTAAACAGGTTTATCTGGAACAAATTGAACAATTGAGCGCCAAACACGGCAATTTGCCCTTAACTCATTTCATCAATCCGCGCCTTTTTCTTAATTCGGCAGTCTCGACACAGAAAAAAGCCCGGATAAGCCATTGGCTGAAAGAGCGCCAAGAATCAGCCGGAGACAGTTTGGGCCTGCATCTGCATCTGTCTTACGAGAATTTGGAAGCAGCCGGAATTAAACTGCCGGAAAAGCCTTATCCGGAGCTGCTTGATCAATATGTGAGATATGTGAGAAAATTCAATACCTCCACACCCACATCCACCATTGAAGTTCAATTTGACAAAAGCAAGCTGGAGAAAAAACAAATATATGATCTTCCTTATTGGGGTTATGCCCATGATGACGGTTATGATATACCGGTTACCGCGTTGGGAGAGTCTGATTTAAACAAGTTGCTTAAATGGTCGGTAAATAAATTTATGGAGCTCGGCTTGGGTAGGCCGATTGTGTATCGTTCCGGCGGTTGGTTTGCGGACGAAAAAGTGCTGCGCGCGCTCCAAGACAATGGCTTTGTGCTGGACAGCTCGGGTAGAACAAAATACGTGTTCGGGACCGCTAAGATGCCCGGATTTTGGGATCTGCCGGCCACGGCCGCGCCCTATCGGCCCAATTTGTACGATCAAAATTCAGATTTTCCGCCCACTATGGATTTGTGGGAATTTCCGAATAACGGCGGTGATTCGTGGTGGTACGGCGCGTCTGCGTTGAAGCAGAGATTCAATCTGAACTGGGGTGAAGTGGGACGGCCGATTGACGAGCGCAAAGCGGTGGTGCTGCTCAGCCACCCGGACTGGTTTCACGTTGATTACCCTAAAATGGATGAGCTGCTCGCACACATCAATCAATTCAGCTATTACCAAGACGGCGGCCCGGTAATCTACGCCAACTTGGAACAACTTTATCATATTTGGGAGAATAAGGAGAATAAAAGGTAAGAATTATGCCGGAATTTGACTTTAACAATTTTTTTCATAGATTGGTCTTGTCGGGCGTATTTTTTTGCTTGTTGATTTTAATAAACACAATTATCTATTTCGTATTCTTCAAAGAAAAAAACAGCGTATTTAAGTGTCATAAGTTTGATTTGAACATATTACAAAGGATGAAAATGAAACATGTTATCGCGGTTTTTGATTTGTTGTTGTTTTTTGGGGCACTTGTACTCTTCGTTTCCGCTTTTTTTATCAGACCTTTTGCGGTCATTGCCGGCGTTGAACCGGGCACATACCTTAGAACGGCCGCGCCGGTGATAGAGTTGAATTTTAACGCGCCGGTAAAAAAACAAGATATTAAGATTCATATTTCTCAAGAAGTTGATGGAACCTGGCAGTACGTGGAGTATTTTTCTCCGCTCATGACAGGATATATTAAGAAAGCCATTTTTCGTCCCAAGCGGTCATTTTATCCGGAGTCAAAAATAGTGGTATACGCGGTCGGATTGAAAAGGTTGTTTCCCGGCGGCGCGAAGCATGAACAAGCGATTACCTTTTACGGACCGAAAGTTCCCAATTTGATTAAATCCGTTCCCGCGGACGGTCAAGAGGGTGTTTCGGTCAATGATCCGATTGAACTTAATTTTGATATCCCCGGCGGGCCTTTTGTCAGTTGGCGCTATGAGTTGATGCCGCCGGTGCCTTTCTTACTTGAACAAATCAATGATACCAAAGTGCGGATCAAACCGGAAAATCCTTTATTCGCGGACAGCAGCTACGTTTTGAACGTGTATCGATCCCCGCGTTCTTTCGATGTGAATACCGATCAAGTGGTGGAGCGCGTCAATTACCGGTTGGTATCGGCCGTTAGTTTTAAGACCGCTACCCCGCCGTCCATTGTTTTTTTTGAACCACAGGGCTACGAAGTGCGGGCGAACAATGTTATTAAGATAGAATTTTCCCAAGAGATGAATCAGCAAATGTTTGATAAAAGTTTTTCCATTGAACCTAAAACGGAAGGAGAAATCATATGGAGCGACCCACAAACCATGGTCTTTAAGCCGAAAAGCGGTTTAAAAAAAGATACTCAATACAGAATCATACTGGCGGCCGGGCTGGTTGACGCCGAAGGCGGAATTACATTTAAAGACACTGAACTTCGTTTTAAAACTTTGGGTAATGTTTACGTGGCAGGCACTTATCCTCGCGATGGTAGTAGCGGCTTGCCGGTTGACTTGAACGCTGTTAGCGTTACCTTTGATCAACCGGTTGATCGTCAATCGGCCGAGAATTCTTTTTCCATCAGTCCGTTCGTGCCCGGCCGTTTTTTTTGGAAAGGAAATAAAATGACATATACTTTTAATTCCGGCCTGAGTTATTCTACTGACTACAGCGTTAAAATCGGAGCCGGAGTGAAAAGTATTTACGGATTGGACATGAACAATGCATACGGATTTTCGTTCCACACTCAAGACAAGCGCTTCAGTTTGGACGTGCCTTTGTACCAGCAGCAAGAAATTTTCACCTGTAATATCGCGGCCGCGCGCATGGTGCTCGCTTATCGTGGCGTCAATCTGAGCGAAGCCGATATCATCGGCGGGGTGGGGAAAGGTGATGATCCGGATTTGGATTGGGTTGATGGTTACGGAGTGCACTGGGCACCGATAGCCAATTTCATCGGTCGTTTTACCAATGTTGAAATAAAAAGAAACTGGAATTTATCATCTTTAATCAACCAAGTGCGAGCCGGTAATCCGGTAATAGTTTGGTGGTACAATAATTATTCACAAGCCGGCTCTTTTGAGCTTGATTCCAACGCCACCGGATACCATGGCATGCACTCCGAGGTGGTGATCGGTTACGTGGGCGAGCCGGATAATCCGCGTTACATTTTGACCAATGATCCTTGGCGCGGGTTAAGGCGGTATACGCCCGAATTTTTCAATTCCATCTGGTCGTATTTGGGAAATACGGCCGTCGTGATCCACTGAATATTGGCCGCTTGACAGAATCAAAGCGCTGGTATATCATTAGGGCGATAATAATTAGGAATAATCAAGCAATATGTCACAAGACAACATGATCAAGCTGGAGTGCACCGAATGCAAGCGTATCAACTATTTTTCCAGAAAAAACAAGAAAATTCTAAAAGACAGGTTGGAACTGAAAAAATATTGCCGGCACTGCAAGCGCCACACTTTGCACAAGGAAACAAAATAGAATATAATAAAGCAGCCGCGGGGCTGTTTTAACTTTTTTTGTCTATGTTCTACTTCAAAGCGTTTTTACGCGCTTTGTACGACCATAAATGGATGCGCAAAAACCGTCATGACATGGGACGGGCAGGAGCCTATTTTGTTTTTTTCGTGTTGTTTTTATCCGCGCTTTACGCCGGTTTTTTCAGCTGGAAAATCCCGCGCCTGGTAGAACAATACCGCGCTCCGGTGATGGAGCGGATTCCGGAATTTGAGATGAAAATAGAGCAGGGGAGAATGCGGGTGGACAAGCTCAATGAACCGTATGTTTTCACGGGCCAAGGCAACGGAGAAGAAATCGTGGTGGTGGTGGATACGCAGACCGATCCGGACCAAGTGAGCTTATCCAATTTTGTTGATACTGATTCTCAGATCGGATTCATGCTTTTGCGAGATCGCGTGCTGATCCATGATCCGGGCCAAAACCAAACTCGCGTGCAATATTACGATCAAGACTTGAGTGGAGTGAGCTTGACCAGATCTGACATGGACAAATGGGCGAACCGGTTGTCGGCCGGATTGCCGTATTTTGTTTTTTTTCTCATCTTGCTCGGCTTTTTCGCGGCTTTGGTAATCGGCAAGCTGGTATATTTGGCCATCATTTCTTTGGTTATTTGGACATCGGCCCGGCTCGGCTATCGGGATTGGACATACAAACAAGTGTATACCCTCGGCCTTTACGCGGTTACATTGCCCAGTTTGGCAAAATTTCTTTTTGATATATTCGGTCATCCGCTACCGTACATTTACACCATTTTACTGCTGACTGTAATGATGGCGGCCGTTTTCATGGGAGTAAAAAACGGACGAAAAGATAAAAGGCGGGATGATGATAAGCGGATATATTGAAAACTTGATTTTTTCTTATTTTTTTGCTATAATATTTAATCAAAAAAAGATGGGCGCGTGGTGAAATGGTATCACAGGAGTCTCCAAAACTCTTGTCGTGGGTTCGATTCCTACCGCGCCTGCGAAATAATAATCAACACATTGTTTTTTGATTTTGAAAGTGTTATTTATGTTCTCAAAAGAAATGTTTAAACCGTCTGAAGTGAGTGAAGACGGTATTGACATATTAAAGGAAAAAGAGTTGTTAAATTTGGATCAAGAATCTTTATTGAAACTAATGAAAAAATACAAACATTACCTGTCATCAGTTCAATCATGTGAGGCTGAGTTCGGTAATAGAGATAAGGTGGTAAACGCGGCTAAAAGTATACTAAGAATTTTGCAAATCATGAAATCGAATGTGAAACTTGATCAAGATAGAACCGCCGGTTTTAAAAATAAAGTTTTAAAAAGAAAATTGTACAGGAAATTGGGCGGATGCGCTGCCTGCGGAGGTGGTACCATGGGAACACCATCAAGGCATGACGCGCCAATTGAGCTTCACCATATAGTGCCGAGATTGTATGGAGGTAACGATGATCCATCTAACGCTTTGCTGGTATGCAGAGATTGTCACGGCTTGATTCACGGATAAAATCAATCAACTAAATTAATTTAAAAAAATATGCGAACGGGTTTTGAAAAAAGGAATGAAAATTTGAGTTTTGATCTTGAGGGAGAAAAAAGTCCGGGTTTTTCTCGCGAACAAATTGAGAAAATATTTGAAAAAGCCGACCATGAATGCCAGGCTTGTGGAAAAGATGAAGAAAACGACACGAGTGCACTTGGAGCTTATCATATTGTGCCGTTGCGAAAAGGCGGAAAAAATGAGATTGATAACGCGGTGGTACTATGTCGTGATTGCCATCAAAGCGTAGAAGAGTTAAAGCGGAATCCGCCGCAAAAAAAAGAAAGGTTAGCCAAGAGCACTAAGAAAAAATTGTGGAAAGTCAAGGGTAGATGTTGTCAATCATGCGGCCTGGAAACGGTTACCGGCGGGGTTAATATTGCCATACATCCTTTTCGTCCGGCCGGTTGGAGTGGAGAAGTGGGCGACCTCAAAGTACTTTGTCCGTCTTGCTTGGGTCAAGAGGCCAGAAAAAGAGATAAATTATTGGAGTTGGCGCGGGAGGATGGCTGAACATGGAGATAAGAAAATTACAAGCAATAATTTTGCAATTTCACGACAACAAATAACAAAAAGCACTCCAGTAAGAGGTGCTTTTCCTCTTTTCATTTCTCAGATATTATAATGAGATTGCCGATTTTTTCCCGACATTTTTACTGCCTCATTTTGCTCCGTATTAATAATTCCATGAAAGGAGGGAAAAATGTATTAAAAAAAATTAGAGATTCGCACTTGTTATCGACTTGGGCGGACATCTCATCAACTGCCGTTTTAATATGTATATTGAGGTGACTGAGATGGATAAGAAAACACCGCTTTTGGCGGTGCTTTTTTAAATATTTATTTATGACCGGCTTTCCTGTATACTGATTTTCAATACACCATTTTCCGTATCCGTGGTTATGGACTGCTTATCATAGTTTCCTTCGGGCAGCATCACGGTGCGCTCAAAACCGCCTCTGTGTATTTCTCTTCTAAAATAATTTTCGTCTTCCACTTCTTTTTTTTCTTTTCTTTCCCCTTTAACATTTAATGTATTATCCTCCAGCGAAATGTTATATGTATCAGGATCAATGCCCGGCAATTGCATTTCCACCATTACCGAGCCGTCTTTTTTGTAGACATCCGTAGCCAGATCCCAGCCTGTTAGGTTGTATTCGGGCGGTTCATCAAATAAACCGTCCGTGTCCAATAATTTTTCCCAATGAAATAATTTCATAAAATATTTTTTAATATTAAATCAATGTTTATTCTTATTCTATCTCCGGTTTTTCCGTTTCAAACGGCAGATCTTCGCCTCGGTCTCCACCCGGAAGCTTGCCTGATACAATGCCGGCCGGACAGCATGTCCGGCAATGAGTACCGTGCGACATACAGCGCTCGGCCTGGCCGTCAAGTGCCCGGCCGCAGGCGCGGCATTTATCCGGAGACAGATTGGCTTTGGGCATTTTGGGCATAGATCATTTTTAAGAGCGACGTCGCTTGGAAGCCTCAATGGCCCGCCCTTGCTTGATAGCTTTTGACTTGGCCCGTTCACGGCTGGCTTTGTTTCCGGCCGTGTAGGCGTAGCATTTGCCCGAATCACTCCATTTGTAACATGGCTTGTCCTTTTTGGTGGATCTTTTTACAGGCATTTTTTATAATTCAATTTTTAATTTGGAATACTTGAACAGTTTGGCGGCCAATACCAGCCAAATGATGCCGCTTATAACAAGGAGCACGCCCACCAAGATGCCGAGAAGGTCCGGATAAGCGATAACGAGCACGCCCACCGCAATGCAAAGCAGACCCACAATCACGATGCTGGCGATAATGGTGCGGATGCTGCTTAATACCACCTCTATAATTTTTATAAAAATTATCAATTATGAATTAACTTTTTTATTATATCATAAATAAGATAAATTATACAGTTCAGTTAAATATGTACGGATCTATTTAAAAAATTCTTATCGCCTCTGACGCGGACTTGGACGCGGCCGTCGCGGTTGTTTGTGTCCAGGTAGATCCAGCCGTACGGGTTTGATTGTCTTGGATTATCGGCCGGCCGTTGAATGATAATTCAGGTACAACAGAAAATAAGATAATTGAATACAACAATAATGTCGCTTTATTTGCTTTTATTTGGTATAATAGTTTGTATTGAAAAGCAGATGAAAATATTTTTTTGTATAATTTTTTTAATGTTATTTGCCACCGGTTGTTCTCTAAACGGAGACAGCCTGCTTTTCAGCCGCCAGTATCATGTTCAGCCGGCTGATGAACCAACGGTCAATAGTCCGGCCGCGGATTATTGCCGGTTGTGTGGCGGACGGTTGGAGATAAAAATCGGGCGATCCGGATCGATCGGCATTTGTAGATTTGACGACGGATCGCGTTGCGAACAGTGGTCTCTTTTGCGCGGCGATTGTCGTCAAGGGGAAATTAAATAATAAATTATTTTGCTTATGGACAGAAGAATTTGGATAATGTTGGCAGTGGCCGTTGGTTTGGTATTGGCAGCCATGATGTATGCGTGGTATTTGGATGCCGGACGTATTGATGACATGAGAATAATGATTTCTCAGGACAAAAACCAAAGCGAAGAAATTTGGACCGAGAAAGAAGAACAAACGAACGCCTATGTTGATGTTGATCCGACGGGCGCGGTTGAGCTGATGGAAGAGCTGGATGGTCTGGTTGTGATTGACGTGTCGCCTCATTATGAAGAAGGACACCTGCCAAACGCGGTTCATTATTACCTGGCGGATAATTCTTTGGATCGCGCTATCAGATCGCGGTTGGATTCGCGGCGGGCATATTTGGTCTATTGCCATGTGGATTCGGTTTCTATTTTGGGTGCGCGGAAGCTGGCTGAAGCCGGATTTGGGCGGGTTTTCCGTTTGGAAGGCAACTATCGCGGCTGGGTGGAGGCCGGC
Organism: uncultured Gammaproteobacteria bacterium; assembly: GCA_964433095.1. Taxonomy (GTDB): domain Bacteria; phylum Patescibacteriota; class Patescibacteriia; order Magasanikbacterales; family UBA922; genus WJJZ01. Next base: position 100,142 of record CAYSPW010000001.1, on the reverse strand, counting down.
TATCCGGTTATCCCTGATCTCAAGAAATTGAATCGCGCGAAGACGGCCGAGCTTGCAGATGTGGCCGGTGTCGGCGGTCGGGGCACGGCATATGTTTTTTACGATCAAGGCGCGGGGCAATTTTATCATTTGGTGGAAGCTGATCTACCCAATTTGTCAGCCGGCAGTTATTATGAGGGCCGGCTGGTTAATCCGGAGCATGACCGTTTTTTTTTCACCGGCAAGATGATTTTAACCCCGGCCGGACAATGGCGGTTGGAGTTCGTGGACGAGCGCGATTATCCTGATCATACCGAAGTGGTGGTTACTCTGGAGCGGGAGCTGGATGAAGTGCCGGAGCGGCGTATTTTGGAAGGCGGGTTTTAAAAAATTAAAACGGCGGACACGCGGAAGTGGTTAGGCTGGAATTTGATTCGGAACGAATTTCATTGTCGGAAATACTGTATTTTTTTTGCCGCGCGTGATCCGACCATTTTGAATAGGCGGGGCAATGATATGGGCGAGCGGTATCATTCCATCATTTTGTATAGCGAGCGAAGCAGGCCGAAGCGATAAAAAATTATATGAAAAAGCAAATTCAAAAACATTTGATCGTGGACGTAATCGGTGCCTTCGGCATGTCGGCGCTCGGGTTTGCGTATATTAAAAAAAAGGGAAATGATTTTTTTCACGTAATTAAGTTAAAAAATTAACAAAAAACATATGAAGAAAATTTTTAATTTTTTATTCAAGCTTTCAATTGTGGTCATTGCTGTTTTTCTGCTGCTCGCGATCGGATTGGCAATATATTTTTACGTGGCCGATCCGTACAACCTGAAACAGTTTATGCGCGATCCTGAATCAACCGCGGATCAAAGTGAATCCGCCGCGGACGAAGCACGGCAGTCAGACAAACATCCGTTGCTTGATCCGGAGCAGGAAGCTTCCTTGGAACAAATCGGCGTGGACGTGGCCAAGCTGCCCTCGGAAATAACTCCGGAGATGGAGGCCTGCTTCAGACAAAAGCTGGGGGATGACAGGGTGGACGAGATTATCGGGGGGGAGGAACCGAGCACGCTTGACTTGCTTAAAGCCGGCGGCTGTATCAGCGCGCAGTAATGTTTAAACCGGCCATTGATTTGTGATATAATATGGGGGATATGAAAAAAGAAAAACAAAAATTCAACAAGGCTTACGTAGTGACCGTGGATATGGGCTACGGCCATCAGCGCGCGGTCTATCCGCTCAAAGATATTGCCGCTTGTCCGTCGGGATGGGACGGCCGCGGTTTAAATAGCAAAAATATTATTACCGCCAACGATTATCCGGGTATTCCCGATTATGACAAGCGTAAATGGGAGGGGGGGCGCAGTATTTACGAAAAGATTTCGCGCATGAAACATTTGCCTTTAATTGGAGATGTCGTTTTCTCAATTATGGACCACCTGCAGAAGATTGAAGATTTTTATCCGAAGCGGGACTTATCCCTCCCCAACATGCAGGTGAAGCAAATTTACCGCATGATTGAAAGGGGATGGGGCAAACATTTGATTGATCTGCTAAACCGCGAGCCTCTGCCATTGATAACTTCTTTTTTTACCACCGCTTTTTTTGCCGAGCATCACGGCTTTAAAGAAAATATCTATTGCATCTGCACGGACACTGATATCAGCCGGGCATGGGTGCCGCTTAATCCGAAAAAGAGCCGCATTAAATATTTGGCTCCGAACCGGCGCGTTAAGGAGCGGTTGGAGCTTTATGGCGTGAACCGCAACAATATATATATTACCGGCTTTCCTTTGCCAAAAGAAAATATCGGCGGCACCGATTTGCGTATTTTGAAAAAAAGCATTGCCTACCGCGTTGTGAATTTGGATCCGGAAAGAAGATACCAAAATAAATACCAAAGAACTTTGCAATATTATCTGGGCAAGAATTATTGCAATGTCAGGCCGCGTCATCCTCTGACCATTACTTTCGCGGTCGGAGGCGCCGGAGCACAGCGTGAAATCGGTTCCACGATTTTGGAAAGCTTGCATTCGCTTGTTCGCCGCAAGCGTCTGCGCTTGAACCTGGTGGCCGGCATCAAAAACGACGTGTATAAATACTATTACGAATACGCCAAAGACATGAATATTGAGCGCAATTTAGGCACCAGCTTGAACATTATCTACGACGATAACAAGATAGGTTATTTTAAAAAATTTAATCAAGTATTGCTTACTACCGATGTATTGTGGACCAAACCAAGCGAATTGTCATTTTACGCCGGTCTGGGATTGCCGATCATTATGGCGCCGCCGATTGGCTCGCAGGAAGATTTCAATAAAGCCTGGTTGCATTCGGTCGGAGCGGGATTTGAACAGGATGATCCGCGTTATGTCAATGAATGGTTGTTTGATTGGCTGAGTTCGGGCTGGTTGGCCCAGGCTTCCATGGAGGGGTTTTTGGACGCTCCGCGTAACGGTGCTTATCATGTGGAAGAGGTGGTACTCAAGGGTGCGCGCAGTGAAATTGAAGACATGCACCTGCTTTAATTTTTTTTACTATGTGGCTAGTGATCGCGCTTTTCGGATACGCAACTCTGGCTGTTACGGTGATCCTGGACAAATTCATTTTGACGAAATCGGTAGGCAAGCCGGCGGTTTATGCTTTTTATTCAACCATCTTCTCTTTCGGCACGGTACTGCTTTATCCTTTTGACCCCCGCTTATTACATGGAATTGACTGGTGGTGGGCGTTGTTTTCCGGCCTTACTTTTGGTTTTGGATTGCATGTGATGTATGTGGCGGTTAAAAAGAGCGAAGCCAGCCATGTTAATCCTTTTGTCGGCGGGATAACCGCGGTTTTTACCTTTTTTCTTGCTCTTTTGTTTTTGGGCGAAGGTTTGAGCGGGCTGCAGATCGCGGCGGTGGCAATTTTAATCGTGGCCAGTTTTTTGCTTTCGTTTGAGATCACCAAAAGTAAAAGCGGTTTTCATCTCGGGTACGTTTACGCGATCCTGGCAGGTATATTGTTCGCCGTGTCTCATACTTCGGCCAAATACCTTTATGAGATATATGATTTTATTCCCGCTTTCGTGGCTTCGCGCTTCAGCATCGGTTTTGTCGGACTCATGCTATTGCTTTCTCCGGCGGTCAGAAAATCCTTGCGGGTAAGAAAAAACAAGAAAATCAAAGTGAAAAAAGAAGGATTTGGCAAAAGGCATGTTTTGTTGATCGTGGTAGCCGCCAAAATTTTGGGTGTGGCGGGCCTGGTATTGACACAGCTGGCTATCGCACTGGGATCGGTAAGCGTGGTGAATGCTTTGTCCGGCTCGCAATATATTTTGATGTTTGTGATGATCTACGCGGTTAGCAGGCTTTACCCGCGTATTTTTAAAGAATATTTTACCAAAAGAGAGTTGCTGGCGCAAACCGCGGCCATATTGTTGGTTAGCGTCGGTTTGGTACTTTTCGTAATTTGATGATATTATGCGTTTGAAGATGGTTATTATGATAATTTTGATTATTTTTGTGATGTTGGGCGTATTTTACGCTTTACTTTGGGCTGTCAGTTTAAAAAAATATCCGGTGGAATACGGAATCAGCTTTAACCAGGATTATGCCCGCTCTTTGGGTTTGAATTGGAAGCGGGTTTACGAAGAGATGTTGCGCGATTTACAGCCCAAGTATGTGAGGATAGCCGCCATGTGGAGCGAAATTGAAGATCGCAAAGGGGTGTATGATTTTGCCAACGTGGATTGGATGATGGATGCGGCCGAGTACTATAATGCCAAGGCTACTTTGGTGGTGGGTCAAAAAGCGCCGCGCTGGCCCGAGTGCCACGTGCCCGAATGGGTGCACGGCTTAACTGAGACCGAATACCGCGATGAGTTGTTTTCATACATATCCTCAGTGGTGGAACGCTACAAGAATCATCCGGCATTGGAAATCTGGCAGGTGGAAAACGAGCCGTTTATTAAATTCAGGTTCGGTGATTGTGATTTGTATCGTTCGGAATTGGTGCCGGACGAAATCAGCGCGGTGCGAATGATTGACGACGAGCATCCGATTTTGATTACCGATAGCGGCGAGTTGAGTTCATGGCGCCGGGCGGCGGGCATGGCTGACATTTTCGGCACCACCTTGTACCGAGTGGTACGCACCAAAAACGGTCTGGTATTTTCATATGCCTGGGTCCCCCCTTCTTTTTATCGCTACAAAGCTAGGTTATGGGGTTTGGACATGGATAATGTTGTTGTGTCCGAACTGCAGGCAGAGCCTTGGTTCACGAACGGCGGAGCCGAGCAGACTCCGATTGACGTACAGCTGCGAACCATGAGCGAACAACGCTTGCGCGACAATATTGATTACGTGGAAAGGTTGGGTGTCAAGCGGGCATATTTTTGGGGTTTGGAATGGTGGTATTGGATGAAGACAAAAAACAATGATGACGTTTATTGGCAGATTGGCAAGCAAAAAATCAGGCAGTAAATTTTTGTTTCTTTGGTGTGATTATTGACAATTTTACAAATTTACGCTATAATGGCACAAAGTTATTTGCCGCACGCCTAGCTCAGTTGGTTAGAGCGCCTCGTTTACACCGAGGAGGCCAGGAGTTCGAATCTCTTGGCGTGCACCATTATTATTTACAAAAAAATGCACAAATTTGTGTATTTTTTGTTTTTTTATGGTATAATATGACAAATATTGAAGAATTTTTTCTTATATCCATAAGAAAATTTTGCGTTAAAAAAAAGAACAATTATTTTAATTGATCAACTGCTTAAGATTATGGCAAAAAA
>CAYSPW010000001.1:72251-95367 GCA_964433095.1 uncultured Gammaproteobacteria bacterium | reverse complement strand
GACTCCATCAGGTTATAGTCTGTAGTAGTTTTTTAAGATTATGGCAAAAAAAATATTGATAGTGGAAGATGAAAAGCCGATGGCGCGCGCACTGGAGCTGAAGCTGGATAAATCCGGCTTTGAAGCCGATTTGGCTTATGACGGAAAACAGGCTCTCACAATGTTGGGCGATAAAAAATACGATTTGATTTTGTTGGATTTGGTAATGCCGGTAAAGGACGGTTTTGATGTGCTGAAAGATATGAAAAAAAAAGGAGATAAGACTCCGGTGATAGTGTCCACGAATTTAAGCCAGGGTGCGGACAAGAAAAAAACCGAACAATATGACATCGTTTCCGATTATTTTGTCAAATCCGACATTTCCATTTCCGAGGTGGTGGAAAGAGTAAAGAAAGTTTTAAAATAGACTTTAAAAAATATTTTTTTATGAAAATCACTGATGAATTTATAAAAAAAGTTTTGGTGGAGCAAAACTATATCACTGAAATAGATCTGAAAAAAGCGGAAGAATACGGGAAGAAACGCAATAGCGGTTTTCTTTACTATCTTTTTTCGGAAAACTTGCTGACCGAAGATATTTACGGGCAGGCGATCGCGGAATATCTGCGGGTGCCGTTTGTGAATTTAAATAATGTTAAAATAGATCAAGAAATTTTTACCGTGATTCCGGAGCTGGTGGCCAAAACAAACAAGGTGATAGCTTTCGGCCGTTCTGAACAGGGAGTGAAAGTGGCCATGCGCGATCCGACCGATATTGAAATTATTCAATTGATAGAAAAAAGAATGGCCGATAACGTGGTGCCGCATTTTGCGATTGAAAATCAAATTGAAGAAGTGTTCAGCCGGTATAAAGGTTCTTTGAGGGATGAATTTATAAAAATATTGGATTCTTTAAAAAGGGAAGATTTGACCAGGGAAGAAAGAGATAACATGATAATTAAAATTGTGGATTTGCTGCTTAAGTACGCTTATCAGAATAAAGCGTCCGATATTCATCTTGAACCTTATGAAAAAAAGGTGCTGATCAGGTACCGCATAGACGGAATATTGCAAGATGTGCTGGATATACCCAAAGATTTATACGAATATATTTTAACCAGAATAAAGATACTTTCCAAGATGAGAACCGACGAACATCGGGCGGCGCAAGATGGTAAAATGAAATACGATGCCGGCGACGAAAAGCTTGACATTAGAGTATCGGTGGTTCCGGTTACCCAAGGAGAAACCGTGGTGATGCGTTTACTTTCGGCGAGAAGCAGGCAATTCGGCTTGACCGATTTGGGTATGCATGAGCGTGATTTGAAAAAAGTAAAGCAAGCGATCAAACATCCGCACGGCATGATTTTGGTCACCGGTCCGACCGGTTCGGGTAAAACCACCACTTTGTACGCCATATTGAAAATTTTAAACAGCCGCCAGGTTAACATCGCCACCATTGAAGATCCGGTGGAATACGATATTGAAGGCATCAGTCAGATTCAAGTCAATACCAAGACCAATTTAACTTTTGCCAAGGGTCTGCGCTCCATTGTGCGCCAGGATCCGGATATCATCATGGTCGGTGAGATCAGAGATGAGGAAACAGCCGGCATCGCGATCAATTCCGCCTTGACCGGGCATTTGGTTTTGTCCACTTTACATACCAATGATGCCGCCACCACCTTGCCCCGTCTGTTGGATATGGACGTTGAGCCTTTTTTGGTGGCTTCCACCATCAATGTGGTGGTGGCCCAGCGCTTGGTGAGAGAGATTTGTCAAAAATGTCGCACCTCCACCGAAGTGAGTAAAGACCACCGTCATTTGATTGACAATTCTCCTTTTATTGGAAAAACCTTGGCCAAGCTGGGTTATAAAGATTTAAAAGGTCTGCGTTTTTACAAAGGCACCGGCTGTCCGATCTGTGCCAATACAGGTTATTCCGGACGAATTGGCATTTTTGAAGTATTGGAAATGGATGAAGAGATCAAGCAGGCGGTTTTGGACAACGCGTCAAGCGACGAAATCGCGGCCATTGCCCGGAAAAACGGCATGACTACCATGATGGAAGACGGCCTGGACAAGGTGGTCAAAGGAATCACCACTTTGGAAGAAGTTTTAAGAGTTACTAGTGAGTAAAATTATATGCCTGTCCACACACAATCAAAAAGTGACAAAACCGGTTTGCTGTTGATGAATATCTCGCTTGGCGGGGTATCGCGCGCGCAAAAAGCGGTATTTGCCAAGCATTTGGCAGTAATGCTCAAGTCCGGCCTTACTATAGTGGAAGCGCTGACCATATCTCTCAGTTCTTCGCAGGGAAAAATGAAAAGGGTGATTCGTTCCATCACCAAATCCGTCAAATCGGGCCGGCCATTATCCGATTCCATGGAGCGTTATCCGAAAGTTTTTTCCGGTTTTTTTATCAATGCGGCGCGCGCCGGAGAGCAATCCGGAACTTTGGAGCAAAATTTAAACAACATCGCCGAGCAGTTAGAAAAGGAAAAAGAACTGGTCACCAAAGTAAAGGGAGCGCTGCTTTATCCGACTGTGGTTTTGGTGGCCAGCTTGGCCATGGGCATGAGTATGACTTTTTTGGTATTGCCCAAAATTACGCCCTTGTTTGAAGGACTCAATATTGAGCTGCCGCTTACCACTAGAGGCTTGATTTGGTTCGCGCATTTTGTGCAGGATCACGGGGTGTCTTTGTTCGCTTGGATAGCGGTGATTGTTTTTTTGCTTGTTTATTTGGGCCGTAAAAAATTCGCTCAACCTTTTACTCATTATTTTGCTCTTAGAATTCCAATCATTAAAGATATAGTTTACAAATCAAATCTGGTCACTTTTTCACGTACTTTGGGTTTGCTTTTGAAAAGCGGATTAAATATTGACGAGGCACTTGAAATTACCAAAGAAACCTTAGGTAATTATTATTATCGCCGTTCTTTAAACAAGGTGAGCGAACGCATCGGCAAAGGCTTCAGCTTGTCCGACAATCTGCGCGACTATTACCAGCTTTATCCGATAATAGTGATTGAGATGGTCAAGGTGGGCGAGGAGTCGGGTGAATTGCAAGATACTTTGATGTATCTGGCGTCATTTTACGAAGTGGAAGTGGAAACCGCCACCAAGTCGTTATCAACCGCCATTGAACCGATACTTTTGATAATAATCGGGCTGGTGGTCGGCTTCGTGGCCTTGTCCATTATCACGCCGATTTACAACATCACCGGCAACATACGGCGTTAAAAAAAGGTTGAATTATGATAAAAAACAAAGGTTTCACTTTGATAGAGATTTTGATTGTTATCGGGCTTTTGGTATTACTTGCAGCGGCGGCCCTGCCCGTCTACGGTAATTTTCAAGTATCGGCTCAGCTAAATGAAAATTCTTCCCAAATCGTTCAAGCTTTGCGTATGGCCAGGGAAAAAAGCATGGCCGGCTTCAACAATAGCCGGCATGGAGTCAAGTTTGCCTCGGATAGATACATAATATATCAAGGAGAATCATACGATTTGCGCGACAGCGCTTATGACAGAGAAGTAATTTTAAACGATTCTCTTTCCATTTCCACCAGCTTGAACAATAATGAGATAAATTTCGGCCAAGATTTGGGTCGGCCGGATAATACCGGCACCACTACTTTAATTCATGCTTTGGGAGGATTGAGACGAATAAGTGTAAACGATTTCGGCATGGTTGATTAGGAGTAAAATTTTGCCAATTAAAATAATTGTTGATGAGAATAGCAACAGATCACAGCGGACAATCGCTTTTGGAAGTCATCGTCGCCATGGCTATTTTCGGCTTGATGGTGGCCGCGATCAGTTCTTTGGTTTTGGGCGGTTTCAATGCTTTGGCTCAAGGCGGAGAGCATACGCAGGCCGAGGCGCTGGCTCAAGAGGCGATAGAAGCGGTACGTTCCATAAAGCATGGCGCATACAACCGGCTGCGCTATTCCCAAAGCGGGGTTACCAGCAGCAGCGGACAATGGCTTTTCAGCGGTGAAGGTACAACCGAGAAGATAGGAGAATACACTCGCACCATAACGATTGATGACGTGTGCCGCGGCATGGACGAGTCCATTGCGGAGTGTCCGGGGGTATATGTTGATCCGCATATAAAGAAGGTTACCGTGGCCGTAACCTGGGAAACGCGTGAAGGCGTGACCAACACGGTACAGCGGGTGGTTTATCTATCAAATTGGGACACGCTGGTTTGGCCGCAGTTGGATTGGTCGGGCGGGGACGGACAAAATTACTGGTCAAGCATTGATCGCTATGATCAAGACGATGGCAACGTGGTGACAAGCGATGCCGGCCAGGCATACCTTGGTCAAATCAGCGCCGGCAGCGCCACCACCAGCTGGCCGTTTGACGACGGCGCTAATTATACTTATGACAACAGTAAAATTGAAGTTACCGACGGCTACGCTCAATTGATCGGGTCGGGTGTGACTTTTCATGATACCGAAGATGATGGTTTTGAATACACAACCGATACTGAATATGATTGGACTTTTGATGTACCGGGTGATTATGTTTATAATGATGATAAAATAGATGTAACCGGCGGCTACGCGCGGCTGAAGGAAATCGGCGGCACTACGGTTTCCGGCACCACGCAAAATGCCGGTTTTACTTCCAATGCCAACGGATGGACGTACCATGACTGGGATCAAGGAGGTGGTGATCCCAATGCCACCGGTTCTTGGTATTCGTCGGGTGGTAATCCGGGTGGATATATTGATGTTAATCTTCCGTATAATTTAAGGAATAAAAAAGTGGGTGGTTATTGGGAACAGTCTTTTACCACCACGGTGGATGATCCGGATATTGTTACTTGTTCAGTGGATTGGAAAGCTTTTTCCGCCACTTTGCCGGTACAGGGAGTGGATGAACTCTATGTGGCTATTTATTTAGAAACATCTTCAGGCGAGCCGGCCGGTTCACCGGTGTTGCGCAAGGATTTCACCTCCACTTTTGACTGGGAGTCGCATTCCGGAGATGACGCGGTTGATTGTTCGGCCCATGTCGATTCAGCCGGCACCTATTATTACAAAGTGGCACTTTGGATAGATGGTACACATAGAAATACCGGTCCGATCAGAGTCGGTTTTGATAATGCCAACGTGTATTGGGAGGATACTTCTTCGGGCAGTTATTCCACCGATAGTCCGACTGTTTATCCAACCGAGTCGTTGACATCGGCGCAAGTTCAAAGTTGGGACGGCTTTACCGAAACCGCTTCAAAAGATGGCGGTCAGATATACTACCAATTGTCCGATGATGACGGTGCCAGTTGGCAGTATTGGAATGGATCGGCTTGGACCTCTGCCGGTACTTCAAGTCAATCCAATACCGCTTCAGTGGTTGACAGTAATATATCTTTATTTTCCACTTCTTCCGAGCAGATAAAATCTAGAGCTTTTTTGGAAAGCGATGGCACGCAGTTTGTTCAGTTGGATAATCTTAATATTGAGTTTACTCCGCCGCCGGCGGTATGGAGTTTTAATACCTGGGATGTGGGCGGCGGCGAAGTTATACCGACGGGAGTTAAGCAGAGATCGGGTGGTAATCCTGATTCATACGCCAATATATCGGTTCCAATAGGCAGGGGGGATGAAGTAGGGGGTTATTGGGAGCAACAATTTACTGTGACTGCCAACAACCCCAACGTTTTAATCGACTTTGATTATAGATCAATTGACTATAATGGCAATCCGAATTTGGCCGAAATTAGGATATATGTTGATAACGCCAGCGGTGATCCTGTCAATCAGGTAGGTAGCTCAATTTTGATTTCCAGCGAAAGCGATTGGACTGGCGTCAGTACCATTGACGCTTCATCTGCCGCCAGTACTACCGGCGTTTATTATCTTAAAATCGCTTTTTGGGTTGAAACACCTAATAATCAAAATGCCGGGCCGTTTACGGTAGGTTTTGACAATGTCAATTTGGAATGGCAGTCGGCCTCTTATCCCAGCGGTGGTCCAACCATCAGAAATAACAATTCTTTTGAACCCAGCTTAATCAGCAGTTGGAGCGGATTTTACGAAACCGCCTTTAAAGCCGACGGAGAGATATATTACCAATTGTCCGATGATGACGGCGCCAGTTGGCAGTATTGGAACGGAACCGGCTGGATGGTCATTAATACCAGCACCGATTACAACACAGCCGATGAGATTAACGATTATATCAAATATTTTGACGCTAATGAAGGAAAATTAATGTTTAAGGCTTTTTTGGTAAGCGACGGCTCTCAATTTGTGCGACTTGATAATTTGAAAGTTAGTTATCAAGTTGGTGATATCAATTACCACGGCAATCAATTTATTATTGACAGCACCACCGGTGCCGGCTATATGTCCGGTGCCAATGATGTGATCGACTTCCGTTTTGAGGCGTCCACCGGCGGCACGGTCAATTCGGTACGAGTATATTTACAGCGGGAGAAAAACAGTCCGGTTTATCGCTACGGATTGCAAAGCGATAGCGGTGGTGAACCTTCAGGCACTTGGCTTGGTTCCGGCAATCAAGCTTATGGTGATTATCAGGCTACAGCCACCGGTTGGCAGACTATAAATTTGAATGAATCGGCTTCCGTGGTAGCCGGCGACATCTATCATTTGGTAGTGCAATATCAATCCGGCATCATAAATCCGGGGCATGCTATTGAATTGCGAGTATCGGATCCGAATAATTTCCTTCACCCTTTTGATAATTCGGATAATTCCTTTTCCAATGTTTTGTGGAGTGGAGACGGCGGTGGTAATTGGTCGGTCCAAGGTCAACAACCCATCTATATTTTGGATTTATCTGGTTCGTCTTACCGGGGTAACCCATATCATGAAGTAAGCGAGCAATCGATTTACGGCAGTAATTATCATGGCCAGGAATTTACCATGACGGATGATGTCAGTGTATCGTCGCTGGCTTTTTATCTATCCGAAAACAGCGAAGGACCGACGGACAATTTGTATTTAACCCTTTATGACATTACCAGCAGCACAAATGTTATAACCGATGCTATCATGGCCGATGACAATGATACCGCTGATCAGTTTTACCAATGGATTGAATATTTATTTTCTTCTCCGATTGAACTTATTAACGGCCATAAATATCGTCTCTATCTATCTTCTCCCGGTTCCGACGCGAGCGCCCATTATATAATAAAAAGTGTCTACCATGACAATCTATCGGCCTTGAATTCAACTAATTACGACGGCACCAATTCATATTACGCCTATTCCACCAATGGCGGCGGTAGTTGGGACAGCACCAATTCCAATCAGGATTTATCGGGCTTCAGGTTTGGAATTACCCTTTATGCGCCTTCTGGCTATCTGGTATCTTCGGCATACAACGCCACTTCCAGTGCCAATTTTACTGTGATTGAGTGGGATCAAATCACGCCGTCTTGTTCTCCGCCCTGTCAAGTAAAGCTGCAAATTCAGACCGCGCCCGACAACGGAGGCGTTCCCGGAATCTGGTCAGCCACCTGGTGCGGACCGGATGGTGAGGACGGAGATGAAAGCGACTATTATACCAATTCCACGGGCCGATTAATTCACATTGACCATAACGGCGATCAATGGATCAGGTACAAGGCCACTTTGTCCGGAGACAGCAGCGATACTCCGATTCTGGAGGCGGTGAGAATTTACTATACTCTATGATAAAAAAAAGAAGCACAAGCGGATTCACTTTGGTTGAAACCATAATATATATAGCGATAATCGGCGCGGTTACGACCAGTTTCGTTTCTTTCGGCATTTCCATCACCAACTCGCGCAACAAAAATTTCGCCACGCAGGAAGTGCAGGCCAATAGCCGGGTGGTATTGGGCTTTATAACCAAGCAGATTAGGCGCGCCGACGGTATTATCGGACCGACAACCGGCGATAGCAGCTCCACATTAAGACTGGATATGCCCGGTGATGATCCGAATTTGTTTTTTTATATTGAAGACGGAGTATTGAAAATGATGCAGGGTTCCGGCACTACTACGGCGATAACTTCTTCCCAGGTGAGAGTGGACAATATTGAGTTTCATAATTATTCGGTTCCTGGCAAAAGAGGTAATATGGGCATATTTTTTACCATTAATTACGCGCAAGCCGAGCAGGATAAAGAAGTTGATTATGCGCAGACATTGCGCACCGCGGTCAGTATTCGCAATTAATATTATATGAATATATTCAATCAACAAGGCGCGGCCGCCATTTTAACCGTCGTGATAGTGGGCGCGGCCACTCTATTGATGGCTTACAGCGCTTCATTGCTCGGACTGGGAGAACTGGAAATGGGCTATCTGGCGCAAAAAGGTGAAGAAGCTTTTTATGTGGCCGATGGCTGCGTGCAAGAAGCCATGCATCGCCTGCGTAAGGACAGCGGCTACAGCGGGTCGTCTTTGAATTTAGGCAACGGATCTTGTATAATATCGGTTGCGGGCAGCGGCTCCGAACGCGCCATCACGGTCACCGGTACTTTGGGTGTACATACCAAGACTATCAGCACGGATTTGCGTCTCAAGACCGCCACCGCTCCGGCCGCCATTATTTTATGGCAAGAATAATTTTTTATGTTTGGTTCAAACAAAGCAATCGGATTGGACGTATCCGATACAACCATTGAGGTGATTGAGATTCAAAAAAAAGGCTCGCGAGATTTTGAAGCCCTTTCTTTGGGCAGGGTTGAGTTGGAGCCGGGAGTGGTGGAATACGGGCGGATTGAAAATGAGGAAAAATTGAAAAAAGCGGTCTTTAGGGTTTTTAACCGCGCCAAGCCCAATCCGATAGAACCGGTGAACGTGATATTCGGATTGCCGGAGAGCCAGGTCTATACTCATTTTTTTTATTTAAAAGAGCAAGATAAAGACAAGAAGCGGGAAGAGGCGATTATGGCTCAATTGATCAAGCATGTGCCTTTGAACAAAGATGACGTGGTCTATACTTACAAACAATTCCAGGCAAAAGACCAAGATCAGGCGGTATTGGTATTGGCCGCCAGCCGTGCGGTGGTCTCGCAATGGCGGAATTTTTTTGCCAAGATCGGTTTGCGGATGGAACGGTTTGACATTGAAACTTTGGCCGCCTTCCGACCGCTGTATCAAAAATCGATCAGCGAACCGGTTTGCGTGGTGGATATGGGGGCAAAAAGTACTTCCATCGCGGTGTTTGATCATCATGGTTTGTTTTATTCACACATTTTTAACAGAGCCGGACACCATATTACCCGAGCTATCGCCGATAAGTTAAATTTATCCATTGTGGAAGCGGAAAAGATGAAAAAAAAGCAAGGTCTGACGCCGGAAAACAAGAAGCTGTTCAAAAGCATAAGTCCGATTCTGGATAAACTGGCCGAGGAAATTGTTGCCGTGGTGGGATTTTTTGAGAACAAAACCGGAGATAAAGTAAACGAAGTGGTGCTGATCGGCGGCAGCAGTGAAATGAAAAATGTTGATTTGTATCTGGAAAAAAATATCGGTATGAGCATAAAAATCGGGCATGTCAAGACGCTTAGACAAAATGTGGAGCGCGTGTATATCGGCGCGGTCGGATTGGCCATGCGATTTTTGGACAAGCGCTGGGAAAAAACCGATCCGATGATAGAATACCGGGAAAAAAAGAAAAAAAAGTTTAAAAAATTCATCAACAAAATAGTGAAAGCCAAACAACGAGGACAAGGCGCGGAGAAATCCGGAGTAAAATCGGACGAGGCTGAAAGCCCGGAGCAAATTAACGGCGTTGATAAAACAATTGATTTTTCTCCGGTCAATGACGCGGCCAAGAAAAAACCGCGGCGCCAGCTGGTTATCTTGGGTATTGTTGTTATATCCGGCCTTATTATAATCGCCGCCATATATTTTTATCGTTCCGCCCGGGAAACCACGTGGCTGGAGCAGGCCAGGCAAAGCGCGCCGCAATTTACTCAGATACAAACTTTTAACCTTCAGATACCGGTGGCTGTGGAAAGAGCGCAGTACAGCAGCGACCGCGGCCAAGGCCGGATAATAACGGACACGATAGAAATGGCCGGAACTTATGCCGAGGCTTTAGCGGTTTCCAGAGTAAATGTTTCCAGAAAATTGAGAGATGCCGAGGCGTTTTGGCGCGAACCGTTGAATAAAATGGAAATTCAACGCGAAGTGGAATTTCCGCTGCGCTTTAAGTGGTTTGTATATAATCGGGAGAGCACGGATCAGCTGTTTGTGGAAAAATTTGATCGTTTGAACGAACAGAACGTGGAATATTTGATAAACGACATTAAGGAGAGCGCGGTACGGGCCACGTCCAATGAGGATGTGTATTATTTGTCCGCTGAAATTACCGTCGCTCTAAGCCGAAAGCTGAATATTGATTCAAACGCCGGCATGATTGTTGCCGAAACCGAAACAGATGAGAGGACTACTTTGTTTGAGCGCGATGCCGATGCGTCTACTTCAACATTTACAGCGACCGATACCGCGCCATTCGTTACCTCTTCACAAACTACAGGTTTATGATTTATCAACAGTTTGGGTTTTTTTATTGGTCATTTGTTTTAAATTATGATATAATTATTTTGGATTAAATAATTTTTTTATATTATATAAATTTTTTTAATATGCGGGGAAATAACATTGTAAAAAGTAAAAGGGGGTTCACTTTGGTGGAATTATTAATAGTAATCGCCATCATCGGTATTTTGGCGGCGGTGGTATTCGTGGCTCTTGATCCGCTGCAGAGATTTAAAGACGCAAGAAACGCCACGCGCTGGAATGAGATATCCGAACTGATCAGTGCCGTCAAGATTGATCAGGTGGATAATGGCGGCTACTATATCGCGGCCGTTTCCAGCACCAATGCCGGAGAAGTATACATGATTACCGACGGCGCGGTAACAGCCGGATGCGATGACGCCAACGCATACTGCGGTACGGACGTAACCGATGATGATAATTGCGTTGATTTGTCCGGATTGGCAACCGAAGGGTATATCGCCGACGTGCCTGTTTCTCCGGCCGGAGAAAACACTTGGACCAGTTCAACCACCGGTTATACTTTGCAAAGAGATAGTTCGGGAATTTTGATCATCCGCGCCTGCGAATCCGAAGAAGATGATGAGATATTCGTCGGCAGATAAAAGGCAATCAAAAAAGACGGTAACGTATCAAGCTGACCGTCTTTTTTTCATACACTTTTTTCCTTATATTCGCCATAATTTTGTGGTATAATAACAGTGGAAAAAATACGGCATCAAATATATTTTTTAAAAGCCATGGCCAGCTAAAAATTTATGGTTGCAAAAATTTACAAAACCGCCGATTACGACCGAAAAAAAATAAACAGTCTGCGAAAACAAGTGTCCAAATTCAAGGACGCGTATTTTGAATTGAAAAAAGTGAAAGACAAGCTGGAGCAGAGTGAAAGCAAGTATCGCTTGTTGGCGGAAAACATATCCGACGTGGTGGTGGTGCAGGATTTGAATTTAAATATTGAATATATTTCTCCGTCGGTGGAAGAATTAACCGGCTACACGGTGCGTGAAATAATGAATAAGGATGTCAAGGAAATTATGACCGAGGAATCGTATCGTCGGGCGGTGGAAAGCTTCAACCAGGCAAAGAAAATGATCAAAAAAGGAGTGAAAAATGTGGATATTCCGCTATTTCGATTTGATTATATAAAGAAGAACGGGCAAATCATTACCGGAGAGCTTAAATCCAATTTTATCAAAAACGATCAAGGAGAAATTACTGCCACGGTGGTGGTTGTGCGCGATATGACCGAACGCAAAAAAATAGAGGAAAAACTGAAGAGAAGCAAGGAAAAATACCGCAAATTTTTTGAGTCCGCTCCGGACGCGGTGCTGTTAGTGGACGCCAAGGGCAAAATTAAAGAGTGCAGCCGGGAAACCGAGCAATTGTATGGTCGCGCGAAAAAAGATATTATCGGGCACGCGATCAGCGAATTTATGACCGAATCATCACTGAAGCAATTTAAAAGAGATTTCAAAAAAACAAGCGGTGTCGTGTCGGTGGAAGGGTTGAAGATTATACGGCCCGGCGGAGAAGAGGTGGAAGTTTGGCGAAAGTCTTATCCTTTTTTTGATAAACGAGGAGAGCTTGGTGAAATAATAATGTACGACCGCGACATAAGTGATTACATGCAGATGGTGCGGGAGGTAAGAAAGGCTAATGAAAGTTTGGAGAAGAAGATGGAAGAATTGGAAAAAATAAATAATTTCATGGTCGGCAGAGAATTAAAAATGATTGAGCTGAAGGATGAGAATAAAAAGTTGCGCAAGAAATTAAGGGAAAAGTAGTTATGTTCAAGAGAATAAAAATAGGTACAAAGTCAACGATTTATTCGCTTTTTTTCGCTTTGATTTTGGCCACCGCCTTGTATTTTATCATCTTTAATCTTTACACCTCTTCATATTTAAAGTCATTTGAATCCGCGGCCAGAGAGGTGGCTACCGGCGAGCTGGACAAACTGCAGCTGGCGTTCAACCACCACATAAATAATCTGCGAATATATTCCGATTTGAAAGATTTGGGAGAGGTGGCCGCGGCCAATCAAATACTAATTGAAAATTTTTTGTCGGAAGAAGCGGAACCAACCTCTGATTTTTTATTTGACCGCGACTTGCAATGGCTGTCAACTTCGCGGTTTAACAAGCCGGATTGGGCAAAGAACATAAACACAAATAGCACTTCGCAAGCTTTGCGCGAGTTTGTTTCTTCATTTAATGAAAAATACCACTATCAAGCAATCGGCGAGATTTTTATTACCGATAAAAACGGCGTCAACGTGGCCCAGTCGGACTGGACCAGCGACTATTATCAGGCCGATGAATTTTGGTGGCGGTCGTGCAAAGAAAATAATTTTTACATCGGCCGAGTATATCATGATGAAAGCGCCGATACCCGGGCTATTGAAGTGGCCTTTCCGCTTTTTGCCGATAACGAATTCAGCGGCGTGCTGAAAGCGATCGTTAACACTAAGTTGTTTACCGATATTTTGGATTCGGATTTTGCCGATTCGCAAGACGGAGTTTTCGCGGAACAGGCATACATGTTATTTAAAAAAGATGGAGAGCCGGTTTATTCATCGGAAAAGAATAATTTTTTACACGGACTTGACTTGTCACAGGTGGCCAAAGTCGGATCGAGATATTTGGAACAAACCAATAACAACAGAATATTCGTCAGTTCACTGTCCGGTCAAAACGGCAATCTGGCCGACCCGGGATTGTTTTTAATGCTCGGCTATGACAAAGATATGGTTTTACAGCGGTTGCGGGTGCTTAAATATTCCATAATGTTGGTGGTTTTTTGGCTGGTGATATTGCTGGCAATAATATCTTCGCTGGTGTTTTATCGTTTGCTTGGGCCGCTTAGGGATTTTCATCGCTTGACTGATAGTATCAAAGGAGTGCCCTTGAAGCCGATCAGAGTGGAGGACGGCGCGGAGATTGGGAGCTTGATAACTGTTTTTAACCGTTTGATAAGAAAATTGAAACAATGTAGGGAAGAAACCGAGGATAAGATAAAAAGCAGGACGGCCGAATTGGAAAAGCTCAATAAGCATCTTCTGGGACGGGAATTGAAAATGATTGAGCTGAAAAAGAAATTAAACAAGTTGGAACAAGATGAAGATTAAAAACAAGATGACAATTCCGCTTTTGTTAATCGTTATGGCAGGAGCGGTCGGAGTTTTGCTTGTTTTTTATTTAACAACGGTAAAGAATTTTCACGATGAAAACGCGCGTCAGCTGGAGATTTTGGCCGGAGAGAAAGCATATAATTTAGAAGTTTTTTTTCACGAAAAAAAGAATGAGATATCGACGTTGGTGGTTTCCCCTTCGGTTAGGAATATTTTAAGGCAAAAACTTCACCGGCAGTCAAAAACGGTGGTAAACACGGCCAGAACCCGGGCCGAAGAAGTGGCGGGGGAGGTTTCGCGATATATTGAATCGCATTCGGACATGACTTTGCGTCAGCTGCAAATGTCGGCGGAATTCCGCGACATTGCCATTCAATCGGTGGGGGAGCAAGGATATACCGCTATCGGTGATTATGATGAATTGTTGGTCAGGCTGCACCCGGATGAAAAATATATAGATATGGATATGGCTCAAATAGCGCGGATTTCCCCTTCGTATCGGACAGTAGTGTCGCAATCCAAAGGCGGGCGGTCTGGAAGCGGTTTTTACGACTGGCCGGAGCCGGATGGAACGGTAAAAGAAAAATATATGTACATTGTGGCGGTTGATCCGAGAACGGCCGATGGGGCAGGTTTGACTGTGGCCGCCACCGCTTACGTGGAAGAGTTTGTGTCCGGTTTTATCTCACCGTCAGCGTCGGAACTATTCCTGCGCCGGTTTATTGAAAGAGGAGTGTTTGATGATTTGTACTTGGTGGACAAACAGGGAATAGTAACGTGGTCGGCCAAGCATTCCATTGGTATCGGCACCGACCTTTATACCGGACGTTATAGCGACAAAAATATATTTAAAGTTTTTGAAGAGGCGTTGGAGAAGAAAACGGTGGCCGTATCCGATTTTGACCGATTGTCAGAGGACGGAGAAGTCAAATTATTCTTTTCTTCCCCCGTATATGATGATAAATCGGATCAATTGTCGGGCAGCCTGATTGCCGAAATTTCATCTGAACGTATTGATAAGATTATGCATCAGCAGATGGGTTTGGGTGAGAGCGAAGAGTCTTTTTTGGTGGGCGCTGATTTTTTGCTGCGCTCCAATTCCAGGTTTAGCGTTTTTGAAAGCATACTTATTACTAGGGCCGATACGGATAAAGTAAGGAAATGTTTTGATTATAGCAGGGATAAGAGTGAAGAAAGCTATGTTATTTTTGAAAATTACAGAAATATACGCGTGTACGGGGCTTCGCGATATATGGATCAATATGGTTGGTGCCTACTGGTGGAAGTATCCGCCGATGAAGTAGAGAAGCCGTTAAAAGTGGCGCTGGCGCGTTTGATCGGAGTCTTTGTCGCCTATTTTTTTCTGCTGTATTTTGCCGTGCGTTTGGTGGCGAAACAAATCACCAATAGATTGAAAAGACTGCAAAAAGGTATGTCAATGGTGGAAAAAGGTAATTTGAAATTGAAACTCGCTAACGGAGACAAGGATGAAATAGGGGCTCTTGCGACGTCGTTTGACAAACTGGCGGAAAAATTAGATCAAAGCTTCAAAGATACGGGTAAAAAAGTGAAAAAACAAACAGCGGAAATAGAGCAGAGCAGGCGCGATTTGAAAAATCAGCAAAAAGCGATTTTAAATATACTGGAAGACGTGGAAGAAGACCGTGTTCGCGTGTCCAAAGAAAGAGATCGCATCAGCACCATATTACAAAGCATCGGCGACGCCGTTTTCGTTTTGGATACCGATTCCAATATCATTATGCTGAACAAAATGGGAGAGAATATGTCAGGATATACTTTTAAAGAAGTGGTGGGCAAGCACTATCGCCGGGTGTTTAGGTTTGTCAAGGAAAAGGATGGGGCGGAGATCGGTGACTTCGTGTCCGAGGCCATGTCTACCGGCGAAGTGGTAAAATTACCTTTAAATTCCGTGTTAATCACAAAAGACGGTAATCGCGTGCCGGTGGGAGACAGCGCCGCTCCGGTGCGTGATACGCGCGGCAATATTATCGGTTGTGTGGTGGTATTTCGTGATATTACTCGTGAAAGAGAGATTGATCGGACCAAAACAGAATTTGTATCATTGGCTTCTCATCAATTGAGAACCCCGCTTTCCACCATCCGCTGGTACGTGGAGATGCTGAGTGAAGCGGATAGTGGTGAATTGAATGAAGAACAGACCGAATACGTAAAAGAAATTGAGAAGGGAAATATGCGCATGATTGATTTGGTGAACGCTCTTTTGAATGTGTCCCGACTTGAATTGGGAACTTTTTCAGTACAACCGAAAAAAGTGAGTTTGAAAAAAATGGTCAATGAAGTCCTGGATGATTTTATCCCCGTGATTGAGCAAAAAAAGCTTAAAGTCAGAAAAAAAGTAAGCAAAAAAATTCCCAAATTAAATTATGATCCGGATTTAACCAGAATAATACTACAGAATTTGATTTCCAACGCGGTTAAATACACCCCGAAACAAGGCAGGATTATCGTTGACGTAAAAAAGCAAAAGCAGGAAGAAAATATTTTGATTGAAGTGGCTGATACCGGATTTGGCATACCGAAAAAACAACAAAAGCATATTTTTGAGAAACTATTTCGGGCCGACAATGTTAAAGAAAAAGATACTACCGGTACCGGTCTCGGTCTGTATATGGTAAAATCCATCTTGGACCAGGTGGGAGGAAAAATTTGGTTCAAGTCCAAATTAAAACAAGGCACCGTGTTTTATGTCACTTTGCCGCTTACCGGAATGAGGAAGAAAAAAGGAAAAAAAAGATTAACTTAACAAAAAAGTATGAAAGACACAAAAAAAACCGTACTCATCGTTGAGGATGAAAAGCCGATGTTGAAAATATTGGCGGAAAAATTTGAAAAAGAAGACTTTAAGGTGTTGATAGCGAGAGATGGCAAAGAAGGATTGTCCCTGGCTTTGAAAGAAAAGCCGAATTTAATCCTTTTGGATATTATCATGCCGCGCATGGATGGTGTAACAATGCTTGAACAGCTGCGACAAGACAAGCGCGGACAGGATATACCGGTCATTATTTTAACCAATTTGACCGAGCCGAAAAAAATTTCCAAAAGCATGGGGCAAGGGGTAAAAAATTTTTTGATCAAAACAGAATGGGGTTTGGACGAGGTGGTGGAAAAAGTTAAAGATAGACTCGGTTAAATTATTGATAATATGTTCAAAGGAAATAACAAGACGTTGGTCAGCCATCGCGGGATTTTCAGAAGACAGATCAGTTTGTGGGAAGGGGTGGCCTTAATTGTCAGCGCCACCATCGGTGCCGGTGTTTTAAGCATTCCTTACGCCGTATCCAGAGTCGGCTTGTGGGTAGGCCTGCTTTACATCATCGGCCTCGGGTTTTTGATGATGGGTTTGAATTTGCTGGTTGGAGAAATAGCCGTTCGCACCAAAAAACACTTGCAACTGGTTGGATTTGCCAAAAAATATTTGGGCAAGGGTGGTGAATGGGTAATGTTGATTTTGTCATATACGATGGCTTTTGGTATTTTGACCATATATATCATCGGCGAAGGGGAAACATTTTCGGTACTGTTCGGTGGCTCGTCTTTTTGGTGGAGCATAATTTTTTGGGTGGCCGGCTCCTGCTTGGTGGTTATCGGTTTGCGCACCATAAAAACATTGGAACTTGTTTTGACCTTTGGTATTTTGCTGATAGTGCTGTTGATTGCCGTTTTCAGCTTCAGCTCCATGCGGGTGGATTTATTAACAACGTCAAATTTGGTCAATATATTTCTCCCTTACGGCGTGATTCTTTTCGCTCTCGCCGGTACCAGTGCCATTCCCGAAGTGGAGACGGTACTTGAAAACAGAAAAAAAACTTTTAAAAAAGCCATAATAATAGCGGGTTTTATCAATATATTCGTATATATTTTGTTCACCGTGATTGTGGTCGGGGTTACCGGAGAAAATACTACCGAGATAGCAACTATTGGCTTGGGTGAGGCACTTGGTCAAAATATGCTGGTGCTGGGTAATTTGTTCGCGATTTTTGCCATGGGCACCAGTTTTTTGTTGACCGGCCTGGCTTTAAAAGATTCTCTAAGTTGGGATTTCAATCTTAAATACGGCCTGCCTTCTTTTTTGGTTATGGTAGTGCCAATTGGTTTGTTTTTGTTGGGCGTGAGAAGTTTTATTGTCGCAATTGACGTGGTGGGCGGAGTTTTCATGAGCCTGCAGATGTTGTTATTGATGTTAATTTATTGGCGAGCCAAGCAAAAAGGAGATTTGCCGATCGGAAAATACAGATTACATCACAGCGTCGTACTGGTAGTGCTGTTGATAACCGCATTGCTGCTCGGTACCATATACAGCGTGTCAAAATTAATTTAACCGAGTTTGATTATGTCTTTACTACAGGCAATTGTATTGGGAGCGGTTCAAGGATTGACTGAGTTTTTGCCCATTTCTTCTTCCGGTCATTTAATATTTATTCCGCAATTGTTCGGCTGGAGCGATCAAGGTTTGAGTTTTGACATAATGGTGCATGTCGGCACTTTGTGCGCGGTGATAATATATTTTAGGGGTCGGCTTTGGCAAATGGCACGGTCTTTACTCAAACAGGATCCTGATTTTCGTCGCGATAGAAGATTGCTCATGCTTTTATTTTTGAGTATTATTCCGGCCGGCATGGTTGGGCTGTTGGCCGGCGATTGGATTGAAAACAATTTGCGTTCCGTCCGGATAGTGGTGGCCGGTCTGATTTTTTGGGGTATAATGTTGGCCTTCTCCGACAGATACAATGCCAAATTGAAAAAAAGTGGAAAAAATTTGATTTCCACTACCGAGATAGGCTGGAAAAGAGCTTTGTTTATAGCTTGCGCCCAAGCGCTGGCTTTGATTCCCGGTACCAGTCGTTCCGGCATAACCATGACTGCTGGATTAACGGCCAAACTGGATAAAAAAAGTGCCGCCGAATTTTCTTTTTTAATGAGCGTACCGATAATTTTTTTGGCCGGAGTTTTGAATTTTTTTGAGATTGTTGGCGGTCATTCACAAGATGTGCGGTATTTGCCTCTTGCCGTCGGTTTCGTCGCCGCGGCCGTCAGCGGGTTCATGGCGATTTGGATATTGATGAAAGTGCTTGAGAAGTGGAACTTTCTTCCTTTTGCCTTTTACAGAATATTGATTGGCTCGTTAATAATACTAACTTTTTAAATAATTAATATATTATGACAAAAAAAACTGTCGCTGTTCTGGGGGCCGGTAATTTCGGCACCGCCGTATCTCAAGTATTGGCCAAAAACGGTAACACTGTTAATCTTTGGAACTGGGAAGGGGATTTACTGCCTTTGCGTCAGATAAAAAAATACCGAGAAAACAAAAAATATTTACAAGGAGTGAAATTGTCAAAGAGAATCCGGCCGCAAGAAAAAATTGCCAAAGCGGTAGAGGAGGCAGACATCATTTTTTTTGCCGTACCGAGCGGAGTTTTCAGGCACACTATCGCTTTCGCGGCCAGAGCGATTATTGAACATGGTCGCCAAGACGCGGTTTTGGTTGATTTGTCAAAAGGAATAGATACGCATTCGCTTAAATTAATACCCGATATCATCAAGGAGCATCTGCCGGCGGCAATGAAGAAGAATATAGTGAGCATATCCGGCCCGGCTATTGCCGGGCAGCTGGTGCGAGAAGTTCACACAAGCATGAATATTGCCTCGGGCAACTCAACCGCTATCAAGCGGGTGGGGGAGGTTTTTTGCAATGACTATTTAAAGTTAATTGCCACTAAAGATGTAATCGGGGTGGAGGTGGGTGGTTCTTTTAAAAATGTTTATTCAATCGCCATGGGTATCTGCGACGCGCTTGGGCTCGGACTTAATACTAAAGCGGCGCTTATCACGTTCGCCATTGAAGAAATTGCCGCTCTCACCGTGGCCATGGGCGGCAAGAAAAAAACCGCATATAATTTGGCTGGTCTTGGTGATTTGATCGGTACCGCTCTTTGCGCTGATTCGCGCAATCGTCGCTATGGAGAATATTTGGGGAAAGGATTAACCAGCGATGCGGCTTTAAAAAAAGTTGGACAGACGGTGGAAGGGGTTGATGCTGTTCGCGCTCTGATGCGCTTGCGGAAAAAACACCGACTTTCATTACCGTTCGCCCAAGCCATTTTTAACTGTACAAAGGCAAAAGGAGAGGCTGCTGGGGAAATGAGACGATTTTTGCAGTCGCTAAAATACCGACGTTAAAAAAATAATTTATTGCTTTGATTGAGCTTGAATTTTTAGCTTGATTAATATATTATAGCGGTATGGATATACTTGAATAATAAGAAATTTATGAATCAAGAGCAAGAGGTTGTCATGGAAAAAAAGAAAAAATGGTATAAACGATTTTGGTTTTACGTGGCTATAGCGCTGTTGTTACTTGCGGCTAGTGTGGTTTATGCTCAAGTGAGAAGATCGTCGCAGGCAATTGAGTATGAAACCGTGATGGCGGAGAAAGGAATGCTAACGCAAACGGTTGATGCCACCGGCAACGTGGAATCGGCTGATGAAATTGATTTGCGTTTTGAAACCGGTGGACGAGTGGGTAAAATTTATAAACAAATCAACGATCAAGCGCGGGCGGGCGAAGTGATAGTGGAGCTGGACCTGAGTGAAATAAATGCCCGCATTGCCCAGGCTCGCGCTTCGGTATCAAGAGCATACGCCAATTTGAACAAAGAAATAGCCGGAGTAACGGCGGAACAAATAAATAACTTACAATCCAAACTGGATCAGGCCGAGGCCAATTTGGCGCGGATTAAGGCTCAATACGATTCTCAGATAAAAAGCGCCGAGGCGCAAGTGGATACGGCCGCCGTCAATTTAAAATTATCCGAAGGCAAAGAAAACAGCTTAATCGTGCAAGACGCTTATGACGACATGGTGGCTACTTTACAGACGGTACAAACGACATTGGCCGAGGCCTTGATGGAAGCGGACAATATTTTGGGCATTGACAACACATACGCGGATGATGATTTTGAGGATATTATTTCCGTTTTGGATTTTTCCAAAATCAAAGAGGCTAACCGCAAATACGTTTTAACAAAGCAATCTAAACAAGAAGTTGATGAGGCTGTCAACCTATTGAGTACCGCTTCAACCAATGATCAAGTTGATAACGCGGTGATGGAAGCGGAAGAAGCTTTGGTAATGATGAAAGATCTGCTCTATTCGGTTTCTGAGGTGTTGGAAAATTCAATTCCGGTGGGCGGACTCAGTTTGACCGAGCTCAATGCCATGAAAAACGATATTCAGACGGCTCGCGGCAATATTTCCGGCAAATATGCTTCTCTTATCAATGACGATCAAGCGATCGAAAGCGCAAAGAATAGCTATACCACCAATAAAATTGTTTATGATGAAGCGGTTTCCACATTGAATAATTTGCGATTGCAGGCGGCCGCTTATGAGGATTCATATCAAGCATTGGTGGATCAGGCACGGTCCAATTTGAAAGATGCTAAAAATCCGCCACGCGAAGTCGATTTGGCCGGCTATCGGGCCGCTTTGTGGGAGTCGCGGGCCAGTCTTAATCAAATGATTGCAAATCGTGAAAAAAGCATAGTACGATCTCCGGTGGATGGCGTAATCGGAAAGATCAATACCAAAGAAGGTGAATCCGTTTTTTCTCAAGACGTGGTGGTAAAGATAATCAGCCCGCATTTTGAGGTTAAAGTGGATATACCGGAAACCGATATTGTCAAAATATCGCTTCAAGATGAGGCGGAAATCACCCTGGATGCCTTTTCTGACGATGTTGTATTCAAAGGGCTGGTAACCGAGATTGAAAAAGGAGAAACCATAATACAAGATGTGGTATATTATACGGTCACCGTGTCCATTGAAGAAGGCGATGACGGATATGAAATACTCAATGGAATGACCGCCAACATCGTATTTCACACGGAAAGCAAGGAAGATGTTTTGTTTATTCCGCGGCGCGGTATCCACACTGATGATCAAGGTAAATATGTAAGAGTTTTACAAAACGGCCAAGTCAAAGAAGCGCGCGTTCAGACCGGATTGCGCGGCGATGGCGGTATGGTTGAGGTTACTGATGGCTTGGCGGGCGGTGAAGAAATTGTAATCAAACAAGTGGAAGAATAGCGGAAAATTAAGTTTTTCTGTCGGAAACTGAAATTATCAAAATGACAATCAGAAAAATAATTAAAACAATATATACAGTATCGGTCGGCGAAAACATGCCGGCATATATTGTCGGCGGCTATGTCAGAGACCGGCTGCTCGGAAAAAAGGGAAACAAGGATTTGGATTTTGTAATTTTAGGCAGCGGACTGCGATTCGCCGCGGCTTTTGCCCATAAAATGCAGCAAGAGCTGTCCGACGTGCAAGAGGGAACCTTGATAGAGTTTCCTGATTTTGATACGGCGCGATATGTGATTGTGTCAGTGAAAAAGAAAAATGGGAACGAGCAAAAAGAAAAAATCGTGGAAGTGGAATTTGCCGGCGCCCGCTCGGAAGGATATGATGAATCTTCGCGAAAACCGACGGTAATATCGGCTTCCTTGGAGCAGGATTTGTCAAGGCGTGATTTTACTGTTAATGCGATGGCACGGAAAGTGATAAAAAGCGGATTATCAAAAAAAATAATTGATCCGCATGAGGGAATTGAAGATTTGCGAGCTAAATTGATTCGCACTCCTCTTGATCCCAATGTCACTTTTGCCGATGATCCGCTACGCATGTTGCGTGCCGCCAGGTTCGCGGCCCGGCTTGAGTTTGATGTTGAAGAAAAGACATACGCGGCCATGGCGGCAAATTGCCATAGATTGGATATTGTGTCGGCCGAACGAATTCAAGAAGAATTGTTCAAACTTTTGTCGGCAGACAAGCCTTCCATCGGTTTGTGGTTGTTATACAATACCAAACTATTACATCGTTTTTTGCCTGAAGTTACCGCTTTGTATGGAGTGGAGGAGGTATACGGCGCCAAGCACAAGAATAATTTGAGTCATACTTTTAAAGTGGTTGACAATGTCGCCGCACTCAGCGACAAGACTATTTTGAGATTTGCCGCCCTGGCTCATGACGTCGGTAAGCCGGGAACAAAAAAATATGTCAAGGGCAGGGGCTGGACTTTTGACATGCACGAGCATTTGGGCAGGAAGTTGGCGCGCCAAATCGGCCGTCGCTTGCGCATGAGCAAGTCGGAAACGGAATACGTGGCCAAATTGGTACGCTGGCACCAACAGCCGATCGCTTTGATGGATGAAGGCGTGACTGACAGCCCGGTAAGAAGATTGATAATAAATTTGGGAGAAAACCTGGATGATTTGTTGATCTTGGCGCGTTCTGACATTACAACCGGTAACCCTAAAAAATTAAAAAAAAGGCTGAAAAATTATGATTATCTGGAAAAGAAAATAGAAACGGTGCGGGAGAAAGATAAATTAAGAGAATTTCAGTCGCCGGTTCGAGGTGAAGAGATTATGGAAG
>CAYSPW010000001.1:0-72241 GCA_964433095.1 uncultured Gammaproteobacteria bacterium | reverse complement strand
CCTGAGGCCGGGTCCGACCGTCGGCAAGATAAAAAAAGCGATTGAGGAGGCTATTTTAGACGGTTTTATTGAAAATGATTACCGGCAGGCAAAAAAATATTTTTATTCCATCAAAGATAATTTCGTAAAGCGGGCTAAAGATTGGGAAAAGGTAGAATAAATTTACGTAAATTTTAGTTAATATGACCAGCAAAAAATCATTGATCAAAGTAAAAAATTTAAAGAAAAGATTTGTTAATGATTCGGTGGTTACCAAAGTGCTGCATGGATTGGATTTTGAAATACATAAAGGCGAGTTTGTCGGCATAATGGGCCCGAGCGGTTCAGGCAAATCCACTTTGATGCACATTTTGGGTTTTTTGGACAAGCTTACTGAAGGCAGTTATCGGTTTGAGGGACGTGATGTCAGTACTTTGGATGATGACCAGCTGGCCATAATGAGAGGAAAGAAAATCGGATTTGTTTTTCAAGCATATAATTTGCTGTCCAGGACCAGCGTGCTGGACAACGTGATGCTGCCACTTCTCTATACCAAAAAGTCAAAAAAAGATATGCTGGAAGCGGCCAGGGGAGCGATAGAAGCGGTTGACTTGACGCACCGCGTCAACAATCTGTCAAACCAACTCTCGGGCGGTGAGCGGCAGAGGGTGGCTATCGCCCGCGCACTTGTTAACAATCCTTCGGTAATTTTCGCCGACGAGCCAACCGGTAATCTGGATTCAAAATCGGGACTGCGGATTATGAGGATCTTGCAAGATTTGAATATTACCCGGAACCACACGGTAATATTGGTTACTCATGAAAAATATACGGCCGAACACGCTGAGCGAATAATTAAACTTAAAGACGGAAAAATAACATCGGACAAGAAAGTGACTGAGCGGCAGATGGCTCAGTTGAACGACGAGCTGACCAAGTAATTATATTTTTTGTGGACTTGCTGGAAAATGTGAAAAATTCTTTTGGGTTGATAGCGCGCAATAAGGTGCGCTCTATTTTAACAATGCTTGGCATCATTATCGGCATTATGGGGGTGATTGTGATAATATCAGTGGGTTCGGGGGCGCAGAGTTTGATAATAAACCAAGTGCGGAGCGTGGGTTCAAATTTGGTGGCCGTACTGCCCGGCGGAAGCGAAGATGAAGGGCCGCCGGCAGCTGTAATGGGAATTGTAATTACCACTTTGAAATATGATGATATCAAAGCACTCAAAGATCCGGTTCGTGCTCCTTACGTGCAAGCTTATTCGGCTTATGTGCGCGGCGCGGTTACTGCCAGTTGGAAAGGGAACAAAACAGATACCACTTTTATCGGTGCTTCAGCCGGGCTGCCGCAAGTGGAGGATGCCGATGTAATATCCGGGCATTTTTTTGGTAAAGAAGACGAAGAAAGCCTGCAAAGGGTGGCGGTGATTGGCTCGGATGTGCGTGATAATCTATTTGGCCAAGCAGACTCAATCGGGGAACTGGTGAAAATCGGCAAACATTCTTTCCGAGTGATTGGAGTGATGGAATCAAGAGGCGTATCGGGTTTCAGCAATCAGGATAATCAAATATACGTGCCGGTCACCACGGCTCAAAAGCTGCTGTTGGGCATTGATTACGTGAATTATGCCAGAGTAAAGATTTCCGATCAGGGTAGAGTAGATCAAAGCGTGGAAGAAATTGAGGCGATTTTACGCGAACGTCATGATATTGACCAAGATCAGTTTGATGATTTTACGGTTTCATCTCAAAAAGACAGTTTGGATGCTTTGTTTAATATCACTAACGCGATCAGATTTTTCTTGGCTGCCATAGCCGGCATCGCCCTTATTGTCGGTGGTATCGGTATTATGAATATAATGCTGGTTTCAGTGCAGGAGCGGATTAAGGAGATCGGTTTAAGAAAGGCGGTGGGAGCGAAGAACGGTCAAATTTTACTGCAATTTTTGATAGAAACAATAGTGTTGACCACTTTTGCCGGTTTGGTCGGCATATTGTTGGGCATATCCATATCCTACGGCGTATCCGTGATAGTCCAATATTTGGGGTATGACTGGGATTTTGTGATTTCGCCGCTCGCCATTATAGTGGCGGTGGGAATTTCTTCCGCTATCGGCTTGGTATTCGGATTGGTGCCGGCGCGCGGAGCCAGTAAAATGGATCCGATAGAGGCTTTGCGTTATGAGTAAAAAATTATGAAATTTCTTCATTTGGAATTGGCCACAAAAGCCCTGCTCAGGAAAAAGAGCAGAACTGTTTTAACGATTCTTGCTATCAGTATCGGTATCGCGGCGGTAATTATGGTTTTTGCCGCCGGTCATGGCTTGGAAAAACTGTTGAACAGCCAGCTGGAAATTTTTGGTACCGACTATATTGAAATAGAAATTAAAGTACCCAATGTTGGTAAAACTTCCAGCGAGAACGCTACCGGTTTGGCCATGGGCATTACTATTACCACTTTTAAAAATGATGATCTTGACGCTATTTTGGAACATCCCAATATTACCGATATATATGGAGCTATCTTGGGGCAGGAAGCGGTCAGTTATCAAGATAAATTAAAAAAATATTTTGTCATGGGTGCCGGCAGCGCCGCGCCGGAGGTTGATGGAACAGATATTGAATTGGGACGTTTTTATACCGAGGAAGAAGAGCATGGTTTGTCTCAGGTGGCGGTACTGGGCTATCAAGCCTGGCAGAATATTTTTGACGGCCGTGATCCGATTGGTGAATTTGTTAAAATTCAAGGCAAAAAGTTTCGCGTCGTGGGCGTAATGGAAGAGAGAGGATCGGCTTTTTACTTTAATTTGGATGAAATGATTTATGTGCCGCTTGAAACCATGCAAAAAAAAGTTCTGGGGGTGGATTATTTGACCTTTGCCGTGGCTAAAATGAAGGATCCTGGTTTGTCCGGCCGTACTCAGCAAGATTTAATATACATCATGCGCGAGCAGCATGATATTACCGACCCGGACAAGGATGATTTCGCGGTCAATACCATGGACGAAGCGCGCGAGATTTTTAATCAGATTATCGGCAGCGTTACTTTGCTGTTGGTGGCTTTGGTGTGCGTTTCACTGATAGTGGGCGGAGTGGGTATTATGAATATTATGTATGTGTCGGTGGCGGAGAGAACTTTTGAAATCGGTCTGCGTAAATCGGTCGGCGCCAAAAGACGCGATATCTTGCTGCAATTTTTGACGGAAGCGATAATTTTGACTTTGGCCGGCGGGATTGTGGGAATAATTCTGGGCACGGCTTTGGCTTACGTGGTAAAGCTGATAGCCGAATCATATAATTTATCTTGGGCTTACCATGTATCCTCAATTTCCATTTTGATAGCGGTCGGTTTTTCCGTATTCGTCGGCCTGCTTTTTGGCATTTATCCGGCCGGGAAAGCATCACAAATGGATCCGATTGAAGCTTTGCGCCAGGATTGAAGAAATTTAATTATTGCTTGTGAAACATGATTTTGATATAATAAATTGACTATGCTAGTAGAAATTTGGCATGATTTTTTGTATCAACCCCTGTTCAATTTTTTGATTTGGCTGTACAATAATTGGACCGGAGAAAATTTGGGCTGGGCAATAGTCTTGCTCACTGTTATTTTACGAATGGTTTTACTGCCTTTTACTTTAATAATTGAGCGTAACAAAATAAAAAATCGCGAGTTGGTCGAGGATATCAAGCATATAGAAAAACAATTCCGCGACGATCCGATTTTGCGAAAAGAAGAAATAAGACGCGCCTTGAAAAAAAGAAAAGTACAGCCATGGGCCAAAGCGGTGGTGCTGGGAATTCAAGGTTTGGTACTGGTACTCCTTTATCAAGTTTTTTTGCGCGGTATTACCGGTGAAAAATTGCTTCATATACTGTACCCAATACTTGATTTTCCCGGAGTAATCAACGCGAATTTTTATGGCTTTAACTTGGCAGCCAATCATAACGTGATTTTTCCGGGTATAGTGTCATTATGGTTGTTTGCGGAAATTTATTTAAATTACCGCAAGCGCAAATACGGCCTGACCAAGGCTGACTTGGCATATTTTATACTTTTCCCTTTGGCCGTGTTTGTGATATTGTGGTGGCTGCCTTTGGTTAAAGCTTTGTTCATCTTGACTTCATTGTTTTTTTCCGCTATTATTTCTAACTTAAGCAAAGTGATATTTTCCAGGGCTGAAAAAAAATCCATGGCAAAAGCACAAAAAAATAATTAACAAACTAACAAAGATATATGAGTTCAGAATCGTTGGATAAATTAATGTATTCATTCGTAATGGAGGATGTATTGAAAGGATTTTTTATCTATGTGCCCCCCGGATATGTGGCCTGTGTATATGATTTAGGTCGGGGAGTGTTGAAAAAAGTATTAACACCGGGGTTGCATTTTAAAATACCTTTTTGGCAAAAAGCCAAACTTTTTAACACGCAAACTCTGGAATACAGCATTTCACGAAATTTCACTTTGGAAAATGAAAAAGCGATGGGCGACATACCGATTGCCGCCGTTACACAAGACGGCAAGAGAATCGGCGTGGAGGGTACGATTCTGCTTCGATTGGACGTGCATCAGATTCCGTCAATTTGGCAGACTATCGGCGAAGATTTTGTAGCCAAGATTATTCGGCCGACAGTAAGAAGCAGAATCAGAATGGTAATGAGCCGGTTTGATCAGGCGGAAATTATCGGGCCTTTGCGCGACACCGTGGAAACCGAACTAAAGAACGAATTGGAGAGAATTTTTTATTCGCGCGGCATATACGTGGAAAACGTGCTATTGTCCGAAATCGGCGCTATTCAAGAATACAAGCGGGCGGCCGAGAAATAATCTAAAAAAAGGCTTGAATAAAGCGGTTTACTCCTTTTTAAAATAGCGGCGCAGGCATTGGTTGTGGATAAGTGTTGACAAGGATCTTAGTGGATGGTATATTATCACTCAGAGTATAAGAGTGCTAATTATGTGGAAGCGCCAAGAAAAACTTCTTAAATTAATAGTGGAGAAATATATTGAGACTGCTGAACCGGTTGGCTCTAAGTTGTTGGCCGAAAAAGGCGGTCTCGGGGTGAGTGGCGCTACCTTAAGAAACGACATGCGCGAAATGGAATCGGTCGGCTGGCTTACTCATCCGCACACCTCAGCCGGCAGAATGCCCACTGAAACCGGCTACCGCTATTATGTGGATCATTTGATAACTGTCGGTTCACCGCAAAAATCAGTGGCCGGCAAGATAGACCGGATCATGTTGAAGGAAAACAGCGGGCAAGAAGGGCGGGAATTTTTTAAGCGTTTGGCAAAATACGTTTCAGAGCAATGCGACAACGCGGCCATAGTGCTGGAGAATAACTTTGTTTACTACACGGGTTTTAGCGCGCTTTTCAATCAGCCGGAATTCAAAGATTACAACCGCGTGGTTAATTTTTCCGCCATTTTCGATCAATTTGAACACAAAGCCCAGGCGGTGATCGGAGAGTTGCGTTTGTTTAGGCCATGCGTTTTTATCGGAAAAGACAATCCGTTCGGTAAGGCTTGCGCGTTGATCGCGTCCAAACTGGAAGCAAGAACCGTACTGGCCTTGCTCGGACCGATCAGAATGGACTACAAAAAAAATTTATCAATTATTGAATATGTTAATTCCAATTCGGCCAAATCACAGGCCGAAGGATAAAATATAAAATGGCATATGGATCAAATCATATATGGCGTTGATACAAATAAGAAGATCACGCCTGCAAAGGTGAGAGACGCCGTAATTAAATGCTTTGCTCACGCACACGACGAGATATTTCAAAAGCTGCGAGAATACGGGGAAATTAAAGACAATCGGGAATTGCAAAAGTTGAAGAATTTAAATGCCGAAATGATCGTCAAACATAAATTTGAAGAAATCGGAGGAAATTTCTCTAAACCGAGCAAGCAGGATATTATCAGGGTCTGCGATGCTTTGGCCGAATTCGCGTCTAATTTCAGGCAACCAGAAATCATCAAGAAACACTACGGCGAGATAATGACCTTGGTAAATAAAATGGAAGAATAAATAATTATGAAAAAACAAAAGCAAGGCAAAAAGAGCATGGCGACAAAACAAGAAAAGATATTAAAAGAGCTGGAGGAATACCGTAGCGGCTGGCAGCGCGCGGTAGCCGATTATCAGAATTTATTAAAGCAAACGGCAGCCAAGCAGAGTGAATGCGCCAGAATCAGCGAACGGCAGATATTGGAAGAATTTTTACCGGTCTATGATAACTTCAAGAAAGCTTTTTTTTCGGCAGAGAGCGGCAAAGACAATGCCTGGAAGCAGGGGGTTGCGTTCATTATGAAGCAGTTTTGGTCGGTTTTGCAAAGCCATGGCATAAAAGAGATTGAAACGGTGGGAAAGCAATTTGATCCGCAAAAGCACGAAGCCTTGAGCAGAGAAAAGAAAAGCGAGTATGAGGATGATATAATCACAAAAGAACTGGAAGCCGGATATACGCATCATGAAAAAGTAATCAAGCCGGCTAAAGTGGTGGTAAATTCTTCTGAAGACTAAAAAAGATAATCAATTTGTTGAATGCAAATAATTAAATATCGGTAATTGTAAAATAATAAGTAATAAAAATTATTAACCGGCAGCAGTTCAAGCAACGGGCTGTCGGCGGAGGAAAAATTATGTCACTAATCAGATGGTCGCCAAATTGGGACCCTTTTGAAGAGATGGAAGCGATGGTTAATCGCTTGCCGTCAGCCTTCAATAAGGCCGGACGCGGTTTTGTGCCGGCCATGGACGTATACGAGGACAAGAATAACGTGGTGGTGGAAACTCCGCTCGCCGGAGTCAAGCCCGAAGATGTTGACGTGAGCGTGGAAAAAGGAGTGCTCACGGTGCAGGGCCAAACCAAAAAGGAGCACGAAGTAGACGATAAAAATTACTACAGAAAAGAAATGAGAAGCGGCTCTTTTTACAGGCAGGTGGCGTTGCCAGCGGCGGTAAACGAGGATGATGTAAAGGCTGAGTTCGAGGACGGCGTGTTGAGAATTAAGTGCCCCAAAGCCGAGCCTAGCAAGGTGAGAAAAGTGAACGTCAAAGTTGTTAAAAAATCCGGTGAATAAAAATATTGTTTTTTTTCAGATCCGGCTTGTCGGTCTGTACAATCGACCGGCCGGTCAGTGAAAAAATAATTAAACTAATTAAATAAAAATTATGGGGAAAATACTGGGAATAGATTTGGGAACCACCAATTCATGCATGGCCGTTATTGAGGGCGGTCAGCCCAAAGTATTGGAGAACAAGCAGGGCAACAGAACCACTCCGTCGGTGGTGGCCGTATCCAAAAGCGGCGAAAGACTTGTCGGGCAGTTGGCCAAGCGTCAAGCTGTCACCAACCCGAACAATACTTTGCATTCCATCAAGCGTTTGATCGGACGTCGGTTCAGCGATCCGGAAGTGCGGGACGTGAAAAGACACGTGCCTTACGAGATTATTGCCGACGGTGATCGGATCAAGGTGAAGATGGGCGATAAAGAATATACCTTGCCCGAGATCTCAGCCATGGTACTGCAGAAATTAAAAGCGGATGCCGAAGAAAAGATTGGGGAAAAAATAGAAGAGGCGGTAATTACGGTGCCCGCTTATTTTGACGACTCACAGCGTCAGGCCACCAAGGCAGCCGGAGAAATAGCCGGTTTAAAAGTGAAAAGAATCATCAACGAACCGACGGCGGCGGCTTTCGCTTATGGCTTTGATAAAAAAGACGACCAACAAATCGTAGTATATGATTTGGGCGGGGGTACATTCGACGTTTCGGTGCTGGATATTTCTCATGATGGCGACCAGTCAACCGTGGAAGTGAAAGCCACTAACGGCGATACGCATCTGGGCGGAGATGATTTTGATAAAAAGATTATTGATTGGATAATTGAAGAATTTAAGAAGATCGAGGGCGTTGATTTGGCTTCAGACCCATTGTCACTCCAAAGAGTAAAAGACACGGCCGAGAAGGCCAAAATAGAGCTCTCAAGCACGCCTGAGTCCGAAATTAACGAGCCTTTTATTACTTCTACCCCCGATGGACCAAAACATTTGAATTTAAAGCTGAGTCGCGCCAAACTGGAAGAGTTGGTTGGAGAATTGGTTGACAAGACCATGGAACCGGTCAAGAAAGCGATTGCCGATTCCGGTTTCAAAAAAGAAGATATTGATGAGGTTATTTTGGTCGGCGGAATGACCAGAATGCCTTTGGTACAAAAAAAGGCGGAAGAATTTTTCGGCAAAAAACCAAATGTGAGCGTCAATCCGGATGAAGTGGTAGCGATCGGCGCTGCTATTCAGGCCGGACAGTTTCAGGGAGACTTGGGAAAAGACATTCTGCTGCTTGACGTAACCCCGCTTTCTTTGGGATTGGAAACTTTGGGTTCGGTTATGACTAAGCTGATAGAAAAGAACACCACTATTCCGACCAGTAAGACACAAGTTTTTTCCACTGCCGCGGATAATCAGCCGACCGTGGAAATTCATGTACTGCAAGGTGAAAGGCAAATGGCGACGGACAACAAGACTTTGGGTAGATTCATGCTGGACGGAATTCCTCCGGCTCCTCGCGGCGTGCCGCAGATTGAAGTGAAGTTTGATATTGACGCCAACGGCATTTTAAATGTGTCGGCCAAAGATAAAGCCACCGGCAAAGAACAATCAATCAGAATTGAAGCTTCAAGCGGATTATCTGAAGAAGAGATTGAGAAAATGAAAAAAGACGCGGAAAGTCATGCGGAGGACGATAAGAAGAAAAGAGAATCGATTGACGTTAAAAATACGGCAGATACAATGGTATACACCACCGAAAAAATGATTAAAGAGGTGGCAGAAAAAAAAGTTTCGGTGAGCGATGAAGAAAAAAACAAAGTAAATCAAGCGTTGGACAAGCTTAAGCAGCTCAAAGACGGTGATGATACTGAACAGATAAAAAAAGCATCCGAGGAATTGTCGCGGGCGGCGCAGGCGGTAGGCATGAAGTTATATCAACAGGAGGCATCCAAACAAAAAAATCAACCGCCGCGACAGAATGAAGAAACGTCGGATCAGAACAAAGAAGGTGAAACCGTGGAGGGCGAAGTGGTGGAAGAAGAAGACAAAAAAGATGAAGATAAGCAAGAATAAATAATTAAAAACCGCCTCCTTTGAACGGAGGCCGGTTTCTTTTTTAATCAAAAGCAATATGAAAATAGTATGCCTCAATTGCGGACGGATCGCCCTTCAAGAAAATAGCAGCGATAAAATATCGCACGGTTATTGTCCGCTTTGCCATCTTGCTTTGAATCCGGATTTAAGCGATGAAGAACTAAAAAAAGATCTGATAGATTGCATAAAAGAAAAGGGAGAGAGGCAATGGCAACCCAATGACGGTAGTCCGTATAACCGGCAAGTGGCGATAAGTGAGGAACACAAGCGCAGACACAATCAAATAATGGAACAGATTAAAATGGAGCGAGCAGAGGCCGGTTTAGAACTTAAACGGGGTAAAAAGTAAAATAGCCATTATACTTTTTTGGTTTATGTCAAAAGACTATTACAAAATTTTAGAGATGGATAAGGACGCCAGTGCCGATGAAATAAAGAGAGCTTTTCGCAAGCTGGCGCACAAATATCATCCGGACAAGCCCGGCGGAGACGAGGAAAAGTTTAAGCGAGTGAACGAAGCTTTCCAGGTGCTCGGCAACGAGGAAAAACGCAGGCAGTATGATCAGTTCGGTTCCACCTTTGATCAGCAAGGCGGTTTTGGTGGCGGCATGAACTGGGATGATTTCATGCGCGCTGCCCGAGGCGGTGCCGGCGGATTTCAAAATATGAATTTTAATTTCGGGGGGATAGACCTGGGCGACATCTTCGGCGATATATTCGGTTTCGGCGGTCGCAGCAGACGTCGGGTTCCGCGCGGCAACGATATTCAAGTTGACGTGACGATTGATTTTAGGGAAGCGGTATTCGGCGTGGAAAAAGAGGTCAGATTAATGAAATATAACAATTGCGACGTATGTTCCGGATCAGGCGTAGAACCGGGTTCAAAGGTAAAAACTTGTTCTGTCTGCGGCGGCAAAGGTCAAGTAAGACAAATGCAGCAGACAATTTTGGGTGCCATGCAGTCTGTTTCCGTTTGCCCGGAATGCGCCGGCCAGGGGGAAATACCCGAGACCCACTGCCGGCATTGCGGCGGCGACGGCCGAGTGAAGAGTGAATCCGTATATAATGTGAAGATACCGGCCGGAATTGACGATGGCGAAGCTATAAGATTGGTGGGAAAAGGCGAGAGTATAGGCTCTCAAGGCGAGCCCGGAGATCTTTATGTTCGTGTGCGTGTAAATCCGGCGGAAATAATGAAGCGAGAAGGTTTTGATATTTATACCGAAGAGCATATTTCTTTTACGCAAGCCTCATTGGGGGACAAAATCAAGATTGACACTCTTGACGGCAAAAAAAAGCTGGTAATTCCGGCCGGAACTCAATCGCATCGACAATTCAAATTAAAAAATTTGGGCGTGCCCAGATTGAACAGAAGCGGCCGGGGAGACCAGTATGTGAAAGTGATCGTGGATGTACCCAAAAAATTAAGCCGCAAAGCAAAAAAAATCATGTCTGAACTGGCGGATGAGATTTAGTGCTGATCAAGCACTTTATTAACCAGTTGATCGGCTTCTTTATTTTTTTCTCTATAAGTGTGGAAAATTTTAACCGACTTAAATTTTTGCATTAAATTGTATGCCTTGACAAATAATTTTTGCAAAGTCGGTTCTTTCACTTTCCAGCGTTGATTAAGCTGTTCGGCCACCAATTTGGAATCCACATAGCAAATCACTTCTTGTGTCCGCATATCCAAGGCGGCTTCCAATCCGCTTATCAAGGCCATGTATTCAGCGTAATTATTTGTCTGTTCACCCAGATATTCGCCGAAACGAGCCACAATTTTATCGTTTTCGTCTTTAATTATCACGCCGATGGCCGCCGGCCCGGGGTTGCCTCTGGCGCCGCCGTCAGAGAAGATGGTCAATTTTTTTTGCATGTTTTTATTTTTTAATGTCAATGATTGTTAATTGCAGCTCGCGATTGCCATTCCATTCATTGATATCAATTTCAAATACCATATCAATTTTATCGCCGATTTTCAATTCCTTGCACCAGTTGGGACCTGAACTGTTATCATCGCACAGGCGCCAGCCGATGGTTTTTCTGATTCTGGGGGAATTATGCGTAACCATAACGCGCATATGTTTGGCCTCTTTGCCCACCGCTTCAAAGTTATTTATGGTAAGGTTTTTGGCCAGATATCTAGGTTTTTCATTATCTTTGCCAAAAGGCTTGAATTTGTCCAATATATCATGGAGTTCCCAATTTACTTGGTCAAGATCAATCTCAGCGTCAATATTCAAAATAGGCAGCAATGAATGGCCTCGGGTTTGCAGGTTGTATTGTTCAAGTAATTGTTGCTTGAACTTTTTAATTTCGGTCGCCAAAGTGAATCCACAGGCCATAGGGTGTCCGCCGAATTTACTGAAGCATTCGGGCATGGTTTGCATGGCCTTAATGATATTAAACCCCTCTACCGAGCGTCCCGATCCCACTATTTCATTCTGATTTTGCGACATTACCAGGCTGGGCTTGTAAAATTTTTCTTTCAATCGGCTGGCTATCAAGCCGATCAAGCCGGTAGGCCAACCTTGTCCAAGAATGAATAAGATCGGGGAATCAGCTTCAGCTTGTGCCAGTTTTATTGCTTTTTTCAGTAATTCATCGGTGGTTTTTTGCCTTTCTTGGTTATTTTGATCCAGTTGATAGGCGAGATCAACCGCTTCCGTCGGATTATCGGTGATAAGGAGACGATAGGCCACGTTGGCATGATCAATTCTTCCGGCCGCGTTAATGCGCGGCGCAATTTGAAAGCCGATTTTGTCGGCGTCAAGCTCGTATTTCTTGCTGCCGTCTTCGTTCATCAATCTCGCTTCCAGCAACAGCTTTTGCAACCCCGTTCTTTTTGTCTTGTTCAGCACTATCAATCCGTATTTGGTAAGGGTACGGGATTCTCCGATCAAGGGTACCATGTCAGCCACCGAAGCGATTGCCACCATGTCCAGCAGCCATTTCTCAAACGCTTCCACGCTTTCGCCATTGGGAAATTCGTCATTTTTTTTGGTATATTTTTTTAGCAAACCCTGTACCAATTTAAAGGCCACCGCTCCGCCGGCCAGATTTTTATCCGGATAATCATCTTTTTTGTTTTTGGGATGAATAATAGCCAGAGCGGGCGGTAAAGTTTCGGGCAGATCATGGTGGTCGGTGACGATAACATCCATTCCCAATTGCCGCGCCAATGTTATTTCTTCATAGTTGCTGATTCCGCAGTCACAGGTAATAATCAGGTCCGTTTTTGTCCGCGAAAGGGTTTGAATGGTATTTTTATTCAATCCGTAACCGTCCGTTTCACGGTGCGGTAAAAAAACCTCGACATCATTACATCCCAGGGCATGTAAAGCAGATACCAATATCACCGCTGCCGACACGCCGTCGGCATCATAATCGCCATGCACCACTATTTTTTCTTTTTGATCCAAGGCATGAAAAATTCTCGCGACCGCCTTTTTCATGTCTTTGAACAGATATGGGTCATGCACGTCTTGGGTGTAGTCGGGATTTAGAAATTCATCTATTTTTTTTTGCGTGCGAATATTTCTGTGATAAAGAAGTGCTGCCACGGTTTTAGGCAGTTCGGGAAATTGTTCAAAAAATTTTTTGGGGGGTTCGGGGCGTAGTTTCCAAATTCTATCCATACTCACTTAAGCAAATTAATTTTTTTGAAATCCCAATAAGAGTCTGCCAAAAAAATCGTGAAAATGGTAAAGCCCAAATCCAACGCGTAAATGTTATTGATATCCACCGGCTGCGAATGCACCAGAATCACCGCGATTCCCAGTAATGTCCAGTGAATGATCGGTCTTTTTAGCGGATTCCGCATTTCAGGTCGGCTGATTTTGGCGCGTTGATAAAGGCAGTAGAAGGAATAAAATACGGCCCAGGGCAAGAAAAAATACCACTGCCAGATTTGTATATCCAAATTATATATCTGAACCAAGCGAAAAAAAGGGAAAATGAGGAAAAAGCCGAACACGAATAGAAATATTACGGTCATCTGGTAGTGGTGATGCGGGCTGAGAATGTGGTAGGATGAAGAAAGAAATTTTTTAATGTCCATATTTTTACTAGTAAAAAGCGGGCATAATGGTAAAAAATATCATTCCCAGCACGGCCAATATGCTGATAATGGTCCAAATCAGCTTGTATTTTTTTTGTTTCATAATTTTTTGTCTTAATTAGCGTTTTAATATAGCCAGATACGCTTCGGTCGGTATGTCCACTTTTCCTTTGCCTCTGGAGAGCATTTTTTTCTTGCCCTTTTTTTGCTTTTCCAGCAGTTTTCTTTTTCTGGATACGTCTCCGCCATAGAGTTTGGCAGTCACATCTTTTCTAAGCGCGCTCAATCTTTCGGCCGCGATTATTTTGCCACCGACGGCCGCTTGTATTTTTATCACGAATTGTTGTCTGGGCAGAGTTTTTTTCAGAGATTGAACAATCTTTTTGCCGATCCTAAAGGCTTCGTCCCGCCACACCAAACCGGCCAGAGCTTCCACCGGCTCATCGGCGATCAATATATCCATTTTTACCACATCCGCTTTTTGGTAGTTTTTAAATTCATAATTCAAAGAAGCATAACCGCTGGTTACGGTTTTTAGTTTATCATAAAAATCAGTTATCAGCGAAGACAGCGGCATCTCAAAATGCAGCAATACACGCAAATCCGAACCGGCGCTTAAATATTCGGTATTGGAATATTTGCCTTTTCTTTCGGTTGTCAGGCTCATTACGTTTCCGATATATTCCTGGGGCGTAATGATGTCAACGTTCATGAATGGTTCCTCAATGTAGTCAATTTTTTGCACCTCAGGCAGGTCTTGCGGACTTTTAACCGTAATCTTATCAGAGTTGGTTAGTTGAATCCGGTAAGCTACCGACGGCACCGTCGCTATAATGTACAGACCGAATTCTCTTTTCAGGCGTTCTTGAAAAATATCCAGATGCAGCATGCCTAAAAATCCGCAGCGAAAACCAAAGCCCAGCGCTTTTGATTGCTCCGGCTCGTAATACAAAGCCGAATCGCTTAACTTGAGTCTGTCTATGGCGTCGCGCAGAGCCGAGTAATCATCGCCTTCTTTTGGAAAGATTCCGGCGAAGACCATCGGCTTGACCTCTTTGTAGCCCGGTAGAGCGGATTCTGCCGGATTTTTTTGCAAAGTAATGGTATCGCCCACGCGCACTTGTTCCAGATCTTTAAGACCGGTGACCACGAATCCGATTTGTCCGTTTTCCAGTTCCGCTTCCGGTTGCATGGCCGGAGTATAGCTGCCCAGATCCAATATTTCAGCTCTGGCTTTGCTTTTCATAAAAAGTATTTGTTCTTTTTTATTTAAGCCTCCGTCTATCAAGCGTACCGATGCCACTACGCCGCGGTAGTCATCGTAAAAAGAATCAAAGATCAAAGCCCTGGTTTTTTTGCCCGCGTGCGGCCGCGGCGAAGGAATTTCTTTCACCACGCTATCAAGAACAGT
Source organism: uncultured Gammaproteobacteria bacterium (assembly GCA_964433095.1). Lineage (GTDB taxonomy): Bacteria > Patescibacteriota > Patescibacteriia > Magasanikbacterales > UBA922 > WJJZ01. Next base: position 57,628 of record CAYSPW010000001.1, on the reverse strand, counting down.
CTCCACCCCCTGTCCGGTTTTGGCAGAACAAGTAAGTATTTCTTCTTTTTCGCATCCCAGTAAATGAACAATTTCCGCGTTTGTTTTTTCTATATCCGCATTGGGCAGGTCAATTTTATTCAGCACCGGAATAATGGTTAAATTTTGTTCAATGGCCAAATAAAGATTGCCGATAGTTTGCGCCTGTACTCCCTGAGTAGCGTCAACCAGTAGCACCACACCTTCCACCGCGGCCAATGATCGTGATACTTCGTAAGTGAAGTCAACGTGGCCGGGCGTGTCGATCAGATTTAATGTGTGATTTTTATATTTCATTCTGACGGGCTGAAGCTTGATGGTTATTCCTCTTTCTTGCTCCAGTTCCATTTGATCCAGCAGCTGCGCTTTCATCTTTCTTTTATCCACGGTTTCGGTCAATTCCAAAAAACGATCCGCCAAGGTGGATTTGCCATGATCTATGTGTGCGATGATGCAGAAGTTTTTAATCACATTTTTTATTTTTGTTGGGACTTTTTTAATTTGTTAATGTTTTTTTTATTTAGATTTCGTCCGCCTTTCCGATTTCTCCTTGCACGTGCTTGATTTTCAGCCACCTTTTCTTCATGCTACCGAGCAAATGCTTGATTTCTTCCAGTTTAAGCAAATAACAAATGCCGGCGTAAACCAGCATTCCGACCGTGCCGGCGATGAAACCCTGGGTTAATATACCCCAAAAACGGTTCATGTCAACCACAGAAGCGAGTGGAGCTTTTAATAATTGCACTACCAGTGCCATGATTATCGCCGCTACACTTATTTTATACGCCGACTGAATTAATGAAAGCTCGTTCAAGGTTTTCAGCTTGCTTCGCAATAGTACCCACAGTAGGGACATCTGTACGGTCATGGCAATGGAAAAAGCGAAGGCCAGCCCAATTACCCCCAATATTTCTTTCAGATAAAGACTCAAAAATATATTGACCACGGCCGTGCCCAGACCGACCAGAAAAGGCGTCCATGTATCATGCAACGCGTAGAAGACGCGCGCCAGCAGGGGGGTAATGCATTGAGCGAACAAAGACAGAGCGAAGAAGGCCAAAGTATTCATGGTCAAAATCGTATCTTGCCAGTCAAATTGTCCGGTACCGAGGATTATGCGTACTATCTGTGCTCTGAGCAAAATGAAGAGAACCGAGATCGGAATGATAAAAAATATTATTTGTTTGACCGCGTTGCTTATCTGGTCGCGCATAACATCAATGTTGCCTTGGGCGGCGAGTTTGGATAGAGTCGGAAATGATGCCAAGGCAAAGGATATGCCGATTATACCCACCGGAAAATGCTGCAGGTTGTTGGCATAGTTAAAGACCGCGATTGAACCGGCCGCCAGCGTGGACGCCAGCATGGTAATGACTATCCAGTTAATTTGATGTGCGGCGAGTCCCATTGTACGCGGTATCATCAGTCGGATTATTTCTTTCACTCGCTTGTCTTTGAGATTAAGCCGTGGTCTATACCTGAAGCCATAATGAAAAAAGGTAGGTAATTGTATAATCAAATGCAGCAACGCTCCGATTACTACTCCCATGGCCAGTCCGCTGATGCCGAAAAAAGGCACTAAGGCCAAGGCGCCGAATATGATGCCAAAATTGTACATTATCGGGGTCAGAGAATAGACAAAAAAAGATTTAAGTGATTGCAGCACGCCGCTTACCACGCTGCTTAGTCCAAGCAGCAGTGGACTTAAAAACATGATCCTGGTCAAAAGCACGGTCATCTCCATTTGTTTGTCAGTGAAGCCGGGCACAATTATTTTCATGATCTGCGGCGTGAAGATGAACAGCACGCCGCAGATCACCACTAGGGCTAAGCCTAAAATATTAATGATGTTTGCGGTCAGTTCCCAGGCTTGTTTTTTATCTTTAAGATAGACTTTGGTAAAAACCGGGATAAAGCCGGCCGAAAGGGCGCCGATAATGAGCAGATTATATACCAAATCAGGTACTCTAAAGGCGGCATAGTAGGTATCAAGCAATTCGCCGGCTCCGAATTGGTGGGCGAAAATACGATCACGCACTACGCCCATCAGTCGGCTAATAAAAGAAGCGGCGCCAATAATAATGGCCGCGCCGGTAATGGTTTTGCTTTGGTTGCCAATCAGACGGCGAATCATGTTTTTTTATTTTTTAATTTTTTCTACAGCCAACGTTTTTTTCTCATTATCACTATCAATATCATTATGATGGAAGCAAGGCCTAAAAACATCATCCACACCCAGAAAGGATTTTGGCTGAACGGCAGCTTGGATATATTCATTCCATAGATGCCGGAGAGCAAGGTTAGCGGCAGCAGCGAAACAGAGATTACGGTCAAGGCACTTATTACTTTATTGGTTCTTTGGTTGATTAGCGATTCCACGGTTACGTGCAGTCCGTTTACCGTATCTTTGTAGTTTTCCACGATTGACCACAGCTTGCTTAAATAGTCATCTATGTCATCAAAGTATATACTCAAGCTTTCATCCAGAAAATTTTTTCTGGTATGCGTCAGGCTGGAGATTAAATATCTTTGCGGATCAAGAATGCGCCTGAAGTTTAATACGTTTCTTCTGTGCGTGGCGAGCAGCTTGATGGTTTTGGCTTCTTGTTCCTTGGTGAAGATGTCCTGCTCCAATTCATTTATTTTTTTGCCGATATTTTCTAGAATCGGCCGCGTGTTTCTGAATAACGATTCTATCAGCTGGTAAAGCAGATAGCCCGAGCTTTGACTCATCCAATCGGCTTTCACTTTTTTATTTTTCATGCAGCGATAAAAAAAATTTTTTATTTCTTTGGTTTTGGTATGCTGCACGGTTATTAAAAAATTATCGCCCACGAAAATATCAATTTCCACCGGGATGACCGTATTGGTTCGAGCATGCCAGTGCGGAAATTGCAGCACGATAAACAAGTAGTTTTTATAAACGTCAATCTTCGGTGTCTGACTTTCGCCGCGAATGTCTTCAAAATCCAAATGATGAAAGTTGAAATTATTGTCCAAATAATTAACCGCTTTTTGGTCCAGATGATCAATATTCACCCAAGTTAATTTTTTTTGTTTTATTATTTTAACAGGCATAGTTAATTGTTTAATGGTAGTGATATATTTAGTGTCGCCATGTCGGTTCCGCCGGTTGATGGATCGTCGTGTATGGTCAGGCGGCCGGAATGGTCGTTTTTGGAAAAATTTAAAACGCGTCTGCTTTTGCTTGTTACCACCAGATTCACGCTGTAACCGGAATTTTCCAATTTGGTTGCATAATACTTGGCCACAAAATCCGGCTGAGCGGCCAGGTTGCGCCATTCAATCTCAATCATACCATTTTTATCCACCATCGGTTCTTTCATCAATTTGACGAAATTATCCCAAGTAAATCCTTTGACTCCTTGTATTTTTCGCTCGCTGATTGGCACAATGTCGTATTGATCCAAAGCCAATAAAAGCGGGGAGAGTGTCAGTTTGGGCAAGAACGCGGCGGCTTCCAGTATTTTTCCTCTGTTTTTGCCGGAAACAAAAGTAATTTTGGTTATTGAATCCGAGTCATAAACAGGTATTGATGCGGGGAAATAGTCCGGTATTTGCTTGAGCTGGCGTTCGCCGCCGCCGGTGCCTAATTTTAAAAGCAGCAAAAAAATCAATATTAATACAAAAAAACACCCACAGCCCGATAAACAAGTCCTTTTTAAGCAGGATTTTTGCTTTTTTAATTCTTCAATCGGTGGCTCTTGTATTTCAATATATTTAATTTTTTTGCGCATAAAGCAACGGATCAATTATACCAAAGCCAAGCGGTTTTGTACACAGACTTTAACTCTCAATTTGTGCTATACTGAAGCAAATGAGTATTTAATATTTTCACTATGAAAATCAGTTTTTTTGGAGCGGCGCGTGAGGTAACCGGCTCATGCCATCTGGTACAGACAAAAAGAAACCTTTTTTTGGTTGACTGCGGCATGTTTCAAGGTTCCAATTACAATGAAGGTAGAAATCACGAACCTTTCCCTTTCGACCCTTCGGAGCTAGATTTTGTGTTGGTTACACACGCGCATTTGGACCATATCGGGCGCGTGCCCAAATTATTCAAGCAAGGCTTCAAAGGGAAAGTGTATATGACCGAAGCCAGCTGTGAGTTTTCACGATTGTTTTGGCGGGACGCGTATAATATAATGGTGGAAAATAACAGAAGGTACCAAAGTCCGATATTATTTGATCAAAATGATATTGAAATTGCGGTGAAAAATTGCGTGCCGGTAAAATATAACCAATCATTGCGATTGTCGGGCGTAGAAGTTGTGTGGAAAGACGCCGGTCATGTTTTTGGCTCCGCCTTCATTGAATTGGAGGCTGATGGCAAATTAATGGCATTTTCCGGCGACATTGGCAATGAAAATGTACCAATTTTAAAAGAGACGCAGAATTTAGGCACAGTTGACGCGGTAGTGAGCGAGTCTACTTACGGCGATCGCTTGCATGAAGACGTGGATACCCGTCGATCAATAATTTTGAATTTGATCACAGAAGGAGTGCAACGAAGGGGCACCATCATGATACCGGCCTTCTCTTTGGAACGTACGCAAGAATTACTTTATGAACTGAATTTTTTGAGCGAACATGACAAAACTCTGCCGCGGATTCCGATATATTTAGATAGTCCTTTGGCAATAGAGGCAACCAAGGTATATAAAAAATATCCCGGCTATTATGACAGAGACGCCCTGTGCTTGCATGATGCCGGGGATGACTTTTTTGATTTTCCCAATTTAAAAATGACCGCTACGGTGGAAGAATCCAAAAAGATTAACAATATTAAAGGACCGAAAATTGTAATAGCGGGCGCCGGCATGATGAATGGCGGACGCATATTGCATCATGCCATCCGTTATCTGCCCGATCCGAGATCCACTTTAATCATCGTCGGCTACCAAGCGAGCGGCACTCTGGGACGCCGGCTTTATGAAGGCGCGGAAAAGGTGGAAATATTCGGCGAAACCGTAGAAGTAAATTGCACGGTGCGGGCTATCGGTGCCTTGTCGGCTCACGGTGATCAAATGAAAATGCTGGATTGGATCGCGAGCGGTCCCGGTCTGCCGCAAAAAGTTTATTGCGTTCATGGTGAACCGAACGCGGTAACTGAGCTGGCTCATAAAATCAAGCAAGATACGCATATTCAGGCGTTTGTACCTGAGTATGGCGAAACGGTTGAGATTTAGTCGGAAAAATAAAAAAAGGATACTATGCTTGGGCCTCCTTCTTTTTTCTTTTTGTCGCCCCACTCACTTTATATTGGTGTGGGTTTTTTGTATGAACAAAAAACCGATGTTGGTTTTTCCGAGTTTGGACGAAGAAAGAAAGTTGGTTCCCCGCGACTGGCTGGCAGTCGGCATAGTATCCATAGCAAATATGATAACGAATTCCGATCGGACCGTCAATAATGATTTGTCGTAAAAAAAAGAAGGATGAGCGTGTTCTATCCTCTTTTTTGAGCCTTGCAAACAATATTGCCTACCTGTGTTTGAACACCGGCGCGACAATATATCTGGACGATCCGAGGACCGCCAGCAAGCTTAGCCGTACCGCAAAGCGGATTGGGGCCGGTAACATTCTCCGAAGAGATCGTTACCACGCTTGTAACAATTGCTTGTGGTCGGCGCTTTGTGTATTTCAACTGGGCGCTATTCCACGAGCTGGTGTGAACTGCGCGAGTCTGTGGCCCAATCTTTCGACCGGACCGCTGATAATCGCGACGAACACACATTTGGCTCTGGGATTTGGTTATCCGTTCCAAGGTTTTTCGGCCCTGACACGGAAGTCAACACGCATTCATCCTTTTGTGCAGATGAGCGTGCGCAAACCCGTTTGAACTCTTGCTGTCCATCAAACAAGTAAGTCGTCCCTTTTTTGCCGATCGTACCGTCAACCTCGCTGGGAGGCTTAGTCTGTCGGGGAGGTTTGCGAACTTCTAAGAGTTCGAGCGTCCGACATCGCGGCACGACAATCGACATGTTTTGGGATGAAGACTCAGCCCGAAAGCCGACATCTTCGTTACCATGATTTTGATGGTTAAGCCTTTCTCACCTTTGACAGTGAGGCCGGCTTGACAGCATTTCCGCTATAGGTTCCGACATGACCGGGGCCATGACAAAACAGACGCGGAAGCTTAGCCTTTGTTCAGTGTGAAGTCCGGCCGCAGTTGCGGTTGTCCGAGGTGGTTGTTTCGGACGCTGAACTTTGCGTGAACTTGGGCAATAAAGAGTTCGGAGGACTTGTCAGTACTTTGGCCGGAGCCTTGGTACCGATTACACTCATCCTTCGACCGTCTACATCAGTGGCGCCAGTGGAGCAAGAAATTTTCTCAACTGTGATTTCGGCGCGAGCGCCGAGATCTGTTGCACCAATCTTTTGTAGCGGCAAAAGGAATAATATCATGTGCTGAAAATGTTGTAAAGAGCAGCCTGTGGATAACCGCGTTAGGTCTTTGCGTTTGCTTCCTTGTTAATAGCATGATATATTTTTTAATGCCAATTTAACTTTATTTAGTTAAAAATGAAATTCAAGATTAAATCCAAATACAAGCCGGCGGGCGATCAGCCGAAAGCGATAGAGCGGCTAACAAACGGCTTTACCACCGATATGGAACGACAAACTTTGCTCGGGGTGACCGGATCGGGAAAAACTTTTACCATAGCCAACGTGATCGAGAACCTGCAGATTCCCACTTTGGTAATCGCGCACAACAAAACTTTGGCCGCGCAGCTGTGCAATGAGTTTAGAGAATTTTTTCCTGACAATGCGGTTGAGTATTTCGTCAGCTATTACGATTATTACCAGCCGGAAGCGTATATGCCCGGTACGGATACATATATTGAGAAAGAGGCTCAGATCAATGATGAAATAGACAGATTGCGTCACGCCTGCACCCAGGCTTTGTTGAGTCGACGTGATGTTATAATAGTGGCTTCGGTTTCCGCCATCTACGGGCTGGGCTCTCCGGATGAGTATGAGCAGTTTGTGCTGCACTTGGAAAAGGGACAAAAATTGGACAGGCGGGGCATGATGGAAAAGTTGGTTGAGATGCGGTTTGAGCGCACCACCGCCGACTTGGAGCGCGGCACTTTTCGCATGCGCGGACAAGTATTTGAGATCATGCCGGTAAATGAGGAAAAAATATACCGCTTTGAGATCAGCCAAAAGATAGACTTGATAGAAAAAATAGATTCGGTAACCAGAAAAGTGTTGTGTGACCAGCAAGATATTTGGATTTTTCCGGCCAAGCATTATGTGGTGAGCGGATCTTTACGTAAAAAAGCTTTTGAAAGCGTCAAGCGTGAATTAAAAGAGCAATTGGACTATTTCAAAAAAAAAGGCAAGGTGCTTGAGTATGAGAGATTGAAGCGCCGGGTAAAGCATGACTTGGAAATGATAAAAAATATTGGATATTGCAGCGGCATTGAAAATTATTCGCGCCATTTTGACGGGCGGGTGCCGGGAGAACCGCCATTCACCCTGTTTGATTATTTTTTACGCGGTGCCAAAGGGGCGGACAAGGCCGAGGAAAAAAATTTAGACAGTTCTTTTTTGACTGTCATAGACGAGTCGCATGTGACCGTGCCGCAAATCAGGGGAATGTATAATGGTGACAAAGCCAGAAAAGACACTCTGGTTGAACATGGTTTTAGGCTGCCGAGCGCGCGTGATAATCGTCCACTGAAGTTTGAAGAATTTGAACGCAAAGTTGGTGAGATGGTATTCGTATCGGCCACGCCGGCAGATTATGAAATAAAGACCAGTGATCGGGTGGTTGAACAGATCGTGCGTCCTACCGGATTGGTTGACCCCGAGGTAATTGTGCGGCCGGTAACTGAAAGAAAAGAGAAGAATTATTCACAAGTGGATGATTTGTTGCGGCGCATCAATGAACAGGTTAAAAAAGGCGAGCGAGCATTAGTCACCACTTTGACGAAAAAAATGGCCGAAGATCTAAGTGATTATTTATTAAATAAAAAAATTAAAGTGGAGTATCTTCACTCCGATATTAAGACTTTGGAAAGAATTCAGATTATAAATGACTTGCGAGCGGGGAAGATTGACGTGATTGTGGGGGTTAATCTGTTAAGGGAAGGATTGGATATTCCCGAGGTTTCGCTGGTGGCCATACTGGACGCGGACAAAGAGGGTTTTTTGCGTTCCGAAACCAGCTTGATTCAGACCATTGGAAGAGCGGCGAGAAATGTCAACGGAAGGGTGGTGCTTTACGCTGATAATATTACCGGTTCGCTCAAAAAAGCGATTGACGAGACCGGTCGCAGGCGCCGGTTGCAGCTTAAATACAATCAAAAACATGGTATTACTCCGCGGACCATTAAAAAAAATATCCGCAATATTTTGCAAGAGTTCGGCATAACGGCGGAAAAAGCCAAAGCCGGATTTAATCAACGCCAGGGCAGGGAAGTTCTTGAACTTGATTTGATCGGAGACGAGCGTCCGGTTGGACAAATCATCCACGACAAACTATTAAAAATGAAGCAGGCGGCTGAGAATCTGGAGTTTGAACTGGCCGCCATTTTGCGTGATGAAATCGCGCGGTTAAAAAAAATGCAATCATCAAAAAATAAAACTTCTAAAAAAGGCTGAAAAATGGTAAAATAACCATATAAATAATTTTTGTGTTGGCCTCGATTTTGAAAACAGTATATATATCATCCGTCAGCCTGGCGTTATTCGGCATTGGACTTTTTGTTTATGCCAATGTTCATATTATGAGTTTTGTCCAAGATATTTATATTTCTCCACAATCTTTGGATCCGGCGCCGGTGGCATTGGTATTTGCCGGGGGAGCATATGAGGACGGCACTTTGTCCGAAATGACCGCCGAACGCGTGCGACGCGCGGTGGAGTTGTATAAAATGGGCAAGGTGGATAAAATAATGATGACCGGAGACGACGGCAACGTGGCGGTAAATGAAATTGATCCGATGAGGCGGTATGCTTTGTCTTTGGGAACGGTTGAGCGGGATATATTGCAAGATCCGCACGGATACAATACATATGCCAGCTGCGCGCGCGCCGCCGATATTTATCGTTTTAATTATGTGATCGCAGTTTCGCAAAAGTTTCACCTGCCCAGAATCATATATTTTTGCGAGGCGCAAGGAATCAGAACCCATGGTTATCCGGCCGATTCGGAAGATTTGCAATTAAGCGACAAGTTGTGGGGGCTCGGCTTGAGAGAGATGTTGGCGCGTTTAAAAGGTTTTTGTCAAATGGAACTGACTCGGCCGGGAGCTGATTTGTTGCCGGCAAAATTAAAACCGCTCTTGTATCATAGTAGAGCGGTTTTTTAGTTTTTTGTTGCCTATTATTTATCGTACTTCAATTTGCACGCTTTCAGAGAAAATTTGGCATTCGTCATCTTCAAAAACGCATAATCTGAAATATTCGGGTCTCGGTTCCAGATCGGCCCAGATGTACTCGGTTGCGTTCATTCCGGGATTTACCCAGAAATTTAACGGAGGTGCCGGTGTGGGTGTCGGTCCGCGATAGATTCTTATATTTTCCCCCTTTAATTCTTCCGGAGTTTGCCACATTAATTTTACACTACCTTCATCCATTAATTCGGCTTTAAGAGCAAATTCGTCTTCGGTAACTTCGGAAACGGATAATGGCCGGTTGTCGCCGGAGGCTTGTTCCCCATCCTGGTTATTGATTTCAACTTCAATTCCTTCCACCGGCTGCCCTTCGGAATCGGTCATGGTAATACCCGATTCATTGGCGGCAGGCTTGGATTCAAAAATATTTTCCGCCTCAGGTGCCGACTGATCCGCGCAACCGGCTCCGGCCACAAGGAAAAACAGTGCGATCCCTCCCGTGAATGCGATGAATTTTTTCATAAGAAATTGGGGTTAAGAACTAATTAAATTTAGTTTGTTATAATATTATATACCATCCGGTTTTTGTTGACAAATACCTTAAAAGCGGCTATACTTTCCTTTGGCTCTTTTGTAGTCAATAAATAGTATAAAATCCCCGTATTTGGGGCTTTTTGTAGTTTAATGTATGGAAGATAAGATAAAAATAAAAGGGGCAAGGGAGCATAATCTGAAAAATCTCAGTTTGGAACTGCCCCGAAACAAGATGATAGTTTTTACCGGTTTGTCCGGTTCGGGAAAGTCTTCTTTGGCTTTTGATACCATTTTTGCCGAAGGACAAAGAAGATATATTGAAAGCCTGTCCGCTTATGCCAGGCAGTTTTTGGGTGGAATGAGTAAGCCTGACGTGGATGAGATTGACGGATTGTCGCCCGCCATTTCCATTGATCAGCGGGCGCACAGCGCTAATCCGCGTTCCACCGTGGCCACCTTGACCGAGATCTATGATTATTTGAGGGTATTGTATGCCAGGATCGGTCAGCCGTATTGTCCGTTATGCGGCGCCAAGATAGAAAAGATGACCACCGATCAAATAAAAGATCGTATTTTAAGTAATTTAAAAAAGGATAAAAAGGGCGAGTTAAGTATTTTATCGCCGGTTGTGAGAGGTCGTAAAGGAGAGTATTATCAGATGCTTTATGATATGTATAATTCAGGCTTCGCCGAGGTCAGGATTGACGGAAAGTTGAAAAATTTAAAGCAAAGATTGTTGCTGAGTAAAAACAAAAAACATGATATTGATATTGTAATAGATAAAATCCCCGCGTCAGATTTGACTGAGGACAGGCTGGCCGAAGCTGTGGAAACGGCGGTGGATTTGTCAAATGGATTGTGCACGATAATTTTTTCGGATAAGCAAGAAGAAATTTACAGTACTCAATATTCTTGCCCCAAAGACGGATTCAGTTTTCCGGAAATTGAACCCAGACTTTTCAGCTTCAACAGTCCTTATGGTTATTGCGACTACTGTACCGGACTGGGAACCAAAGAATTATTCTCGGAAGAGCCTTGTCCTAAATGCCGGGGAAAGAGATTGAATCAAAATGCCATTAGTGTTAAAGTGGGCCGGAAAAATATCTGGCAGCTGACCGCCATGTCCATAGACCGGGCAGCTGATTTTTTTAAAAAATTGGACAAAGAATTGGACCAAAAACAAAAAGAGATTGTCGGTGCTGCCATGAAAGAAATTCATAACAGGCTGCAATTCATGCTGAACGTCGGCCTGCATTATTTGAGCTTAAACCGCATGGCCGGCAGTTTGTCCGGAGGCGAGGCGCAAAGAATCAGGCTGGCTTCGCAGGTGGGTCAGCAGCTGGTAGGCGCGATGTATGTACTTGACGAACCTACCATTGGTCTGCACCAAAAGGACAACGATCAGTTGGTAAATACATTGCGTGAATTGTGCGATAAAGGCAATACCATAATTACGGTGGAGCATGATGAGGATACCATTTTGATGAGCGATTGGATCGTGGACATTGGACCGGGAGCGGGAGAACATGGCGGAAAGATAGTGTATTCCGGCCCGTTGGAGTTACTACTTAATAAAACCGCGTATAGTGCAAATCATGAGATGAAAAAGGCAAATACGGAGTGTGAAATTATCGGTAGTCCGTCCAAATCATTGACCGGAGAATATTTGCGCGGGGAGAAATCTATTAAACTGCCGGACAAGAGCAGAAAAGTTGATGACTCCTCGCCCAAATTGAGTATTAAGGGGGCGTCTGAACATAATTTAAAAAATATTGACGTTTGTATTCCGTTGCGGCGTTTTGTTTGTTTGACCGGAGTGTCCGGATCGGGAAAATCCACTCTGATGCATGATATTCTTTATCGAGCAGCGGCAAATAAGTTGCATCATGTTAATAAGCGAGTGGGAAAGCATAAACAAATTTTGAATCTGGATTATTTAGATAAAATCATTAAGATTGATCAAAGTCCGATCGGCCGCAGTCCGCGCAGTAATCCGGCTACATATACCGGTGCATACACGGGCATTAGGGAAATTTTCGCGGCCACTCCAGAAGCCAGAATCAGAGGCTATAAGCCCGGTCGTTTCAGCTTCAACCGCCCCATGGGCAGATGTGAAAACTGCGAAGGTAGGGGGGTGTTGGAAATTGAAATGCATTTTTTGCCAAGCGTGGAAATAGTATGCGACGTTTGCGGCGGTAGAAGATTTAACAATGAAACTCTGCAGGTTCACTACAACGGCAAGAATATCGCCGACGTATTGGAAATGACCGTGGCCGAAGCCAAGGAGTTTTTTACCGATATTCCTTTCATCCATGATAAGTTATCCATGCTTAGCCGGGTGGGATTGGATTATCTGACTTTGGGTCAATCGGCCAAGACTTTATCGGGCGGGGAGGCGCAAAGAATCAAGCTGAGCAAGCAACTGGCCAAAAAAAGTACCACCAAAACTCTATTTTTATTGGACGAACCGACTACCGGACTGCATTATGACGATGTCAGAAAATTGATTTTTGTTTTACAGGATTTGGTGGGCAAGGGCAACACCGTGATGGTAATAGAGCATAATTTGGATGTAATTAAATGCGCGGATTGGATTATTGATCTTGGTCCGGAAGGGGGGGATAAAGGGGGCGAGGTGGTTGTGGTCGGCACACCCGAACAAGTGTCTTTGTACGGCCATAGTCATACGGGTAAATATTTAAAAAGATACATAAAGAGAAAATAAAAAAACCGAACCGATATGACATCGATTCGGGTTTGTCGACTAAAGCATCCCGATCGCTTTATCAAGTAATGCTTTAGCCTTTTTTATCCGCCTCCGATCAGGAGGATAGCAGCTTATAAAGTCCAGTTCATCCACGGCTTGGATCAGGGCGTCGGCAGCGTCGGTGCACACCGGCTGTTCAAAACCCTGTTCATTGACGCTGGTGATGACGTCCAGTGCCTGCCGCAGTTGATCTTGTACCACTAAAAGCAGATCCTCGTCCATTAAAACCGGCTTTTTGATCGCCAGTCCGAGGTTGATCATGGAGTATTCCATTTGCCCGCGGCAAATCATTAAGCGTAAGCTGTTGACCATCTTGCTCACGATTTGACCAAACTGATCAGTTGTGTCCGTCTCCATGGCCGCGAGAGCTTGGTCGCTTTCCTTGAGAAGTCTGGCTCTTGTTTTGGTAAAAGGTTTGATGTTGAGCCTTGATATATTATCCTTGGTAATCTCAATTGACTGCTTGATCGAGTGGTACCGCGCGTTTTGTTTGTCCCATTTATCTGCCAGACAAGCCTGTTCATAAGAGTTTTTCAGCCGCTGGCGTGATTCCACCAGCAACTGTTCCAAATTGGTCAAGATACTCCGAATGCGTTGGTGAATATAGAGGATTTTGGGTTGAATTTGAGCGATAGTCCCGAGCCGGTCTTCCAGTCGGCGTTTGGCCGTGGCCGTGCGGCATTGCAGTACCCCGTTGTTCAATCTTCCCTTTGAGTCTCTAAGTCGGTTTACGGTGCAGTAGGCGAGCTGCAGGCATGCCCGTTGTTTGTTTTCGTCAATGGCTTTGCTCATTCTTTCGGCCATGGAGCAAAGTAGTGTGTACATGTTCAAGTGATTATTCGTGGGCAGGCACTTGTTGATGAACATTTGGCCCAAATGCGCTTGTTCGCACTGTTTAATTATTTTCTCCAATGCGGGCATTTCCATATAGATATACCCAAGCAGCATGTAAGACAAAGCCCGGTATAGATGGTAAATGCCATGCCTCACCTTTATCCACTGTTCGGTCTTGAAGTGATAGTAATAGAAATCTCTGTTTTCATCCATTACCGCTTTTCCTCGGGTATCCGGAACCACCACTACCGGCAGATCCGTGAATTCATCCTGCTCAGTACGCCTGTATTTGATAGTTTGGATTTTGTTGGCCACTCTTTATCCTCCGTCATGAAAAGAACGTTAAAAATAACTTTTTTGGTTATATTAAATATTCTACATTTTGTCAATAAGCGAACGAATAGATTGAGAAAAAATCTGAAAAAGTATAACATATTAATATGAATATGAAAAAAATACAAGAAAAAATTTTCCAAGCCACGAATGACCCCGGAATTTATTTGTTTTACGATAAAACTGGCAAAATTATTTACGTAGGAAAAGCCACCTCTTTAAAATCACGACTGCGCAGCTATTTTTACGGTCAGCGTTCGTCCCGTCCGATTGAAGAGATGCTGGACAGAGTTGAACGAGTGGATTATCTGGAAACCGATTCGGTATTGGAAGCGGTGATAAAAGAGGCCGATTATATTAAAAAATACCAGCCTAAATACAACGTACTGGGCAAGGATGATAAAAGCTGGAATTATATTGTCATTTCCAAAGATAATTATCCGCAAGTTTTTTTTATACGGGAGCATGAGCTGCGGCGGTTGAGCAAATCGCAGCTGAAGAAATATTCGCATATTTTCGGCCCTTATCCCGGACTTAATACCAAGGCGGCCATGAAAATACTCTCACGCTTGTTTAATATTTCCGTCTGCCGTCCGGGTAGACGCCGTCCTTGTTTGTATTATGAAATGGGTCAATGTCTGGGTGTGTGTGTTGGTGAGATATCACCGGCTGAATACAAGACAAAAGTGATACGGCCTCTGGTAATGTTCTTAAAAGGCAATAAAAAAAGATTGATAACGGAATTGCAAAATAAGATGAAAAGCAAGGCTGATCAGTTGAATTTTGAAGAAGCGGGCAGATTGAGAAATCAGATTAACGCTTTGCGGCGGATTCATGATATCGCTATTTTGAACAGAGATTTTTTCGCTGAATTCACACAAGATAATGAATCGATTTATGGTACCAGAATAGAAGGTTACGATATCTCCAATTTGGGCTCGTCCGGCAAGGTGGGCTCCATGGTGGTTTTCAGTCATGGCGAACCGCTCAAATCACAGTACCGTCGGTTCAAGATAAAGACGGTGCAAGGGCAAAGCGACGTGGATTGCTTGGAGGAGGTGCTTGTGAGAAGATTCCGGCATCGGGAGTGGAAGCCGCCGGCTTTGGTTTTGGTGGATGGCGGCAAAGCGCAAGTAAACCGGGCGAAAAAAGTTTTGCTACAATACGGCGTAGAAACGCCGGTGGTGGGAATAACCAAAGGTCCGACGCGCAAGCGCAATGATGTTGTGCTGGGAAGCGGTAAAGGAGATTTTGTCAGATGGGTGGATCAAAACAAGCAAATTTTGATTAGTGTGAGAGACGAAGCACATCGTTTTGCTATTAATTACCAGAGAAAGCTGAGAAAGATCGGTACAAAAAATAAATAAAAATTCTTTTTTTGGCGATGATATTCCCAAGGTTCGCCCACCGGGTTTAGCTAGACAAATAAAAAACGCCGTCTTTTCTGCTGGAAGACGACGTGTTCGGTTTAAAGGGAAAGAACGAAATCGGCCGCGGCCGCATTTTTTTTGTATTTATTTATATTATCCTTTTCCAAAAAACCTCTAGCCTTTATTGACGGATCGGCAACATGCCAGCTGCTGACCCCGAATAATTTATACATCACCCAGGCATGATTACCCTTCTGGATAACCTTGATTTCGTCAGCCAAATCGCATGCCGCGAGTAGAATGCCGAACAGCAGGGCATACGTGGTAGGCTTGCCCACGCGACAACCCAACTGCAAGCTAAGCTTATTAATATTCACGCGGCAGTATTTATCACCAACCACGTCTTTTACGGCTTCTGGCGACTGCGTTCCCAAAGCCAAGCGTTCTATCTCCATTTTCGGGTACTTGTAGGAAGGAAAGCTTTTTCCTTCACTTGAGACCAATCCCGGTTGATTGAAAGTATAAATACAGCTCAGGTTGCTCATCACCAGGTTTTCCAATCTTTTTATGGCGGTTTGGGGATGGCGGAGTTTTATCTGCCAGGACAACCTGACCAGATCGTCCAAGATGATGGATTTGTCAATGAACATGCCAAATATGTTCATGCCCTTGAGACGTTCCATCATTATAATGTAGTTTTCAGGTAATGGAAGTAGTCCGGGTTTGTTCATAAAAATCTCCTTGCTTGCTGGTAAAGATCTATGGTTTTTTTACAGTATTTTTGCCAAATTGTCAATAGCGGATATTTCGTTCATTTTGTTGGGGATAAATGGGGTTGCAAAAAGGATATGGGTGGAATATAATGGAAACAGGTGGGGAAAAGTGGGGAATTTCCAGTTATTTGGCTTCGTCTTAAAAAATAGGTAACAATGCTTGTCTATCTATTTATCAATTAATTTTATGTTCATCGGTGAGTATTCACATAATTTAGACGAAAAAGGGCGGCTGGCTATTCCTAAAAAGTTTAGAGCAAAGTTGACAAAAGGAGCGGTGGTGACCAAGGGGTTGGATAATTGTCTTTTTTTCTATACTGCCCAAGAATGGAAACAATTGGCCGACAAGCTGGCTCAACTGCCTTTTTCTCAAGCTAACGCGAGAGCGTTTGCCCGTCTGATGCTGGCCGGAGCCATGGATGTAGATTTGGACAAGCAGGGAAGAGTAATATTGCCCGATTATTTGCGTAATTTTGCTGATCTAAATAAAGGGGTGGTAGTGGCCGGACTGTACAATCGATTGGAAATATGGGATCAGGAAAAGTGGATTGATTACAAAAAGAAAACAGAAAAAGAAAGCAATAAAATCGCCGAGCAGATGGCTGAATTGGGGGTATAAAAAAAGATTGGCGTATGAAGCATAAACCAGTATTACTAAAAGAGGTAGTGGAACTGTTGGACATAAAATCGGGCGATAATATTGTGGACTGTACGGTGGGAGACGGCGGGCATGCCCAAGCCATGTTACAGGCTAGCGCTCCCAATGGAATATTGCTTGGCATAGACGCTGATCCGGAATCAATTTTAAGGGCGAAGCGGTTTTTGTATCAATACAAAGATAGAGTAGTATTGGTAAGAGATAATTTTGTTAATTTAAACGAGATTATTGAAAATACCGGGTTTCAGCCGGTGCATGGAATATTAATGGATTTGGGCTGGTCAAGTCCGCAGTTTGCGGAAAGGGGAAGGGGCTTCAGCTTTAAAAAAGACGAACCGCTTGATATGCGATATTGTGCTAACGGTGCTTTTGATAAATCACCCACCGTGACGGAAATTATCAATCAAGAATCCGAAGAAGAGCTGGAGCAAATATTGCGCGTATACGGAGAAGAAAAATTAAGCACGGAGATCGCCAAAGCAATAACACGAGAGAGGAAAAACAAACCTATCAGTCGCACCGGTGATTTGGCGCGTATCATATTGCAGGTCTATCGAAATAAGCTGAAAATCAATAAGGACGTGCCCTGGGTGGGCAAGATCCACCCGGCTACACGCACTTTTCAAGCTTTAAGAATTGCGGTAAATAACGAACTGGAGATATTGGAGCGGGCTTTGGTTCAAGCGCGGATGTTGCTTGAGCCGGAAGCCAGGTTGGCGGTAATTTCATTTCATTCTTTGGAAGATCGGATAGTGAAGCATTTTTTTAAAGCCAGCGTTGATGATTTAAAAATTATTACAAAAAAACCGGTTACCGCTTCCTTATCGGAAATCAAGCAAAATCCGCGCGCCAGATCAGCCAAGCTTAGAGTGGCGGAAAAAAAAGAATAAAAATTTTTGGCATAAAAAATACCAGTTGGAAAAATATGAATAAATATACAAATAAAAATCAAACTTTAAGAGAGCGCAAAATAGCGTCCAAGCAATGGTTTTTAGGCAAAACTTTCAGATTAATATTATCTTTTTTTCTGGTGGTGGTGAGTGTTTTGTTTTTGGCTAAAATCAGTTCGGTATCCACCAAAGGTTTTGAAATCAGTGATTTGGAAGAAAAAAAAATAGCCTTAGAACAGGATACCAGGCAACTGGAAGTGGAGATTGCCAAGTATCGATCAATGGACAGTATTCAAAGTCGGTTGGCGCAAATAGGCATGGTAGAAGCGGAAAATATGCATTTCATATTGCCGGCAGGCACAGAAGTGGCCCGCAGATAAGAAAAATTAATTTTTGTAAAACAAACCCCTGACTAGGGGTTTTTTTGACTATATGATATAATTTAGTCAAGTATTAAACAACATTTTATGTGGGTAATTTTAGTGCAAAGATTGGCATTGGAATTTTTACTTGATATATTATACTTTCCTTTATGGTGGTTTTCCGGCGGAGTAAAAAAAGCGGGAGGATTTTGCATTGGTATCCTATCTACGGCCAATGGCTATTTGGCTCCCGGCTTGTGGCTGAAAAATATAGCCGTGCCCATGTTCGGCCAATATGATTGGCAGGGCAGACTGATTAGTATTTTTATGCGCTTAGTCAATGTTGTCGGCAGATCAATAGCCTTGTTTTTTGTGTTGATTTTTATACTGGCATTGTTGTTAATCTGGTTGGTTTTCCCGATTGTTGTTGTTATGATGCTAGCCATTGCTTTTTTCGGTTTATCCTAACCTATTATGTTGTTTGAAAAAAAAGAACAATTTAATATCTTAAGCTGCGGCACTTGCGGCAGCTCCGGATATCTTAATTTTAAAAAATGTCCGCAATGTAAGGGTAAGGGGTTTGGCGTGAGCAGAAGAGGAAAATTTTTGTATTGGGGACAGCCACTCAATAGCTATCATGTCCGGCTGCGCCGGGGCAGGGAAATATTGGATAAATTCAATGTCATTGGCGCGATCGTATTCGGATTGGGCTTTTTGTTTTTGTACGTCTGGCACGTGTACCGTTTTGCGCTGGCGGAACAAATTTTTACCGTTTCATACTGGATTAACGGAGACGATAGCTGGCGAGTGATTTTTTGGCTGTCCATCATTTCTTTCAGTTATATGATTTACCGGATTTCGGCAATGGGAGTGGAAATAGAAGAAGTAGAAACGCGCGCGTACGGTCAAGACAAAGTAGAATGGGACAGTTTGTCAGTTGAATCCTGGCCGCAGGTTCATCGGTTGTCCAATAAAAAGAAAAAAGACATATCAGATACATTTTCAATGGAGGTCCGACAATTACTTGACCGCGCTTACATATTTGCCGAGTCGGAAAGAAGCGTGCGATTCGCGGTCAGCCATCTTTTTTACACTATTTTAGACACGCAAGAGGTCGTCGGTATTTTTGTGCGGCTGGGGGTTTCCAGTAAAGCAATAAAAGGAAAAGTGGCCGCGCTTTTAAAAAAAGGAGAAAAGTCGGTTATTCCGATTGTAAGCGAAGATGTTAAACAGGTTTTGCTGCATGCTTATGAAATGGCCTATTCGGACAGGCAGGAACTGGTTGATTTGAGCGAGTTGTTGCTGGCCGCTGTAATGCAGTCAGAGGCTATTCAGGAAATTTTGTATGATTTTAATATTGACGGACAGAAATTAAATAATGTGGTCGGCTGGGTCAGAACCAGAAAAAAATTAAAAAGGCAAAAGATAAAATTATCAAAAGCGGCCACGCGTCGCAGCAAGCATGGTCTGGATAGAGCGATGACGGCGGTGGCTACTCCCTTCTTGAACAGTTTTAGTATGGATTTGACTTTATCGGCCAAATACGGACGCCTTAATCCTTGCATGGCGCGTGATAAAGAAATAGAAGAGATTTTTCGGATAGTGGACGCCGGACAACAAAGTGTAATTTTAGTGGGGGAACATGGAGTGGGTAAAATGAGTATTATGGAAGGCATCGCGCAAAGGATGGTTGAGGAAAACGTGCCGGAGCGCCTCAAAGACAAGCGATTGGTATATCTTTCCAACTCCTCGCTTTTAGCCGGAACTTCGGTCAGTGGAGCACAAGAAAGGCTTATCCGCATTATGAATGAAGTGGCGCGCGCCGGCAACATCATTTTGCTAATAAATAACCTTGATGATTTGGTTGGTACCGCACAAGGGCAAGGAGAAAATCTAGATGTATCCGAAACATTAGCTGAGTATTTGGTCAGAGGAAATTTTTTAACGTTCGCTACTACTACCGTGGAAGGATATAGCCGTAATATCGTCAATACTCAAGTGGGCAAGTCGTTCAGCAAGGTGGATATAGAGGAAATGGATGTCAATCAGACCGTTCAGGTGTTGGAATCAAAAGTGGCGCATGCCGAATACAAGAATAACGTATTTTTTACTTATGACGCTTTGGAAAAAGCGGCCGTTTTAGCCGATCAATTCATGTATGATCAGAATATGCCGGCGAGCGCGATTGAAGTGATGAGAGAAACCGCGGCTATGGTACACTCTAAATCAAAAGAATTGCACTTGGTCAAGCCCGATGACGTGGCAAAGGTCATCAGCGACAAGACCGGAGTACTGACTACCAGTATTACCGAAAGCGAATCGGAAAAATTACTCCGCTTGGAAGAGGAAATGCATCAGAGGATTATTGGCCAGCATGAAGCGGTTTCCTTGGTAGCCAATGCTTTGCGCCGGGCAAGAGCGGAAATGAGGTCGCAAGATCGGCCGATAGCCAATTTTTTGTTTCTTGGGCCTACCGGAGTGGGAAAGACTGAGTTGGCTAAAACCATTGCCCAAATATATTTTGGTTCCGAAGAGAGGATGATTAGGTTGGACATGAGCGAATACCAAGACAAATTAAGTATTTACCGGTTGATCGGCGAACCGAATCGGCAGGGTACTGGCCTGCTGACCGAGGCGGTAAGGCAAAATCCATTTTCACTACTGCTTCTGGACGAGCTGGAAAAAGCGGATTCCGGTATTCTAAATTTGTTTTTACAGGTTTTTGACGATGGCAGGCTGACAGACAGCGTAGGTCGGGTGATTAATTTTTGTAACACCATCATTATTGCCACATCTAACGCCGGCACGGATTTTGTACAAGAACAGCTCAGGCAAGGAATACCTTTGGAACAGATACGGCAGTCGATGATCCGTACTGAATTGAAACAATATTACCGGCCTGAATTTTTAAATCGATTTGACGCCATTGTGTTGTTTAAATCATTGACCAAGCAGGAGATCAGGCAAATTGCTTCGCTAATGCTCAAGAGAGTGGAACAGGATCTGGAAAAGAGGGGGATCACGCTAAGAGTCAAGTCCCAAGCTTTGGATGCAATGGCCGATGTGGGATATGATCCGGAATTCGGCGCCAGACCGATGCGTCGCGCCATTCAAGATTATGTAGAGAACAAATTGGCTGAACTATTGATCTCTGGTAAACTAAGGCGTAAAGACGAAGTAGTTTTAGGGGAGAATTTGGAAATTATAGTGGATAAAGGCGAGGATTAAATAACAATCAATATGTTTGCCGGTTATTTTTTGCTGACTTTTGTTATTTCATTTTTTCTTACCGCTTTGGTAAAAGATGTAATGGCGAGATTAGGGGTTGTAGATAAACCGAAAGCAAAATCGCGTAAAATTCACAAGAAGAAAATTCCATTGGGCGGAGGTCTGGCCATTTTTTTATCTTTTTTCATAGTGTCCGGATATTTGCTTTGCTACAGTGATTTTATGGCACGAGACATAACCGGTACTCAGATGTTGGGTTTATTTATAGGCGGTTTGTTTTTGATGATCGGCGGTTTTTTGGATGATAAATATTCACTGTGCGCCAGAGCGCAAATAATTTTTCCGATACTGGCGGCACTGAGTATAATAGTTTTCGGCATCGGACCGCGCGTTATCACAAACCCTTTGGGTGGCACCATTACGCTTGATTATAAACTGGCGGTAATCGGATTGGGAAATTGGATAATAGTGGCTGATATTTTGGTTTTTTTCTGGCTGCTCGGAGTAATGTTTACCACCAAGTTTTTGGATGGATTGGACGGTTTGGTGGCCGGTGTCGTCAGTATCGGCGCTTTGATTATATTTTTTTTAAGTTTGCAAAGCCAGTGGTATCAGCCGGAAGTAGCCATGCTGGCCATTGTATTCTCGGCCGCTTGTCTGGGTTTTTTGGTATGGAATTGGCATCCGGCGAAGATTTTTTTGGGCGAAGGCGGATCATTGTTTACCGGTTTTATGCTTGGATCTCTGGCTATCATATCCGGAGGAAAAATCGCCATTACATTGTTGGTGATCGGTATTCCCATGCTGGATGTGGCGCGAGTCATGATCAGGAGAATGCAAAAAAACAAGCCGATTTATTTAGGCGATCAAGAGCATTTGCATTTTAAATTATTGGAATCCGGCTTGACGCAAAAGCAAGCCGTGCTGTTGATGTATTCAATTTCCTTTTTATTCGGATTTACCGCTTTGTTTTTACAAAGTAGCCAAAAACTAATAGCCCTGGTTTTTTTACTGGCTTTGATGTTGTTGCTCGGAGTGTGGTTTTCATTTAGGGATAAAAAAGCGGCAAAATGAAAAACAAAAGAAAATTAAGTAAATTTCAAATAATTATTATTGCCATTTTCGTATTATCGGTAGTCGGCGTCAATTTATGGCAGCTACATTGGCCGGAAGCGCGAATACGGCTTAAGGATCAGAATTTGAATGTTTTGGTGGCAAAAACTCCCTACCACTGGCATCGCGGTTTAGGCAAGAGAGAAAGTCTTGAACAATACGACGGTATGCTTTTTTTATATTTCAATCATGCCCGGCATAAAATAGTCATGAGAAAGATGGAGTTTCCCATTGACATTATTTGGCTTGATCGCGGTCGGGTGGTGGATATCGCTCCCAATGTCAAACCAGAACCGGGCCGCGATGAAGAACGGTTGACAGTATATTTTCCTCGAGCCGAGGCAAATTTGGTTTTGGAGCTGAAAAGTGGCTGGGTACAAGAGCATGGTTTAAAAATTGGCGATAGGATGTTAATCATACAAGAATGACTTCGCTTGACAGAAAATAAAAAATATTATACACTAGTCTACGCCTAAAAAATAGGGTACACCTAAAAAACCTATTTGATTATTGGCTCGGTTTCTCTAGCATATTTAACTAAAAAATATATTATGTACGCTGTTATTGAAACAGGTGGAAAGCAATATCTAATCAAAGCCGGAGACAGTCTGAAGATTGAAAAACTGAATGCTGAAGCGGGCAAAGAAGTTGTATTTGATAAAGTGTTGCTTCTGGCCAAAGAAGACGGGTCAGAAGTAAAAATCGGCACTCCTTATTTGGACGGAGTAAGTATCGCGGCCACGGTTGAGCAAGAGGGTAGGAATAAGAAAATACGGGTGGTGAAATTTAAGCGAAAAGTCAGATACAAAAGAGTGAAAGGTCACCGCCAACCTTACACAAAAGTCAAAGTTGAAGCTATAAGGTAAAAAAAGACCGGTATAAATGACCGGATCTTTTTTTATGCTGGGGAGACGAGTAATGCAGAATTTGTGGACGCGGTTAATGTGTTGTATAGGACTAATTGTAATCAATTGGAGCGGCGCGGGTAAAAGCCGGTTCGTTTAAATATTTCAACCAATAGCGTTCTTTTGCTGAAAAAGTCAACAGGCGATAACGGAATAAATGACAGGTTTGTGGGCCGGGCTGCTTCCTTTGGATTTTTTTATTTGTTAAATTTAATTTTTCTATTTATTTTTCGATTCTGTTTTTAAAAGCACTGCTTAAAGTAATTTCGTCCGCGTAGTGCAAATCCGCCCCCATAGGCAATCCTCTCACAGGGCTGGTTATCTTAATATCAGGATTTTCTTTTTTAATTTTTTTCTTTAGCAGCATCATGGTGGTTTCGCCTTCAATATCCGGATTTAGAGCCAAAATTATTTCTTTAATTTGATTTTGTTTCACTCGAGATAATAATGGGGATATTTTTAATTGCTTGGCACTTTCAATATCTCCGGCTTTAACCGTACCGCGTAAAATATGATATAACCCTTTATACGAGCCGCTTTTTTCTATTACTTGCACGCCTTGTGGCTCGCTAACCACGCAAAGAGTTGTTTGGTCCCGTTTGGGGTCGGAGCAGTAATCACATGGGCTTTTATCGGAAAAATCCCAGCATTGCGGACAGCTTTTAATTTTTTTCATTAAGTCACTCAAAGCCATGCTTAATTCGGCCACGTCTTTTTTTCCGGATTTTAGTAAATGAAACACAAAACGCTCGGCCGTTCTGTTGCCGACCGAGGGTAATTTGGAAAAAGCGGAGATTAAATTTTTTACCGGTTCAGGATAACTCATTTGTTGGTTCAACTGGTCATGCCTGGGATGTCGGGTAAGCCGCCCATTTCCTTCATTTTCATGGCCATGGTGCGCTGCATTTTTTTATTGGCGTTTTCATGCGCTTGCTTGATCGCGTCTTCCAGTTTGGTTTTTTTGTCCGGATCGAGCATTTCCGGATCAATATCCAAGGCAGTTATTTTTAAATTGCCGTCCATAGTCAGCTTAATCTTGCCGCCGGCCTCGGAAACGGTAATGGATTCCTCGGCCAATTTGCTTTGCAGATCTTTGGCTTGCGAGCGCAGATTCTTGAATTGTTTTAATTTGTTGAACATAATGTTAAAATTTATTACTATATTATACTTAATTTTTTGATATATATAATTTTAAATTATTTATCCCGATTAAGCAATGGCTAGAATTTGGGCACAATCGGCTCGGCTTGTGGTTGTGGTCGCGGCGAAGCCGAAGGAGACTGAGGTTCTTTTTCGAAATGGGTATCCAGATTTTTGAAACTGGCCCTTGTTTCGTCGAAAAACAGCTTCACTTGACCGGTGGGGCCGTTTCTGTGCTTGGCAATATGGATTTCCGCTAAATGGCGTTCATCCGGAGGAATATCGTCCAAGCGGTAGTTTCTATCGGATGATTTGCGATAGATAAACATAACCACATCCGCGTCTTGTTCTATACTACCTGATTCTCTTAGGTGGGAAAGCTTGGGGATAGCCGGTTTGCTTTGCTCCACCGCTCTTGACAATTGCGACAATGCCAGTACCGGCACGTTTAATTCTCTGGCTATGCCTTTTAAGTTGCGGCTCATTTCAGCCACCTCTTGTACGCGGTTGTCTGAATTTCGTTTGTTGTGCGACTCCATCAACTGCATATAGTCGATAACAATTAGGCCGAGATCGTGTTCTGCTTGCAAACGCCGCGCTTTGGTTCTGATCTGCATCACTGTATTGCCGGGCGTATCGTCAATAAATACCGGCGCCTCAGATAATACTCCCATGGCTTGGCCTATTTTGGGAAAATCATAGCTGCCCGGCTTGTCGGACAAATTACCGGTGCGCATTTTCCACAGATCCACGCCGGCCTCGGCACAAAGCATCCTGTCAACCAGCTGTTCTTTGCTCATCTCCAGTGAAAAAAAGCCCACGGTCCGTTTGCTTCGCACGGCCACGTTTCTGGCAATATCCAGCACAAATGAAGTTTTACCTACCGATGGTCTGGCAGCCAGGATTATCAGGTCGGAGTTTTGTAGGCCGGCCAGCAGATTGTCCAGCTGCTTAAATCCTGTTGGAATGCCGCGCAGTTTGCCTTTTTCCCGGTGCAGTTCATCTATTCTTTCAAAAGCTTCGCTCAGTACCCCGCGTATAGGGGAAAAAGTTTGCTTAAGGTGAGTTTGGCTGACAGAATACAGCGACTGCTGAGCTTGATCAAGTAGAGATTCCACGTCTTCAACATCTTCTTTATGACCCAATTCAGAGATATTCTGCGCCGCTTTCAGTAATTTTCTCAAAGTTGATTTGCGTCTGATGATTTCAGCATAGTGCTTGATATGGCTGGCGGTAGGAGTAGTGTTGGATAATTTGACCAGATAGCTACGGCCGCCGATTTTTTCCAAGCATTTTTTTTCTTCCAATCTATTGCCAAGGGTGAGCAGGTCTATCACTTCATTTCTGTTATACAGCTCAGCCATGGTCTCAAATATGGCGCTGTGCGCGTTTTGATAAAAATCATTCCGGTCCACCATATCGGCGATTTTAATCATCGCTTCTTTATCCAGCAAAATTGAACCAAGCAAAGACATTTCCGCCTCTATGTTCTGTGGTGGAATTTTTTCTAATTCGGGAATATCGGGCATAAAATAGTTTAGTCGTCAATATATATTATTGGCTCGCCTTGATATATTACACAATATCCTAATTGCTTTCAACAGCCGATAGGGGTTAAACAGTGAAAAAGTTGTGTCTGAATAGTTGCAAAAAGGGGTCTGTTTTCATATAATTGATTGTAATATGAAAATATGCATTATTAATAATCTTTATCCTCCTTACGTACGTGGCGGAGCCGAGCAGGTGGTGGCTAAGACCGTGGAAGGCCTTTTAAAGCGTGGACACCGGGTGGTAATCATCACCACATCGCCTGCCGGCGGTTCTTATTGCGAGATGGACAGTAAACTGACTACCTACAGATTTAGACCAAAAAACTTATTTTTTTATACAAAAGCGCATCAATATCATTGGTTTATCCGTCTGATGTGGCATTTGGCCGATATATTTCATTTCAGCTCGGCTAAGTATATTAAAAGTATTTTGGAAAAAGAAAAGCCGGACGTGGTGCATACGCATAATTTCATGGGTCTGGGTTTTCTTACCCCATGGGTAATCCGACAACTTAATTTGAAGCATTTTCATACTGTACATGACGTGCAACTGGTAGAGCCGAGCGGCATTATTTTGAAGAGGCATGAAAAGGATTGGCGTTACTCGGGATTACATGTTAAGGTTTATTCTTGGCTGATGAAAAAGCTGATGGGATCTCCCGATGTGGTCGTTTCACCATCTCAGTTTTTACTTGATTTTTACAAAAAAAGAAAATTTTTTTTGCGATCAAAACGCGTCATGCTCAGGAATCCGATCACTTTTGAAGCCGATCCGACCAGAGCAGAAGCATGCTTGGCAAGCGGCGCGGTTAATTTTCTCTACCTCGGCCAGATTGAAGCGCACAAAGGCGTCCTTTTTCTGGTGGAGAGTTTTCACGATTTCGTGTCGCGGTCAAAAAAGGATTGCTACTTGCATTTGGTAGGTGACGGTTCTCAGCTTAATGAGATAAAAAGAATCGCACGCGGTTGCGGTAAAATACTAATATATGGTCGCGTGGACCGCAAAAAATTACCCCAAATATTTGAACAATCAGATATTACCGTAGTACCTTCTTTATGCTACGAGAATTCACCGACAGTGATATTTGAAAGTTTTTCTTTTAACAAGCCGGTTTTAGCCAGTGACATTGAAGGCATCGCCGAACTTATAACGGTAGGGGAAAACGGATTTACTTTTGTTGCCGGCAGCCAAAAATCATTGGAAGAAAAATTGCAATGGTGCGTGGAAAATAGCGATAAATTGAGAGCCATGAGCAAAAAAACCGCTGATTTTTTAGTAGGTTTGGGGCAAAAAGAGTATATGGACAGGCTGGAAAAATTATACCGAGGACGATAAAAAATATTCAGTAATAAGATATTTACCTTTTATATTCAAAAATCCAAATTTTATCGTCAATTGACCAATATTTATCCGCGGTCTGTTTGGCGCCTTGAATTATTTCCATACTTTTATGCCAGTAAGAATTTACCACAAAGTAAGCTTTTTTAGCTTGTGTCAAGTCCATCGCCTGGTACATGTATTGTCTTTTTTGTTCGTGATAGAGCATATTCGAATAAAGCTCGGCCAAAGGTCCGCCCGAGGGAATGGCATAGTAAAACAGAGGTCCTTGGGTGCTGTTAAAATATGTTTCAAAGCCGTACGTTTCTATTGCCGCGGCCGCGGTCATGATGTTGGATAGCACCACATAGTTTTGTTCCCGATTGAGGTTTTTTATTAGTTTTGCGGCTGAATAATCCGCTTTGGTTATGTTGTAGCCTGGAAAATGGGCGATAGGATTTTTTTGCGGATAAGTCAAGTAAAAAGAGGCGGTAAGAGCTAATATCAAGACGCTCAAAATTAAAAGTAACAGCGAATTACTTATTTTTTTTGTATACTCTACTAATCTTACCAATCCCAATGACGAGAGCGGGAGAATGAAAAACAGAGTGGAATGCAATAGACGTTCGGCATAGTGTGACTGCTCAAAAGCGTTCAGGTTGACAAATTTAATCATTGAGTTGATGATTAATATATTGATCATAATAGAAAGCGAAACCAAGGGAAAGTACATGATTTTTGCATGGCGATATTGTTTTTTTAAAAAGACCAGCAAAGCCAGTGAAATTAAAATGCCTGGCAGAAAGAATCTATAGGCGTAAACCAGATCGTAGATAAAATGTGCTGGCCGGTTGATAAAATAATATGGCTCAGAAAACAAATTGAAAAAAGCTTGCGAGTTTAAGGAAAATTGAATTTCCATTCCGCCAACGAGTGAATATATCCAGAAAAAAAATGGCACCATAACACTTGAGGCTGTAAAAAGAAATATAATGAAAATTTTTCCGGAGATTTTATTCGCGTGATTATGCGCCATGAGAGCCAGTAACATGACCACGGAGAAAATTCCGGTTAATGGGTGGGTGGCCATTGCCAGGGCGGAAAAAATAGAGGGTAATGGCCAGTATTTATTGCCTTGAAGCAACAATAGCGACAAAAATATGCTTACCAAAGTAAAAAGATTGGCCAGATTATGCGGTGTTGTAGCCACAAAAGAACTGAGCGGATAGAGCAGGATGGCCAGCGTGGCCAGCCTGAGCGCGTTTTTTTTCAAACGCAAGCCGTGTCGTAGTCCAAAGTACGCGCTCAGCGGCAGTAAAATGCCGGCCAGAATCGGAACCAGATAAATATCTATTGTTTTTATTGCCCAGCCTGTCAGGTGGGCGATAGTGTTTACAATGGCGAATTGACCAATATAGAAAGGGGTTTTAGGCAAAGCGGCGCCAAACTGATGAATATATATTTCGGTCGCTCTGTGCAAAAAAGGATCATAACCCCAACCGAGCGGATATACGGCGGTGATAATATTGAAAGAGAGTAAAAATTGAAAAACGGCCGCGATCAGCCATAACAGTTCGGATTTACTTTTAAAAGCGTACCAAACAATGGCGGTGGTATTGATTGCGTACAAAACAAAAAAACGAGGGCCAAAGAGCGGCCAGGGAGATCCGAGAGCGTCAAAGGTGGCTTTTTGCCTTGTTTTCAGGTAAAGAATCAACTGTAATACTAAAATAGCCAAAAAAAGCCAGTCTGTTTTAGAAATTTGAGTTATATTCTGACAAAAGATTTTTTTTATCTTTGCTTTAAGCTGATGTAGTTTTACCAAGTTTATTTTTTTGTCTTTCAACACATACAACGCAAGCGCGGTGGGCGGCAATACAGATAATAATATTGTGATTTGAGTGCTTTTGTAAAAAAAATAAATAATTGAGTGCGTCAAAAATATAATGCCGGATAAAATAACAAAGCTCCAAAGAATATTCCAACCCGGTAAGGCTAAAAGTTCAATTTGGTTGAGTGTGAAGGCCGCTAACAACAATAAAGCAATTAGCGCTATCAGCGGCAACAGCGGTAGAGAAAAAAATAAACCCAGTATTAAAGCCGCTAGGCAAAACAGGTATATTATGGTATATTTCAACCGGATTGACATAGTTTTTATCTTCGTTTGTTGATTATATCACAGTGGATGAATATAATTAAAATTTATGAAAATTTTTACGGATTTTGTTAAAAAGCATCAAGAATTGTTTAAATACATCAAGGCCGCGGACATTCACCCCCATGATCATTTTATGGATATTACGGTATTGCGCTTCATTCCGCAAAATGTAACCCCGAACAAAATATCCATATTTAGAATTTTCGCCACGCCGGTTGTGTTTTTTATTATATTATTTGGCAACTATTCTCTTGGCATAGTGGCATTTCTTTTAGTCGCATTTACTGATGCCATTGATGGATCATTGGCTCGTACCAGGCATAAAGTAACAAAATTCGGCATGCTGATTGACCCGCTGGCCGATAAGCTGCTGATCGGATCCATGGTGCTGCTTTTAGTATTTAAATATTTTGACTTTTGGCTCGGTATAGCCATATTGTTTATTGAAATCGCTTTTATATTATCGGCCTTGGTTTGTGGCTACCGCTTCAAAACCATTCGCATGGCAAACGGATGGGGAAAAATCAAAATGGTTTTACAAGTGAGCGCGGTTTTTTTGACGCTGCTGGCTTTGCTGCTTGAGTTCCCCACATTATTAACCGCGGCCGCCTGGGTGTTCGGCCTGGCGATTGGTTTTGCGGTATTGAGTTTGTTCGCTCACGGTATATAATTTTTCATGAAACATAAATTATTTAAAAAGCAGTACTTGGCTCTGCTGTTATCTGTGCTCAGCATATTTTTTTTATACTCCAATTTACATTATTGGGAGCGGATATTTGTGAACGGCGCGATAATGGTACTGTTTTTATTGGTGCAAACATATTTTTTTGACCGTATTTTATTGCTAGTGTTTGCGGTAAGGTCAAGATATTGGGAAAGATCGCTGCTTGCTTTTTTTGCCGCTTTTTTAAGCCTGACTTTGACAGCGGCGATATTTATCACTTTTTCACGCATCAGCCCCGATACGCAAGTGGCCGCTTACAGCTTTTCATTTTTAATTAACTATTTGATTTTTAATTATGCCCGCGATTTAAAAAAAGTCGGACTTAAAAAAAAGCCCGTTCGTCAATTAACGAGCAGTTTGGTTATTTTTGATCAATCATGGTATGTGAGTTTGCTATTTGTCATTTTATTGTTTATCGCCTTTGTCTTACTTGTCGGATCCGCAGGTAGCATTCAGGTTTTGTGGTCGCCTTGGCAAGTTATTTCTCCGTTTTATCTGCCATTCTTTTTTATACTCGTTTTTCTACTCGGTATATTGATTTTTTCAAGGAGCCGAATAAAGATTGTCTTGTTTTTTTTGGTACTGCTGTCAATATTATGCCACAGTTATTTGGCTTTATCCCATCAGATGCCTTGGGGAGGGGATGTGTGGCGTATGGTGGCTGTAGAAGAAAAATTGCTTGACGGAGATTATTATCCGCCGGTTTTACACGGACATGAAGCCAGGTGGACGGAAGCGGCCGGAATAGATTTGCCGGAAGTTTTTACCGTGCCGCAAAAGTTTACTTACGCGCACTATTGGGCCGTGAACGTGCTCGTGGCGGGTGGTTTTAATTTGGATTTAGCGACCGTGAGCAAGTGGCTGGTGCCTTTGCTTTGGTCGGTATTTGGAACAATGTTTTTATTTAGAATCGGCCACCTGATATTTCGCAATTGGCGCATGGGATTGTTGCTGGCCTGGCTCGGCCTGTTGCCGTTTACGTTTCAAGTTTTGGGAGCGATCAGTTTGCCGGTAAGCTTGGGTTTTGTGGTTTTTTTGTTTGTGATGTGTTTGTGGCTTCAGTATTTTCAAGATCAGGCGCCCGGCCAGCTCTTGCCGGCGGCAATATTTACTTTTTTAATGCTATTCGGATACAGCTTGCATTTTTTGCTACTATTCTTTTCCGTACCGGTGGTGTTTGTTTATGGTTTGATTGCCCGTGCTAAGAAAAAAGCATTGTTGATTCCGGCAAAAATTATTCTGCTTCTGGGAGCGCCGCTTTTTTTTCCTGCTATTGAATTAAGCGCCAAAATTAGCCGGTTGCCGGAACAGTACGATTTAGTATTATCCGCTAAAAAGGCCTTGGCTATTTTTTCCGGCTGGTATTATGCCAGCGGCATCAGAAGTCATGATATATTGATGGGCAATATTTTTTTTAATCATACTCCGAATTACGCGTTTGTAGAAAATTTTTTTACCGGCATAAGATGGATCGTTATTCCGCTTATGCTAATTATTTGTCTTTGCTTTTTGTTAGAGCTGATGAACGCGGTAATAAAAAAAAACGACAAGTATTGGTTTTTTGTTACCTTTTTAGCCTTTATGAGTTTTGGGGCCTATCTTATCGGGTGGTTTTATCTGGAAGGCGATCGATTATTTACCAGAAGATTGGATCATGTTTTGGCGCTAATCATTTTAATCTTTTTTCTTTCGTTTGTCGGCGCTTCGTTTAATAAGTTGTCAACCAGGTTTCTTAACCCGGTAGTAGTGAAAGTGTATACTATAATATTGGTAGTTATTTTTAGCTTGCTGGGGGTGATTGCTTATGGCTCGGGGCCTGACATGAGGGTGGTGTCGGATAAAGAATATCAAGCCGCGCGAATTATTTTACAAAATATATCCACCACCAGCAACAATCATTGTATTATTGCCGATACTTGGCTTTTGTTGTTAATTGAGGCTCAATCCCACGCAAAAATAGCGGGAGGCGGATTTCCCATGGATTATCAATTCGCCCAGCCCGAGAGGATGCGGATATATGATGAAATTGCAGAAGGAAATTTGGTACAAGGGCTGAATCGGGCATTTCATTTGACAGGAGCGGATCAGTGTTTTGTGGCCATTGACAACGGTGCGTATCAGGATGGTATAATGGATGTAGAACCTCTTTATACTGATGAATATGTAATATTGCGCTTTAGTGATAAAGAAATTTAATATGCGGGATTGTATATTTTGTAAAATTATTCAAGGAGAAATTCCGGCGCATAAAATTTATGAAGATGAAAATAGCTTGGCTTTTTTGGATATTAATCCGCGTGCCAAAGGCCATACGGTTGTTATACCTAAGGTTCACGCCGCAACGCCGCTTGAGATGAACGAAGGGTTTGCCGAATTGTTCGCCGCGGTAAAAAAGACCATGAAGTTAATTGATGATAAGTTGAGTCCGGACGGATATAACGTGGGGTGGAATCAAAAACCGGCCGGCGGTCAAGTGGTTGAGCATCTGCATGTGCATATACTACCGCGCTGGCGCGGCGATGGCGGAGGTAATATGCATAGCA
Source organism: uncultured Gammaproteobacteria bacterium (assembly GCA_964433095.1). Lineage (GTDB taxonomy): Bacteria > Patescibacteriota > Patescibacteriia > Magasanikbacterales > UBA922 > WJJZ01. Next base: position 25,045 of record CAYSPW010000001.1, on the reverse strand, counting down.
TAATAAATCACCCGGGCGATCAACCGGTCGAACAAGTCGCCGAGAAATTTCATGCCAAATAATCCATAGTGAATTCACTATGGATTTTTTTAAAAAATATGACCAAAAATATTTCACTCTTTCCCGGGAAGTGATACATAAAAATCCTTGGTGGAAGTATAGACACGACACTTATCAGCTTGGTGATGACAAAGCGGACCATTATTATTACTGCCAACCCAAGGACATGTCCATTGTGGTCTCTGTTTTACCTGAGGGGAGATTGGTTATGGTCTTGCCGCATCGCTATCTGGGAAATAGAAGAAGTTGTTAATTTCCGGGCGGCGGAATAAAAAAAATATCCACACGTGTTTGACACGGTCCGGGCAAGAATTAAAAGAAAAAATTGGTTTTTCGGCAAAAAAAATACATCAAGCTGGGTGAAGCGCGGTCGGCAAACGATTCGTTCGGGATAAGGCGCGTATACTCTCGGCGCGTATTGAGGCGGGCGGTGAAAATGAAGTCCGATGATAGCGAGGATATACAGGTGATGTTCCGTTATCCGCATGAACTGGATCAAATGATAACAAACAATCACGTCTGGCGCTGCAAACCATTATCACATGGGCGCTTAACAGACATTTTTTCTAAATTAAAAATTTTATGGAACAATATTTGATACAATCACACCACCCGGTGCCTTGCGTGGACGCAATTATTTTAAATGAGTCCGGTGAAATTCTTTTAATCAGGCGCGACGTTAAGCCGTTTAAAGGCAGATGGACTTTGGTGGGGGGGCGAGTGGAAGTGGAAGACGACAATATAGAGCATACTTTGATCAGGGAAGTGAAAGAGGAAACCGGATTGGACGTGGAAATAATGAATTTGGCCGGAATTATTGCCGATCCTTCCATGGATCCGCCACCGGATCCAAGATTTTTTGTGGTACAGGTTTTTTACGAAGTGCGGTCTATCGGCGGCCGGCTTACTGTTAATGATGAAGTAAGCGAGTTTAAATGGGTTCGGCCCGAACAAGTGTTCGGCTACGCGCTCGGTTTTAACCATAATGATATTTTCAGCGCTTATTTGGATGGGAAGAAAAACAACAAGTTGATTCCGGCAGGCAGAAGATATTATGAAGAGTATTTCGGAAAGAATTACGGTTACATGGTGCAAAATCAATATCCGCGATTTGCCACCAACGCGGTCATATTGAATCAAAAAAAGGAAATTTTACTGGCGCGTCGCATACAGCCGCCTTATGTGGGGCATTGGGATTTTCCCGGCGGCCATTTATATATGAACGAAACAGTGGAAGATTGTCTGAAAAGAGAGATCAGGGAAGAGTTGGGTGTGGAAAGCGAGATGGGTGAGCTGTTTCACGTGTACTCTGATAAAGGTAAGCACCCCAAAACGGCCGATGTGGTTTCATATTATTTCGCATCCATTAAGTCAGAAGATTTTAAAACCAATATTGAAATGAACGCGTTTAAATATTTCGCGTTTGACGCGCTGCCGGAAAAAATAGCGTTTCATAATGAATTTCCATTGGCCGATATTGGCGACGCTGTATTTGGTCGATTAAAATAATGTAAAATATGCCTGCGAATAAAAAAAATACAAGCAAAAGGCACCATTTTATTAAGGTGTTTAACTTTATTCCGGATGAGAGAAAAAGCGGGCGGATTTTGAACACCGTAAAAGTGGGCGGAGTATATATTTCCAGATTATTGATGGAACCAGGAGTGGTGACCGGTAATTATTATCATAGAGATACCTATTTAATGCTTTATGTTGAAACAGGATCGGTTTTGGCCATATTTGAGCATATAAAAACCAAAAAAAGGGCGGAGGTGAAAGTGCGGCCGAGTAGGCAGGTACTACACATTCCACCATTGGTATCGCTGGCCACCAAAAACATCGGACTGGATAAAGCGGTGTTGGTAATGTTCAGCAATCGCCGTTTGCGTTCTGGCGATGATTTTGAATATATTGTGGCTTGAGCTTTTTACTTTACTGCCGCCATTAATGCTGGTATACTCAAATATGTCTTGCGTAGGATATTTTTTTTAATACCACATGATTGTATGAAAATATTGGTTTGTGGCGGTGCCGGATTCATCGGCTCTAATTTTATACTCTACATAATGAAAAAATACCCCGACTACTCGGTGATGAATTTGGATAAACTTACTTACGCGGCCAACTTGAAGAATCTGAAATCGGTGGAAAATAACGCCAACTACCAATTTATAAAGGGTGATATATGTGATAGTGATTTGGTTTTTAATTTGGTCAAACAGGCCGATATGGTGATAAATTACGCTGCCGAAACCCACGTGGATCGCTCCATAATGGACAGTTCCGCGTTTGTGTTAACAAACGTGCTCGGAACACAAGTACTACTGGATGCGGTCAGGTATCATCAAACAAGATTTCATCACATATCCACTGATGAGGTGTTCGGAGCTTTGGCCGCGGATGATCCTTCTTTTAACGAACGCGCCGCCTACTATCCGCGCAATCCTTATTCCGCCTCCAAGGCGGCGGCAGATCACTTGGTGCGAGCGTATTATCATACCTATCAAATTCCGGCCACCATTTCCAATTGCTCCAACAATTACGGTCCGTATCAGTTTCCGGAGAAAATCATCCCTTTGTTTATAACCAATTTGACTGAAAATAAGAAAGTGCCGGTGTACGGAGACGGAGCGCAGATCAGGGATTGGATACACGTGGATGATCATTCCCGCGCGGTTGATGTAATAATTCATAGAGGCAAGATCGGAGAAACTTATTGCGTAGGCGGAAAAAATTCGGAAATCAGCAATTTGCAGCTGACTAAAAAAATAATTCAACTAATGGATAAGGATGAAAACATGATAGAGTATGTCAAAGACCGACCGGGACATGATCGGCGTTATTCAATTGATTATGGTAAAATAGCGGATGAATTGGATTGGGAGCCCGCAGTAGAGCTTGATGACGGTCTCAGGTGCACTGTGGATTGGTATCTGAATAATTCCGACTGGGTAAAAGAAGTAAAAAACGGGCAATATCAAGATTATTATGTTAAACAATATATTGAAAGATGATTTATGAAAATATTAATTATTGGAAATGGGTACATCGGCCGTCGCTGTGCCGAATCATGGCCTGAAGCCGAGCTGAGTGCAAAAAAAATTAACAGCAGCGAAGATGTTCTGGACCTAATCGATCAATACCGACCCGACGCCGTATTAAACGCCGCCGGAGTGAGAGGAAGGCCAAACGTGGATTGGTGCGAAGCGCATCAAATGCAAACCATTGAAGGTAACACCATATTGCCCTTGTTAATCGCCAAAGCTTGTAATCAGCGCGGTGTATACCTGCTTCATATCGGGTCCGGTTGCGTGTTTTATGGCGATTCGCCGTATGAGGATAAAAAGTGGCGCGAGAACGATTATGCCAATCCAGTAGCCGTATATTCACGTTCCAAATGGGCGGCCGATTTAGTTTTAAGCACCTTGCCCGGAGTGGGTATCGGACGCATTAGAATGCCAATTGATCACATTCCGAGCGAGGCCAATATGATTGATAAGCTGGCCGGCTTTGACAAGGTGGTGGACGTGGAAAATTCGGTTACAGTTATACAAGACATGATTGGTGTGTTTTATCAACTGATGCAAAAGCGGGTCGATGGGATTTTTCATGTTACCAATCCCGGGGTGTTGCGACATCGCGAGATTATTGATTTATACAAAAAATATGTTGATTCGGATTTGCAAATCGAGTGGGTAGATGAAACGCAGCTGGTTAAGCAGGGGATGGCCAAAAAAAAGCGTTCCAATAATCTGTTGCGTTCGGATAGTTTGCGGCGCTTGGGAATTCAGATGCGCGAAGTGCATCTGGCATTGGAAGATGTCATGCGAAAATACTCACGCTTAAAGAATGACGCGGATAATTCGGATGCATGAGAGCGGGATAATATGTGCTGATCCGAGACCGGTGTTTTTTACGGCCATTCCACGGCCAATTTTTTGTACTTGATTTACAAATAAATTTAATCTAAACTACATTAAATGAACCCTATGAAGTTAAGCGTGATTACAGTGGCGTGGAATAGCGACCAATTTATAGCGGAACAGCTCAGTTCGGTTTTTTTGGCATGTCAAGGCATAAAATTTGAACAAATTGTGGTGGACAACGGCTCTCAGGATCAAACGGTCGCAACCATTCAGAATAATTTTCCGCAAGTAAAATTGATTATTAATAAAAAAAACATGGGTTTTGCCGCGGCCAATAACCAAGCTTTGGACCGGGCGAAAGGCGAGTATTTGCTTTTTCTCAATCCGGACACGCATTTGACGGCAAACAACCTAAAAAAAATGCTTGATTGGATGGACGATCACGCCAACATCGGTATAGCCGGATGTAAATTGCTGGATCAAAATGGCCGATATAATTATCTAGCCGGGCCAAGAAGATTTCCCAAGGCCTGGGAAATGATTTTACTTATTCTAAAGATCCATCATTTGTTTCCGCGTGTCATGCGCGGTTACTTGATGCGCTCAATGTCGCCGGATAAAATACAAATAGTGGACAGCGTGCGCGGTGCTTTCATGTTGGTGAGGAGCGATATTTGTAAGCGTCTTGGCCGGGCTTTTGATCCGCGGTATTTTTTGTGGTTTGAAGATGTGGATTTATGCCGTGAAGCAAGAATTTTGGGGTATGAAGTGGTGTATTATCCAGAAATTTCAGCGCGCGACTATGTTGGCCGCAGTTTCGCTAAAAGAAAAAATTTATGGAAACAAAAAATATTTACCGCCAGTATGATTAAATATTTTAAGAAATGGGATCCGTGGTACAAGTGGGTTTTGCTGTCCGTGTTTCGGCCGGTCGGCTTGGCACTGAGTTTAATAAAGCGCGATAAGTGATATGTCAAAGCTTTGCGTCAATTTGGTTACGTTCAATGGGGCAAAATATATCCCCTATCTTTTTGAAAGTCTGAGAAGGCAGAGCTTTCAGGATTGGAAGCTGTTGATATGGGATAATCATTCCGGTGATGACACTGTCAAAATAATGGAAAGAGAATTGAATACACTATTTGTTCACCATCAATTGTTTGAAAATAGTGACAATATTGGTTTTTCCGGCGGCCATAACCAGTTGTTTAAAAAAAGCACAAGCAAATATTGTGTGATTTTAAATCAAGATATTTTTTTATCTCCGGACTGTTTTAAAAATTTGGTTAAATTTATGGATAACAGGCCGGATGTAAGCGCGGCCGCTCCACGCTTGTCGGTCTGGGATTATCAGGCTTTAAGACAAGTGAAGAATAGTCGAAAGAGCAATTTTTTGGATACTTTTACTTGTACTATTGACAGTTTGGGATTGAAAGTATATCGAAGCAGGAGAGTGGTGGACTGGCTGTCAGGCGAGCTGTGGTCCAATCAATCCAAAAACAAGCAAATCGGAATGTTGCGCAGTAAAAAAGCGATAGAAATTTTTGGTCTGAGTGGCGCATTGGCCATTTACAAAAAGAGCAAAGTTGACGAGGTGGTGTTTGAAAATGGCAATTTGTTTGATCAGTCATATCAAAACTATAAAGAGGATGTTGATTTGGCTTTCCGCATGCGCTCACATGGCTTGAAGTCGTTTGTATTGCTTGATACGGTTGCGTATCACGACCGCAGCGTATTCGGTCCGGATAGACAAAGTATCGGCCGGCAAAAGCTAACTCAGCCGGCGTTGGTAAGGTATTTCAGCTATCGTAATCATTTGTCAACATTGTATAAAAACGAGTATTGGCAGAATTTACTGCTTGACGCTCCTTGGATTTTTCTATACGAAGTAAGGAAAATTATCTGGTTCCTTTTTTTTGACAAACAAACACTAAAGGCGTTAAGTGAATTATATGATAACAGGCATTCAATCAAGAAAAAACGTTTGTTTATAAAAAAAAGGAGAATATTAAAGTGGCGCGAAATTAGAACTTGGTGGAAATAATTTATGAAAGATATAACAATAGTGCTGGTAAATTTAATGATGAAAAATGACATTCTCAGCGCGGTTGAGTCTATTATTAATGACACGCGCGGCAGCAATTTAAAACTGCGGGTGACGGTAGTGGATAATTCATGCAATGCCGACAACATAAAGCAGGCTTTATTTGAAAAATATCCTATGGTGTGCTATCTTGATCCGGGTACGAATATCGGATTTGGTCGAGCAAATACTTATGGTTTTCAAATTACTCCTGCCCGCTACTATTTTGCTCTCAATCGCGATACTTTTTTACAGCCCGGGAAAAACATCATTGAAAAAATTGTAAAATTCATGGATAAAAATCCGCAGATCGGTTGTATCGGACCGAAGTTGCTCAATATCGACGGCAGTTTGCAGTATTCATGTTATAGATTTGACTTGCCGTCAATTCTTATAAAACCAATCAGGCATTTGCGCGTGAATAAAAGATGGAATTGGGCGAGAAAATTAAGCGACAAGATGCTCATGAAAGATTTTGATCACCAAGTAACCAGGCCGGTTGATTGGTTGCTGGGCGCGGCTTTGGTAGTAAGACATGAAGTGGTGGAAGATATCGGATGGTTTGATGATCGTTATTTCGCCTATATGGAAGATTGTGACTGGTGCAAAATGATGTGGGAAAAAGGTTGGCCCGTATATTACGTGCATGATATAGTGATAAAGCATCGGCATGCCAGGGAATCATCGCGCATACCCGGCATCGCGCGCGCGCTTCTTTGTAATAAAAACGCCAGAATTCATTTATACAGCTGGTTGAAATATCTGTGGAAGTGGCGTGGCAGACATAAATACTATGGAGAAATATCCTAAAATAGCCATTATCTATCTTTTGTACTACCATTCGGAGTCCTACGTTGACGACGCCGTTTCAGCTATAAAAAAGATTGACTATCCCAAGCACAGATTGGAGCTGGTGATTGTCAATAATCCACACCCCGAGCTCGGTTCTTTTGCGCGTCACATTGATGAAAACGTGATGCCTCTTTCAGGCAAAGAATTGCCGCATGTCACCTTGATTAACCAATCCGAGAATGTTGGTTTTGCCAAAGGCAACAATAGCGGCTTGCGCTGGGCCATGGATAATGATTTTGATTATGCTTTTTTTCACAATAATGATGGATTTTTATCTTCCAACGCTCTTGAGCCGCTGGTGCGGCAGATGCAAAGCGATAAAACCATCGGAGCGGCGCAAAGCCTGATGCTGCTTTATCCCGATACCGACTATATCAACAGCAGCGGCAATACTTTTCACTATCTTGGTTTTGGTTTTTGCAATGATTATCGCAATGATTTTAAAAGCGTGGAGTTGTCGTCAATTAAGGATATTGATTATGCCAGCGGCGCGGCTATGATGCTCAGGCTTGATTTGATTAAAGAGTTGGGCGGCCTGGATAAAGATTTTTTTATGTATCATGAAGATATGGAGCTGTCTTTTCGCTTGCGTTCGGCCGGATATGATATAAAATTGGTGAGCGATTCCATTTTTTATCATAAATATCGTTTTGCTCGCAGTATTGAAAAGTATTATTGGATGGAGAGAAACAGGCACGCCGTTATGCTGATGTATTTTAAAATTCCCACCTTGTTGCTCCTATTACCGATTGGGTTGGCTTTGGAAGTCGGATTGTGGTATTTTGCGTATAAAAATGGATATTCAAAGCAAAGAATACAAGTATACAAATATTGGCTGCGGCCGGCGCATTGGAAATTGTGGCTTAAAAAACGAAAGAAAATTCAGAAAATGAAGCAAGTGAAAGATCGCGATTTGCTTAAAAAAGCCGGTGCGGTGGTAATGTTTCAGGAAAAAGAAATGAATAATCCAATACTTAACAAGATCGGTAATCCGATAATGAAAGCCTACCACCGGGTGGTGGTTAAGGGTTTAATTCAATGGTAAAAAATTTTTAATACGTATGAAAATTAGAAAAGCGATTTTAACCGGAGGCGGCAGAGCTACGCGCTTGCATCCCATTACCACAACCATAAACAAGCATTTGCTGCCGCTTGCCAATAAGCCGATGATATTTCATGCCATTGAAAAAGTGGTGGAAGCCGGAATTAATCAGATTTTCATCAATACCAACCCGGGTGAAACCGAGCTACAGAAATATGTCGGCGACGGAGGGTATTGGGGGGTCAATATCACTTTTTTTGAACAAGTCGGAGGCCCGCAAGGCATAGCACATGTGGTCAAACAAGCGGAAAAATTCATTAAGGACGAGCCGTTTATGTTTTACTTGTCCGACAATATTTTTTTGGGCAGTATTAAAACCATGGTGGAGGAGTTCAATGCCGGGGAACATGACTGCATGTTGGCGCTTTCCAAGGTAAAGGATCCGGAGCGGTTTGGCGTGCCGGTATTTGACAAAAATAACAAATTGGTGGATGTTTTGGAAAAACCGACAGTTCCACCCAATGATTTCGCGGTAACAGGCATTTATTTGTACGGCTCCAGACTATTTTTTCAAGTTTATGAAAAAATCAGTAAAAGCGAGCGGGGCGAGTATGAAATTTCCAGTATTCACTCTCATTTGTTAAAAAACGGACACGTGGTTGGATACAATGAAATTACCGGTTGGTGGAAGGACACGGGCAAGCCCGATGATTTATTGATTGCCAATCGTTTGCTGCTTAGAAACATGCAATACCGACCAATTAATGAGAATTTGTCGGCCGAAGCAAATAGCAGCGTGCGGGGGAAAGTACAAATCGGCGCCGGAGCTCATATCGGATCCAATGTGAAAATTGTTGGCCCGTCCATAGTCGGTGCCAACTGTCGGCTGGAAAATTGCCGAGTCGGTCCCAACGTGACTGTGGGACAAGGTTCTGTGGTCATTAATTGCTCCGTTACCGACTCTATTATTTTAGAGAATTGCCACATTGAATGCGGTATCAAAATCAGCGGCAGCTTAATCGGCAAAGGGGTGAATATTAAAAAAGCGCCGCAGCAGTCAGCTGAAAACCGGCGCATGATAATAGGGGATAAAACTTTATTGGAGCTGTAACAATTAAAAAAATATATTTTTTAATACCCCAGCCCAAATAATCCATGGTTTTGGCCGACACTGCCCAAAAAGTAAATATTACGTGTTTGTTTATTGGCGGTGATTTCCTCTATGGCTTCTCCACTGAATAATTCGTGAGTAATATAATAGCCGGGATTAAATCCAAGAATAGAATTTTCAGAGGCTATCGCAAGTAAGCCGAATTCGTCCAAAGGACGTACCAACGTAATTTTTTCACTGGTACGATTTAGTAGTTCGTAAGAACCTTGTCGGTAGATGGTCCAAAGTTCAAAATCCGACCAATTGATCCATTCTTGGGTTCCCTGATTATAAAAAAGATTTTCAGTGGGCAGTAATACAATTTGGTCGGGTTGGTCGCTGTCAAAACGAAAGACCAAATGACCGGACTGGCATTTTAATATTGCTCTATTGTCATTAATATCTATTATCTGTTCTATCGGAACATTCAGGTTGTATGTGTTATTTTGATCGCGGTAGAGACTTTTTTCGTTGTTATTTACCTGCCACAGATTATTTTTTTCATCTATATACCAGATGTTTGAAGTGGTGAACGCAATTTCGGTTTCATAATTCACCGAGGTTTTGTATATTGTGTTGTTTCTGTTTATGAATATGGTTGGTTCGGAACTGTTTTTTTGCCACTGGTAGGTCAAGTTTTCAGCATTGATAAAATGATAGGTTTGTGACATATCCAGATTTTCGGCGTTGACCAGTTGAATTTCACTAATATCATCATCAACTATTTTTGCCAAAAAATGATTATCATAAGGCGACCAGGAAATTTCCGGCAGAGCGGTAGCGCTTTTTCTCATGATCAGATTGCGACTTTGAGTAGCGGTGTTGACCAGTTCAACTTCATAAAAACTATTTTCTTTTATAATCATCACAATGTAGCGTCCGTCATTTGACGGCATTATGAACAAGATTTCATCCGATATTTGTTCAAATATTTTTATCGGCAATGACTTTTTAAAAAGTGTAATTTCTTTTATATAGGTAGTTTTCGTACTTTCAACCGTAATATCTTTATTCCAGTCCCAATAACCATTTTTTTCAATTCTGAGGTTATATGTACCCGGAGGGATATTGGTTAGCCTCATGGGCATGCTTTTTTTTATTAATTCATTATTTACGAAAACCAAGGCATCATCCGGTTCGGCATCAATGCTGATTACTCCGGTTTTTTTAATTTCTTTATTGTCGAAATTGTATCTATATCCCATGGTGTAGAGTATAATCAAAGGAGAAATAATTAAAAAAAGAATGATAAGAAAAAACATAATTACTAATCTAATTGGCCTGTTTAAGCGATTTTTTTCGGTCATAGTTTTTTTATAAATATGTAACTCCCGCGTATTTGATTTTTTTGATTTTCTACTGTATAATCATAGCGTATTTACAAGAATTTTTCAATTTGTATGGCAAAATTTATTGTACGTGGCCAGTGTAGATTAAGCGGTTCTATTAAAGTAAACAGCGCTAAAAACTCAGCGGTGGCAATACTCTGTGCTTCGGTGATGCTAAAAAACAAGGTTTTGTTCAAGGACATGCCTATGATTGAAGAGGTAAACCGAATTTTGGAAATATTAAACAGTATCGGAGTAAAATACAATTGGCTAAAGGATCATCAGCTGCAAATAGATAGCTCGGGCAGGTTGGAATTGGATAAAATTGACAAACAAGCATGCGCCAAAGTGCGCTCTTCGCTGATGCTGCTTGGTGCTCTCGCGGCACGTGAAAAACAGTACAAACTATACAGGTCGGGTGGTTGCAAATTAGGTCTGAGAACCGTGCGTCCGCATTTGCTGGCTTTGGAGAAATTCGGCATTGATATACAATCAAAAAAAGATTACTATTCAGTCAAAAATTTTAAATTAAAACCGGCCGAAGTGGTAATGTACGAAGCCGGAGACACGCCCACGGAAAACGCGCTGATGGCAGCGGTTTTGGCCCCGGGTAAATCGGTAATTAAATTCGCTTCCGCCAACTACATGGTACAGGATTTATGTCATTTTTTAAACGCGGCCGGCGCTGATATTTCCGGCATCGGCACCAGTACCTTAATCATAAACGGGGTTAATTCTTTACTGGCTGTTGATTATTACCATATTATGCCCGATCCGCTGGAAGCAATGGCTTTTTTATCGTTGGCCATTACTACCAAATCACGGCTGACTGTTAAAAATTGTCCAGTGCGGTTTTTAGAGTTGGAACTGGAAAAATTAAAGGTGATGAGGCAGCGATTCAAAGTAAAGAATCATGGATTGTCAAAAAATGGTAAATTTAAAATTGTTGATATTGAAATTATACCCTCCGATTTACAAGCATTGCCCGATAAAATACACGGCATGCCGTTTCCGGGCATTAATATAGACAATATTCCATTTTTCGTACCTATTGCCACGCAAGCCGAAGGCAGAACTTTGATTCATGACTGGGTATATGAAAACAGGACAGTATATTTTTTGGAATTTGTCAAGCTGGGCGCCAAAGTAACCATGCTTGACCCGCATCGCGTATTTGTGGAAGGACCGACAGAGCTCAAGGGGCGTGAAATGATAGCTCCGGACGGAATCAGGCCGGCGATGGCTTTGTTGATCGGTATGATTGCGGCAGAAGGCGAATCTATATTGCGTAATATTTACGTAATAGAACGCGGTTATGAGAACTTGGCCAATCGCTTAAAAAAAATTGGCGCTAACATTAGACGGATAAAAAATTAATATGAGTTTTAGGGAAAAAATTACCAAAGTGGTAGTTCCGGGCAGCTTAGCCGTACTGACTTTTGCTTTCGGTCTTTTTATCGGTCTGGCTTGGCAAAGCGAGCAGAATATTTTGACCGGGCAAAGCGAATCTAAAATTTCCAAAGTACTTAATTTCTATTCGCAAAAAAGAGCAGGCGAGCAGCTTGATTTTGCTATGTTTTGGCAGGTGTGGGATCAAATAAATAAAAAATATATTGACCAACCGGTAAATGAAGTGGATTTGTACTATGGCGCGCTTGAAGGCCTGGTTGCCGGACTGGATGATCCTTATTCGATATATCTGCCTCCGGCCAAAGCGGAAGAATTCGCCAAAGATCTAGCCGGCGAATTTGAAGGCATTGGCGCGGAAATCGGCATCAAAGAAGAACAATTAATCGTAATCGCGCCGTTGCGCGATTCACCGGCGCAAAAAGCCGGACTGAAGGCGGGCGATAAGATTTACGCGATTGATGGAGAAGATAGTTTCGGACTCACTTTGGATGAGGCGGTGAATAAAATCAGGGGACAAAAAGGTACCGAGGTGCAATTAACGGTTTCTCACGACGGTTTTGAAAAAATTGAACAAATAACCATAGTGCGCGATACAATCAATATTCCGACCGTAATATGGGATCAAATGGAATCCGACTTGGTTTACTTGCGCATTACTCATTTTAACGAGGAAACCTGGACTGAATTTGATCACGCGGTTCGGGAAATAATTATTCAGGCACCACGTGGTGTAATACTGGATTTGAGAAGCAATCCGGGCGGCTTTTTGCAAACTTCCGTGGATGTGGCTGGCGAATGGGTGGACTCAGGCACTATCGTAAGAGAGATATATAGTAACGGCACAATCAACGAATATATTGCCACCGGCAATCATCGTTTTACGGATATGCCTACCGTGGTATTGGTAGATGGAGGTACGGCTTCGGGTTCGGAAATTGTGGCCGGAGCCTTGCAGGATTATGGTCTGGCCACCATTGTCGGCGTTCAGACTTACGGCAAAGGGTCGGTTCAGGACTATGAGCAGTTGCCTGACGGATCAGCTATCAAATTAACCGTGGCCAGGTGGTATACGCCGCTTAATCGGCAAATTGACGAAGAGGGGATTGTTCCGGACGTTATCGTGGAAGAAATGTTTGTTGAACAGCGCGAGGGCGAAGAGTTGATTGATGTGCGTGATTTCGGTTTGGAAAAAGCAACGCAATTACTAGAACAATAAATGCAAAAAAAATATGTTCAGCGGAATAGTAGTACGCGGCGACGGCATCGGCGCTAAAACAGGATATCTGACTGCCAATCTGGATACTCCAAAAAGAAAAGTTGATCTGGACAGCGGTGTCTACGCGGTTTGGGTTGATGTGCGCAAGAAAAAATACAAAGGCGCGTTGGCTATACGGAATAAACCGTGGAAAGTGGAAGTACACCTGCTTGATTATCTAGATGAGGATTTTTATGGTGTATATATTGAGATTGAACCGATACAAAAGGTAAGTGAAATGTGCGGTTTTAATTCCAAATACGAATTGCGGGAAAAAATCCTGCAAGATATAAAGATGGTACGGGATGTGCTTAAATATCCTACTATTTGAATATGGAGATGTGATTTAAGCTGTTGGGAGGCGAGTCTTTATCAGCGGAATCGAAAAAATACGGTTATGAGTGATGATTGTTCTCGGCTTAAATAATTACTTTTGAGACGGTATTAAAACAAACAACCCTTTTTTTGTTTGCATTGAAAAAAGGGTATTTAGATTCTTTCCATCCAATGCTTGTCCACTTCCACTTCCAATTCCAAGTATATCTTTTTATTTAAGGCCTGTTCAAGTTCTTTTCTGGCCATTTTCCCGATTTCTTTAATTTTATTTCCCTTTCTACCAATTACAATTTTTTTGTATTTTTCCGCTCCTGTTAAAATACGCGCCGATATAACCATAATATCTTCTTTTTCTTCAATATTATCAACCTCCACCGATAAGGAATAGGGTATTTCTTTTTCAAACACGGAAAAGGCTTTTTCACGAATGATTTCCGACACCCAGAAATAATTGTCAATATTCGTCAACTGATTTTCACTGTACATCGGCTCGCCACGCGGCAATAATTCTATTACTTTATCTTGCAAAGGCTTGATATGTCTGGCGCGCAAGGCGGAAAGTCTAAAAACCGCGTCAAAATCATCGCTCCAGTCTAAATAGCTTTTTTCATATTTTCTCTGCGCGACCGGCAGATCGCTTTTGTTGATTACCAGTATTTTTGGCAGCTTAAGATGTCGTATCATACCGTATGCGGACCTTTCTTCCGGTCCGATATCGCGAGTGGGATCAACAACATATACGATCAGGTCGATATCTTCAATAGCCTGAAACGCTTTTTGTGTTAACTTGGCATTTAAAAGATTTTTTTTATCTTTGAAAATTCCCGGCGTATCCACGAAAACCGCCTGGCCTTTGTCCGTGTTCATTACACCATGGATGGTATGGCGAGTCATCTGCGGCTTGACGCTTGTGGCCGCTATTTTGGTGCCTACCAAAGTATTAAGCAATGTGGATTTACCAACATTTGACCTGCCTACCAAAACGACAATACCGGATTTCATAGAAATAGAGATAAGAATAATATAGTCTAAATTAAATGAATCTTAACAATATCTTGCATGATTTTCAAGCTTTATGCTAATATAGTAAACATATGAAGGTAATTTTAAACAAAGACGTGCCCGGAACGGGGAGTAAAGGAGAAATCAAGCAGGTGGCGGACGGTTACGCCAGAAATTTTTTAATACCCAATGGTTTGGCAAAATTGGCGACTGATAACATTGTGGAACAGTTCAAAAATCAAAAAAAGAAAAAAGTGGAACAAATGGAAGTGGAGCTCAAGCAAGAACAAAAAATTGCCGGCAAGATTGATGGCGCCGAGCTAAATTTGTACGCTAAGTCAAGTCCGGCCGGCAAGCTTTACGGTTCGGTCAGCGCGGGTAAAATAGCCAAAGCGCTAAATAAAGAATACGGCTTAAATATTAAGTCATCACGGATCAGACTTGACAAGCCGATTAAGGAAAGCGGAGAATATACCATCAATGTTTCCTTGGGCCATGGTTTGGAAGCTGCTGTTAAAGTTATAGTAAAGCAATCATAATATTTTTTTTTCGTTTGTCGGAAGATTTTTTTAGATTTTTTAAATCAAGCGTTTGACACAAACAAAATGTTTTTTTTAATTAGTGATTATGAGCAAAAAAGCTAAATATATATTCGTAATCGGAGGAGTAATGTCTTCTGTGGGAAAGGGGGTGGCATCAGCGTCCATTGGCAAGATAATCCAGGCCAAAGGCCACAAAGTGGCTAATATCAAATGTGACATGTATGTCAATATTGATGCCGGCACCATTCGTCCGGCTGAGCATGGCGAGGTTTTTGTAGGTGAAGACGGAATAGAGGCGGATCAGGATTTGGGTAATTACGAGCGTTTTACCGGTCAAACATGCACGGCCGATAACTATATCACCACCGGACAAGTTTATAAGGAAGTGATCCGCCGTGAAAGAAACCTGGAATACGGCGGCGAGGATGTAGAGGTGGTCCCGGATGTTCCCAAAGAAATAATCAGAAGGATTAAACTTTGCCAAAAAAAAACCCAAGCGGAAATAGTAATAGTGGAATATGGCGGTACGGTGGGAGAATACCAGCTGTTGCTTTTTTTGGAAGCGGCCAGGATGATGAAAGTGAAAAATCCCAAAGATGTCAGTTTTGTGATGGTTAGTTATCTGCCCACTCCCACGCTTTTAGGAGAACAGAAATCCAAGCCCACTCAATATGCGATCAGAACTTTAAATTCTGCCGGCATATCACCTGATTTTATCATTTGTCGTGCTAAAGATCCGGTTAGCGAGGATATTAAAAATACAATCAGCAATGTATGCAGTTTACCGGCAAAAAGAATTATTTCAGGTCCAAACGTAGAATCAATTTATGATGTGCCGATAATTTTTCATCGGCAAAAAATAGGCGACGAGATATTAAAGACGCTGGGTTATCGTGGTAAGCAAAGCGGCATGAGTGATTGGATAGATTTATCGCGAAAAATAAAAAAAATAAAAAAAGAGAGTGTAATCGGGATAGTGGGCAAGTATTTTAATTTTAAATCTTGCCGCGATACGTACATATCAGTGATAGAATCACTGCAACATGCGGCCTGGGCCAATAATGTAAAGCCGAGGATTTTATGGCTGGATTCGGAAGTATATGAAAAAGATAAAACAAAGCTGAAAGAGCTGAGTCAGCTTGACGGTATGGTTATTCCAGGAGGTTTTGGCACGCGCGGCACCGAAGGCATGATATTGGCGGCGCAATACGCTCGTTTGAATAAAATTCCCTATCTAGGTCTTTGCCTGGGAATGCAGATTCAAACAATTGAATTCGCCCGCAACGCGTGTGGATTAAAGGGAGCTAATTCCGAAGAATTAAATCCGGACACGATGCATCCGGTAATTCATGTCATTGAGGAACAAAAAAAATACATGGCAAGCGGCAATTATGGAGCAACCATGCGCTTGGGTGCTTATCCATGCCTGCTGGATAAAAAAAGCAAAAGTTTCCGAGCTTACAAAACTGAAAAAATATCCGAGAGACACAGACACCGATACGAATTTAACAATGAGTACAGACAAATCATGACTGAAAAAGGGCTGCTGCTGGCCGGTGTTTCGCCGGACAATGAATTGGTTGAGATTGTGGAAGATAAAACCCACCCCTTTATGATCGGCGTGCAATTCCATCCTGAATTTAAATCCCAACCCTTACAGCCACATCCGTTATTCAAGGCTTTTTTTAAAGCCTTGAAGTAAGATGATTAGTTAGTAATTTCAACCGTGGCTGCGCGTGCGGTTTTTTTTGTTGCAAAAACAGAGCCGATTCCATGATTCCAACCATCACTACAACGTAAAATATATCCCCGGCCAGCGTATTTTTGAAGAAAGGAAGAGCCATTACATAACTGTTAACTAATCCATAGAAATTATTGGGGTAAAGTCCTGAAAAAAACCAAACAGCCGCGTTGGTGATCAGATAGAATACAAACGCGGAACCGACAGCGCCGCCGATGATTGATTGAACATTTTTGTATCTTTTAATTAAGAGTCCGATAAAAGCACTTAAAATAAAACATAAATAAACGGAAGCCATAATTGGTAAGCTGTAAAATCCGATAAGATAGTCACTAATTATCATCACAAGCATCGGGGCAATTAGAAAGATTTTTTTGGGTAAATAAATGGCACTAAATATGGCTATCGCGGCAATCGGGGTAAAGTTGGGGGCGTGCGGCAATAACCTGGCTACCAAGCCAAGAATTATCAACAGGCATACAACCGTCCATTGGAAGGCATTTTTTTTCATATCATTTATATATTTATGTTTTTTTATAGTAGAAATAAATTGATAATAGAATTAATAAAATTCCGTCAGTAATAAAGATTATTTCGCTGTTTTTTAGCCAAAAATCTATCATCCTCCCGAAATATCCGGCATGCTCGGACGATTTGGCACTCATTTGATTAGCAAGTAGCCGAGTGCCGCCCGTGGCCGATTCGGGTTGTTTTAATATTTCCGGATTGTCATCGCCGGTCTGAACCGGATCGGATAAAACCTGTCCTTTGATACCGAATTTTTCCAAACCGGTAAATTCTTTTTCCACCGTACTATTATCCGGTGGAGAATTAAATACATTTTCCTGCTCGTTATCTTTCTTCTCTTCTTTGTCCGTCGTCTGTTTTTCATCATCTTGCCTGCTGTCATCTTTTTTTCCAGCTTTCGGATTTTGCTGTTTTTCAGTCGGCGATTCAGCGGTGTCTTCACTATTTTTTTGGTCTAGATCGGTTTCATTTTGTTGATCGGTTTCATTGTCAGTCTTAGACTCCAAATAACTATTTTCCACGTTCTCCCGGTTGCTCGTATCATTGCCGCTTTCATCACTGTTATGGCTACGCGATTTGGAGATAGTAATCGGCCAGCCATGACCAAGCATGGCAGGGATAGCGTGCTTTGTGGAAAACCAGTCAATTTCAGATTCAGACCGGCTTGATTCGTAATATCCGTCCTCATTGATGTTTTCAACCAGCACGTGCCAAGGATTTTTTCCTTCACTGTGAATCCATTCAGATTGTGTTTCATTAATGGAATTTATGCCCATAACGGCCCAAGAGGTGGTTAGTGCCGAACTTTGGCCGAAGCCCCATCCACCGTCGGGAAGCTGAGTGCTTTTTAGATAGTTTTTGGCTTTATCTATTATTCGTTCGTCAAAAGTGAATCCGGCTTGTCGGGAGCGCGCGAAGGCATTTATAGCGGCTCCGGTAATATCGGCATCCGGATATCCGTTCCAGGTAAAGGCACCGGTAGTGCTTTGATCGCGTACGATATTGTCCAACAAATTATTGATAAGATCAGCGTACCCATCCGGCGACATGGACAAGGCTAAGAGGGCAAAAACATCATCTCCGATGCCCGGTTCTCCATATTGTTTACCGCTCTTAACACATTGATTAATCATACTACCATAAAGAGATTGGATGTTTTGATCTTGTATGGTCCTGTCCGCGGCGCTGAGCGCCAATATGTGCCTGGGATAGCTAGCACATAAATTTAATTCAGTATCGTGGTTAAATTCATAATTGTCAATGTATTCGGCCAGGCTGTCGCCATCGCCTCGTACCTCAGCGGGGTCGATATCGGTCGCGGCAAAAGAAATGGCCGCCCAATCACTGATACCGCCGTCAATGATACCACCATCCTCGCTTTGTTTGGAACGTAAAAATTCAATTATACCATCCACCGCCTGCTGGATTGTTTCCTCAGGCACCAAATCAGTCTGTTTTTGTTCGGATACGGCAGAATTAATAGTGTCTTGGCTTGATGAAGCTGATTGAGATGCGGGTTCGTGGAACCTGTCAAGAATGTCAATAGCAATAGTTTCACTCCACTTCGACCAATCAGGGGCGGTAATTTTGGCATAATATGTACCGCTCGTTGAAAAAGCATACTCAACCTGTCCATTGGTGTCAGTAATTATAGTGCTGGTGGCGATAATTTCATCCCACCAGCCACTTGGATTAGGGTTTGGTACTGAAATTTCTATTGAATTTCCTCCATCAGTTGCCCAAGGATCCCGCGTGTTTGCGTAGTCGTATCTCCAAGTAGTAAACCGCACAGGCTCTCCGACCGCTGCCGTAGAGGTGTTTGCCGTTACCTTCCATGGTGTGGAAAAAAAAACGTAAACCGATTCACCGCCGCTCAGTTCATATTTATCCATGGATATACTCGGGTATTCACCGTCCACAGTATAATTCCAATTATTACAAGCCGACTCATGTCCACCCTCCCCCGATGAAGAGGCGACATCAACGCAAGATACGTGAAAAGCGTTTAACAACGCGTCGTATTGAGCATTTGTAATTTTAAACGCGCTGCTTTTTTGGTCTGCTTTCACCAAAGTGGAAAAAACCGTGCTTGTGCCGCTTAGGTGATAATCAATATTATTACATGAGTCGAAATAGGTGACATTGCTCATTTCAATATCGGCCTGATATATGATGCGATCTTGATGGCGTAAATGAAAATTCACCGGTCCTTTTTCAGCTTTAACCGTAGCTTTGGAAGAAGGGGGGGTGTTTAACGTATAATTAAGCGTGCCGGACGTAGTAGTGGAGAAAGAATTACCAATGGAAGTGGAGGCAGTAACAGTTTTGATGCCGGTAGGCGTGGTAGAAGTGATGGTAAAAGGTTGAGCGGTTGTACTGGACGTGGCCACGGTATCGGCTGAACTTGTGACAGCCGCACTAACGTGACCCACGTTAGTGAAAAAAAAAGCCAATAAGATCGGCACCAAAGAACAACTAAAAATGAACGCTTGTGTCTTTTTCATATTTCCATTCTATTATATCATTATTTTTTAATATTCTATTTGAAATACCGATACGCGCTTTTTCACCGTTAACATAATAAATCCAAAAGCGCCCCGTTTTTTTATCATTCAAAGTACCGTTTATGGCGGTGATGAAATGACCCAGATAATCATGATTTCGGCTCTCAAAAGTAAAATCTGTCTGCCGGCGCGTTTTGTCCATCATTTCATAAACAGTTACCGGATCGGTCAATTCAGCCGTATATTCTTTATCCGCGACTTTTAAAGTCGCGGAAATTATGGTTCGGTCACCGTTAGCGTTAGCAAAGTTTGAAGCGGAAGATGGTGCCAATGACTCGGACGCGGTAGCGGTGCCATCATTGATAATTTGCAGTTTGTCTATACTAGTGTATACTTTTTGATTACCCCGCGCTTTATATTGTTCATTTTCATCTAAACTAAAATCAATATTTGGCTCTTGAATCCGGTTTGAATAATATTTTTGTATAGAGTAGTCTATACTTTTATAGTCACTATGTATGGTTTTGGAAAAATCGGCAGACTTTACATAGGTAGTATATCCGCTCAAAACGGTGATTAACAACAAGAAAGTCCATATCAGAACTAATGTGATATTTTTCTCAATAAATTTGAACATGAAATTCAAAAGATTAAAAAAAAAGCATCCTGAAACAGGATACACGCGACCGAATAAGACTCTTTTTTTAACTCGGCTTCCTGCTCGGGAAATGTAAATTACCTGAAGACCGGACTAGCCATTATGGCATTACCGTTGCGGCACAGTGAAGGAATCCCACCTCACTTCCACAGGCATTAGTATATTTTTTAATAATATTGGCATTATGTCAGAATTTAAAAAATTAGTCAATCGTATTTATTTTTTAATTTAATGCAATTCAATGGTTTTCATTATTTCATCAAATTTAAACTCGATTTTTTCCAAGTCTCGTGTATCATCGGCCGAAGTGTAAAAACGATAGGTGTAATTTTGTTTTGGAATATGTAACAAATAGCTGTAAGTTTGGACAAACCCTTCTGATCCGGGATCGGTTCGGCCTTGTAATTTTTTCACGATTTTAGCCGCTTCGTATTGGCCGAGTGAAGCTACCTGCGAATACAAAATTCGCGCGCATCCGTCGGTATATTGACAATATTTTCGCATAACAGTAAGCTCGTGATCAATCAGACCGGCTGCTGAATTGTCTTCAATCGGGTCTTGGGTATAATAGGAGAAGGTTGGAAAAGAATCAGGTACCAATGGTGTGACCAAGCCATTCTCGGCTTGCTTGCGATCATAATCCCCGGGCAGTGTGATTACAAAGTCGTGGTTGGAAAATTTGTATCGATCTTGCTTGTGGTCGACTGCCTGCCGGTTATCGGTTGATGGGAGATGACGGTGCTTTGTAAAACATCCGGCATTGATCGTTAACATGGCTAACGGCAACAATAATAATATGAGACGCATGCGCATAAATTTTCTCTTTACTTGTTTTTTTGACTGAATTATTTTACTCTTAATATTATACAAATAAAATGAAATATTGTCATATGTGGTTAGAAAAAAAGCCGCTGATCGCACTAGCGCCCATGGCTAATATGACTGACAGTCCATTTTGTCAAATTTGTCGCCGAGTATCAGGTCGGAATTTTGTAATTTTTCGCGAAATGGTAAGTAGCGAGGCCATATTCAGAAAAAACAAAAAGACTTTGGAGATGTGTGAATTCACGCGGGAGGAAAGACCGATAGTGCTGCAGATTTTTGGTTCTGATCCGCTGGTCATGTCCGAGGCGGCCCGTATTTTAGTTAATAAATATAGGCCCGACGGCATTGATGTCAACATGGGCTGTCCTGTCTCTAAAATCGCCAGAAAAGGTGGTTCAGGTGCCGGCTTGATGAAAGATCACGATAAAGCCTATCATATTGTTCAAACTCTTAAAGCGGCCAATTTAGGTGTTCCGGTCAGCGTTAAAACCCGGCTCGGTTGGTCTGACCCGGCTGAAATATTGCAATTCGCTACCGGTTTGGAGCAGGTCGGAGTAGACGCCATCAGTATACACGCGCGCACGCGCAAGCAAGGGTATGACGTCGGTGCTGATTGGCGCATGATTGCCAAAGTAGCCAAATTGATAAATATACCGCTTATTGCCAATGGTGATATTAAAGTTCAAGCTGACATTAAACGTTGTCTGCGAACAACCGACGCGTCGGGAGTAATGATCGGTCGCGCCGCCTTGGGCAATCCCTGGATATTCGGCCTCGCGACCAAGCCAGGTTACGGAGAAATAGCGCGGGTCGTGCTTGAGCATGCCAAGTTGCATGAAAAGCGCTATGGTCCCGGTAGTGTTATTACTTTTCGCAAGCATCTATTAATGTATTTCAAGGGCATGGAGCATGCTAAAAAATTTAGACGGGAAATGGCAAAGATTAGTAATTTAACAGAATTAAAAAGGATTTTAAAAAAAATAAAAAAATGACCACCAATTGCATTGATGGTCTTGTGGCTTATTTTCAACCTTGTCCTCTCTAACCTCCCTTTATTTTCCAAGCGGAAGTCGCGGCTTGGTGCATACCGCGGCAAGGCTTAACCGCAATATCGGTGTCGGATGATTTGAGTTGCCGCTGGGCACGGGCAACTTCATTTCCGGCAGCCATAATATTTTCCATTGCCTGACTCAGGTGTTTCATGAGCCGGGAATGTTCCGCGTTCGGATCCATGGCCGCGCATTCCTGTATTTTGGCGCTTATTACGCGAGCTTGATTCAACAGTACTTTTAGATTTTGCAGACTGTTTTTCATTTTCCCTCCTTTTTTTTAAAAAACCACTTACGTGTCATATCTAACCGGTATTTACCATGTATTAGAGATCTTGTCAAGCATCACTTCTTTGTTGTCTGTTTTTCTTCGGCACACATCACCGTATTGAGTAATAGTCTAGCCACCGTAATGGGGCCGATTCCACCCGGTGTAGGCGTAACATAAGAAGCTTTTTTGCTGATCTGTTTGAAATTGATATCACCACTGATTTTTTTATTACTGAAATGAATTCCGGTATCAATTACTATCGCCCCTTTTTTTATCATTGAACCTGTTAAAATATTTTTTTTGCCCACTGCCGTCGCTATTATATCAGCTCGGCTTGTTTTGGCGGATATATTTTCCGTCTTTTCGTTGCAGGTGGTGACACTGGCTCCGGCATTTATCATCATAATGGCCAGCGGTTTGCCCACCAGTGCGCCTGTCCCGATAATTACCACTTCTTTCCCTGATAAATTAACGTTCAAGTATTCAAGTACTTCCATAACAGCCGCAGGAGTGGGAGGAGTAATATGGTTGGTATGTTTGACCAGGCGGCCCAAATTTACATCACTCAAACAATCTACGTCAATATCAGGATTGATAGCGTTTAAAACTTGTGGTGTATACAAATGTTCCGGCAGAGGAAGTTGAACAACCAGGCCGGACAAACCCTCCTTTTTCTGAATTTTTTGTATTTGCGTCACAATTTCCCGCATTTTAATGTCAGACGGAAAATGATGCAAATCAAAGTCAATTTCCGTGCGGCGGGCGGCTTGTTGTTTTTTTTTTACATAAGTGCGACTAGGTTTGTCATCGCCTACTAAAAATACGGCCAATTTTGTATGAATGCCTCTTTTTTTAAGTTTTTTTACTCTGCTTTTGTTCTTTTCTTCAATTTTCGCGGCGATTTGACGGCCGTCTAATATATTCGCGACCATATCATTAAAATTCATGTACAATTACTGAATTAATTTAGCATGGTTTAGTAAAAAAATCAAACCGAAACAAAAAAACCGGCAATTGCCGCCGGCTTAATTTTATTAACACCCGAGTTGACTCAAACATTGTTGTCTTGCTTGTTCGTCTGTCTCGTAATCGCATAATTTGCATAAATCTTCATTGCTGTTTGCGTCCATGTTTTGCAGGATACCGGTCATATTTTGCATCTGTTGCAGAAAGTCGGTGAATTCAACATCGCGGGGAGGATTCAATAGGGATTGGTCTTTGCGCCAACGCACGCAATCATAATCAAACTTTTGTTCCAAATCAACTTGTGAAGCCTCGGTGGCGTCAACCGACTCATTCGGGTATTGTTCGCCCATTTCCTGCATTTGTGCGATATTCATCTTCAGTCCGTTTTTTTGTCCGGAAGCCCACGTATATATCCACACTCCGTCGCTGATCATGTGATAATTCATTGTTCCCATTTCCGACTCCGGCACGTCTACATATGAATCTATTCTGAATTTTTCCGAGTCCAAGTACATAGTCTGATCAAATGTACCCTCTACGCGCGGATCGTTGACAGTGATGACGCATTTCAGTGTTTTATCCAGCGCCATCATTTCCTTGAGCGATTTTTGAATAAAATTTTCTTCCCGTGGTTGGTTGTCGGTATCGGTAGCGGTTGGCTGATTATTTGTCGGAGTTTGATGGGCGGCGTCTTGTTTTTTGTCGCACATGCCGCCGATTCCCAATGTAAAAATTATCAAAATTGACAGAAAGAGAGTGATTTTTTTCATAAAAATATATTTAATTTTACTAATTATATTATCTTCAGGCTTAAAAGTCAAAAAACCGCCCGTATAATATGGTAAAACACGGACGGCAGGCCGGATTCCTTAATTGTGCAGCCGACTCTTTTTTTTCCAGATCGGACACTGCGAACAGGAATCCGCAACACATCCAAGACACTGCGAAACAAAGTTTGCTTTCTCGCCATCTGCTGCCGGCGGTCCAAAGACCGTGGTTTGCAGTTGGTAAATAGACTGAAATCCCTTAATCTGTTCGTCACAAATGGTCAACCGTTCTTTATATTTAATCAGCTTATCCTCATTAATTTTCAGCCGGCTCATTATGGAGAAAAAAACAAAAGCATTGAGGCCGGTGAAGGATAGAGGTTCAATATCGCTCGTTTTCGGCAGAGTAATTGAACGGGCCTCTTGGCATTCGGCCAATAAGTCGGAAAGATTTGACTGTCCGAGATCGGATTCGTGGAACCGTCTCAGTAACTGTTCTTTGGAGTGGATCAGATCCACCCTGTTCTTTAAAGACAGAGGCTCTGTCGTCATCTTCATCAGCACGAAGATCTGACGAGGGATTAACTTTTTTTTGTCTTCGATAAGGAAGAAGTCAATGAAGTAGAGTGGCTTTTCTTGCATAACTTTACTTTCCTTTCTTGACAATCAGGGAAAAGAACGGTTTTTAGTTTCCAATAATTATACCACATATTGGCATGGAATTCCATTGTGATTTAAATAAGTATATATTTTTTAGCTTATATGTAAGATATCCTAGCGTTGTTTACACTTTTGAATTAAACTGCACAGCAG